>NZ_QTUC01000001.1:3715009-4372514 GCF_003386795.1 Thermasporomyces composti
GCAGCGACCGATCGAGCACGAAGCCGCGTTCGAAAGCAACAGCGAGCGCTCGGAAAGGCTCAGAACCGCGGCCGCTTTCCGCGCCTGCCACGTTCCGGGAAGCGCCGATGCTCGCCGCGCAGGTCAAGGACGGAAAGCTGCCTCCAGTCGAGGAACGGCTGCCCGTGAACCCTTACGTCGTCCCGCACCGATGGCTGACGCCCGGAACGTACGGCGGACACCTTCGGCTGGTCTGCGGCGCCACCAACGACTACTCCATCAAGGAGTACATGTACGGCCATTCGCCGTTGCGCTGGCTGAACGAAGGACTCGACCTGGGCCCGGGTCTGGTGGAGAGCTGGGAGGCCAACGACGACGCGTCGGAGTGGACGCTGCATTTCCGCAAAGGCCTGAAGTGGTCCGACGGCCACCCGTGGAGCACCGAGGACATCCTGTTCTGGTGGGAGGACATGGTCCTCAACGAGGAGTTCGGTGAGGGCATCCCCGATGAGGCTCGCTCCAGCAAAGGTACGGTGGTCAGCCTCTCCGCCCCTGACGAGACGACACTCGTGCTGAGCTACGACGCGCCGAGCCCGATGGTGGCGGAGATGATCGCCAACTGGGTCAACCGAGGTGTCGGCGCCTCGTGGATGGAGCCCAAGCACTATCTCGCGCAGTTCCATCCCAGGTACAACCCGAGCATCCGCGGTGACTGGACGGCCAACTTCGACCGCATGCGCAACCCCATCCTCAACCCCGAGGTGCCCACCATGACCGGGTGGCGGCTGGTCTCCTACGAGGAGGGGAGCTACTCCAGGTTCGAACGCAATCCGTACTACTGGGTGGTCGACCGAGACGGCAACCAGCTTCCCTACATCGACAGCCTGACCTTCCGGGTGGTCGACAATGTCGAGACCAGGAAGCTACAGATCCAGAACGGTCAGTTCGACTTCGTCCACGGTGCTTTCGCCGGCATCACGCTGGCCGACGTCTCCGGCCTTCGCGCCACCCAGTCTCGGCACCAGATGGACATCATCTTGTGGGACAGCGGATCAGGCACCGGGTCGGTGTTCTTCTTCAGCCAGGACTACGAGGACCCGGCCATGCGGGAGCTCATCCGGATGCCGAAGTTCCGGCAGGCGCTGTCCCTCGCCTACGACCGAGCCGAGGTTCGACGCTCGATCTACTTCGACACCGGGGACCTCACCACAGGCGGCTACGGACCGAAGACCCGAGAGTTCAACCGTGGTGATGGCCGGCGGATGTACGAGCAGTGGCGGAAGTCGTGGCTCGACTACGACCCAGATCGGGCGCGCGCCATGCTCGACGAGATCGGATGTGTCGACCGGGACGGCGACGGCTTTCGGGAGAAGCCGGATGGCAGCAGGCTCGTCGTTCGGTTGGACTATCCGGCGGACCTTGACCCCAGTGGCGAGCACATGCGCAAGAACCAGGTGCTCAAGAAGAGCTGGGAGGCCGTGGGCATCAAGACCGAGCTGAACCCGGTCGCTCCCACCGCGTTCGCCGACCTGTGGGCGCAGGGCAAGCTCATGTCGACGACGGCGTGGGAGGTCAGCACGATGAGCGTCGCCGCAGACCTCCTGTGGATGATGCCGATGGAGCCCACCCGATGGGCGCCGCTCCAAGGCCAGTACTACGCGCTGCGCGGAACGCCGCACGAGCATCGGCAGAAGGACGTCGACCCGTACAAGCGCACGCCTCCCCGCATGGAACCTGACCCAGATGGGCCCGTGGACCGGCTCTGGAAGCTCGCCGAACGCGTGCGGGTCGAGGCGGATCCGGTCGTACGGGACAAGCTCGTCTGGGACATGGTGAAGATCCACATCGAGGAAGGGCCGTTCTTCCTCGGGGCTGTCGCGAACTATCCGCAGGTCGAGCTCGTCAAGCAGGGCCTGCGGAACGTTCCGACTCGCGAGGAGACCGCACTCGGCGGCTTTGTCAACGACTGGCACTACCCCATGCCAGCCGCCTACGACCCGGAGGCGTGGTACTGGGACGACCCCGACAGCCACACCGAATGACGACGCCGTGAACCATTTCCGTGCGGCCCAGGGCACCTAGCGCGTGTCGCCGGAGCCCTGACGTCCGTCGCCACTGCTCGCGGTGGGACCGGAGGGCAGTACGGCGGCACATGCCGTCGCGACCCGGCGGAATCCGAGTCGCTCGTAGATTCGTGCGGCGTCCGCCGATCCGGCGGAGAGGAACACCAGCGCCACACCGTGGCGCAGCGCGTCGGCGGACAGGGCCGCTGTGATCGCACTCCCGATGCCGCGCTCTCGCCGTGACGGGATGGTCGCGATTCCCATCAGCTCAGCGACGCCGTCACACGGCTGGTAGCTTCCGCCGGCGACCGGTCCCGACGCGTCCTCCGCGACCGCCCACCGCTGATGACCGGCCCGGATGTGCTCCCGAATCAGGGCGAGACGTCCCGGCGGGAGGTTGCGCGCGAGCTCGTCGCGTCTGGATAGGTCGTCTCCCTCACCTGGCGAGAACCCGATGTCGACGGCGGCCACCGCGGCGGCGAGGGCGTCATCCTCGGCCTCCATGAAGCGGACGCGTACCCCGGGCGGCGGCTCGGCGGGTACGAGCTCGTCGAGAACGAGCAGGGGATAGCGCTCCACACTCAGGCCGGCCTCGGTCATCACCTCGACCAAGCTCGGTGCCGCTTCGTGGGTCCACTCGAACCGCACGGGTTGGCGAAGCTCCTCCAGCCGACGGCGGACCGCCGTGACGTCTAAGACATCGAACGAGTCGGTGTGGCCCAGGCGTGGGCGCGCGTAGAGTGGCCACGGCATCCGGGAGACGAACAAGGTGAACGGTCCGTGATCTTCGACGTCGGCCTGGGTGCGCGGCATCGTGTCGTAGTAGGTCTCCAGCCGACACACCAGGTCTGACGTCCCCCGTGTCGCGTTTTCGTGCACGGGCGGATTCTGAACGAGGCGGTGGATTCTCGTCCAGCGAGTTCAGCGCACGTCGACGAGTGCACGTCGTGCGCACCATCGACTCGGCACATCGCCTTGGCCCAGCGCGTGCTGAGGTGAGCACACCTCAGCACCGCGAGGCACGATGTGCCCGGATAGCCCGTCGTGAAGCCCGGCTGTGCCGGGCTCGCACGATCAGGCAGGCGCGCCGTCGTCCGACGGCGACGGGCCGCCAGACTGCGTGCCCAGGAAGAACTGGACGCTGCCCTGAGCGTCGACCTCGGCGTCGAGCACCATCTGGTCGAGCATGCTGGACGCGCTCGGCTCCAGGAAGACACGTGCCCCTTGCTCCTCGACCACCGTGTCACCGGCGGCCGGCTCGGGGGCCACGGCCAGGCTGAGGCTTTGCTGGTCCTCCGGCAGGGCGGTGATCCGCAGACCCGCGCTGCCGGGAAGGTCAGGGCTGTTCGTCAACGACTGGATGACGAGAGCAGCGTTGCTGGTGAGCGCAAGCAAGATGGCTCCTTGACTGAACTGGGAGAACATGGACTTCCGACCCCTCGTCACAGGGGGCGCGGTGACCGCACCATGAGGGGTCACGCCGGCTGCAAGTGGTGAATCACTCCTCGGCGCACTCGAATGCCGGTCTCTCCACCCTTGCCCCTCAGCCCCGCTGAGTCAAACCCACGCGCTGGGCGATGATGGTCAGGTGACAACAGTCGAGCCACCCGAATCGGTCCCGACCCAGCCAGTCCTACCCCGCTGGGGCCTCCGCGATGCGATCGGTTCTTTGCTCGGGTTTGTCCTGCTCACCCTCGGCGTGTCGTGGGGCTTGACGAGCCTGGGGGTCCACCCGGTGACGGCCACGCTCATCGGGACACCCGTCGGGTGGCTGTCCCTGGCAGGGTGGCCGCTTGTGGCCAGCAGACGTCGCGGCAACGGTCCTCGCTCGGACTTCGCGCTGCGGTTTCGGGTCGCGGACGTGGGCTACGGCTTGCTCGGCGCCCTGGTCGCCTTCGCGGCCAGCGCCGTCTACGTCCTCGTCTACCTGCAGGTCACCGGACGGATCCCCACCTCAGCGGTGGGCCTCGCGGCGGGGCACGCGACGGCCGACTGGCAGGTGCTGGGGCTGGCTGGCTTGGCGCTGGCCGCGGCGTTCGTGGAGGAGCTCCACTTCCGCGGCATGTGGTGGTCGGCGCTGCGGCGGCGCGGGCTCGGGCCGTGGGCCACGCTGCTGATCACTTCGGCGTTGTTCATGCTCCTGCACCTGGAGCCGCAGCGGGCGCCGCTGCTGTTCGCCGCGGGCTTGACCGTCGGGTACGTCCGGATGGTCACCCATCGACTGGGCCCGGCGATCGCCACCCACCTCGTGATCAACGGTGTCGCCGCGCTCGCGCTGCTCGGCCTGCTCGAGAGCACCGGCTGAGGTGTGGGGAGCACCGGCTGAGGCGTAGGGAAGAATGACCGTGTGGCTTTGTACGTCGATGAGGCCGTGGTGCTGCGCACCCACAAACTGGGGGAAGCGGACCGGATCATCACGTTGCTGACCCGGCACCACGGTCGGGTGCGGGCGGTCGCCAAGGGCATCCGGCGTACGACGTCCCGGTTCGGTGGGCGGCTCGAGCCCTGCTCCTACGTCGAGGTGCAGCTCGCGGTTGGTCGCTCGCTCGACGTCATCACCCAGGTCGAGACCCGTCGCCCCTACGCGGAGGCGATGTACTCCGACTACCGCCGCTACACCACCGCGGCGGCGATGCTGGAGACGGCGGAGCGCTTGACGGCGGAGGAGCGGGAGCCGGCGACGCAGCAGTTCCTGCTGCTGGTGGCCGCCCTGCGGGCCCTGGCCGAGCGGCGCCACGACCCTGGTCTGATCCTCGACTCCTACCTGCTGCGGTCTCTGGCGGTCGCGGGGTACGCGCCATCGTTCGACGCCTGCGCGCGGTGTGGCGCCCCTGGCCCTCACCGCGCCTTCTCGCCTGCCGCGGGCGGCATGACCTGCGCCACGTGTCGTCCCGCGGGTGCCGCGCTGCCCGCGCCTGAGACGGTGCGCCTGCTCGCCGCGCTCCTGACGGGGGAGTGGGAGGTCGCCGAAGCCAGCGAGGAGAGGCACCGTCGGGAGGCGACCGGGATGGTGTCGGCGTACCTGCAGTGGCACCTGGAGCGGTCGCTGCGCTCGCTTCCCCACGTCGAGCGCGGCTTCACCCCGCCCAACCGCCCGGTTGGATCCTCCACGGAGGGCATGCCGAACCTCGAGCGCGCCATGCCGAGTCTCCAGCGGCCCGTCCACGCTGCTGCACGAGGTGTGAGCGCCGGATGAGCACCCGAAAGGACGGCGACCGGTCGACGCGGCCTCGGCGCGAGTACGTCCCGCCCGACCCGCACCCCTCGGGCGCTCGACCTCCGGACATCCCGAAGGAGCTGGTCCCGCGGCACGTGGCGCTCGTCATGGACGGCAACGGCCGCTGGGCGAAGGCCCGCGGGCTGCCTCGAACCAAGGGACACGAGCGTGGCGAGAGCGCCCTACTGGACACCATCAAGGGCGCGATCGAGATCGGGGTGCAGACCCTGTCGGCGTACGCGTTCTCCACGGAGAACTGGCGGCGTTCCCCTGAGGAGGTCCGCTTCCTCATGGGGTTCAACCGGGATGTGATCCACCGCCGCCGGGACGAGCTGGATGCCATGGGCGTGCGGGTCCGCTGGGCGGGCCGTCGTCCCCGGCTGTGGAAGAGCGTGATCGCGGAGCTGGAGGAGGCGGAGCGGCGTACCCGCCACAATGACGTGATCACGTTGCAGTTCTGCGTCAACTACGGCGGGCGTGCGGAGATCGCTGACGCGGCTCGCGCGATCGCTCGGGACGTCGCCGCGGGACGGCTCAACCCCGACCGGATCGACGAGCGGACCGTGCAGCGTTACCTCTACAACCCGGACCTGCCGGATGTGGACCTGTTCATCCGCTCGTCGGGGGAGCAGCGGACGTCCAACTTCCTGCTGTGGCAGTCGGCGTACGCGGAGATGGTCTTCCTCGACACCCTGTTTCCCGACTTCGACCGGCGCGACCTGTGGCGGGCGATCGAGATCTACGCCACGCGGGAGCGCCGTTTCGGCGCCGCCTGACCACCGAGCTCCGGCGAACCGACCATCGGGAGCTGACGTCAGCGGGTTGACGTCGCTCCGATCACGGTGAGACGGTGACGCTCCACCAGACGGGAGGGAGCGGCCATGGCGCTGGGGGAGAGTCCGGCCGAACGGCACCGGCACATCGCTGGGACCTTCACCGACCGTGTCCTGGGTGTGCGGTCCTGGGACGCGCCGTCGCCGGTGGCCGGCTGGGTCGCCCGGGACGTTGTGCGGCACCTGATCGACTGGACGACCGACTTCGTCGCCTCCGGCTCTGGGATCGAGCTGCCTCGCGGACCTTCGGTCGATGACGATCCAGTGACCGCCTGGCGCGTCCATTCCGACGGGGTGCAGGCGCTCCTGGACGACCCCGCCGC
Source organism: Thermasporomyces composti (assembly GCF_003386795.1). Lineage (NCBI taxonomy): Bacteria > Bacillati > Actinomycetota > Actinomycetes > Propionibacteriales > Nocardioidaceae > Thermasporomyces > Thermasporomyces composti. The sequence continues at coordinate 3,721,425 of NZ_QTUC01000001.1, forward strand.
GACGCAGCGCGAGCTCAGTCACCCGAGAATCGGTCGGCTAGCCCTGGAGTCGGCGATCGACCGGTTCTACACCACCGACGTGTTCATGCACACGTGGGATCTCGCCAGGGCGACCGGTCAGGACGACCGACTGGATCCTGACTTCTGTGCCGAGCTCCTCGCTGAGCTTGAAGGGCTGGACGAGCGGATCCTGCGGAACCCCGAGGTGTTCGGCCCCCGGGTCGGGGTTCCCGTCAACGCGGACGTCCAGACCAGGCTGATCGGTTTCATCGGCCGGGACCCGTCCTGGCGACCGTCCTGATGCCGATGCACGCGGAGTCGTGAGCCCGGTGCACGTGCGGCTCCACGCCGTGAGGGCGTCGAGCCGGCGCACGTGTCGGGTGGTCTAGGCGGGAGCGCTCACCGGGTCTCACCGGCCGCCTTGCCGCGAGCGCCTCGCGCGCAGTCGGGGCACGTCCCGAACACCTCGACGGTATGGGTGACGTCGACGAACCCAGCCTCCCCGGCCACACGCTCCGCCCAGCGCTCGACGGCCGGGCCTTGCACCTCCACCGTGTGGCCGCAGTACCGACAGACCACGTGGTGGTGATGGCGGGAGGTAGCGCAGCGTCGGTAGACGGTCTCGCCGTCGTCCGTGCGGATCGCGTCGACCTCGCCGGCCTCGGCGAGGGTCGCGAGCGTGCGATAGACGGTGGTGAGGCCGACGCTGTCACCCCGGGACCGGAGCAGGGCATGGATCTCCTGGGCGCTGCGGAAGTCGTTGATGCCCTCCAGGGCCTCCGCCACCGCCGCGCGTTGGCGAGTCGAGCGCAGCTTCGGCGCGGTGCTCACGCCACACACCTCCTCGGTGGAATCCCCCGTCCATTCTGGTTCACATTCGGGTCTCGTCCATGGTCCCCTCGGTGCTCGGGCCTCCTCGCGACCAGCGATCAATGCTCGTCGTAGTGGTCGCCATGCGGAGCGTGGCGATGCCCGTGGTGCACGTAGTCGACGTGGTCGCCGTGGACGACCGTGGGGTGACCGCAGCTGGGGCCGTGGTCGTGCAGGTGCTCTTCGGCCTCTCGATGAGGTTGACGCAGGGCCGCCGCCAGCCCTGACCCTACGACGGCGAGGAGAAAGACCGCGATCGCGGCGAGGACGATCGTCCCTCCGGACGGGAGATCGGCGTGGTACGACACGACCACCCCGCCGACGCTCACGGCGACTCCGATCGCCATCGCTGTGGTGGTCGTCCCAGTGAAGCCACGGCGCAGCCGCTGCGCGGCCGCGACCGGCACGATCATGAGGGCGCTGACAAGGAGTAGGCCGACCACCCGCATCGAGACCACGACGGTGGCGGCGACCATGACCGCGAGCGTGATGTTGAGGCCGAGGACGGGCAGGCCGCTGGCCCGGGCGTACTCCTCGTCGGCGCCGACGGTGAAGAAGACCCGGGACAGACCGAAGGTGACGAGGAGGACGACGGCCGCGAGGACCCCGAACGCGAGGAGGTCCGCCGTCGTGGTCGAGGTGATCGAACCGAACAGGTAGGCATCAAGGTTCGTGGGCGTGCTGCCGCTCGCCTGCGACACCAAGACGATGCCGCCCGCGATGCCGCCGTAGAAGAGCACCGCCAGCGCGACGTCGCTGCTCGTCCGCCCTCGCGTGCGCAGCAGCTCGATGAGGATCGCGCCGACGACCGCGCAGCCGAGCGCCGTCCAGATCGGGCTGGTCCTGGTGACCAGACCAACGCCAACACCCGTGAGAGCGACGTGCCCCATCCCGTCGCCGATGAGGGCGAGGCGGCGCTGGACGAGGTACACGCCCACCGCCGGGGCGGTGAGCCCGATGAGCAGGGCCGCGAGGAGGGCCCGCTGCATGAAGCCGTACTGCAGGAGTTCCATAGCGCTCACCGGCTTAGTCCGAACCCCTCAGGGCCGGGTTCGTGGGGAGGTGAATGGGGATGGGCGTCGGCGGCCCCGAACCGGTCGAGGACCTCCCTGGTGGGAGGGCCGTCGTAGACAAGGCCGCCGTGGTGGAGAACCACGGTCCGACGCACGAGAGAGGTCACCGGGCCGAGCTCATGGGTGACGAGGAGCAGCGTCATCCCCTCGGCGTTCAGCTTGCCGAGCGTGGCCGCCAGGATCTCCTGGTTGGCGTGGTCGACGCCGGCGAAGGGCTCGTCCATGACGAGGAGCTCAGGTTGGCTGGCGAGCGCCCGGGCGATGAGGACGCGCCGCTGCTGACCGCCCGAGAGCGTCGAGACCGGCTGGTGCGCCTTCTCCGACAAGCCCACCGTCGCGATGGCCTCGGCGATCACGGCGCGGTCGGTGGCACTCAGCCAAGGACGCCACAGCCGACGTCGTGGCAGCCGCCCGGAGCCCACGACTTCCTCGACTGTCGCGGTCACTCCGCCGCCGACGGTGTGACGTTGCGGCACGAAGCCGATCCGGGCCCTGTCCCGGAACTGCGCGCTGGGGGTCCCGAACAGCTCCAACGACCCCGTCTCGAGCGGGACCAGGCCCACGATGGCTCGGACCAGGGTCGACTTGCCTGACCCGTTGGCGCCGAGCACCGCCACGACCTCGCCAGGTCGGACGACGAGGTCGATGTCGATGAGCGCGGGGTGACCGTCGTAACTGACCCTGCCGCTCCGGAGGGCCACGACTGGCTGTTCGGTGCTGGTGGACGCGGGGACGGCCGTCATCGGCAGGACTGTCCCTTCCGCAAGGTCCGGAGATTGGCGCGCATCACGGTGAGGTAGTCGCCTCCTGGCGAATCCGGGGTGAGTCCTTCCAGCGGGTCGAGGACCGCGACGCGGGCGCCTGTCTCGGCGGCGACAGTCTCCGCGATCCGTGGGCTCACCAACGTCTCGTGGTAGATGGTGGACACGCCGTGCTCTCGCACGAACCGCGCGACCTCGCTGATCTGGGCGGGTGAGGGCTCCTGGTCGGGCACCAGCCCTTCGACCCCGATCTGCTCGAGGTCGTAGCGGCGCGCCAGATAGCCGAACGACTCGTGGCTGGTCACGAGCACCCGGCTGGCGCACGACGCCAGACCGGCCGCGTAGTCGTCGTCGAGGGCCTCGAGGTCGTCGCGCAGCTCTTTCGCGTGGCGCCGGTACGCCGCGGCGTGCTCGGGATCGAGTCTGGCCAGCCGCTCAGCGAGCTCGTCACCGACCGTTGCCAGGCGCAGTGGGTCGAGCCAAAAGTGCGGGTCGGTGCCGGCCGTGTCGTGCGTGTGGTCCGCGTGCTCGTCGTCGGTGCCGCCGCGGTCGAGGACGCCCGGGATGGCGCCGACGTCGAGGACGTCGCTCTCGGCCACCTGGGCGATGGAGTCGTCGAGGGCTGGTTGGAAGCCACGCAGGTAGACGACCAGGTCGGCGTCGTTGAGGCGAGCGACGTCCTTGGGCCTGAGTTCGACGTCGTGAGGCTCGGCGCCAGGTTGGGTGAGGCTGGTGATGTCGGCGTGGCCGCCGGAGACCCGCTCGGCGGCGTACTGCAGTGGATAGAACGCCGTGATGACGCGGAGCCGACCATCGGCGTCGGGCGCGCCATCGGAGGAGCAAGCGGCCAGGGAGGCCACGCTGAGCGCCGCGGCCCCGACCCACAGCAGCGCCACTCGAGTCGCTCGCCGCAGCCGAAAGAACATGAGAACGATTTTCATTTAACTTCGGTGGAGCTGTCAACCGCCCGCAGACGGCCGAGCGAGGGAGAAGCCGACGGACTCACCGGGCTATTCCAGGACGCGGAGGACGATGGCACCCGCGCCGAGGCCGAGCGCGACGAGGCGCAGCATGCGACGCGTCCGGTCACCCTCCGGCCACGCGAGGTAGCTGAGCCACGCCATGAGGATGACCACGACCGCCAGGCAGAGAGGACCCCACGGTTTGGGGGCCATCAGACCGGCGACGAGGAGGACGATGAAGCCGCCCGTCACCACCCACCTCGGCAGCTGGTGGAGTCGGACCAGGAGCGGATAGCTCAGCCGCTCCACCCGGTGGCGAAACCCGCTCGAAGGAGGCGCGCTCGTTCGCCCTGACCCGCCGGCGCGGACGGACGTGGGACGCGGCTGGACCGTACGGCCGGGGTCGGCACCCTTCCGGCGGCCGCGGCCGTTGGACCCAGCTCTCGACTTGGACCGCTTGGCTCGGTTCACTCTTCGATCCTCCCTCATCGGAGACCTGCGCGATCAGGCCGCCCGTTACGGAGCGTCGTCGTCTCACGCCCGCGAGACGTCACCTCGGCGGTGAGCCCTGAATCGGGGAAACCTGTGGATGACCGGGGCTCGGCGATGCGGGTGCGATCGGACGCCGGTACCGTCATCCGGGCGAGATCGGCACACCGTACTGTGTGACCGTCGACTTCGAGATGGGTGGAGGATCGCCGCGTGAGGAAACGTGAGCGCGACACGGAGGCGCCGGCCGGCACCTCGGCCTGGTGGAACGAGCGCCTCGCCGGACGAGTGGTTGGCTGCTGACCATGCCGGGAGCCCAGTCGTTGCCATGAGCGAACGTGCATCGCAGATCCTCAAAGTGGCGGTATCGGCCGCGACCACGCTGATCGTCGGCGTGGCGGCGGCGTGCGGCGGCAGCAAGCTCTCCGCCGACATCGCGGCCCCCATCGAGCTGCCGAGGGCGACACCACTGCCGAAGGAGCCGCCACCGCCTCCGCTGTCACCGGTCCGTACGGTCACACCCGAGCCCAGCGCGAGCGCGACCACCACGACCCCACGCCCCGCGGCGAGCCTGTCACCTCTCCCGCAGCCGAGCGAGACCTACCCCACGCCGAAGATGCCGAAGGGGCCGGACAAGGCCGACCCCGAGTTGTCACACATCAAGTACAAGCTCAGGACGATCGTGTGGAACTCCGCCGGCGTCGTCGATCCCAAGACCACGAAGGTGACGTGCGACGTCGACGAGGACGACATCATCAAGATCGGCACGTACGACTTCAGCTGCCGGGTGACGCTCTGGGGCTCGACGACCAAGTTCAAGGTGAAGGCCAAGGTCGACGAGTCCGAGGTGACGTGGAGCTGGACCGCCACGGCTTTGCCGGTGTCGGAGCAGAAGGCGGTCTACGAGGCGACACGGCAAGGGTGGAAGCCGGCGCGGGTCACGTGCGACATCGTCGGGATGAAGCTCGTCACGGTCGGTGTGCGGGACGGCTTCACCTGCTGGGTCACCAACGTCCTCAACGAGAGCATCCCGTACCGCGGTGAGCTGCTGCCCAACGGCGCGCTGGCGTTCCGCTCAGACTCCGGCTCCTGACCCGGGTCTGGTATGACGTGGGCGTGAGGCAGTTCTCCGACCAGCGCCAGGGCGACCTTCGCATTGGCGACATCCGGGTCGACCCGCCGGTGGTGCTCGCGCCGATGGCCGGTGTCACGAACGCGGCGTTTCGCACGCTGTGCCGAGAGCAAGCGCTCGCCGGGCGGCCGGACACCGTCGGCGCCGACCCGGCGGAGCGCACCGCGACAGGGCTCTACGTGTGCGAGATGATCACCTCGCGTGGGCTGGTCGAGGGGGATGAGACCACGCGGCGGATGCTGGTCTTCGACCCGGCTGAGCCCGTTCGCTCCGTCCAGCTGTACGGCGTCGACCCGGTCTACGTAGGTGAGGCCACCAAGATCCTCTGCGCCGAGTACGGCGTCTCCCACGTCGACCTCAACTTCGGCTGTCCGGTGCCCAAGGTGACCCGACGGGGTGGTGGCGCGGCACTGCCGTGGAAGCGGAAGCTGCTCGCTGCCATCCTCCACGCGGCCGTGGCGGCCGCCGAGCCGTACGGCGTGCCGGTCACGATGAAGACCAGGATGGGGATCGACGCCGACCACCTGACCTTCCTCGACGCGGGCCGGATCGCGCAGGATGTGGGCTGCGCAGCGATCGCTCTCCATGGTCGGACGGCGGCGCAGCACTACAGCGGCGCCGCCGACTGGGACGCCATCGCGGAGCTGGTCAGCCACGTCGACATTCCCGTCCTCGGCAACGGCGATATCTGGGAGGCTTCCGACGCGGTCGCGATGGTCCGGCGGACCGGATGCGCGGGCGTCGTGATCGGACGGGGATGCCTGGGCCGACCGTGGCTGTTCCGCGACCTGGCCACGACGTTCGGCGGCGAGCCGGAGCCGACGCTCCCGACGCTGGGCGAGGTCGTCGCCATGATGCGCCGCCACCTGCACCTGCTGGTGCACTACATGGGGGAGTATCGCGGGAGCCGGGAGTTCCGCAAGCACGTGGCGTGGTACCTGAAGGGCTTCTCGGTTCCGCAGCCGATCCGCCACAACCTCGGGCTGGTGTCCAGCATGGAGGACTTCGATGCCCTCGTGGCGGGACTCGATCCAGCACAGCCGTTCCCAAGGCACACGTTGGGCCTGCCGCGTGGTCGGCAAGGCAGCCCACGGCCTGTGACCTTGCCGCACGGGTGGCTCGACGACCAGGACGGTCTCACCGCCGACCTGGCCTCAGCTGAGCTCGACGTCTCGGGCGGCTAGGACCCGCGGCGACGCCCGGCCTGGCTCGGCTTGGCCTTCGCCTGGCCTGAACAGGTCCTGAACAGGTCACACGTGGGCCTGAACAGGTCACACGTGGGCCGAGCGTCGAGACGATTCTCCGCTCACCCTGAAGGGGCACGAGGCGTTCGGCGGCGAACGCCTCCGCTTCAGGTTCCTTCGGAGGTGGAGAGTGAGCCACGGACTCAAGCGGCGGGTGGTGCTCGTCGGTGGCCTGGCGACAGGCTCCCTGCTCGGGATGAGGGGAACGGCGAGCGCCAGCGTTCCCAGCTACATCCGGAAGAATCCCTTCACCCTCGGAGTCGCGTCGGGCGACCCCAGCCACGATGGCTTCGTCCTGTGGACGCGCCTCGCGCCTGAGCCGCTGAACGACGACGGCTTGGGTGGCATGCCGAACACCGTCGTGCCGGTGAGCTGGCAGGTCGCGACCGACGAGCGCTTCCGTCGCATCGTGGCGTCGGGCACCGTTCCGGCTCGTCCCGAGAGCGCGCACAGCGTCCACGTCGAGCTCACCGGTCTCGAACCAGGCCGCGATTACTGGTACCGGTTCCGCGTGGGTCCCCACCTGTCCCGGGTCGGTCGCACGCGCACGGCGCCGGCGCCGCACGTTCTCGTCTCCAGGCTGCACATGGCGTTCACCTCCTGCCAGCACTACGAGGAGGGCTACTACAGCGCCTACCGAGGTCTCGCCAACGACATGCCCGACCTGGTGCTGCACCTCGGCGACTACCAGTACGAGTACGCCGGTGTGGAGGGCAGGCCGAGGTTCCACCTCGGCCCGGAGACCACGACGTTGGCGAACTACCGTCAGCGGTACGCCCAGTACAAGACCGACGAGGACCTGCAGGCCGCACACGCGGCGGCGCCGTGGCTGGTCGTCTTCGACGACCACGAGGTCGACAACAACTGGGCGGACGAGACGCCGCAAGACCCGGACCTGCAACCTCCCGAGGTGTTCCTGCCGCGACGCGCGGCGGCCTTTCAGGCGTACTACGAGAACATGCCGCTGCGGCGACGATCGATCCCGCGCGGCATCGACATGCAGGTCTATCGGCGGGTGGCGTGGGGTCGTTTGGCGACCTTCCACATGCTCGATACCCGGCAGTTCCGAGACGACCAAGGCTGTGGCGACGGCTACAAGGACTGCCCGGCGGCGCTCGATCCCAACCGCTCCATCCTGGGGAAGGACCAGGAGGAGTGGTTGATCGACGGGTTCCACCGGTCCCGCGCCCAATGGGACATCCTGGGCCAACAGGTGTTCTTCGCTCAGCGCGACAACAACGCCGGGCCGGTCAAGGTCACCAGCCAAGACGCCTGGGATGGCTACGTCGCCTCACGTCAGCGCATCACGCAAGGATGGGTTGACGCCAAGGTGCGCAACCTCGTGGTGCTCACCGGAGACGTGCACGCGCACTGGGCCAGCGAGCTGAAGCTGGACTACGACGACCCGACCACGCCCACCGTGGGGACGGAGTTCGTCACCTCCTCGATCTCCTCCGGCGGGGACGGTTTCGACTCCGACCCCGCGGACCACCCGTTCCTCCAGATCAACCCGCACCTGAAGTTCTACAACAACCTGCGCGGCTACGTCCGTGCGACGATCAGCCCGGAGCAGATGCACGTCGACTTCCGCGTCGTGCCGTACGTCTCCAGTCCCGGCGCCGAGACGTACACGCGCGCGTCGTTCGTCACGGTCGACCGCGAACCCGGCCTGCACCAGGTGTACGACAACCCGTCCATCCAAGCGGCACGACGGGCACCGCGCACCCCGCAAGAGTGGATCGACCACACCGTCTACGAGGAGACCGAGCGGTACCGCTGACGGCTCGTCGGATCGCCCGAGGCATGGAACGAGCCGCCGCCGGAGAGTAGCGTCCGGGATGTGGCGGACCCGGCGACCCGACGAGGCTCGACCACGGCGCGGCGGCGTGCGGCGAGCCGGTCCGGCCGTGCCGCCCGTGACCGGAGGCGGTCGACGCGGCCCGACACCGGGCTGTTCGGCCCGGAGTCGGTCACCTGGCGGGTGCACCGTGAACACCTCATGTGGGTGGCTGGTGTTCGCGCGCTGTACCTGCAGGCGCTGCACCCACGCGTGATGCGGGGAACGTTCCAGAACTCCGCGCTGTTCGACCGGGACCGAGCGTGGGGCCGGTTCGTGCGGACCACCGAGTTCGTGGCGACCCGTACCTACGGCACGACGGCCGAGGTCCGGCGCACGTCCGCGCGTGTTCGGGCGATCCACGCCTCGCTCACCGGCTACAACCCCGACACGGGCGAGACGTTCCGGCTCGACGAACCCGAAGGATTGCTGTGGGTGCACTGCGGCGAGATCGACTCCTACGTCGATGTCGCTCGGCGCGCCGGCATCCTGCGCAGCGACGAGGAAGCCGACCAGTACGTGGCGGAGAGCCGACGCGCAGCGGAGGTGGTGGGCATCCGACGGTCGGACGCGCCCGCCTCGCGCGCCGAGCTCACCGAGTACTTCGAGCGGATGCGCCCAAAGCTGTACGTGACACCAGAAGCCAGGCGAGGGGTGCTCAACACGTTCAACCCGCCGTTTCCGCTCTTGCTCGCGCCACTTCGGCTCGCCGTCCCGTCCCTCAACGTCTTGGCGTTCGCGACGCTGCCGGCCTGGGCGCGACAGCTGTACGGCATACCCTCACCTCCGGCCACCGACCTGGCGGTGACGCTGACGCTGCGTGCGCTGCGTCCGCTCACCGCGCTCCTGCCGCGTCCGTCCGTGCCACCGTCAACCCAGCCCTGACACGAACCGGTGTGGCCCGAGCGCCACGCTGGTCCGCGGAGATACGGGGACGCGAGAGTCACCACGGATCCGGCCGACTCCGCCTAGCCTCATAGGTAACGCAGGGCAGCGGAGGAGGTCGCCCTGATGTTCGTCTACGACTTCTCCCAGGGCAACAAAGACATGCGGGACCTCCTCGGCGGAAAGGGTGCCAACCTCGCCGAGATGACCAACCTGGGTCTGCCCGTCCCGCCCGGCTTCACCATCACCACCAAGGCGTGCCAGGTCTACCTGGCCACCGGCGAGGAGCCGCCCGGCCTGCGCGAGGAGGTCACCGAGCACCTACGCCGCGTCGAGCAGGCGAGAGGACGCCGACTGGGTGACCCCGACGATCCGCTGCTGGTATCCGTGCGCTCCGGCGCGAAGTTCTCCATGCCGGGCATGATGGACACCGTCCTCAACATCGGCCTCACCGACGCGTCCGTGCATGGCCTGGCGCGGCAGGCCGGCGACGAGCGTTTCGCCTGGGACTCCTACCGGCGGCTGATCCAGATGTACGGCAAGACCGTCATGGGAGTCGACGGCGCCCGCTTCGACGAGGCGTTGGAGGACGCCAAACGGCGTCACGGCGCCGAGCACGACGTCGACCTCGACGCGGCCGCCCTGCGCGACCTGGTCGCCTCCTACAAGCGGATCCTGCGGGAGGAGACCGGTCAGGAGTTCCCGCAGGACCCGCGTACCCAGCTGGACGCCGCGATCCGCGCGGTCTTCGAGAGCTGGAACGCCCCACGCGCGGTGATCTACCGACGGCAGGAGGGCATCAGCGACGACCTCGGGACCGCGGTGAACGTGGTGGCCATGGTGTTCGGCAACCTCGGCCCCGACTCTGGCACGGGTGTGGCCTTCACGCGCGACCCCGCGACCGGCGCCCGAGGCGTCTACGGGGACTACCTGCCCAACGCGCAGGGCGAGGACGTGGTCGCCGGGATCCGCAACACCGTCCCGTTGTCGGAGCTCGCGCGGCTGGACAAGCGCAGCTACGACGAGCTGCTCGACATCATGGCGAGGTTGGAAGCCCACTACGCCGACCTGTGCGACATCGAGTTCACGATCGAGCGGGGCAAGCTGTGGTTGCTCCAGACACGGGTCGGCAAGCGCACCGCGGCCGCCGCGTTCCGGATCGCCGTCCAGCTCGTCGACGAGGGCCTGATCGACGAGGAGGAGGCGCTGCGCCGAGTCGATGGATGGCAGCTCGCCCAGCTGATGTTTCCGCGCTTCGACGAGAACGCGCGTCGGCAGGCCATCGCGAAGGGGATGAACGCCTCCCCGGGCGCCGCGGTCGGTCGAGCGGTCTTCGACAGCGCCACCGCGGTGGAGTGGGCACGGCGCGGCGAGAACGTCATCCTCGTCCGACGCGAGACCACGCCCGACGACCTAGACGGCATGATCGCGGCGCGCGGCATCCTCACCTGTCGCGGCGGCAAGACCTCCCACGCCGCGGTGGTCGCCCGCGGCATGGGCAAGACATGCGTGTGCGGCGCGGAGGCACTCGACATCGACGTCTCCGCTCGCACCCTCACCGGGCCCGGCGGGGTCGTGGTCCGCGAGGGCGACGTGCTGTCCATCGACGGCTCCACCGGTGAGGTCTTCCTCGGCCAGATCCCAGTCGTCGACTCGCCGGTGGTCCAGTACTTCGAGGGCACACTCGATCCGGCCTCCGGTGACGACCTGGTGCGGGCCGTCGACCGGCTCATGAAGGTCGCCGACGCCAGACGCCGACTCGGCGTCCGAGCCAACGCCGACACTCCAGCCGACGCCGAGCGCGCCCGCGCGATGGGAGCGACGGGCATCGGACTGTGCCGGACCGAGCACATGTTCCTGGGGGAACGCCGGCGCCACGTCGAGCGGCTCATCCTGGCCGAGAGTGACACGGAGCGCGAGGCCGCGCTGGAGGCGTTGCTACCCGCCCAGCGGCGGGACTTCATCGAGATCCTGGCGGCGATGGACGGCCTGCCAGTGACGGTGCGGCTGCTCGACCCTCCGCTGCACGAGTTCCTGCCCGACCTGACCGACCTGGCGGTGCGCGTCGCCGAGGCGAGGGCACGTGGCGAGGAAGCCGCCGAGGACGCCCGCCTGTTGAGCGCGGTCCGGCGTCTCCACGAGCAGAACCCCATGCTGGGTCTCCGCGGCGTGCGGCTCGGGCTCGTCGTACCCGGGCTGTACGCGATGCAGGTGCGGGCGATCGCCGAGGCGGCGGCCCAGCGGATCGCCGAGGGCGGGGAGCCCAAGGTCGAGATCATGATTCCGCTCGTCGGCTCCGTCGAGGAGCTGGAGCGGGCGCGCGAGGAGGCGACGGCGGTCGTCGCGGAAGTCGCCGCGCGTGCCGGCGTCGACCTCGCGATCCCGATCGGAACGATGATCGAGCTGCCGCGCGCGGCCTTGACTGCGGCCAGGATTGCTCGGTCGGCGGACTTCTTCTCCTTCGGCACCAACGACTTGACCCAGACCGTCTGGGGATTCTCGCGGGACGACGTGGAGGCCGCGTTCTTCCCCGCCTACCTCGACATGGGGATCTTCGCGGTCTCGCCCTTCGAGACCCTCGACGTCGAGGGCGTGGGGCGTCTGATCAGGCTGGCCTGTGAGGAGGGCCGCGCGGTCCGACCCGACCTCAAACTCGGCGTGTGCGGCGAGCACGGCGGTGACCCGGAGTCGGTGCGCTTCTTCCACCAGGTGGGCTTGGACTACGTGTCGTGCTCGCCGTTCCGGGTCCCCATCGCCAGGCTGGAGGCCGGCCGCGCGGCCGTCCTGCACGGAGACGACCCCGGCTCCGACAGCCGCTGAGCGATCCGCACCTCAGGTCCGCGGACGGCGTCGCGGCAGTGCGAGTCGGGTCGCGAGCGCCGCCGCGACGGTGCTCAATCGTGTCGCGGGCGCCGCCGCGACGGTGTTCAATCGTGTCGCGGGCGCCGCCGCGACGGTGTTCAATCGTGTCGCGGGCGCCGCCGCGACGGTGTTCAATCGTGTCGCGGGCGCCGCCGCGACGGGACCCACTCAGATCGCAGGTGGCCACAGGCGCGGACACACCACCGGGTCCGCGTAGTCAGGAACACCATCCGAGGTACGCCGGACCAAGCGGTCGTTCGGATGCCAGGCGAGGGTGCCGTCCGGATGCCGGTACTCCACGTAGTGGTTGTCGCCCGGCTGGAAGTGGATCGCCATGGACCGTCGCGGAGCGTCGGATCGGTTCGGCCCGCTGCCGTGCAGCAGTCGACAGTGGTGGAAACTCACCGCGCCCCGTGGAATCTCCGCGACGACCACCTGGACGTCGTGGTCGGCTCGAACCGCGTCGAGGGTCGACAAGTCGGGGTTGAAGAAGTCGAGGACCACGTCCTCGGTCCACAGGTGGCTGCCGTCGACGAACGACACCGCGCCCTCACGCTCGCCGACGTCGTGGAAAGGCACCCAGGCGGTGAGCATGTCGGTGCTGGAGCAGGTCCGCCAGTACTGCCGGTCGGTGTGCCAGCCGACGTTCGCCTTCCCCCTCCCGGCATCCGGCACCGTGTCCTCAGCGGGCTTGTAGAGCAGCTGGTCGTGCCAGAGCCGGATCGTGTCCGTACCGCTCAGCCGCGCCGCGCAGGCGGCGAGGAGTGGGTAGCGGACCAACGCGGCGAGCTCATCGACGACGAGGGAGGAGTAGTCGTTCTTCCGCAACACCTCGCCGTGCTCGGGCACCCACCCGACACGCGCTGACCCATCGGGCAGCAACCGGTCCGTGTCCCCGGCGTAGAAGCGGGCCATCCCTCGCTCGGCGGCGTCCAAGACGTCCGACGGCAGGATCGGTGGAGAGATCCAGTAGCCGTGCGTTCGATAGAACGCCACGTCGGCCTCGGTGGGAAGCAGGTGCGCGTACTCCACGAGGAGGGCATCGGGGGTCGTCGCCATGCTTCGACGCTACGGCTGAGAAGCTCGAGCGTCGTCTCACCGCGTGGCGAGATGCGGACAGCCTCGCCACACGTGACCGGGCCGCGTGGCGGCGTGGCCGCACCGGCTCACGGGCTCGCCCACTGGCTATGGTCAGCGTCGATGAGCGGTTCGCGGACGTTTGACGACGGTGGCTACGGTCCGGCCGATGTGGAGCGCTGGGTGGCCGAGCCGCCGAAGAGCGCAGGTCGGACACCGTTCGCACGGGACCGAGCGCGGGTTCTCCACTCCGCCGCGCTCCGCAGGCTCGCGGCGAAGACCCAGGTGGTGGGACCCGGTGCGGATGACTTCGCGCGGACGCGCCTCACCCACACGCTCGAGGTCGCGCAGGTGGGGCGCGAGCTAGGGCAAGCCCTGGGCTGCGACCCGGACGTCGTCGACACCGCCTGCCTGGCCCACGACCTCGGGCATCCGCCGTTCGGGCACAACGGCGAGGCCGCGTTGGACGAGGTGGCCCGCCACATCGGCGGCTTCGAAGGAAACGCCCAGACCCTTCGTGTGCTCACCCGCCTGGAAGCCAAGACCTTCGCCCCCGACGACACGGGGAAGCCGGGTGCCGGGCGCAGCGTGGGTCTCAACCTCACCCGAGCGAGCCTCGATGCCGCCACCAAGTACCCCTGGCGACGAGGCGAGGGTCCGCCGGACGTCCCGGGCAAGTTCGGCGTCTACGACGACGACCTCGAGGTCTTCACCTGGCTTCGCCGAGGTGTCACCGGGAGCCGTCGGTGCGTCGAGGCGCAGGTGATGGACTTCGCCGACGACGTGGCCTACTCCGTCCACGACGTCGAGGACGGTGTGGTCTCCGGGCGGATTCGCCTTGCTCGCCTCGCCGACCATGCCGAACGCCGCGGTGTGTGGGAGGTGGTTCGCGAGTGGTATGTCGCCGACGCGACGGACGACGAGCTCGACGCGGCGTATGACCGCCTGCGCTCCTTCGGATACTGGCCGGAGCGTGACTACGACGGGCACCGTCGCACGCTCGCGGCGCTGAAGGACATGACCAGCCAGCTGATCGGGCGTTTCTGTCAGGCCGCGCAGGAGGCGACCCACGCCGCCTACGGCGGTGGGCGACTCACCCGCTACCGCGCCGACCTGGTCGTCCCGCGCGAGACACGGCTGGAGATCGCCGTGCTCAAGGGGATCGCGGCACGCTACGTCATGCGCTCCGAGGAGCGGTTGAGCGTGCTGGCACGCCAGCGGGAGGTCATCCACGCACTGGTCGCCGTCCTCCAGGAGCGGGCCCCCGAGGGTCTTGACCCGGCGTTTCGAGCCGACTTCGAGGCGGCGCCGGATGACGCCGCCCGGCTTCGCGTCATCGTCGACCAGGTGGCGTCCCTCACCGACGCCTCGGCACTCGCGCTGCATCGCACCCTGGTCGAGACGCCGACCTGACCGTCGCACCCGACGAGCTTGCGGCGTGACGGTGCCGCCGGTCCTGGTGGCGGGGACCGGCGGCACCCGTGGAGGGTCCTAGGCCGGACTGGCTCCGAGTTCCCCGGACCGTGAGACGGGTGCGGCGCCGCGTGGGACGGTCCGAGCGACGGCGGGCGGGCCGGCATCCCAGGAGGCCGACACGTGCGCCGGCTGCGGGCGAATGAGGAGGAACGGCGTCATCTCGTCGGACTGCCCGGCGGGGTTGTCGTGCAGGACGGCCTTGATGGCCTTGATGAAGGCCTCATCTTGGTCTCGCAGGGCCCTCGACGTGCCGAACACCTCGACGTTGAAGTCGTTGGCGTCGACGATCACCAGCGGCATGCCCAGCCGCGCGTAGACCTCCTCGGTGACACCGTCCGGGTCGATCGGGTTCAAGATGGCGTTGTCCTTGTAGAAGTCGAAGGAAGAGCGCTGGTAGAAGCCGTCGATTCCGGCGATCCCATGACCGGCGACGCGGTAGAACACCCCGGAGCGCCCGAAGAGCTTCGTCACGCCGCTCAGGAACGCCGCCAGCAGGATGCGAGGCCGTCCGGCCAGGTTGATGGCGAGCTGTAGCTTCAACGGCTCGTCCATCGCCACGCCGTGGTCGCCCGAGCTGGCGAACTTCGACAGGGTCCTCGCCAGGAATCCGACGCGAATCTCGCGTCGGTTGACAATGTTGTTCTGGCACATCGATACGACTTTTTCTCCCGAGACGACGATGTCGCCGTCTTGGAAGAGAGGTTTGACGTACCTCGCCAGCAGGTCGACGTAGCTTTCCCCCGGCGTCACGAAGTGGGTTTGCACGGCGAGACGCTGGTAGGCTCGGCCGTCCACCGAAACCGTGCCTCGGTCGTAGTAGACGATGTCGCCGTACCGCCGCTTGTCGGACTCACGGTTTCTGAACGCCATGATCGCCCTCTTCCCGACCTGGCTGTGTGGCTCTTTTCGGTGGCGGTCACCAGGTCAGTTCGACAATAGACACGTCGTAGCGATCCGAACCTTGAATGGCAAAAATCTGGATCGACGCGGAAGGCGGGAGAGGCGCGTAAAGATTGAGCGATTGACACCCTGATACATTCGTGGACTTTCGTCCGACACTATCGACTGCGGAGCAGCCGTGGGCTGGTGTGGAAAGACTGGCCACATCGGTGACGGAACTTGACGAGCTAGGGGACGGGGGCGGGCCGTGAGCGAGCGGGTCGCGGACAAGGCGCCGGACGTCGAGCTCTTGCGAGCCAGCGCGGGCATGGCGATCGGCACCGTGGTCTCGCGGGTGACCGGATTCGTGCGCACGCTCGTCCTCGTCTGGGCGCTGGGCACCGCGCTGTTCGGGGATGCCTTCAACCTCGCCAACTCGGTGCCGAACGCGCTCTACATCCTGGTGGCGGGTGGGGCGTTGAACGCGGTCTTCGTCCCCCAGCTGGTTCGGGCGATGACCCGCGACCCAGACGGCGGCGAGGCGTTCGGACAGCGACTGCTGACCGTCGCGACCCTCATCCTGCTCGCGGTCACCGTCCTCGCCGTCGTGGGCGCACCGTGGCTCGTGTCGCTGTACGCCAGCTCGTCTCTGGCGGCTCCGGAGAATCGCCCCTACTTCGATCTCACGGTGACGTTCGCGCGGTACTGCCTGCCGCAGGTCCTCTTCTACGGGCTGTTCGTGCTGCTCGGCCAGGTGCTCAACGCGCGGGGTCGATTCGGCCCCATGATGTGGGCACCCGTCCTGAACAACCTCGTCTCGATTGCCGTCTTCACCTCATACATCGGCATCTCCGGCGCCCACACCCCGGGGGAGATCAGCGCCGGCGAGAAGGCCCTCCTGGGGATCGGCTCCACGGCGGGCATCGCGGCCCAGATGCTGGTCTTGGTCCCGATCGTGGCGCGCACCGGCTTCCGGCTGCGTCCCCGCTTCGACTTCCGGGGCGCCGGCCTCGGCAAGTCGGGGCGACTGGCCTTGTGGACCATCGGCTTCGTCGTCGTCAACCAGGTGTGGTTCTTCGTCTCGGCCCGGCTCACCACGGGCGCGGGCATCGCGGCCGAGCAGGCCTATGGCGACGGAGTGGGCTACGGGCTCACGCCTTTCCTCCACGCGTACACGATCGTGCAGCTGCCGCACGGCGTCATCGCCGTGTCGATCGTCTCGGCCCTGCTGCCCAAGATGAGCCGGTCGGCCAGCATCGGAGACATCGCCGCGGTCCGGGAGGACCTTTCCCAAGGCCTGCGCACGACCGCCGCGGCCGTCATGCCGGCCGCGTTCGCGTTCCTCGCGCTCGGCCCGTGGATGTGTGTCGCGATGTTCGACCACTTCGGCGCCATGAACACCGAGAGTGCGCGCGTGATCGGCTACGTCCTCATGGGGTACGCGGTCGGCTTGGTCGGGTTCTGCGGCCAGTACGTCAGCCTCCGCGGCTTCTACGCGTTCGAGGACACCCGAACCCCGTTGTTCACTCAGACCGTTCTGGTGGCGACGAGCATCGCCCTGGCCGTCGTGGCCGACGCGACGTTGCCGATCCGCTGGCGCACCGTCGGTGTCGCGACCGCGTACTCCATCGCCTGTTGGGTCGGCCTCGCCGTCAACCTGGCCGTGCTGCGGCGACGCTGGGGCCACGTTGATGGGCGTCGATTGCTGCGCACCCATCTGCGGGTGGGGGCGGCGTCACTCGTCGCCGCCGTCGTGGCCTTCGGCGTGGCCGTGCTGTGCGCCCTCGCGCTGGGCGACGGTGCGCTCGGCGCCTTGGTCGCGGTCGTCGTGGGCGGTGTCGTCCTGCTCGCCGCCTACCTGGCGCTGGCTTGGTGGACGGGCATCGAGGAGGTCACCGACGTCCTCGCGATGGTCCGGGACGTCGTCGCCCGGGCACGCCGACGTCGGGCCTGACCCCTCTGGGCGTGCCCGCGCTGGGTGCGGGCGGGCCCAGAGGGCTGTCCCTCGCTCAGACCTGGACGTCGACCCGCTCGCCGACGATCGTGCTCGTCGGGTCGTTGTCGATGAAGGTGCGGAGCCACAGCTCCACGTTGAGCAGCCGCCAGAACAGCATGGTCTCGGACGCCGCGCGGCGCTCGACCAGCTTGTCGAACGCCTCGACGACGGTGGGCTGGTGCCAGTACGGGCGAGTCCCGAACGACGGGGAGCTCAGGATGGCGCGGAACTCCCGGGCCAGCACCGGGAACCACGTGCGCTCCGGGATGGTGAAGCCGATCTTGTTGCGGCGGTGTCGGACGTCCGGCGGCAACAGGTCGGCGGTCACGTCGCGGAGCACCCGCTTGTTCCAGCCGCCCGACACGATCGCCTTCGGATCGATCGCCCACAGCGTGCGCATCAAGTCCACGTCACAGAACGGCACCCGACCCTCGATCGAGAAGCGCATCGTGTTGTGGTCCTCGTAGCGCAGCAGGCACGGCAGGCTGTGGCGGAACACGTCGTCCTCGAGCCGGCGCTTGATGTCGTCGGGGACCACGTCGAACCGTTCGTCCGCGTACTCCATCAGAAACGCGGGCGCGAGCATGTCGGTGACGGTGAGCGAGTCACGTCCGTGGAGTCGGTCGAACAGCCGGAAGCGACCCATCCGCCACAGCACGTCCAGCGACCGGGCGAGGCCGCCGGCGGCCCGGACCGAGCCACCGGTCCGACGCAGGTGGCGGAGATAGACCAGGTGGTACGCCGCGTAACCGGCGAGGAGCTCGTCGGCCCCTTGGCCGTCGATCATGACGGTCACGTGTTTGCTTGCCTCGCGCATCACGCAGTACTGCGCGTAGGGGGCGGTCGAGACGACCGGTTCCTGTTGGGTGCGGAGGAAGTCGCTCAGGTCGGCGATGAAGCGCTGCGGGCTGGGCGCCACCTTGTGCACGACCAGGGAGTCGGAGCAGGTCGCGGCGACGGCGTCGATGTAGCGCTCCTCGTCGTTGAGCTCACCCGGGAAGATCGCCGAGAAGGTCTGCTGGCGCGGGCCGAGCGACTCGGTGTCGCGGCTATGCCGGGCGAGTGCCCGGTTCAGCGTGGCCACGATCGTCGACGAGTCCAGTCCGCCGGAGAGGGCGGTGCCCACCGGGACGTCGCTGACGAGCCGCTGCTCGATCGCGGTGGTCAGTGCCTCCGCGAACCGGCGCCGCGCGTCCTCGTCGTACGGCTCATTACGCTCGGCGAGGTCCCGCAGCTCCTCGTACAGGCGGGTGTAGGTGCGCACGTGCACCCTGCCGTCCGGGGTGATCGTCGCGGCCTGGCCCGGCAGCAGGCGGGTGATCCCGTCGAAGAAGGTGCGTTCGGTGTCGTCGTGGACCCGGTAGCGCAGGTAGCGGTAGATCGTGCGGTCGTCCGGACGGCGCGCCACTCGCCCGGTGGCCAGCAACGCGCCGATCTCGCTGGCGAACAGCGCCTCGCCGGCGACGCCGGTCGCGAGGTACAGCGGCTTGATCCCGAAGTGGTCGCGGGCCAACACGACCGTTCCGGTGGTGGTGTCGGCGATGGCGAGCGCGAACATGCCGTTGAAGCGATCGAAGGCCGCCTGACCCCACACCTCGTACGCGACCAGGACGACCTCGGTGTCCGAGGCGGTGCGGAACTCCCGGCCCAGGTGCGCCAGCTCCTCCCGCAGCTCGCGGAAGTTGTAGACCTCGCCGTTGTAGATGAGCACGTAGCGACCGTCCCGGGACACCATGGGCTGCTGGCCGCCGGCCCGGTCGATGATCGCCAGCCGCTGGTGGGCGAAGCCGAACCGCTCGCCGACGTAGGTCGTCTGGCCGTCCGGGCCGCGGTGTCGCTGCGCCTGGTTCATCACGTCCAGCAGCGGCGCGCCTTCGAGCTCGCCCAGCCCCACATAACCCGCGATACCGCACACGAGAATCCCCCCACGTCTCGGTCGTGACTTCGTCCCACGGCGGTCGTCTCCCGCGGGACCGCGCGTTCACCAGCGACCGTCCAGAATGCCGGCGAAGAATTGAGAAAGTCGCTCGACGAGACCTCGGTTCGATTCGTATCCAGTGAGACCGGTCGCGTCGAGAACCAAATGTGTATTGAACGTCTAGAGTGCGACCACCGTCTTTGTCGCTCCCTTCTCCACGGCCACCACAACCGTACCCGGGGAGGTCGGTGTCGGTGACTAAATGGCCGCAAGCCGAGAATGGTCGCGGAAGGACCGACGGCGAATGTCGGGCACAAATTTCGCGGTACGCGAATTCGTGGTGACGCGGCGGTGGTCTCCGGAGCTCGACGGGCGGGATGTCAAGGAACGCTGGCGTCCGGTCGCCACGCCCGGTCCTCCGCGTCGTCGTGGCGGCGCGCGGTGGCGGAGGGTCAGCTGCCCGCTACGGCACGCCGTGTGGCCGGCCGCCGGCGGGCGGTCGGTGGAGTCGTAGACTCCGACCATGGCTGGCCGGATCCGCGACGAGGACATCGCGCTGGTCCGCGAGCGTACCCGCATCGACGAGGTCGTCTCGCAGTACGTCACACTGCGTCCCGCCGGCGGAGGATCGCTGAAGGGGCTGTGCCCGTTCCACGAGGAGAAGACCCCGTCGTTCAACGTTCGTCCGCACGTCGGCGCGTTCCACTGCTTCGGCTGCGCCGAGGGCGGCGACGTCATCTCCTTCCTACGCAAGATCGAGGGCCTCAGCTTCGTCGAGGCGGTCGAGCGCTTGGCGGCCCGGGCCGGTATCACCCTGCGCTACGTCGACGGGGGCCGCTCGGAGCGCCGTGAGCACGGGAGTCGCGCGCGCCTGCTCGAGGCGCACAAGGCGGCGGCGGAGTTCTACGCCGAGCAGTTGCACACCTCACCCGAGGCGGCTCCGGGACGCGCGTTCCTCGCCGACCGCGGCTTCGACCGCGCGGCCGCGGAGATGTTCGGCGTCGGCTACGCGCCGCGCGAGTCGACGGCGCTGCTCCGGCACCTGCGTGGTCGCGGTTTCAGCGACGAGGAGCTCATTACCGGCGGTCTGGTGTCGTCCGGTGTTCGCGGACGCTACGACCGCTTCCGTGGCCGGCTGGTGTGGCCGATCCGGGACCTGTCCGGTGCCGTCGTCGGTTTCGGGGCGCGCCGGCTCTTCGACGACGACCGGATCGAAGCCAAGTACCTCAACACTCCCGAGACGCCGATCTACCGCAAGAGCCAGGTGCTGTACGGGGTCGACCTGGCTCGTCGGGAGATCGCCCGACGCTCCCAGGCTGTCGTCGTCGAGGGCTACACCGACGTGATGGCCTGTCACCTCGCCGGTGTCACCACCGCGGTGGCGACGTGCGGCACCGCGTTCGGTGAGGACCACGCGCAGGTCCTGCGCAGGCTCATGCTCGACCACGACGAGTTCCTGGGCGAGGTGATCTTCACCTTCGACGGTGACGAGGCCGGCCAGCGGGCCGCGATGCGGGCGTTCGAAGGCAGCGACGAGCGCTTCGTGTCCCAGACCTACGTCGCGGTCGAGCCGTCCGGCCTGGACCCCTGCGACCTGCGGCTCAAGCACGGCGACGCGGCGGTCCGCGACCTCATCGCGCGCCGGGTCCCGCTCTACCGGTTCGTGCTGGAGACCCGACTCCAGCGCTACGACCTCGATCGCGCCGACGGTCGGGTGGACGCGCTGCGCGCCACCGCCCCCTTGGTCGCCCACGTCAGGGACAAGGCGAAGGTCATCGCCTACGCCCGCGAGCTGGCCGGCATGCTCGGCATGGACGTCGAGGAGGTTCGGGCCGAGGTCGACAAGGTGTTGGCGGCGCAGGGACGGAACACCCGGGGGGCGCGACGCAACGGTGCTCCGGTGCGGGCGGCTCGGGGTGGTCGCTCGGGCGCGCCGGCCACGCCGCTTCCCGATCCGAACGACCGGAACCTGTTCCCCGAGCGTGAGTTGCTCAAGCTGGTCGTCCAGTCACCCACCTTGGTCGGTCCGGCGTTCGACACGCTCGAGGACGAGGACTTCAGCCATCCCGCCTACGTCGCGGTCCGTCGCGCGGTGCACGCCGCCGGTGGCGCCGGCACGTCACCCGGCGGCGAGAGGTGGCTGGCCGCACTGACCGAGCACGCCGCCGACGAGGGGGTGCGGAACCTCATCACCGCGCTGGCTGTCGAGTCGTTCCACGCCAGCCGCACACCGGACGTCGGTTACGCCGAGGCGCTCCTCGCGCGGGTGCAGGAGCTCGCCACCTCCCGACGGATCGCTGAGGTGAAGCGCCGGCTCCAGCGGATGAACCCGATCGAGCGCACGGACGAGTACAACCGGCTGTTCGGGGAGCTCGTGGCCTTGGAGCAGCACCGGCGAGCGCTGCGGGAACGGGCTGCCGGCAGCCCGAGCTGAGTGTCGTCCGCCGCGACCGGCTGATGGTGGCCTCTTCCTGTCACGACGGCGTGTCGTGCGTCCGCGCATCACCGGCGGCTCCCGAGGATGTCGCGGTGAATCCGATCATCGGCAAACTGCTTACCGGCGCGGTCCTCTCCGCCGTGTTGGCGGCCACGGCGCCAGCGCCCGTGGCCAGCGCGGCGGCGAGCGGCCCCCGCCGCGACACCGTCACCTACACCCTCACCGGCTCGGCCGAGGCCCGGACGTGGCAGACCGAGCTGCGCTGCGACGATCGGTCGCATGCCCGGGCTCGGCTGGTGCCGAAGCGACCGGGGCAGACGCGGGTCCACCACGTGGCCGGACGCACCTGCACCGTCGCCACGTCGACGAGTCGGCGTGCCGGGTGGGTGGACGAGGTCACGATCACGGTTCGGCAGGCCGACGAGGTGCTCGCCCGTCGGGTGCTGTACTCCCACGACGGGCTCGCTCGGTCGACGGACTTCGTCGTCCCGAAGGGCGAGCTCCACGTCGACATCGCCGTCACGCAGCTGCCCCAGGACCGTGTCGGCACGCCGCTGCGGCTCATGCAGTTCAACATCTGGCGCAGCGGGCTCCTCGACGGCCTCGCCGGTCCCGAGGGCGGGCAGGAGAACCTCCGCCAGCTCGTCGAGTACGTCCGCAGTGAGGATCCGGACGTGCTGTTCCTCGTCGAGACCTACGGCTCCGGCGAGGCGATCGTGGAGGGCCTCAACGAGGGCCTGCCACCGGAGCGGCGGTACCAGGGAGTGCAGGTGACCCGCGAGCCCGGTCAGGCACCGGACGAGGACAACCTGTGGCTGGTGACCCGGCTGCCGGTGGAGACGATCTACCCGCGGGAAAGCGGTGGCGACCTGACGTCGTTCAACTTCGGCGGTGCCCGGCTTCGGCTGCCGGACGGACAGCACATCCACGCCTTCGCCACGTGGCTGCACCACACGGACAGCGCGTGGAACCCGACGAACCAGTCGGCGTTGGAGAACGTCCTCGGCCTGTCGCGCACCTACACCGACGAGCAGATCCTCGCCGCCGACGCCCGTCGACGCATCGGGATGGCGACCACGCTCCTTCGCGAGCGGCTCCCGGGCTACATCGGCGACGACGAGGCGCCGGTCTTCCTCGGCGGCGACTTCAACACCTTGTCGCACCTGGACTGGAGCGAGCGGTTCGCCGACGCACCCGGCCACGGCGGGCTGGTCCTTGACTGGCCGGTCATGCGGATGTTCGACGAGGCCGGCTTCCTCGACACCTACCGCTTCGCCAACCCGGACGCCGCCCGCTACCCAGGCCGCACCTGGAGTCCCTACGCCGGCTTCGGCTTCGCGCCGGGTCGGATCGACTACATCCTCGCCAAGGGCGATGCGGTCCGCGTGCTCGGTTCCCGCACTCGCACGGTCCGGCTCGAGGAGCACCTCGACAGCCCACTGGTCGACCTGTTCCCGTTCTACTCCGACCACGGCGCGCTCATCACCGATGTCGTGGTGCGCGGTGTGGGGCCGGGCCCGCGGCCGGGAGAGGAGCCCGCGAGGGACGAGCCGGAAGACATCGGTGAGATCACCTGGCCCGCTCCACCGGAGGGCCAGCCGGTGCCGCCCGCCGAGCTGAGTGCCACCGCGAGCACCGAGAACGCCAACGGCGAGGCGCACCGCGCGGTCGACGGTGACCTGCGCACGCACTGGCACTCGCAGTACTCGCCGGAGGTCACCCCGCTGCCGCACGAGCTGACCATCGACATGCAGCGGGTCCGAACCCTGCGGGCGGTGCGTTACCAGCCGCGGATCGTGGGCAACCTCAACGGCACGATCCTGCGCGCTCGGGTGGAGGTCAGCGAGGACGGCCAGACGTACCAGGAGGTTGCCCAGGTGAACTGGGCCCGTAACTCCCTCCCGAAGGACATCGACCTCCAGGGAGTGCGCGCCCGCTACCTCCGCTTCCACGTCGAGCTCGGGACCGGCGGGTTCTCCTCGGCCGCCGAGATCACGCCGTACGTGGAGCCTGACGAGTCTTGAGCGTGGTGCGCTGGCGGTGGACGAGCAGTCCACCGCCAGCGCACCCGCGCACATGTCCATGAGCGTGGGTTTGAGGGCATCGCTCATGCGCCGTCGGCGCGGCGAACCTCAGATCGCGGGCTTGAGGACGACCTTCGTCCACCCGTGCTCGCGGGAGGCGAAGTGCATGTAGGCCTCCGGGGCGCGTTCGAGCGGAAGCTCGTGCGAGACGAGGAACGCCGGGTGGGCTTGGTTGTTGCGCAGCAGCTCGCACAGCGAGCGGTTGTAGCGCTTGACCGGGCAGGGACCGGCCATGATGCGTTGTGCCTTGCGCCAGAACTGCCCGAAGTTCATGGCCACCTGGCCCTCGCGGCTGAGCTCATCCCGCGCGCCCAGGTCGTGGAGGGGGTAGTACCCGACGACTCCGATCGCGCCTCCGTGCCGCACCGAGGCCACCAGGTTGTTGAGCGTCATGCTGTTCTGCTCGTTGCCCGCGACATCGCGCGCGCGAAAGCCCACGCATTCACAGCCACAGTCCGCGCCGACCCCGTCGGTCAGCTTCAGGACCTCCTCGACGGGGGAGGTCTTGCAGTCGTCGATGGCGATCGCGCCGATCTTCTCCGCCAGCGCGAGTCGGTCCGGATGGTGGTCGACAACCATGACCCGGGACGCGCTCTTCAGCACGGCGGAGTACGCCGCGAGCAGGCCGACCGGCCCGGCGCCGTAGACGACGACGGTGTCGCCGGGTTTGACGCCGGCCATCTCGGTGGCGTGGTAGCCGACCGGCCAGGTGTCGGCCAGCATGACGTAGTCGTTCTCGCGGTTCCTGGCGTCCTGGGGAAGTCGCAGGCAGTTGAAATCCGCCCACGGCACCAGGAGGTACTCCGCCTGCCCACCGGGCCAGGGCCCCATGTCGGCGTACCCGTACACCGCTCCCACGGCGTCGGGATTCGGGTCGGCTCGCAGACAGAGGTGCGTCATGCCCTGGTTGCAGTTGTCGCACTCGCCGCAGGCGACGTTCATGGGGACGCAGACCATGTCGCCGACCTTGACTCGTTGGACGGCGGAGCCGACCTCGACCACTTCGCCGAGGTTTTCGTGACCGAACCATCGACCAGGTTCGAAGGTGGTCCGTCCCGTGTAGATGTGCACGTCCGATCCGCAGATGCCACTCGTGGTCACTTTGACCACAGCGTCCGTGGGTCGCTCGAGCCGCGGGTCGGGAACGTCGTGGACGCTGACGTCGCGGGGTCCGTTGTAGACGACAGCCCTCATGCTGACCATTCCCTCTCACCCGCGCGCCAGGGGCTTCGAGCCGATGGGCTCTGCCAGACGGCCTAGGGTCCCGAGTGCCATGGGACCCCGAGCGGGTACGGGCGAATGGGACACGTTTGACCACACCTGGCCAGCTCCGGTGGGCCACCGAAGCCGCGCGACGGACCCGTGGTGCTGACGGACCCGTGGTGCTGGGGGGGAGAGCAGGAGTGCGGGGCTGGCCCGTGGGTGCTGGGGTGGCCAGTTTGGTCACCCGCTCGCTCACGCGCACGCGCGCGGCCCAGCGGTCGGACAAACCGGTTAGCTTTCAGCCATGCCGAAGGTTGCGGGTATCGACTCCTCCACCCAGTCGTGCAAGGTCGTGGTGTGTGATGCCGACTCCGGTGAGGTGCTCGCGCAGGCCAGCGCACCTCACCCGGATGGCACGGAATGTCCCCCCAGCGCCTGGTGGGCGGCGTTGCAGGAGGCGGCGTCGGGCCTTCTCGACGACGTCGCGGCGATCGGCGTGGCCGGGCAGCAGCACGGCATGGTCACGCTGGACAGCCGTGGCGAGGAGGTCAGGCCGGCGCTCCTGTGGAACGACACCCGCTCGGCTGCGGCGGCGACGAAGCTTGTCGAGCGGCTCGGTGGCGCCCGAGCCTGGGCGGAGGCGGTGGGGTCGGTGCCGCTGGCGAGCATGACCGTGACGAAGCTGGCCTGGCTGGCGGAGCACGAGCCCGAGAACGCCGACCGGGTCGCGCAGGTCATGCTCCCCCACGACTACCTCACGTGGAGGTTGTGTGGTCAGCCGGAGCAGGCGGTCACCGACCGCGGTGACGCCTCCGGCACCGCCTACTGGTCGCCGATCACCGGCGAGTACCGCACCGACCTGCTGGAGCTGGCGTTCGGGCGGGTGCCCAACGTGCCGCGCGTGCTCGCCCCGAACGAGCCGGCGGGTGAGACACCCGACGGTGTGCTGGTCTCCGCCGGCACGGGGGACAACATGGGTGCCGCCCTGGGCCTCGGTATCGAGGAGGGCGACGTGGTGGTGTCGCTCGGCACGAGCGGCACGGTGTTCGGCGTGTACGACAAGCCGACCACCGACCCGTCGGGCATCGTGGCTGGCTTCGCCGACGCCACCGGGCGCTTCCTTCCCTTGGTCTGCACCCTCAACGCGGCGCGGGTGCTCACGTCCACCGCCGCCATGCTCGGCGTGGACCTGGCGCGGTTCGACGAGCTGGCGTTGGCCGCGGCCCCTGGATCCGGCGGGCTGGTGCTGCTGCCGTACCTGGATGGCGAGCGTACGCCGAACCTGCCGGACGCGGCGGGCTCGTTGCACAACCTGCGCCGGGAGGCGATGACGCCGGAGAACCTCGCCCGGGCCGCGGTCGAGGGGATGCTGTGTGGGCTGGCCGATGGCCTTGACGCCTTGCGTGGTCAGGGCCTGGTCGTGCGGCGCGTCCTGCTCATCGGCGGCGCCGCGCGGTCGGCCGCGGTGCGAGCGGTCGCCCCGACGATCTTCGGCGTTCCGGTCACTGTCCCACCGCCCGCGGAGTACGTCGCGATCGGCGCCGCCCGGCAGGCGGCGTGGGCG
Source organism: Thermasporomyces composti (assembly GCF_003386795.1). Lineage (NCBI taxonomy): Bacteria > Bacillati > Actinomycetota > Actinomycetes > Propionibacteriales > Nocardioidaceae > Thermasporomyces > Thermasporomyces composti. The sequence continues at coordinate 3,748,174 of NZ_QTUC01000001.1, forward strand.
TTGCGTGGTGACGCGCACCCTCCGACGTGGTCGCTCGGTGAGGGCACCGTCGAGATCTCCGGTGACGAGGTGGCCGACGGCGCGGCGGTCGGGGAGGAGATCCGACGCAGGTACGCCGCAGCCCGCGTCGCGCTGTACGGCTGAGGGTGTGCGACGACTGAGGGTTCGGCACGACCCGGTGGCACCACGCCACCGGTGACTCACCCGCAGGTGGTGAACCAGTGGGCGTGTCCTGTCGTGCCCGGCGCGTCGCCGATTGGACGGCAGGTGGCCGGGGGATGGTGCTGGTCGGGGGAACGCACCATGACCTTGGCACATGGCAGGACCGGCGAACGCCGGCGGATGGTGACGCAACGACTACGCGAGCGTCGACGGCAGCTTGGCCTCACCCAAAAGCAGGTGGTGAGTCGGCTCGCGAAGTTGGGCGTCCTGACGACGAACAAGGCGCTGAGCAGCCTGGAGCACGGCGCGGGTCTCGACGTCGCCAAGCTTCCTGAGTTGGCGATGGCTCTCGAATGCACCGTGACCTACCTGCTCGGCTTGACCGCGGATCCGTGCCGTTGGGAGCCCGACGAACCGGGCGCCGAGCACGACGTCTCCACGACCCCAAGCGAGCGCGGGGTTCCCGCCGATCGGAGGTTGGCGGTCCCGCGCGGCCCGGTGGGTCCGATGGCCCGGCCACCGGAGCGTGGCATGGCGCCCACGCGTGGGCTACCGCCAGAGCGCAGCGTGGTTCCCGGCCGTGGCGTTCGGCCCGGACCCGGAGTCCCCGTGGAGCGTCAGGTGCCGGTGGGGCGCGGGCTGCCGGTCGAGCGTGGGGTCCCAGTGGCGCGTGGGATCCCGGTCACTCGTGGGATGCCTGCAGACCGTGGGGTGCCGTCCAGCCGCGGCGTGTCGCCCGCGCACGGAGGTGTGGCGACTCCACACGGGGGTCCCCGCGGGGGTCCGCACGGAGGGTTGACCGAACGCGAGGGCCGGGCAGACCCTCGGACGTCAGCGGAGCGTGGCACACCGACCGACGGTGGCCCCGCGCGGCCGCCTGGTGACACCGGAGTCGGTCGACACCCCACGATCCCGCCGCAGCGCTGACACCCGTCGCGACCTGACACCCGCCGTAGCACTGTGTCTCAGCGCTGACCGGTCTCAGGGCTGACCGGTCTCAGGGCTGACCGGTCTCGGGGCTGACCGGTCTCAGGGCTGACCGCACGACGCTTCTGGCACGCCGAGCGCCTCACTGGCGCCACCCTCGCCAGACCCGGTAGGCGCGACCGTGCGGGCGTGACGGCGATCGGTCACGATCACTCACCTGGCGCCGGAGCCTTCACCCGGTGGTCACTCTTGACGGTGGCGATGACCGGCCCTAGTTTGTTCGGGATCTGAACGAATGTCGGGCACCACCACCATGCGGGCCACCGGACCTCGAGGGAGGTTCCGTGACGGGTGCGACGTGGCACCTCTCCGGCCGGGCGGATCACGGCGACGTGCGCCGTGCGAACCTGGCGCTCGTGGTCCGCGTCCTGCGCTCGGGGCCACGCACTCGTGCCGGTCTCGCTCACGACACCACCCTCACCAAGGCGACCGTCTCCAGCCTCGTCGGTGAGCTCGTCGACCGTGGGCTCGTCCGGGAGAGCGGACCCGCCACGGCGGGCGCTGTCGGGCGTCCGGGCCAACAGGTCGCCCTGGTGGGTGAGCGCGTCGTCGGGGTCGGCCTGGAGATCAACGTCGACTACCTGGCGGCGATCGCTCTCGACGTGCGGGGTGACACTCGGGTCGCGCTCCGGCAAACCCACGACCCGTCCGCTCAGGTCGAGCAGACCGTCGACCAGGCGGCCCGCCTCGTGGCCGACGTGGTCGAGCGAGCGCTCGTCCGTGGCGCCAGCCTCCTGGCCGGTGTCGGCGTCGCCGCGCCGGGACTCGTGGACGTGGCCTCTGGCGTGGTCCGGGTGGCCCCCAACCTCGGTTGGCGTGACGTTCCCCTTCGCGACCTGCTGCTTCGGCGACTGGATCCGCACCCCTGGGACGCGGTGGCGATCCCGCACGCGCGGGCGTCGAGGCCGCTCCAGCTGCTCGTGGACAACGAGGCCAACCTCGCGACCCTGGCCGAGTACGCGACGTCCGACACCGCCGACCGCGACCTGGTCTACGTGACCGGTGGGGTCGGGGTGGGCGGCGGCATCGTCGTCAACGGACACGTCGTCCGCGGACACGCCGGCTTCGCCGGTGAAGTCGGCCACCTGCCCGTGGACCCGGCGGGGGAGCGGTGCGGATGCGGTCGCCGCGGCTGCTGGGAGACGACGTGCGGCCTCGAGGCGCTGCTGCGCCTGGCCGCCGACCCGGACGACATCGTCCGCGACCACGACCGGGACCTCGACGAGCGGCTCGACCTCCTCCTCGACCGCGCCCGGTCCGGTGACACGCGGACCCTCCAGGCGTTCGACCGGGTCGGCCGGGCCCTCGGTCATGGCGCCTCGATGCTGGTCAACCTCGTCAACCCCCGGGTTCTCGTGCTCGGCGGCTACTTCGCCCGTCTCGGCGAGTTCCTGCTGCCGCTGGTCGAGGACGAGCTCGCCAGCCGGGTGGTCGCGCCCGACCTCGGCGGATGCCGGGTGACGCTGTCGCGGCTCGGCCTGGCCGCGGCGGCCACCGGCGCGGCGTACGCCGCCCTCCAGCCGGTCCTCGACGACCCCACTGTGGTTCCGATCGTGCGCGCAAGTCCAGTGCCAGAGAAGGAGACCCAATGAGCGACTACACACCGACCCGCGAGGACAAGTTCTCGTTCGGGCTGTGGACGGTCGGTTGGCAGGGTGTCGACGTGTTCGGGACAGCGGTTCGCGAGCCGCTCGACCCGGTCGTCGCGGTGCACAAGCTGGCCGAGCTCGGTGCGTACGGCGTGACGTTCCACGACAACGACCTGTTCCCGTTCGGGGCCAGCGCCGCCGAGCGTGACCAGGTGATCGCGCGCTTCCGCAAGGCGCTCGACGAGACCGGCCTGGTCGTCCCCATGGCGACGACCAACTTGTTCGCTCACCCGATCTTCAAGGACGGGGCGTTCACGGCCAACGACCGGGCCGTTCGCCGGTTCGCGATCCGCAAGGTGATGGAGAACCTCGACCTCGCGGCGGAGCTCGGTGCCAAGACCTACGTCTGCTGGGGCGGACGTGAGGGCGCGGAGTCCGGCGCCGCGAAGGACGTGCGGGCCGCCCTGGACCGCATGAAGGAGGCGTTCGACATCCTCTGCTCCTACGTCCTGGACCAGGGCTACGACATCCGCTTCGCCATCGAGCCCAAGCCGAACGAGCCGCGCGGCGACATCCTGCTGCCGACCATCGGGCACGCGCTGGCGTTCATCGACCAGCTGGAGCACCCCGAGCTCGTCGGGCTCAACCCGGAGGTCGGGCACGAGGAGATGGCCGGCATGAACTTCGCGCACGGCATCGCCCAGGCGCTCTGGCACGGCAAGCTCTTCCACGTCGACCTCAACGGGCAGAACGGGCCGCGCTTCGACCAGGACCTCCGCTTCGGCGCCGGCAACCTGCGCGGCGCGTTCTGGACCGTCGACGTCCTCGAGAACGGCGGCTACGACGGTCCGCGGCACTTCGACTACAAGCCGCCCCGCACCGAGGACATGGAGGGCGTGTGGGAGTCCGCCCGTGGGTGCATGCGCAACTACCTGATCCTGCGTGAGAAGGTACGGGCGTTCCGCTCCGACCCGGAGGTGCAGGAGGCGCTGCGCGCGGCGAAGCTCGATGAGTTGGCGCGACCGACTCTGGCCGCGGGGGAGACCTACCAGACCCTTCGCGACGAGGATTGGCCCGACGCCACCATCGAGGCGCTGGCCGCTCGCGGGATGGCGTTCGAGCGGCTCGACCAACTGGCCATGGACTACCTCCTGGGCGTTCGATAGGGAAGACGAGGAGAACGCATGACAAGCAAGCAGACGCTCGGCGTCGGCATGGTGGGGTACGCCTTCATGGGCCAGGCGCACTCGCAGGCCTGGCGTACCCTCAACGCCGCCTTCGACGTCCCGTACGCGATCGACATGGCGGCCATCTGCGGTCGCACCGAGGAGAAGGTGCGCGCGGCGGCGGAGAAGTACGGGTGGCGGTCGTATGAGACCAACTGGCAGGCGTTGATCGAGCGAGACGACATCGGCTTGATCGACATCTGTAGTCCCGGTGGCAACCACGCCGAGGTCGCCATCGCCGCCCTCAACGCCGGCAAGCACGTGCTGTGCGAGAAGCCGCTCGCCAACACCGTCGAGGAGGCCCGGGAGATGGTCAAGGCGGCCGAGGCCGCCGCGGCCAACGGTGTCCGCGCGATGGTCGGCTTCAACTACCGCCGGGTTCCCGCGGCCGCGTTCGCCCGGAAGCTCGTGCAGGAGGGGAAGCTCGGCGCGATCCGTCACATCCGTGCCGTCTACCTGCAGGACTGGATCGTCGACCCGGAGTTCCCGCTGGTGTGGCGGCTGCGGAAGGAGGAAGCCGGCTCCGGCGCGCTCGGTGACATCGGCTCGCACATCGTCGACCTCACCCAGTGGATCACCGGCCAGAAGATCGTCGGGGTGAGCGGCCTGACGGAGACGTTCATCAAGGAGCGTCCGTTGGTCGCCGACACCCAAGGGTTGCGTGGGACCGGCTCCAGCGAGCGCGGCGAGGTGACGGTTGACGACGCGGCGCTGTTCGTGGCGCGCCTGTCCGGCGGCGCGGTGGCCACGTACGAGGCGACGAGGTTCGCCACCGGCCGCAAGAACGGCCTGCGGATCGAGTTGAACGGCGAGAAGGGCTCCTTGGTGTTCGACCTCGAGCGACTCAACGAGCTCGAGCTGTACCTCACCGAGGACGACAACACCACGCAGGGCTTCCGCCGGATCCTCATCACCGAGGCCGAGCACCCGTACATGGCCGCGTGGTGGCCCGCCGGGCACATCATCGGCTGGGAGCACACGTTCACCCACGAGGCCTACGACCTGGTGACCGCGATCGCCGAGGGCACCGACCCGTCCCCGACGTTCGCTGAGGGCCTCCAGGTGCAGATGGTCCTCGACGCCGTGCTCAAGAGCGCGGAGTCCGGCTCGAGCTGGGTTCCGGTCGAGTCGCCGACCGGGTGACACCTCGCCGCCACCCTCGAGGTTCCGGCGAGACACCAGACGCCTAGTAAGTACCCGACTGACCCGCCAGGGTCGGAGGAGGAGAAGAGCAGATGCCGCGTCCTGTCACGTTGTTCACCGGCCAGTGGGCCGACCTGCCGTTCGAGGAAGTCTGCCGGCTGGCGTCGGAGTGGGGGTACGACGGCCTGGAGATCGCCTGCTGGGGCGACCACCTCGACGTCTGGAAGGCGGCTGAGGACGACAAGTACGTCAAGAACAAGCTGGACACCCTGGAGAAGTACAACCTCAAGGTCTGGGCCATCTCCAACCACCTCAAGGGCCAGGCGGTCTGCGACGACCCGATCGACGAGCGGCACAAGGCGATCCTTCCCGCTCGGATCTGGGGCGACGGTGACCCCGAGGGCGTGCGTCAGCGGGCCGCCGAGGAGATGAAGATGACCGCGCGTGCGGCGGCGCGGCTCGGCGTCAAGACCGTGGTGGGCTTCACCGGGTCGTCCATCTGGAAGTACGTCGCGATGTTCCCGCCGGTGTCGGAGGAGCTCATCGAGGCCGGGTACCGGGACTTCGCCGACCGCTGGAACCCCATCCTCGACGTGTTCGACGAGGTGGGCGTGCGCTTCGCGCACGAGGTGCATCCGAGCGAGATCGCGTACGACTACTGGACGACGGTGCGGACCCTGGAGGCGATCAACCACCGGCCGGCGTTCGGTCTGAACTGGGACCCGAGCCACTTCGTGTGGCAGGACCTCGACCCGGTCGGGTTCATCCTCGACTTCAAGGACCGCATCTACCACGTGGACTGCAAGGACGCGAAGCGTCGGGTCGGCAACGGCCGCAACGGCCGCCTGTCGTCCCACCTGCCGTGGGGTGACCTGCGTCGGGGTTGGGACTTCGTCTCCACCGGTCGCGGCGACGTGCCGTGGGAGCAGTGCTTCCGCGCGCTCAACGCCATCGGCTACGACGGCCCCATCTCCGTCGAGTGGGAGGACGCGGGCATGGACCGGCTCATCGGCGCCCCGGAGGCGTTGCAGGTCGTTCGGAAGCTTTGCGAGATCGAGCCGCCAGCGGCCGCGTTCGACGCCGCGTTCGCCACGAGCGACTGACCGTCGGTTCGTCCCACTGGAGCCGTCGACCCGCCAAGGGTCGGCGGCTCCATCGCGTTCACACCTTTCCGAGGTTGGCCATTGACTGTCTGGATATTGCCAAATGCCCTACGTGACGACGTTGAGCCGGGCACACTGGATCACGCCAATCTTCCCGTGGGAGGAGTTGCGCCGTGGCGGTATACGCACTCAGGTCAAGGGCTCACGAAGCCGACGCGCTACCGAGGCCCCGAAAAGGGGGCGAACGACGGGATCTGCGTTCCGAGGAACTCGACGCGACAGCGACCTCCACACCCGAGCCAGATGCCCGCCTGGAGGTCGAGGACCTTCCACCGCTGGACGACGTCTCCGAGCGAGCGCCGGACCTCGTTCGGCAGTACCTTCGCGAGATCGGCCGGGTGCCGCTGCTCACGGCGGAGCAGGAGGTCGAGCTGGCGCGCGCCGTGGAAGCAGGTCTCTTCGCCGAGCGCTGCCTCGTCGAGAAGGCGTACAACGTCGACGCGACGGAGGAAGAGCTCAAGGCGTTGGTCCGCATCGGCGCCGCCGCGAAACGGCAGCTCATCGAGGCGAACCTGCGCCTGGTGGTGTCGGTCGCCAAGCGGTGCACCGGTCGTGGTCTGCCGCTGCTCGACCTCATCCAGGAAGGGAACGTCGGGCTGATCCGGGCGGTCGAAAAGTTCGACTACACCCGCGGCTACAAGTTCTCCACCTACGCCACGTGGTGGATCCGCCAGGCGATCTCGCGGGCCATCGCCGACCAATCGCGCGCGATCCGCGTGCCCGTCCACGTCGTGGACGCGATCAACCGGGTGCTGCGAACCCAGCGGCAACTCTTCCAGCAGCTTGGTCGGGACCCGCAGATCGAGGAGGTCGCCGAGGCGGTAGGCCTGGACCCGGAGCGGACTCGCGAGCTTCTCCGGTTGGCGCGTGAGCCCGTCTCCCTCCACACGCCGATAGGTGAGATGGAGGCGTCCGAGCTTGGTGACCTCATCGAAGACCTTGATGCCGTCGCCCCGTTGGAGGCGGCGGCGTCGTCGCTTATGAGGGAGCACATCGACTCGGCGCTGGCGCAGCTGGGAGAACGCGAGCGGTACGTCCTCCAGATGCGCTACGGGCTGACCGACGGCCAGGTGCACACGCTGGAGGAGGTCGGCCGACGCTTCGGAGTCACGCGCGAGCGCGTGCGCCAGATCGAGGCGAAGACGCTCGCCAAGCTACGCGGCGGCGCGTGGGGGCCGGGCTTGCGCGAGTACCTCGCCTGACCGCTTAGGGCGTCGGGCTCCGGCGGGCGTCGTCGCGGCGCGCCGGCTCGACCCGGCTGTACCCGCGGCGGACCTGGGCGGGTGATCGACAGCGGCGGACCTCCTGAGGTCGCCCGGTGCCGACGGCAAGTACGGTGACCTGGTGCGCCGTCGTCCCAAGGTTCCACGTGAGGTCCACGCCGCGCTCCCTCTCGCCCGGCGGGAGCGCGTGCTCGCCGGAGCCCTGGACGCCTCGGGGCGGTGGATCGTCGCCACGGATCAGGCGCTCCACCTGCCGCTGCGCGCCGGCTCTGACGCCGTGCCGTCTGAGCAGCCCCAAGCGGGAGCCCTGCCCACGCCGTCGGCTGCACGCGGGGGAGAACGCAGGGGAGATAGTGAGACGCCCGCGTACCGCCGGATCGCGTGGGAGCAGATCGAGCGCGCCGAATGGGACCGCGACACCGACCTGCTGCGGATCGTCGAGACCGCGCCGCTCGGGCAGCGTATGCCGGTCTGGTCGCTGCGCTTCCAGCGCGCCGACGATCGCTTCCTGCGTCTGATCCGTGAGCGCATCACCGCCAGCGTGGTCGTCGACCGGCGGGTCCCGATTCGCGGTCGCCACGGCGTCCGGGTGATCGCTCGACGCGCCGCCCAGGTCGACGCGGAGCTCGTCTGGGCGGTGGCGTTCGACGAGGAGCTCGATCCGAGTGACCCCGAGATCCTCGCGGCGGCCGAGGAGGCGCTCGCGGCGGTTCGTGCGGAGGTGGAGCCGTGAGGCGACGGCTCGCGGCGCTCGCGCTGGGCGCGGTCGCGATCACCGGTTGCACACCGACCGCGACGGACGCGCTGCCTGACACCACCCCCACCCCGACGGCCAGCCAGGAGCAGGTGACCCCACCGCGTCGCTCGGACCCGGCGGCCTGCCCGACCGGCGCCGGGGGCGGGGGAGGAGCGAGCAGAAAGGTCTCCTACGAGCCCGTGTCCGCGCGCCTCGCGCCGCGAGCCGCGCCGGACAAGGACCGCCCGGTGGTGCGGCTCTGCTTCGACGTCTCCGCCGACCGCCGGCTCATCCGAGGCATGGAGACCGTCACGTTCACCCCCGACCTGCGCACCTGCGAGGTCGTCTTCCGCGCCTGGCCGAACAAGCCCGAGACGGCCCGCTACGGCAACCGCCTCGAGGTCACCGCCGTCGCGCTCGACGGCTCGATGGTGACGCCGAAGGTGGAGTCGGCGGGGGCCCCGCCCGGCGTGCCGGGCACCCTCATTCGGGTCCCCGTCGAGGACTGCCTCGAACCTGGTGAGCAGGTGACCGTCGCCCTGGCGTTCACCGTCACCCTCGGCGCCCTGACACCCGAGCGGGTCGGGTACTCCCCCGACGACCTCGTCGCCTGGGCGGGCACGGCGTATCCGCTGCTGGCGTGGGAGCGCGGCCGGGGCTGGGCGACCGAGCCCGCCGTCGACCTCTTCGGCGAGACCGTGACGAGCGAGGTCTTCCGGTTGGAGCTCCTCGAGATCGTGGCGCCACAGGGGGATGCCGTCCTCGGCACCGGTGAGGCGCTGGGGACCGAGCCCGCCTCCCGGCCGGGGAGCGTCGTCCACCGGTTCCGCGCGGACGCCGTCCGCGACGTCGCCTTCTCCGTCGGGCGCATGCAGGTGACCGAGCGGGAGGTCGACGGGGTCCGCGTCCACGTCGGTGCGCCGGCCGGCTCGGTGGCGACCCCGGGGGAGTGGGCGGACGCCACCATGACCGCGGTGAAGGAGCTGTCCGCCTCCTTCGGCCCGTTCCCGTACGAGGACCTGTGGGTGACGATCGTGCCGGGGTTCACCAGCGGCATCGAGTTCCCCGGCGCCATCCAGTTCGGCGACATTCATCCGGCTCGCTATCCCAGCCTCGCCCCGCACGAAGTCGCCCACATGTGGTTCTACGGCCTGGTCGGCAACAACCAGGCACGAGACCCGTGGCTGGACGAAGCGTTCGCCGAGTACGCCGAGGTGCTCGTGAACGACACCGTCGACGAGCTGCTCCAGTTCCCGACCCCGTCGGCGGTGCGGAACCGCGTCGGCGAGTCCATGGAGTGGTACGCCGCGTTGCGCCAGCCCGACCTCTACGCCTCGGGGGTCTACCGGCAGGGCGGCCAGATGCTGCACCGTGCCCGGCGGGAGGTGGGCGCCGCGAGGTTCGACCAGCTCCTGCGCGACTACATCGACGCCAACGCGCACCGCGTCGTCACCGACGAGGACGTGGTCCGGGCGTTCGAGGACGAGCCGCGTGTGGTGGAGCTGCTGCGGGAGTACGGTGCGATACGCCCCTGACCAGGCCCGCGCCCGGCCGCATGACCCCGCCTGGAGACGAGCGGGGACGCGGACCGACCGGGTGGGCGCGTGCCCGTCCCGGAGGCTGCTAACCTATGCGGGGCCGGCGCCCGAGGCGGCGCCGATGACACGATCCCGCGTAGCTCAATTGGCAGAGCGTCCGGCTGTTAACCGGCAGGTTGCTGGTTCGAGTCCAGCCGCGGGAGCGGCCACTGATCCCCGTCCGGAGCCTCCGGGCGGGGATCTTTTCGTGCCACCGGCGGTCGGTAGCCGGATGCGGCGGATTCACGACGTACGTCCGGATCGCCGGGTCTTAGGGAGCTTGGGCGTGTAGTCTCACAAGAGGCCCGGCTGTCGCCATCCCGGCACGCCGGCGCCGAGAGGGTCAGCGCATGTGAGGTCGAGGAGGCGCTATGGGTGTTCCAGACCTCCCCGCCTCGGCCGCCGCTCCCTGTGCCCAGCGCAGGTACGCCATCCTCATCGACGTCGGCTACCTCTATGCCGCCGCCGGCGAGGTGCTGTTCGGGGCGCGGGAGCGCCGCGAGTACCGCGTCCAGGCCGACGAGCTCATCCGGGTGCTCCAGGAGTACGGGGCGAGCCGTCTGCCCGGGGAGCTGCTGCGGGTCTACTGGTACGACGCGGCCGCTGACCGGGTGCCCACCGTCGACCAGCGGGTGATCGCCGCGCTGCCGATGGTCAAGGTGCGTCTCGGCAACCTCAACAAGCTGGGTCAGCAGAAGGGCGTGGACGCGCAGATCCGCAGCGATCTCGACGCGCTGGCCCGACACGGGGCGGTCACGGACGCGGTGCTGCTCGCCGGTGACGAGGACCTGGTGTCGGCGGTCGACGCGGCCCAGGCGTACGGCGTCCGGATCCACCTCTGGGGAGTCGAGCCCGCCTACGGCAGCAACCAGGCGGAGCGGCTGGTCTGGGAGGCTGACACGGTCGAGGTGCTGTCCGCAGACCTGCTCAGGCCGTACTTCCGGCTGGCGCATCCCCTGCCGACCCAGGCCGCCTCCACGACACCCACCCCGGCCCAGGTGTTCGCCGGTCTGACGCCGGCTGCCCGGACGGTCGCTCGGCCGAACTCCTCGGCCTCCGCGTCCGGGTCGACGTCGGCCACGGTCTCCAACTCCAAGCTCGGCCCTAACCGCAGCACGGTCGAGGAGATCGGCGAGCACGTCGCCCAGAAGTGGATCCTGACCCGAGGCCGGGACAACATCCGAGACCTGCTGCCGGGACCGCTGCTGCCGACGGTAATCGACACGGAGCTGCTAATCGAGGCCGAGAAGGAACTCGGCCACTCCCTCCGCCCCTACCCGGAGGCCCGGGTCTGGCTGCGGGAGGGCTTCTGGGCCCGGGTCTACCGGGAGTTCGACATAGACCGCAAGAGCGGCAAGTAGCCCGGCCGACGTCGCGGGACCTCTCCGGTCGGCTGCCGGTGGTGCCGACTAGGCTCAGGCAACCGAGGGAGGTGTGACAGGGGGGCGGTAGCTCAGCCGGTTAGAGCAGGGGACTCATAATCCCTGGGTCGCGGGTTCGAGTCCCGCCCGCCCTACCCTCCTACGAGCTCGGCCGTTCTGGTGGTACGAACCGGCGTCGGTGTCGCCTCGGCGCGAGCGCTCATGTTGATCCCGCACGTCCCACACCTCGAGTTCGACGAAGTACTCGTGCCGCGTGCGCGTCGCGGACGAGGACGTGCCCTCCGCGATGGCCGGGGCTGCGGTGAATGTTTCCCACCTTTCGATGTTTGCTGTCGCCTCATTCACGGTGGGGCGAGTGCTCTTGTCGCTGAGACCTGGGCAACAGTGCCAGCAGCCGTGCATCTGTCGGCCCGGTCGGAGGTGAGAACGACCGGTTCATCGGTGTGAGGTCTTTCACGAGACGCCGTTCCGTGGAGACTGGACACCGGTCATTTAACTACACTAAGAGCCGTGAAAAATCATCCGGCGACAGCTTTCGCCAGGAGCGGGCTACGGGCCACTGGCAGCTCGACCAATGTCAGCTCTGTCGCCGGCTCGTGCCACGGTCCTCACGGCACTCCGTCGTCGGCGGTCGCTGCGCGTCCGGGTAGGGGCGCGGGTCAGGTGTTTGTCGTCGGCGCGGGTTCCGACCTCGCTCCGTCGTTCCACGTGGTAGGCGGGCCGTTCGACATGGTCGACGCGTACGCGGCGCGAACGGGGTGTTCGAGGCGGTGCCGTGAAGCCCGTAACTCACGAAGCCGTCACACGCGGTCGGATCGTTCATCGCTGGTGATCGGTGACGCCATAGCCATCGACCGGTTGCGCTCCGAATCCGACCGTTGGCGCCGACTGTAGGAGGGCCGCGTCATGTGCGAGTACTGCGGGTGCCGACAGGTCGAACCAATCGCCCAGCTGATGGACGAGCACTTCGCGCTGCTAGACCTCGGCGGCGCCATCAGGCGGGCCCTCCGTGACAAGGGTGGCGGTGCTGCGACCGAGCTGCTTCAGGAGTTTCGCGAGCTACTCCATCGGCATGTCCGCCTGGAGGAGCGTGGCGTCTTCGCCGCGATGAAGGCTGAGGGCGAGTTCGTCGACCAGGTGCTCGAGCTGGAACAGGAGCATGACGACCTCGAGCAGGCTCTGGCGGAGCTGGACCTCACGGACGGCAATGTGGTTGAGGTGGTCGACCGGCTGCTTGCGGAACTCTCCGAACACATCGACCGGGAGAACCTCGGGATTTTCCCTGTCGCTGTGGTGTCGTTGGGGGCGACGGGTTGGGAGATCGTGACCCGGGCACACGAAGAACAGCAGGCCGCTGCCTCCTAGCGCCTGGAGGTCGCGGCGGTCGAGCTCCTGCCAGGATCACACCGACAGGAGGACTGGCAACGCCTCGCGAGCTTCGTCAGCAGGCGCGCCGATTGCGGCCGGCTGGCCGTGCTGTGGAAGCAGCGCGCGACGCGAGCGGCGGAGTTCCATCGTCAGCTGATGCGGGTCGAACGGCTGCTCACCGCAACGTGATCGTGTCCCCGGACTGTGCAGCACCGCGCGGCTGCGTCGGCTTCGCCGGCAAGGCGAGCGTGCTTGTCGCGTCCGGTCCTTGGTGAGGAGGTCAAGCGGCGCCGCCGTTGACGAAGACGGTCTGGCCGTTCACCCAGCGGCCGGGGCCGGCCAGGAACGCCACGGCCTCCGCGATGTCCTCAGGCGTGCCGAGACGCCCGAACGGGTTGCTGTTCGCGATCTGCTCGATCAGCTCAGGACTCTTGCCGTGGAGGAACAGCGGGGTGGCGGTGGGTCCGGGCGCGATGGCGTTGACGGTGATGTTGCGGCCGCTCAGCTCCCGGGCCAGGACCAACGTGATCGCCTCGACCGCGCCTTTGGACGCGGCGTAGGCGCCGTAGGTGGGTGGCTGCAGGCGGGTGACGGAGCTGGAGAAGTTGATGATCGCGCCGCCGGCGCGGAGCCGTTGGGCGGCGAGCTTGTCGACGACAAGGGTCCCACGCACGTTGACGCGTTGAACGCGGTCGAAGACGTCCAAATCGAGCTCCGCGATCGGCGCGAGCGGCATGATCCCGGCGGTGTGCACGAGGACGTCCACCCCGCCGAAGTCTCGCTCGGCCGCGTCGAACAGCGCAGTGGCCTGGGTTTCGTCGGCGATGTCGCCTCCGACGGCTATCGCGCGTCCTCCGCCTTCCGTGATGGTCCGCACGGTCTCGTCGGCGCGGGTCCTGTTGCTGTTGTAGTGGACGACGACCGCGATCCCGTCGGTGGCAAGGCGTAGGGCGCTGGCCCGCCCGATGCCCCCGGATCCGCCGGTCACGATCGCGACGCGGTTGGTGGCGCTGGTCATGGAGCACCTCGTTGACTCGGGAGGATGCCGCCAAACCCTGGTGGCCGAGCTTGTGGGTGCGGCTCACATGGACGAGGAGGCGGTCCGCACCCTTCGCTCACCTCGTCGACCGATGCCCTTCGCGGCACTGGAGCCTCTTGATGGAGGCGTTTCGCGACGGTCTGGACCGGTCTGCACGGGACGTTGCGGCCGTCCTTGTACCGGTCAGCGGCGCCCCAACACGCATGCGGTCCGGGAGCGACGTCGACGACGAGGCCAAAATGACAGCGCCTGTCGCGCCTGGGTGTCGTCTCAGTCAATTCCGCGGTGGGCCGCCCAGAGCTGCGCCGCCCGGTCGGCCGCCCTCCTGATCAGGTCGGCGAGCTCGGGGCGGTCGGGCACGCGGAAGGACGTGTACGCGCCTCGGCCGCCGTCGACGGGACGGCCGTAGGCCTTGGCGGCCAGCCGGCCGTCCGGCAACAGCCGCACGTTGAGGCTGGTGAGGACGAACTCCACGCCCCGTCGGGAGTCCGTCCACCGCAACGGCTCTGGGATCTCGACGTTGATCGCCAGCGCGCTCACGTTCACTTCAGGCAAGCTCTCTGTGGTCACGCCCGTATCGTCCCAGCCCCGCCACGCGGTGTCGCCCAAGGATCGACACTGGGGACTGTCAAGCGGCCCATGACGAGGGTGTCCGCTGTGGCCAGGTGCTCGTCAGCGGTAGCCCTTGGCCTGGAGCTGATACAGCTCGGCGTAGTGGCCGCGGGCCGCCATCAGCTCGGCGTGGCTGCCCACCTCGACGACGCGACCGCGGTCGAGGACGACGACCACGGCCCCGGTCGGTGAGGGAGAACGGCTCCAGCAGGGCCGCGCCGGGCTGGGCGATGATGCGCAATGGCACAGGTAGACGTCCCCAGCCGTACCCGTGGCGAGGGTGACGGGCCGGTGGGCGCTCGCCTGCTCGACGAGTGGCGCGGATGCGGCGTTGTCGAGTCCGTCGTCGCCGAACGGTGCGAGGGCCCGGGCGGCGTCCACGTGGGAGCCGATGCGAATCCGGGTCGGCGCGTCGTCCGGGTCGACGTCGGTGAAGAGGAGCAGCGCCAGCAGGCCCCGGTCTCGGCTGCGGACACTGGCCCGCCACGTGTCGCCGGCGAGAAAGCTCATCTCGATGTGCCAGCCCGCGTCCCCTGGATCAGCGTGATGGGGAAGCGGACGGGGATGGTGCCCCCCGACGCCGTGCCGTCGGCCACCACCGGCCCGGACCCATCAGCTGGTCGTACGCCTCCCACAGGGCGGGGGAGGTGCCTGTCGACGCGAAAGGGCCGTCGGAGTCCGCGTGCCCGGGGCAGTCGATCCTCACCACGGCAAGGCTTACGTGGTCGGGTCATCACGCCGGACACCTTGGGCGGCCAGCTTCTCCCGAACCACGTCGACACAGGCGTCCACCACGGGGCAGGGAACGGCGCTACGGACAGCGACGAAGCTGTCCCGCTGAAAGCCGGCGATCTGCGCGCGCTCAGCGCACCGGGCCTAGTGGGCATCTCGTGAGCCGTCGTCAACGAGCGGACGCGAGACCAGTGCTGCGGTACCGCTCGATCCACTCCTGGTTGAGCTCGTCGGCCTGACGCCGAAGCCGGGCCCTGATGGTGCGGCCCTCCGGAAGACGCAACCCGAGGAAGTCGAGGACGCGACGCGTGGTGCCGACCTGGTCCGCGTCGAGCTCCTCGTAGCGGAGGACGAGCGGTTGGATCCCCCAGGCGGTGAACCACGCCTCCCAGGCGGCGTTGTGCTCCTCGATCGTCTCGACGAAGTGCCTGATGCCGTCCGCGTCGTACCTGGGGGCCTGCCCGGTGACGGTGCTGTCGTCGGTCTGTCCGTTGTCATCGATGAACCAGACACCGGTCTGCTCCGCCCGCAGCCACGAGACCGCTTGGGCCAGCACGTCGTCACGTCGGAGGTAGATGAAGCGGGTACGGCCAAAGGCCCTGGTCAGCAGCGCGACATCGTTGCCGCGCAGCTCGGGGTAGACAGTGCCGAGCTTGTCGACCACCTCGTCGAGGGTCCCCCACATGAGCTTGGCGCCGAAGACACCGTTGTCGGTGCGGCCGGCGGCCAGCGCCGCGCGTACGTAGTCCGCGTAGTCGAACCCACCGTCGGCGGTGCGCGGGATCCGCCAACGCTCGGCCCACGTCGGCTCATCGGGCGCGCGGAAGTACGCCTCGGGACGACCGGCGACACCCGTCGATTCCAGCAAGCTCAGCAGGAGCGAGCTGCCCGTACGGGGCGTGGCGCAGACGAAGTAGGAGTCGAGCTGGTCGGCGTGTGTGGACGGCACGGCCGCACCTAATCGCGACACGTCCACGTCTCGCAAGCGAGTTTTCACCTGCGCGAAGGCGAGCGTTTGCGGTCACAGTGCTGGTCGACGGCCACGATGCGCTGTCAGGATGAGACGTTCTCGATCACGAGGGGGTGTGTGATGGCACGTCGAGGAACACTCGCGCTGGGCAGGCATCTCGCTCGCCGTCGGCTGTTGCAGCTGGGGGTCCTGACCGCGGCCGCGGCGTCTCTCACCACGGAGGCGTGGTCCAGTACCTCGACGACCGCCGCCCCACGGTTCAGCGAGTACCCCTTCAGCCTGGGTGTCGCTTCCGGTGACCCGGCACCCGACGGCATGGTGCTGTGGACGAGGCTGGCGCCCGAGCCGCTCGCCGAGGACGGTCTCGGTGGGATGCCGAACCGCCCCGTGCCTGTGCAGTTCGAAGTCGCCGAGGACGACAACTTCCGCCGCGTGGTGCGACGAGGCACGGTCGTGGCGCGGCCGGAGCTGGCGCACTCGGTGCACGTGGAACTCCACGGCCTTCGCCCAGGGCGGGAGTATTTCTACCGCTTCCGAGTCGGGCGTGTGGAGAGTCCCGTCGGCCGCACGAGGACCCTTCCCCCCACGGGAGCGCCGGTCGGGATGCTCACCCTCGCGTTCGCGTCGTGCCAACGCTGGTCGGAGGGCTTCTACACCGCGTACCGGCACATGGCCGAGGAGGACGTCGACCTGGTGTTCCACCTCGGCGACTACATCTACGAGGACCCCATCAACCCCACGAGCAATGCTCGCCAGCAGACGGTGCCGGACTACTTCCAGGTCGAGGCGATCACGCTCCCGCGCTATCGCACCCAGTACGCGCTCTACAAGATGGACCCCGACCTGCAGGCGGCGCACGCCGCGCACCCGTGGGTTGTCACGATCGACGACCACGACGTCGACGACAGCTGGGCGGCCGACGTGCCGAAGGAGAACTCGCCGACGCCCACGCGGGAGGAGTGGCTAGCCCGCCGCGCCGCGGCGTTCCAGGCGTTCTACGAGCACCAGCCGGTCCGGTTGGTGTCGAAGCCGAGCGGGCCGGACATGCAGCTCTACCGGCGGTTCGCCTATGGGGACCTCGCCGAGTTCAGCGTGCTCGACACCCGGCAGTTCCGCTCCGACCAGGCGTGCGGCGACGGCCGCGTGATCGGCTGTGAGGACCGGCTCGACCCGACGCGCACCATGCTCGGGGAGGAGCAGGAGCGGTGGCTGCTGGACGGTCTGGCCCGCTCGCGGGCCCAGTGGAATGTGCTCGCTCAGCAGGTCTTCTTCTGCCAGCGGGACTTCGAGGAGGGTCCCGAGCAGCGCTTCGGCATGGACGAGTGGAGCGGATACGAGCCGGCCCGGGCGAGGGTGATCGAGGGCTTCCGACGCACCTCGAACCCCGTGGTCCTTACCGGCGACGTCCACGTTCACGCCGCGGCCGAGGTCAAGAGCGACTTCAACGACCCGACCTCCGAGACGTTGGCCGTGGAGTTCGCCACCACGTCGATCTCGTCCGGCGGCGACGGCGCGGACGTCACACCGGCGACGCTCATCCGGCTGAAGGAGAACCCGCACCTGAAGTTCGAGAACCAGCAACGCGGCTACGCCGTGTGCACGGTGACGCGCCGGTCCTGGCGGACCGACTTCAAGATCCTCCCGTACGTCGTCACGCCAGGAGCTCCCATCTCGGTGCGCGCCAGCTACGTCACCGAGGCGGGCCGTCCTGGGCTGCAGGAGGCGTGACCGGGCGTCGAGTGCGAGGCCGGCGGGCTGGTCTGGTTGGCCGGAACGGTCGCGTGGTGCGCGACGCGGCCGCTACGGGCGGCGGCCGCCGAGCGCCTGCCGGCTCGCGAACGTCGCGCGGTCGCCCAGCTCGGCCGCGATCCGCAGCAGTCGGTTCCACTTCGCCGTGCGCTCGGACCGGGTCAGCGAGCCCACCTTGATCTGGCCGGCTCGCCAGCCGATCGCGAGGTCGGCCAGGTAGGAGTCCTCGGTGTCACCGGATCGGGCGCTCACCACGCAGGCGTACCCCGACTCCAACGCGCGCTGGACCACCCGCTGAGCACGGCTGACGGTGCCGGTCTGGTTGGGCTTGACGAGGATCGCGTTCCCCGCGCCTCGCCCGATGCCCTCGTCGAGGCGGGACAGGTGGGTCGCGAACAGGTCGTCCCCCAGCAGCTGCACGTGAGGAAGCCGCCTGGTCAGCTCCACCCACCCGGCCCAGTCGTCCTCGCTGAGGACGTCCTCCAGCGACACCACGGGAAACTCGTGGCACCAGCGGGTGACCTCGTCGAGCCACTCGTCGCGGCTCACCTCCCGGTCTTCGATCGCGAGCCGGTACCGCCCGTTCGGAAGGGCGAACTGGCTGGCTGCCAGGTCGACAGCGAGGGCCACGTCGGTTCCAGGCCGGAGACCCGCTCGCTCGATCGCCCGCGTCACCAGGTCCAACGCGGCCGCGTTCGTGGGCAGGTGAGCGGCGAGTCCGCCTTCGTCCGCGACGAGGCTGGCCTGTTCGCCCTGCTGCTCGAGCAGCTCGCCGGTCGCCGTGCGCACCCGCCAGACCCACTCGATCGCCTGGGCCGTCTCGGTCGCCCCGACGGGGACCGCGAGCACGTCTTGGATGTCCAGCAGCCGGCCGGCGTGCGCACCGCCCGAGACGATGTTGACCATCGGTAGCGGGAGCAGCGGCGGGAGACCCGAGTCGTCGAGGTAGCGGTAGAGGGGGAGGCCGGCGTCGTCCGCGGCCGCGAGCAAGGTCGCGAGCGACACCGCCAGGACGGCGTTGCCGCCGAGCCGGGACAGGTTCGCCGTCCCGTCGGCGTCGACGAGCGCGGCGTCGACCGTCTCCTGCTCGTGCGCGTCCAGGCCATGGACCGCGGGCGCGAGTACGTCGACCACGGCGCGGACGGCCTGCCGCACCCCGAACCCGCCATACGGCTCGCCGCCGTCCCGCCGCTCGTGCACCTCGTACGTGCCGGTCGACGCTCCCGAGGGCACGACCACCTCGCCACGGGCGCCGCTCCGCAGCGTCACCTCGCATCCCACGGTGGGGCGGCCCCGCGAGTCCAAAGCCTCCCACGCGAACACCCCGCTGATCTGGGAGGTCGAGGTCGCTGACGCCATGGTTTCCGCTCCTCTGCTCGTCCGGCGGCCACGAGTCGATCGGCGCCGCAGTGTCGCCGGCGTGATCGTACGGGCCTTGGGATCCACGGGGTCCGGCTGTCACGACGCGCGCCAGCCCGCGCCCCGTCGCGACCAGTGGCGGTGTCGCGACGGGGCTGGAGGGAAAGGGCGTGGCCGGTGGGAAAGGCCGATGGGGAAGGAAAGCCGATGGGAAGGAAAGAGGCATGCTGGATCTGCGACCCGCGACCGACGTCCTCGCCCGCCTCGTCCAAGGCGTCCGTGACGCTCAGCTGGGGGAGCCCACCCCCTGTGTGGACATGACAGTAGGCGACCTTCTCGACCACATCGATGGGCTCAGCCTGGCGTTCACCGCGGCGGCGACGAAGGTGCCCCCGGCGGACTGCCCACGAGGGCCGTCCGCGGACGCGTCCCGGCTAGGTGATGACTGGCGTACCCGGATCCCGGTCAGGTTGACTGCCCTGGCGAACGCCTGGCGGGACCAGTCCGCCTGGGAGGGCATGACCGAGGCCGGGGGACTGGAGCTTCCTGGCGAGGTCGCGGGGATCGTCGCCCTCGACGAGGTCGTGGTGCATGGTTGGGATCTCGCGGTCGCGAGCGGCCAGGAGTTCACGTGCGATCGTGAGCTCCTCAACGCGGTCCACCAGTTCGCGCGTCAGACAGTCGCGGAGAACCCGCACGGAACCCCCGGCTTGTTCGGCCCTCCGGTCGCTGTTCCGGACGATGCCCCACTCCTGGACCGTGTGCTGGGGCTCACCGGCCGCGACTCGGCGTGGCGACCTGCTCGCTGAGCGGCTGATGACACGTCTCCGACACGGCCCGTCCGTCGCGCTTCGCATGCCGCAGAAGGACGTCGTGTCTCGCAGGCCTCGAAAAGGGACACAGTATTCTGACCCCGCCTCCGGCCGTCCGAGGCCGGACCAAGCGTGCCGAGAGCTAGGGGATCGCGAGCGTGTCGAAACTGCCGAGCGCCGGCGTCTGCGCTGGTGCATGGTCCAGGCGGGCGGTGCTGACGAGCGGGCTTCTGGCCGCGGGCGGCTTGTTCGTCGCCGGTTGCGAGCGGGAGCGTCCGGTCATCGAGAGTGAGGACTACGTCGACTCCGCAAGCTCGATGCGCAACCGGTTGCGCGACATCCTCGATCGGCAGGCTCAAGCGGTCCTCGACCGTGATGAGGAGGCCTACCTCGCCGACCTGGACCAGTCGAACCAGCAGCTCATCGAGCAGGAGAAGCGCGTCTTCGCCAACCTGCGCCAGTTCGACTTCGCCGACTTCCGCCACATCCTCGACCAGACGAGCGAGGAGAAGCAGGACGACGGGACCACGGTCTTCCGGCCGGTCATCCGCGTCATCAAGCTGACCGCGGACGAGGGCCCGGGCGACGTCGCTCCCGCCGAGATGTTCCTGTATCGGGTCCGCGAGCAGGACGACAAGCTCGTCGTGACCGAGATCGTCGGCGCGACCGAGGACAACCACGAGAGCCTCAACCTCACCGAACCTTTCGCCGAAGCGCCGTGGTACACCGACCGGCTCCGGGTGGTGAACGTCAACGGCAAGGTGTGGTTGGTGGGCGACGAGACCGTCGACGACCTGGACGACTACGCCGCTGTGGCGGAGCGGGAGCTGGCGGTCGTCGAGGACCTGTGGGGTGACCGGACGAAGTTCCCGGGCCATGTGCTCTTCTTCACCCGCGACCGTTCGAACTTCCACGACTGGTTCGGCGTGGGACGGACCGAGACGTTCGACCCCGACGTGCTCGGCCTGCAGATCCCTCTTCTCGGCGTCCGCAAGGACGGCATCCTGTACCGGGACCAGTTCGTCGCCTCCCGAATCGTGGTGAACCTCGCCTCGATCGAGGCGAAGAACACCGAGCCGCGGATCACCATCCGCCACGAGCTGACCCACGCGGTCACCGCGCGGGCGGAGTTGACGGTGGGGTTCACCCGCCCACCGATATGGGCGATCGAGGGCTTCGCCCGCTACAGCGAGACCGTCGGGAACCCGGAACGCGCCAACTGGATCCTCGCGATCGTGGCCGACGGTGTGCGGGCCGGCAAGTTCACCGGGGAGCCTCCCGCCTCGAAGGGCTTCTACGAGGACTCCGGCTTCAACTACTGCCTGGGTGCGTCGGTCTTCATCCTGGCGGAGCGGCTCAAGGGGCGCGACGCGGCGGTCGAGCTGTACGCGTCCATCATCAAGCGTCCCGACCCCTTGGACGTCTCGTTCTTCGACCTGCCGATCTTCGACGGCATCGCCCGACGAGTCCTCGGCATGTCCGGTGACGCCTTCCAGAGCCGGTGGGCCAGCTTCGTCCGATCGGGAGCATGAGATGACCATGACGCCACCCGGGCCGCCCGGAGCCCAACCGCCAGCCTCTCCAGGCTCGTTCGCGCTGACGTCGTCGGGGTCGCCGGACGACGGACGGTCCGGTGGCGTGAGCCGGGCGGTGCTCATCGGGCTCGGCGTCGTCCTCTTCCTCGTCGCCGGTGTCGGCGCGTTCGTCGCGGCGCGCAGCTACCGCCTCGTCCAGCTGTCACAACCGTGCGGCAGCTACCGCTGCATCCCCCAACTCGAGATCGACGCGGTGACGGAGGCCTTGCGCGAGCAAGGGCACACGTGCAAGCAGGAGCACATCCACATCGACTGCGACCTGCGCATCGGCATGGTCCACTTCGAGACCACGCTGAGCGTCGCCGACAACCGCATCCACACGATCTCGAGCTCGATCTTCCGCGCAGACAGCGACCCGATCACGAAGACCGGTCTGGCGTACCTGGGGTGGTTCGCGACGTTGCCCTACCGCGACGACCCGGCGACGTCCGCGGAGATCCAGAAGTGGCTCGCCGAGAGCGTCGAGGCCAACAAGGACACCAAGGCCACCATCGGCGACTACGAGTACGTGCTGACGCATCCAGAGACGTACGAGATCGTGCTGCGCATCGAGGGGAAGTCCTGATGGCCGGTTCGCCGCCACCCCCGCTCTACTCTCCGGACGGGAAGTTCTACTGGGACGGCACCGCGTGGCGGCCCGTGCCGCAGCAGCCTGGCGCGCCGCAGCATCATGGGCCACCGCAGCCCGGTGACCATGCCCAGGCACCGTCTCCTCCAGCCTTCGGACCTCCGCCCGGACAGCCCGGCGGTGGGCCGTGGGCGTTCCCTCCACCACCGGCCGGTGCGCCGTCGACGCGCTCGTCGAGCTCGCCGCGCAAGCGCCTGGTCGGAACACTGGTCGCGGCCATCCTGGCGGGCGCGGCGGTCGGCGGTCAGGTGGGACTGACGGTGACCGAGCCCGAGGGCAGCAAGACCCCACACCCTGTTCCCGCGGCGTTTCCTCGCGGCGACCAGCAGTACCTGCGCGGCGTCACGGTGACGCTCGTCTCCGACTCCTGGCTGGTCAAGGCCAACTCGTGGACGTGCGCTGACGATCCCGACGTGGACGGCCTCTACAGCGGCGCCAAGCGGAAGATGGTGTGCTGGCCTCGCGGCGACGCCGAGGACGACATGGACGTCGCCATCGAGTACGACGAGGAGAACAAGGTCAAGGTGGTCCGGGCCAGGTGCCGCCTGGGCACGGACAATCCCGTGTGCACGAGCCTGTTCGCCAGCATGGCCCACACCCTGCTGAGCTCGCAGAAAGACGTCGCCAGCGAGGGGGAGACGTGGGCCAAGGAGAACGCGGGGAGCGAGGAGATCACGACCATCGGCGGGATTCGCTTCGCGTTCAATCTCGAGCCGAACGGCCTCGAGGCGACGCCCGGGGTCTAGGGGAGCGGGTCTAGCGCAGGGGCACGTCACGCCCGTGCACTGATGTCCATGTCAGGTCGCGTTTGGTCACTACCAATCTCTTTACAAGACGGCTCTCGTTGCATACCAATGGCAGTGCCACCTACGGGACCGACAGCCGGGAGGGTCCATGGGCGAGCGGCCTGCCACGCCACGCGACCAGCTCTCACGATGGACGAGAGCACTCGTCGCCTTCAGCGCCGCCTGCGCGACAGTCGCCGTCTCGATGCCAGCCGCGGCGACGGAACGCACCCCCACGGGGTCAGGCGCAGGCCACGAGCAGATCCTCGAGAACCTCTACGGCCACCCGCATTGGCAGGGGCGGCTGCTGTGGCTCGACCTGGCCGCGAACCGCACCGCGCTGGACACCCGGGAGGAAGTCCGTGACGTCATGCGACGCACGGCGGAGGTCGGCTTCGACTCCGTCGTCGTCGACGTCAAGAACCCCAGCGGGTACGTCGCCTACCAGTCGCGGATCGCGCCGCACCTGTCGACGACGAAGATCCCGGACTACCAGCCCTACCCGGCCGACTACGACCTGCTCCAAACCGTCGTTGAGGAAGGGCATCGCTACGGCCTCGACGTGATCGCCGCCGTCAACGTCTTCAGCGAGGGCTCGACCACCTACCGCGACGGTCCGGCGTACGACAACCCGCACTGGCAGACCACCTACCTCACCGTGACACGGGCGGCCGTCACCGGGGACGGTGCCCGTCGTCGTGTCGACGGCATCGATGTGACGCGCGGCGCCGACATGCTCGTCATCTACACCCCAGAGCACTACAACGTGTCGCCGGCGAACCAGTGGGGTGTGGAGGCCAGCGTCGTCGACGGCAAGGTTGTCGAGGTCGTCGACCGCGTCGACGGGGCGCCACCACTGGCCGTGCCCGACGACGGGTTCGTGCTCTCCGGTCACGGGGAGGCCGCGACCTGGATGCGGGAGAACCTCGTTGAGGGCACCGAGCTGACCGTGGAAGCGGACGTCGACTTCATCCGTGCCCAGGATCATCCATCACCCGCGACGTTCGTCAACCCGAACCTGCCCGAGGTCCAGGACTACGAGCTGGCAATCCTCGAGGAGATCGCCCGGAACTACGACGTCGACGGCATCGCCCTCGATCGCGCCCGGTACTCCAACCTCGACGCGGACTTCTCCCCAAAGAGCCGCGCCGCGTTCGAGGCCTACCTGGGGCGGCCCGTGGAGAACTGGCCCGACGACGTCATGACCTACGAGCTGGAGGGGTTCGCCGCACGCCGGGTCGAGGGCCCGCTGTTCACCCGGTGGATCGAGTGGCGCGCGCACGTCATCCAGGAGTTCTTCCAACGAGCCCGCGACCGCGTCCTGGGCATCGACCCGTCGCTGTACTTCACCGACTACGTAGGTGCCTGGTACCCCCTCTACTACGAGGAGGGCGTGAACTGGGGCAGCCGGAAGCGCCAGCCGGACTACGAGTGGGCGAGCGAGCGGTACGGCGAGACCGGCTACGCCGAGGACCTCGACTTCCTCATGGTGGGGACGTACTTCGAGGACGTCACACGCCAGGACGCCATCGACTCCGGCAGGCCAGCGGACTGGTACTCCGTCGAAGGCTCAGCCGAGATCGCCGTCCAGGAGGTCAACGAGGCGACGTTCGTCTACGCCAGCCTCTACCTGCTGCAGTACCACGACGACCCGGAGCGCTTCCGAGCGGCCATGGAGATGGCGCTCCAGCGCACCCACGGGATCATGCTGTTCGACCTGATCTACCTCGAGCAGTACGACTGGTGGGGAATCGTGCGAGAGGTGTTCGACCAGTTCCCGAGGACGCGGGCGCCACACACCAATCCGGGCTGGCATCGCATGCTGCGCGCGGACGGGTGAGCTGCTCTCGTCCACGCGGCGGCCGTCACGCGGGTGGCTCGAAGCGGCCGTCGATGGCCGTCCAGCCGCCGTCGACGGTGAGGACGCTGCCGGTGACGAAGCTGGCGGCGTCGGACGCGAGGTAGACGACGGCCCCGGCGATCTCGTCCGGACGAGCCCAGCGTCCGAGCGCGCTCTTGGTGGCGTAGGCGGCGTACCACTCCGGATCGGCCTTGATCTGCTGGGTGAGCGGTGTGTCGACCACACCGGGTGCGACGACGTTCACCCGCACCCCGGACGGTCCCAGCTCGGCCGCGGCGGTCCGCACGAGCTGGACCAGGGCAGCCTTGGTCGCCGCGTACACACCTTGGCCGGGCTCGACGGTGAAGGCGCGAATGGAGGAGAAGCCGATGATCGAGCCGGACCCCTTCCGTGCCATCGTGGCCCCGAACGCGCGCACCAGGTGGAAGGCAGCACGCAAGTTCAAGCTGACGACTCGGTCGAACTCCTCCGTGGAGTAGTCGAGCAGCCGCTTGCGGACGTTCACCGCGGGAGTGAAGACCAGCACGTCGGCGGTGTCGTGCTCCCGCGCGACGCGCTCGACGGCGGCCGGGTCCAGTACATCCAGCTGGTACGCCGTGCCCGCGCTCCCCAGCGCGCTCGCCGTCTCCTCCGCCGCGTCGCGGCGCACGTCAGCCGCGACCACCTGGGCGCCGTGGGCGGCCAGCGCGAACGCCGCCTCCCGTCCGATCCCGCTCCCCGCGCCCACGACGACAGCGGTACGTCCGTCCAGACGGAACAGGGTGGCGTACTTCTCCTGCTGCTCCATGGTCGACCCCCATCGCTCGGATCCGCTGGCCACGACACCGCCGACCCGTCGCGTTGCTCGATCGCCCGCGGCGCCGTGGCCAGCGAAGAGGTGACATGGCCGGCGAGTTGGTGAAGACGTCATTGCGCGTTTCCGCGCAGGAAGCGGTCGGCGGCTTCGGCGTAGACCTTGGCGCACTGGACGAGGTCGGCGACCTCGACGTACTCGTCAGCCTGGTGGGCGATCCACTTGCCGCCGGGCCCGTAGACCACGGTGGGAATCCCCGCGTCGCGGGTGAGGATCGTGCCGTCGGTCGCGCCCGGCACACCGCCATACCGGGCGGGCGACCCCACGACCGCCTCGTGTGCCTCCGCGAGCGCGACGACGACCGGCTCGGTCGGCTCGACCTCGACGGGTGGGCGGTCATCGAGGACGGTGACGTGACCCGCGACACCCTCGGGAGCGCCGGCGGCCTGAGCCAGCAACGTGACGGTCCGCACGAGGTCCTGGTGGTCGACACCTGGGATCGTCCGGACGTCGACGTAGACGCTCGCGTCGGAGGGGATCACGTTCACCTGGTTCGCGGAGCCCGCCTCGAGGACCGTCGGGGTGAGGTAGGGGAGGCCGAGCGTCCTGTGCCGGCCGTACTGGTCCTGCAGGTGCTGTTGGTACTCGCTGAGCGAGTCGAGCAGCCGGCCGACGGCGACGATCGGGTTGCGCCCGTGCTGGGGCATGGCACCGTGGGCCATGGCGCCGAGCAAGTCGATCCGCAACCGGATCGCTCCCTTGGCGGCGACGCAGATCTCACCCTGCTCCGGCTCGCAGACGATCGCGGCGTCGATGTCGCGCGCCGCCTCGGAAGCCGCGAAGTGCTTCGCGCCGAGCATCAGGCCTTCCTCGTCGACGAACGCGCAGACCTTGACCCGACCGGGGAACGGACCCGCCAGCTGAAGTGCCCGGACCGCGTGGAGCATCGCCGCTAGTCCGCCCTTCATGTCCGCGGAGCCTCGCCCATAGATGCGTCCGTCCCGCAGCTCGGCGCCGAACGGGTCGACGGTCCAGCGCGTCGGATCGCCCTCGGTCACCACGTCGGTGTGGCCGACGAAGGCGAGCGTCGGCCCGTCTCCGCCGCCGCCCTCCACGACGGCCACGACGTTCGGGCGGCCCGGCGCGACCTCGGTGATCACCGGTTCCCATCCGAAGTCGCGCATGGTGTCCGCGACGAGCGCGGCCGCCTTCGCCTCCGTGTGGCCATGGGCCGGTTCATGGACACTGCGGACGCGTACCAGCGCCCGAGTGAGCTCGATCAGCTTCTCCTCGTCGATGGGGAAGGTGCGTGGCGCCTTGGGGTGAACCTGCGTCACTGCGTCTGGTCCTCCTCGCTGGCTGGGGAATCCATGACCCCTTCGGTCGGTGCGGAGCTTGGTTCGAAGCGAGCGTTGGCGCCGCCGACCGCACCGCGCGCCAGGTCACCGGCGGTCACTCCGGCGAGCGCACGGCGCAGGGTTGGAATGGCGGCGATGAGCCGTCGAGTGTAGGGGTGACGCGGCTGGTCGTGTATCTGCGCGGCGGTTCCGACCTCCACGAGCTCACCGTGGCGGAGGACCGCCACGGTGTCGCAGACGTGGCGAACCACCGACAGTTCGTGGGAGACGAAGACCAGCGTCAGCGCGTACTCCTCGACGAGGTCGGTGAGCAGATTCAGGATCTGCGCCCGGACGGACACATCCAGCGCGCTGACCGGCTCGTCCGCGACGAGGACCTCGGGTCGAGGCGCCAATGCCCGGGCGATGGCGATGCGCTGCCGTTGACCGCCGGAGAACTGGTGCGGGTATCGGTCGGCCGCGTCGGCCGGAAGCCCGACGTCGCTGAGCACCTCGCGCACGCGCGAGGCGGGGTCGGGGTGTCGTTGCGCCACCAGCGGCTCGGCGACGATGTCGCGGACACGCATCCGGGGATCGAGCGAGCTCATCGGGTCCTGGAAGACCACCTGGAGCCGCCGGCGCAGGAAGCGAAGACGACGCTCCGGCTGGCCGGAGATCCGCCGGCCCTCGAACTCGATGGTTCCTGAGGTCGGGTGGTCGAGCGCGCACAGCAGCCGAAGCAACGTCGACTTGCCTGATCCCGACTCTCCTACGATGCCGAAGCGTTGGCCCGGCAGGACGTCGAACGAGACGCCGCGCAGCGCGTGCACCTCACTCGGAGGTCGGAACAGGGAGACGCGCGGCTGCCGGTAGACGCGGTGGACGTCGCGGACGCACAGGATCGGCTCGGCTGGGGGTGGGGAGGGCGAGTCAGACCCCGCGGACCCTCGAGCAGCCGTCGGTGCCGAGCCCGTGAATGTCGCAGTGCGAGAGCGGGTGGCCTCACGCATCCTCGGCTCCTTCCGGATGCCAGCACGCGTAGCCGCCGTCGGCGACGGGTCGCCATGGCGGGAGCTGGGCGCACAGGCCGTCGGCTCTCGGGCAGCGATCCCGGAAGACGCAGCCGTCGGGGAAGCGCCCGGCCGCGGGCACCGTTCCCGGGATGGTCCGCAGCCGTCCGTCGTCCGCCAAGGACTCCAGGTCCGAGGCCTGCAGCAGCCCTCGCGTGTACGGGTGGCGAGGACGGGTGAACACCGTCTCGACCGGGCCGGACTCCACGATCCGCCCGCCGTACATCACCATGACCCGCTCACACACCGTGGCCACCACCGCCAGGTCGTGCGTGATGAACAGCAGCGCGGCGTCGCGTTCGGCGACACCCCGGACGATGAGGTCGAGGATCTGGGCCTGCACGGTGACGTCCAGAGCGGTGGTGGGCTCGTCGCAGATGAGGACGTCCGGGTCGTTGGCCAAGGCGATGGCCAGGAGGACCCGCTGGCGTTGCCCACCGGAGAGCTGGTGGGGGTAGGCCCTGGCCGCGCGGGCCGGGTCGGGCAAGCGAACCTTGGCGAGTAGGTCGACGGCAGCGGCCCGCGCGGCCCGTCGGTTCGGTTGGCTGCCGTGGAGCAGCATCGTCTCGGCGATCTGGTCGCCGACCCGCATGAGCGGGCTCAACGCCGTCATGGGTTCCTGGAAGACCATCGCCATCCGGTTGCCCCGGATGCGCGCCAACCTCCGGTCGCTCGCGCCGATGAGGTTGTGGTCGACTCCGGCCAGCTGGACCAGACCTCGTGCCCACACGCCGTCGGGCAGTAGACCCATGAGTGCCAGGGCGGTGAGCGACTTCCCCGAGCCGGACTCACCGATCAAACCGACACGCTCCCCCGGCTGGAGCGAGAACGACACGTCGTGGACGAGCTCGAGCCGACGTGTGCCGACGTGGAGTCTCCGCACCGTGAGCGCGTTGGTCCGCGAGACGGCGGGCTCGGGTGTCAGGGGCGCGGTCACCGGTGCTCCTCCAGCCGGGGATCGAGGCGGTCGCGCAGGCCGTCGCCGAGCAGGTTGAAACCGAGGACGGCGATCGCGATCGCCAGACCCGAGCACACCGCGAGCCGAGGCGCCTCGTGCAGCAGCTCCTGAGATTCCTGCAGCATCCGGCCCCAGGACGGGGTCGGGGGTCGAGTGCCGAAGCCCAGGAAGGACAGCGCCGCCTCCGCCAGGACCGCGATCGCGAACGAGACCGAGCTTTGGACGATGACGAGGCTCGCGATGTTCGGGAGCACGTGGCGGAGCCCGATCGCGAGTCGGGAGCGGCCCGCCGCGCGTGCTGCCAGGACGTACTCGGTGCTCATGACCTGCAAGGTTCCGCTGCGTGCCAGGCGCGCGAAGGCGGGAATGGTCGCGATGCCGATGGCGACCATGGCGGTCAGCGTGCCCGGACCAAAGACCGCCGCGAACATGATCGCCAACAGGAGGGCGGGGAAGGCCAGCAGCAGGTCGTTGAGGCGCATGACGAGCTGGCCGACCCAGCGCGGGCCCATGCCCGCCAGGATGCCGAGCGGTGTTCCGAGGAGTGCTGCCACGCCCACGGCGACGACTCCGACGACGATGGTCGTTCGCGCGCCGACCAGGAGCTGGCTGAACACGTCACGGCCGAACTTGTCGGTGCCCAGCAGGTGGTCGGTGCTCGGACCGGCGAGTCGGGCCGCCGGATCGATGCGGGTGGGGTCGTATGGCGTCCAGAGGAAGGACACCAGGGCCGCGCCGACGACGACAGCGACGAGAACGCCGCCGACGACGAGGCTCGGGTTCCACGCTCGCCGCGTGGGCGCCCGGGCGACGGCCCCGAGCGCGCTCTCGACGCGGTCGCTGACGCTCATGCCACCGCCCTCCCGATACGTGGGTCGAGCACGGTGTAGAGGACGTCGACGACGAAGTTGACCAGCAGGACGGCGAGGACGAGCACCATGACGACCCCTTGTACGAGGAGCAGGTCACGGTTGGCCACCCCGTCCAACAGCAAGCTCCCGAGCCCTGGGATGACGAAGACTCGTTCGATGACGACGGCACCGATGAGCAGGGTGGTCAGTTGCAACGCCAGGACCGTGACGACCGGGATGGCGGCGTTGCGCAACCCATGCCTGCGCAGCGCGCCCGACAGGGTGAGACCCTTGGCACGCGCCGTGCGCAGGTAGTCCTCCCGCAGCACGTCGAGGATCGCCGAACGGACGTAGCGGGTGAGCACCGCTCCCTGGACCAGGCCGAGTGCCAGCGCGGGCAGGATGAGCCGCTGGAGGAACCCCAGGGGGTCCACGGCCGGCGGAACCCAGCCGCCGGACGGGAGAAGTCTCCAGCGCACGGCGAAGAGCGCCACGAGCAGGATGCCGGCGAGGAAGTTCGGGATGGCGACGCCCACCTGGCTCAGTCCGGACAGCAGTATTCCGCTCAGGCGGCGGTGACGAACGGCGGCCAGGATGCCGAGCGGCACGGCCACCACAACCGCGACGACCATGGCCGATCCGACCAGCCACAAGGTGACCAGCAGCCGGTCCGCGATCTGCGGACCGATCGGTGCGCGGGTGACGTAGGAGACGCCGAAGTCCCCCGTCACCAGGCCGCCCACCCAGTCGAGGTACTGGACGAGCAGGGGACGGTCCGTGCCGAACTCCGCCCGCAGGGCCGCGATCGCCTCGGGCGTCGCGTTGACGCCGAGCGCCACCCGAGCTGGATCCCCCGGGAGGACAGCCATGAAGAGGAAGACCGCGATCGACGCGAGCAGGAGGGTGAGCACGAGCGCCAGTGTCCGGTGCACGATGTGGAGGAACACAGGCACATCACCTCGCGCTGCTCACGCCGTCGGACGCGTCGCCTGTGTGCGCCCGCGCTCGGGCGACCAGGCTGAGATCGACTCTAGGAGCGGCCAAGGGTCGTCAGGTCGAAGGCCTCACCGATCCGGTTCTTCGGCAGCCCGGTGACGTCCTTCTTGGCGACGATGAGGTTCGGTAGCAGGAAGAGCCAGTCGGCCGCCGCGTCCTCGGCGATCGTGCGGGCAACCCGCTTCATCGCCGTCACCTGTTCCTCGTCGGTCCCGGCGTCGGCCTGGGCGAGCAGGTCGCGCACCTCCTTGTTGTCGTAGCGCCAGTAGTACTCCGGGTTGCCGAAGGTACTGATGTCCCGCGGTTCGACGTGGGCGACGATCGACATGTCGTAGTCGGCCTTGGTGAAGACCTCGTCGAGCCACCGAGCCGGGAACTCCAGCGGTTCGATCTCGGCCGTGATGCCGACCTCCGCCAGCTGCGCGGCCACCACCTGAGCCGCCGCCACCGCGTACGGCAGGTTGGCGATGCGGAAGCGCAGCCTGAGCTTCTCGTGCCCCGCCTCCGCGAGCAGGTCCTTCGCCCGCTTCGGGTCGTATGGGTACAAACCCGTCAGGTCCTCGTACCACGGGTCCGTGGGCGGGACGTGACTGCCGATGAGGAAGCCACGGCCGGCCCAGGCGGTGTCGAGGAGCGCCTGGTGGTCGATGGCGTGCTTGATCGCCTTGCGCACCCGGATGTCACTGGTGGGGCCGGACTCGTTGTTGAAGGCAAGCGTGACCTCGCCGTTCGTCGTGCCCTCGATGACCTGGAAGCGGTCGTCGTCGGTGAACTGGTCGAGAGCCTCGGGCGCCTGGAGGGTGCCGACGACGTCGATCGCGCCACTCAACAACGCGTTGGTCATCGCCGTCGGGTCCTTGAAGTACCGGAGCGTGACGGTCTTGATCGCGGGTGGCTCCCCCCAGTAGTTCTCGTTTCTTTCCAAGACGATGGAGTCGCCTCGCCGCCAGGACTTCAGCACGTACGGCCCGGTGCCCACCGGCTTGTTGGCCAGGTCGTCCACGCCGGTGCGGGAGAACATGGCGCCGATGCGGGTCGTCATCGCGAACAGCCAGCTGTTGCTCGGCTTCGACAGCACGACGCGCACCTTGGTGGGGGAGAGCACCTCGACCGACTCGACGACGTCCATCCCCTTCTTGAGCGAGATCGTCCACGCGTCGGACTTGACTCGCTCGATGCTGAACTTCACATCCTCGGCGGTGAACTCAGCACCGTTGCTGAACCTGACGCCCTCGCGCAGCGTGAACTCGTAGGTCCGGCGATCCTCACTGACCGTCCACGACTCCGCGAGGAGGGGGACGATCTCGCCGGTGGACTGGTCGAGCTTGACCAGACCCTCGTAGACGTTGACCAGCAGCGCTTCCGGGATGGCTGCGCCGTCGGTGCGGGTGAAGTCGAGGTTGGCTGGCTCCGCGCTGAAGCCGATGACGAGCGACGAGTCCTCTCCCGCGGTGCTCGTGGACGTCGGCTGCGGGGCACTGCCCGCGCCGGCGGAACAAGCGGTGAGGAGCCCGCTGACGAGGATCGCGACGACAAGGCGGCGGAGCCTGCGTTTCATGAGGACCTCTCGCGCGGCGTGGGGGTGACGGGGTTGGCACGTCGCTGAAGCGATGCCAACTGCTGGTCTGACCAGTATCCTTAGCGGGCCGTATCGTGGCATGTGTCACAGTGGCGGGTCAAGGGAGCGAAACGGAGCACGGCATGGCCGACGACCTCCAGCTCAAGCCGGTCCAGCCCGTTCGCGCCTACGAACGCGTCGTCGAGCAGATCGAGGACCTGGTCATGCGCGGTCAGCTCAAGCCCGGCCAGCGCTTGCCCAGCGAACGAGAGCTCACCGCGCGGCTGGGTGTGAGCCGTTCCACCGTCCGCGAGGCTCTGCGCGTGCTGGAGAGCGACGGCGTCCTGCGTTCCCGTGCGGGTGACCCGCGAGGTCCGGAGATTCTCCCGTTCTCACCGGCCACGCTGCGCAAGGCGATGACCAGACTCGCGCGCGTGGCCGAGTTGGGTCTCGGTGAGCTCGTGCAGTTCCGCATGCTGCTCGACAGCGCGGCGTCCATGCTCGCCGCACGGCTGGCGACCCAGGAGCAGATTGGGGCGATGGAAGCGGCGATCGAGGAGATGGAGGACGCCGTCGACCGTGGCTACGCGGCCTTCAGCGAGGCGGATGTGGCCTTCCACGACGCGGTCGCACGAGCCAGCGGGAGCACGCTGATCCAGGTGCTCACCGACGTGGTGCGTGGTGTCGTCCTCGGCCTGATCGCGCACAAGATCGCGGACAGCCCCGACAGCCGGACGCTGATGGCGACCTCCCTGCAGCACCACCGCGAGGTCCTCGACGCCGTGCGGCAACGTGACGGTCAGCGAGCCGCGCGTCTCGCGAGGGAGAGTCTCTACGCCTACTACGCGGAGTACGTACCGGAGGCGGAGCGACCTCTGCTGCGGGCGTTGTTGGACGACCCCGACGCGTGAAGTCCGGTTCTTCAGACGTCACACGACGACGGTCAGGACAGGGCCGCCTCGACCGCGCCAGTCCTGGTGGGTGTTCCCCAGCGGAGGTCGAAGCCGCCATCGCGGAGTGAGCCACGGAACCAGGTCACGGACATGCAGAGGCCGATCAGCACCGGCGGCACCGACGCGGCGTTCGCGACGGGTACCGACCAGGTGATGGGCGCGGTGAGGAGCAGGGAGAGCGTCAGGCTGGCATTGACGAACAGGACGGCGGCCCACAGCAAGGAGACGCGCTGAAAGAACCGGCGTAGCGCCGCCGAACGGACGACCTCGGGCGGGAGGGGGCAGAAGTCGTGGGCGAGCCGTTGGATGAGGGGACGGTCCAACGGCACCGTGACCAGGAGTGCCGCGGCGAACAGGTACGTCGCCACGGTCGGCTGGAGGAAGTAGACGGTTGCCGAGTCCGCGGCGAGTGTCAAACCGGCCTGGACAGTGGCCATGCCCGCGGTCGCCAACAACAGCATGGAAGGGCCTCCGCCGCGGACCAGCTTGACGCCCACGGTCAGGTACGCCCACGCCACAGCGCCGATGAGCGCCCAGATCATCCCGACCGTGACGAGCAGCGAGTAGAAGAGGACGAGCGGCAGGACGACAGCCTCGAGAAGGCGCCACGCGACCGTCGCTGCCAGGCGCGTCGGTGCGGGCATGGCGATGGGGACGAGGGCGGCGTGGGACGGCTGTGTGTCGGGAGAGGTCACCGGGCGCATGTCGCGTTACAGAATACCTGCCGGCGCTGGACCTAAGTCCTGCGTACGTCACTGCCGGAAGGAGAGTGAACGCGGCATATCGCTCGTCGCCTGTCCTTCAGCTCAGCGGGATCTCGACGGCGGCGTCCAGTTTGGAGTAGTACGAGCGCACTTGGTCGTCGCCGTACTTGTCACGGAAGCGTTGGACGACAGCCTGGATCCGTCCTTGATCGGTCAGGGGAGTGGCGCGTGTGGTGAGTGTTGCGTCGTCCGCGCGCAGACGCACGGTCGGTGTCTTCCGCACGTTCTTGTACCAGTGGCTCTCCGTTCCCTTCACGGGTACGAGGTAGAGCTTGTCGTCTTCTTGATCGAACCACACGGGAAGAGTGATCTGCCTACCTGTGCGTCGACCTGTCACGGTGAGGTCGATCTCGTCCGTGGTTCGGAGGGCCTCCTTGAAGCTTCTGACGGTCACGGTGTCCTCCCGTCGTTCTCCTCGACTGGTCGTCGCACGCCCAGCACTGTCCGTGGTCGCACGTCTGCCGCGACGCCAGGGCGCCTCCGAGCGTCCGTCGCGAGCGCAGGACTGAGCCCCGCACGCGCCCTACCCGAGGAGAACGAGGGAAAACGCGCGTTCGGTGGTCGAGCTCGACCACGGCAGACGGCCAGCTGGCCAGATGGGTGACTTGCGCGAGTCGGGACGGGCCCACGCCACACGTGAGTTTCGGCCTTGCGTAGCGCCTGATGCCGCGGCCTACGGTGGCGTTGAGGGGCGAACGGAGCAACCTCGCACATCAAGCATGGACCACGAGGCAGCGCGCTATCCATGGCGAGGCGAGGCCGACGACGGCTCACCACGCGGGGGTGATTTGCTGTGGAGGTAGGAGTGTCATGAGTCTGTTGACAGAGCTCTTCTCCTTGTCCTTGGCGCCAATTCGTGGAGTGAGCTGGATCGCTGGGCGGATGTTCGCCAATGGCGGTTCGGACGGGGACGACCTGCTCCGTATCCAAGCGGATCTGCGCGAGCTGTACTGCTCGTACGCGAAGGGTCGCATGGCGCCGGAGGAGTTCTTGTCCGCCGAGGAGCAGCTGCTTCGTCGGCTGGAAGAGGCAGAGCGGCTCGGCGGAGGCGGAGGGTAAGCGCTGGGCTCACTGGTCGTGGTCCGTGCTGGTGCACCGAGGGCTGGCACGTTGGGGGGAAGGAGAGCGATGAAGACAACCACGAAGGTTGCCCTCGCGGTCGCAGGGGGGTACGTGCTCGGCCGGCGGAAGAAGGCCAGGGCAGCTCTTGTCATGGGCTCGTGGCTGGTCGGGAAGAAGCTCGACCCGAAGACACTGCTTCGTGAGGCGGTCACGAAGGTCGCGGAGTCGCCGGAGGTCGCGAAACTGCGTGAGGACGTGCGCAACGAGCTCGTGGCATCCGGCCGGGCCGCCGCCAATGCCGCGATCAGTAGCACGTTGGAGAAGGTGTCGGACAGCCTGCACCAACGGACCGAAGCGTTGACGCAGGCCGTCGAGAAGACCAAGCCGGAGAAGCCGGAGCCGGAGAAAGCGGAGTCCGAGAAGGCCGAGCCGGACAAGCCGGAGAAGGAAGAGCCAGAGAAGGCGGCGTCCGACAAGGCGGAGGCGGAGGAGGAGCCCGCCGAGAAGGGTGAGCCCGAAGCGCGCGAGACGGAAGGCGAGCCCGAGCGCGAAGAGCCGAACGAAGGCAAGGACGAAGGGCAGCCGAAGGCGGAGGTTCCTGAGCAGCGGACCGAGGAGGAGCCTTTTCGCGGCGAGAAGGCCGAGCAGGAAGGGGCCTCGTCCGATGAGAGCGGGGAGCCGTCGAGCCAGCGAGGTCAGGGAACGCCTGGCGAGCAGGCGGGAGCGCCTGAGGGAGAGGCGCAGCAGGCGGCGAAGCGGTAGCGACCGGCGGAGGCGGTTCAGCCCTTGACTCGGAACGCAGGGAGGTCGAGATGACAGAGACGACCAGCCGCGGTGTCGGACCGGAGACTGTCCACCTGTCCGACATCGGGGAAGGAGTGCGCTCAAGCCTTGCCAACAACCCCGCCACGAAGCGGCTCATGGAAGAGGTCGAGGCCTACGTCGGTGCGAAGGCCAAGCAGGCGCTCGGCAAGGTGAGTGGGAAGCTCGGCGACACCACTCGGAAGCTCACCGAGGTGGCGACGAGCGGTGGAGGAGCACCAGGCATGCTCGGCCGGACGCTCAAAGAGGTCGCGGGCGGAGCGTCACCGGTGGCCGCTGCCGGCAAGGCGGGCATCAAAGGCGTGGCTGAAAAGGCGACCTCGATGTTCAAGCCTGGAGGTAAGACGTCCGGCGGAAAGTCGATGAACATCGTCGAGGACATCGACATCGGCGCGCCGCTTCGCGTGGTCTACAACCACTGGACGAAGTTCGAGGAGTTCAGCAAGTGGTCCAAGGGCGTCCAGAGCGTCGACCGTGAGGACCCCGTGAAGAGCAAGTGGAAGGCCAAGATCGCCTTCTCGAACCGCAGCTGGGAGGCGACCACCACCCAGCAGATCCCGGACCAGCGGATCGCTTGGACCTCCGAGGGTCAGACGGTGGTCAACGGTGTCGTCTCGTTCCATCCACTGGGGGACAACCTCACCAGGATGCTGGTCGTTCTCGAGTACATCCCACATGGGTTCTTCGAGAAGACCGCGAACCTGTGGCGCGCACAGGGACGCCGAGCTCGCTTGGACATCAAGCTGTTCCGTCGCTACGTGATGATGGAAGCCGACCCCGAGGAGGAAGGCTGGCGAGGCGAGATCAGAGACGGCGAGGTGGTCCGGGAGCACGACGAGGTCGTGCGCGAAGAGAAGGGCGAGCAGCCGAGCGCGGAGAAGAAGCCAGAGGAGGGTGAGCCCGAGGAGCCACGAGCCGAGGAGAAGGCCGAGGAGAAGAAGGAGGAGGCAGAGGTCCCGCGGCAACGCCAAGAGGAAGAGGCGCCGAAGCAGGAGGAATCCGCGGGACGGTGAGGGCGGTCGCCAGCTGGTGCGTCAAGGTCAGGTGAGCAATGTCCACGAGTTCCAGTGACCTCGAGACGCCCTCGACGCCGAACGCGCCGCGGCGCGCGGAGGGCACGAGCGAGGCGGGCTTCCTCCTGGCGGTCGGTGATCGCTGGCTGCCCGCGCTCGTGGTCGGCGGGGCGAGCCTCGTGGTGGGGTTGGCGGTCCTCGCGTGGCCGACCCGCTCGGTCCGTGTCGTCGCCCTCCTGCTCGCGGCGCAGCTCGTGATCTACGGCGTGCTATGCCTCGTCCGGGCGGCTGGCCGGCCCGGCGCTGGGGGTGACGTACGCATGATGGTGGCCTTCCTCGGTGTGCTCGGTCTCATCATCGGCGTCCTCACCCTGCGGGACGGGACCCAGGCCGTGGCCGTGCTCGCGCTCCTGTCGGGATTGTTCTGGTTCGTCGGTGGCGCGCTCGGAATCCTGGGAGCCTTCGTCCGACGAACCGGGTCCAACCACATCCCGGAGACCCTCACCGACCTCCTCGCCGTCGTGGTGGGCGTCGCGGTGCTCGCCTTCCCCGAGATCTCTCTCGGTGTCCTGACGTCCATCCTCGGCACGTGGATCGCCGTCTTCGGGGTCCTGGTGGTCATCACCGCCTACCGCCGGAAGCTCGCCCGAGCCCGGCCTGCGTGAGACGCTCGTTCAGAGCGAGCGCAGCAGGTCCGTCTCGACACGGTCGAGAACCTCGTGCAGGCGGCATCCGCGGCGGGCGTCGACGGTCACCGGTGCGCCGTCCCGGATGGCTGAGACGAACTCGGCGTACATCGTGGTGTAGGCGTCGGGTCCCACCGCGGCCGCGCAGTCGATGTCAGCGACGCCGTTGGAGCCGACGATCTCCACCTCGGCGCGGCGTGGCTGGACGCCAGCGTGAGCACTGAGCGACACCTCGCTGAACCGTCCGCCTTCGTGCTCCAACAACAGCCCGATCCACCCGAGACGGTCGCCGTGGCCGCGAACTGTGCGGATCCGGCCGAGAGCGGCGTCGAGAACATCCACGATCTCGGGGCCCTGGTCGAAAAGGACGCTTCGCTCGACCCACCACGTGCGTGCGGGAGTGCCTTCGGTCAACAAGGACGACCTGGCGCGTGCGGTGGCTCCGATCGGATGGGTGCGGGGGACCACCCTGTCCAGGAACCGGCGGACAGCGGGCGCGTAGCGCCACGTCAAGGCCAGGAGTGACACGACGTTCGAGCGCTCGACCTCACTGGCGAGCTCCTTGGCACCGGCCAGGTCGACCGCCAGCGGCTTCTCGAGCAGGACGGCCAGGCCGCGCTGGGCGGCGGTGACCGCGAGGTCCACCTGAGCGGCGGGCGGAACCGCGAAGGCGACCGCCTCACAGGTGTCCAGGAGGTCGTCGTACCGCTCGAAGACGGGAACCCCGTACTGGGACGCGAGGCGCTCCGCCGGGCCGAACGTCCGTGACCAGACACCGGCAAAGCGCACATCCGGGGACGCCGCCATGGTGGGAGCGTGGACCCGAGCGGCCCGCCCTCCGGCGCCCACCAGGCCGATGGCGACCGTCACCGTTCCACTCTAGGCGGTTCGGCTCGCCGACGGCTTGGTTTCGTCACCGCGGCGGAGGTCGCCATCGGCGCTGCTGGACACACGGTGGCTCATCGAGGCAGCACCGGGAGGAAGACCCGCATCGGGCCCGGCTCGCGGTTGGCCCAGGCGTAGTAGGGGATCGCCGTCACCGTCGCCGGCTGGGTCGGCACCGCGCCCGGCTCGTACGGGCGGTAGAGCGGGCCGTCGTCGGGGACGACGGCCCGCGCGTCCGCGGTCAACGCCACGACGCCGCCCAACGCCTCGGTGAACGTCGGCGTCCACCGCTCGGTGCCGGTGAGCCGGATGTCGGCCACATCGACGTCAGGGTGGTCGACCTGCTCTACGCAGTACACGAGCGGTCCTCGAGTGAGCGCGACACGGAAGTGGGTGGAGGCGACTCGAGGATGCGCGGCGATGAGGCGGGTCGGGAGGGCGAACCGCAGTCGGACCCGGTCGCCGGCCCGCCACGTCCGACGCAGCGTGAGGTAGCCCTGCGCGGTATCCGGCTCGATGACGTCCTCGCCGAGCCGGACGGTGACGTCGCCGGCCCAGCCCGGTCGCGGCAGGAAGAGCGTGAACTCGGTGGGCTCGTCCGGCGTCAGCTCGATCTCGACCTCGCCGTCCCACGGCAGCGCGGTGCGGACCTCGACCCTCGCGTGGGTTCCGTCGGCGAGGTGGACGTCGGCGTCGCTCCCGACGTAGAGGTGCACCCACAGGCCGTCGTCGGAGGTGGTGTAGAGGTAGCCCGGGAGCGACGCCAGCAGGCGAGCGACGTTCGGCGGGCAGCAGGCGCACGTGAACCACGGCTTCCGGCGGTGACGTCCGGCGTCGGCGAGCGGGTTCTGGTAGAAGAACTCGGTTCCCGACAGGGCGAGACCCGGCAGGACACCGTTGTAGAGCGCGGTCTCGATGGCGTCGCGGTACTGGCCGTCACCGGTGAGCAGGAGCAGCCGCCAGGCGAAGAAGATCGCCGCGATCGCGGCGCAGGTCTCGTTGTAGGCGCGGTCCGGTAGTTCGTACGGATCCCCGAACGCCTCGCCGTCCCACCGTGCGCCCACACCGCCGGTGACCGCGGTCTTGTGCTGGGCGAGGTCTCGCCACAGCCGGTCGACGACGGCGCGCAACTGCTCGTCACCGGTCTCGAGGACGACGTCCGCCGCCGCGGCGTACAGGTAGAGCGCACGGACCGCGTGGCCGGTGACGTAGGTCTGCTCGCGCAGGGGAGCGTGGTCGAGGAGGTACTCGCTGCCGTTCAGCACTCCCCGGCCGCGTGAGTCGAGCTGCCACGTGGCGAGCCGTAGCCAGCGGCCGTCCCGCGTGGTGCGATACAGCTCGACGAGGGCCATCTCCAGGCAGGGGTGTCCGCATGTGCCGGGCACCTGGTCGGGCGTGAAGCGCGCGAAGACGTGCTCGCAGGCGCGGAGCGCGACGTCGAGCAGGGTGCGCTTGCCGGTCGTCCGAGCGTGGGCGATCGCGGCTTGGGTCAGGTGTCCGATGCAGTACATCTCGTGGCGGACGGCGAGATCGGTCCAGCGCTCGGCCACCCGGTCCACGGAGAAGTAGGTGTTGAGGTAGCCGTCGTCATCCTGGGCCGCCGCGAACAGCGCGATGGTCTCGTCGAGTGTCCGATCGAGCTCGGCGTCGGGCCGGCCGGCGAGGCTCCACGAGGCCGCCTCCACCCACTTGTAGACGTCGGAGTCGGAGAAGTACAAGCCGTGGAAGGGTTCACCGTCGACCAGGCCGCCCGCGCGGCGGAAGTTGGTCAACGCACCCGTCGACTGGCACTGCTGGTACTGGGTCGGAATCGTCTCGTCACGGTTGCGGTCGAGCCGGGGACTCCAGAACCGGTCGTGCACGCGCACCGCCGCCACGCCGACCGGTCGCAAGCGAGCGTGAGGGCTCCTCGTGGTGTCCACGACGGGTGCGTCCTCGATCGTCGGTTCGACTGTCATGGGCGTCCTCGTCGTCAGGTGGTGTCGTCGGATGGCACCGTCGTCAGCCGCGCCACGATGCCAGCAGATGATCGACGGGCGCAATCCGATCGTCCTGAGCCGGCCGGAGGCCTCAGGACGATCGAGAGCGTCCCGAGCACCGGGCGGATGGTCGCGCTCGGGCGCCGAGAGCGACGAGCGCCGTAAACGCAAGATCACATTGACGCTGGACGGCTCGCGGTAGCCGCTGGCTCAGTGGACGCGCCCCCACCCTTGCGGGGGGGGGGGACATCTCACCCAAATGGCACCAGGGGCGACGGCGGGCGGGTGCTGGAAGCGGTCCCAACGTTTGGGGAGGAGCTGCGCGGGCACACCCACGTCGCCAACAGAAGGAGGTGAACGTCGATGACCACCATCTTGTGGATCATCGCCGCCATCCTGGTCGTCGCGGGCATCGTGGCCCTGGTACGTCGGCAGCTGGTGCTGGGCATCGTGTTGATCATCATCGGCCTGCTGGTCGGGCCAGGTGGTGTCAGCATCTTCGGCTGACTTGAGGCCCTCCGGTGAACCAGCCCTGATCACGTGGTGTCCTTCGGGGCACCCTTTGGTCAAGCGACTTGGTCTTGCGGTGACCTCTCTGTCGTCGGCACCCCTCGACGACGTCGTGGGCGTAGGTCACCGGATGCTCATCCATCGACGGGCGACCGCACCGGGCGACTCGTCGCACGGGTGACCGCGCGGGGACTGGTCGTGACGAGAGTGACAGCGGCCTCGGTGTGGCTCGGGCTGGGGCGACATGGGTGGGCCAAATGGGTGGGTTTCCCTGGTGGGGGTTGCCTATCCTTGCCTTTCGTATGTCAGCCCCCTCCTCGCTCACCCACCTGCGCTCCCGCCTTACCGACCTGACGCTGCGTGACGAGCACCGCCTGCGGCGCCGACTCGACGGCCTCCGCAAGCTCCCGCCCGCGAGACGGCAGGTTGTGGTGGAGGAGATCGCGGCCGAGATCGCGGCCGCGGAGGAGCGGGTCGCGCGACGGCGAGCCGCCCTGCCGGCGGTGAGCTACCCGCCCGAGCTGCCGGTCAGCCAGAAGAAGGACGACATCCTGGCCGCTATCCGCGACCACCAGGTCGTCATCGTCGCCGGGGAGACCGGCTCGGGGAAGACCACCCAGCTGCCCAAGATCTGCCTTGAGCTGGGCAGGGGTGTCCGAGGCCTGATCGGACACACCCAGCCCCGGCGGATCGCCGCGCGAACGGTCGCCGAGCGTATCGCCGCCGAGCTCGCCGCGACGGCCGCCGAGGCGGACGGCCATCCGTCGCCGCCGTCCTCCGCCGGTGGCTTGGCACATCCCGCCGTCGGATGGAAGGTGCGATTCACCGACCGGGTGAGCGAGGACACGTTCGTCAAGCTCATGACGGACGGGATCCTGCTCGCTGAGATCCAGGGCGACCGGCTGCTGCGCCAGTACGACACGCTCATCATCGACGAGGCGCACGAGCGAAGTCTCAACATCGACTTCTTGCTCGGCTATCTCAAGCAGCTGCTGCCCAAGCGCCCGGACCTGAAGTTGATCGTCACCTCCGCCACGATCGACCCCGAACGCTTCTCCCGCCACTTCGGTGGGGCGCCGGTGATCGAGGTCTCGGGTCGTACCTATCCCGTTGAGGTGCGCTATCGGCCCGTGGCCGACGCCGAGGACCGGGACCAGATCCAGGCGATCTGCGACGCCGTCGACGAGCTGGTGGCCGAGGGGCCTGGTGACATCCTCGTCTTCCTGAGCGGCGAGCGCGAGAT
Organism: Thermasporomyces composti; assembly: GCF_003386795.1. Taxonomy (NCBI): domain Bacteria; kingdom Bacillati; phylum Actinomycetota; class Actinomycetes; order Propionibacteriales; family Nocardioidaceae; genus Thermasporomyces; species Thermasporomyces composti. The sequence goes on from NZ_QTUC01000001.1 coordinate 3,790,352, forward strand.
TCGCGACACCGCCGACGCGCTCGCCCGGCAAGGGCTGCGCGACACCGAGATCCTGCCCCTCTACGCCCGGCTGTCCGCCGCCGACCAGCATCGAGTCTTCCAACCGCACCGAGGCCGCCGTATCGTCTTGGCGACCAACGTCGCCGAGACCTCTCTGACGGTGCCGGGCATCAAGTACGTCATCGACCCCGGCACGGCACGCATCTCCCGCTACAGCCACCGGCTCAAGGTGCAGCGGCTGCCGATCGAACCGATCTCGCAGGCCTCGGCCAATCAGCGCAAGGGTCGCTGTGGGCGGACCTCCGACGGCATCTGCATCCGGTTGTACTCGGAGGAGGACTTCCACTCCCGTCCCGAGTTCACCGACCCGGAGATCCTGCGCACCAACCTCGCCGCCGTCATCCTGGCGATGACGGCGGCCGGCCTCGGCGACGTGGCGACGTTCCCGTTCATCGATCCGCCCGACTCCCGCAACATCAAGGCCGGCATCCAACTCCTCGAGGAGCTCGGCGCGTTGGAACCCACCTCGGGTGACCTGCGCCGGCGCCTGACCCCACTGGGGCGCAAGCTCGCGCAGATCCCGCTGGACCCGCGGCTCGGCCGCATGGTGCTCGAGGCGGACCGCAACGGCTGTGCCCGCGAGGTCCTCATCATCGCGGCTGCCTTGTCGATTCAGGACCCTCGGGAGCGCCCGGTCGACAAAGAGCAGGCGGCTGCCGAGAAACACGCCCGCTTCGCCGACCCCGACTCCGACTTCCTGACCTACCTCAACCTGTGGAACTACCTCCAGGCCAAGCAGAAGGAGCTGTCGTCCAACCAGTTCCGGAAGCTGTGCCGGGCGGAGTTCCTCAACTACCTGCGGGTGCGGGAGTGGCAGGACATCGAGGCCCAGCTCCGCCAGGTGGCCCGCTCGATTGGGGTGCGGCTCAACTCCGTGCCGGCCGATCCGGAACGGATCCACATGTCCTTGCTGGCTGGGCTGCTGTCGCACATCGGCCACAAGGACGAACGCCGGAACGACCAGGCGGGGCGCGGTCGGCGGCAGCAGGAGTACGTGGGTGCTCGCGGGGCGCGGTTCGCGATCTGGCCCGGCTCCGCGCTGGCCAAGAAGCAGCCGGCGTGGGTCATGGCCGCGGAGCTGGTCGAGACCTCTCGACTGTGGGGTCGCGTGGTTGCCAAGATCGAGCCTGCGTGGGCCGAATCGCTCGGCGGTCACCTGCTCAAGCGCAGCTACAGCGAGCCGCACTGGTCGGCGAAGCAGGCGGCGGTGCTGGCGTACGAGAAGGTCACGTTGTACGGCGTCCCGCTCGTCGCTCGGCGTCTCGTCAACTACGGCCGGATCGACCCCGAGCTCTCGCGTGAGCTGTTCATCCGACACGCGCTCGTCGAGGGGGACTGGGAGACCCACCACGAGTTCTTCCACCGCAACCGTCAGTTGCTCGCGGAGGTGGAGGAACTCGAGCATCGCGCGCGCCGGCGCGACATCGTGGTCGACGACGAGACGCTGTTCGCCTTCTACGACGAGCGGATCCCTCCGGAGGTCGTCTCCGGCGCCCATTTCGACAGCTGGTGGAAGAAGGCCAGGCGCACCGACCCCGACCTGCTGACCTTCACACCGTCGATGCTGGTCAATGAGTCAGCCGGCGATGTCGATGAGTCCGACTACCCGGACCACTGGGTGCTCGACGGCGTGCGTCTTCGGCTCAGCTACCAGTTCGAGCCCGGCACCGACGCCGACGGCGTCACGGTCCACGTTCCTCTCGCGGTCTTGAACCAGCTTCGCCCTGACCCCTTCGAGTGGCAAGTGCCGGGACTGCGCGAAGAGCTGGTCACGGCGTTGATTCGGGCGCTGCCCAAGCAGATTCGCCGTCACTTCGTCCCGGCGCCGGACTACGCGCGGGCGGTGTTGGAGCGCGTGTCTCCGGGCACGGAGCCGTTGCTGCCGGCGTTGGAGCGGGAGCTTCGCCAGCTCACCGGGGTCAGCGTGCCGCGGGAGGCCTGGCAGCTCGAGCGGCTCCCCGCCCACCTGCGGGTGACCTTCCGAGTCGTCGACGAGAAGGGCAGGACGCTCGCCGAAGCCAAGGACCTGGCGGCGCTCCGCCAGCGGCTCAAGGGCAAGCTGGCGCGGACCCTGTCACGGGCGGCTGGCGGCCTCGAGCAGGAGGGCCTGCGCACGTTCCCGCCAGGTGGCCTGCCGCGGACGTTCACGCGACGGCGTGGCCCGCACCTGGTCCAGGGGTATCCCGCGCTGGCGGACGCCGGCGACAGCGTGGCCGTCCGCGTCTTCGAGACCGAGGTCGAGCAGGAGGCGTCGATGTGGCAGGGCACGCGTCGCCTCCTGTTGCTGCACCTGCCCTCCCCGGCCAAGTACGTCCTCGAACGCCAGAGCCACCAGGCCAAGCTGGTGCTCAGTCGCAGTCCTCACGGAAGCGCGAGCGCCCTCTTCGACGACTGCCTCGCCTGCGCGGTCGACAAGCTGATGGCGGACGCGGGCGGTCCGGCGTGGGACGAGGAGGGGTTCGGCAAGCTCCTGGACGCCGTCCGCGCTGACCTGGCCGACACCCTCCTGGACACGGTGAACAAGGTGGCCGACATCCTCGCCGTCGCACAGGACATCGAGCGACGGCTGGGAGGGACGAGCAACCCTGTTCTGCTGCCGGCCTTGACTGATGTCAAAGAGCAGTTGACAGAGCTGGTCTACCCGGGGTTCGTCACCGCGACGGGCTGGGAGAAACTGGCGGACCTGTCGCGTTACCTACGGGCGATTCAGCGTCGGCTCGACAAGCTCCCGCAGGACCCGTACCGAGACCGGGAGCGCATGCTGAAGGTTCAACAAATGCGGCAGCTCTATGAGGAGGTCCGGCGTCGCCTGCCACCGGAACGGCGGTCCAGCCCTGAGCTGAGGCGTATTCGCTGGATGATCGAGGAGCTGCGGGTCAGTTACTTCGCGCAGGTCTTGGGTACGCCCACGCCCGTCTCCGACAAGCGGATTCGCAAGGCCCTCGAGGAACTCGCGGCCTGACCATGCGCGGCGCGTTTGTTCCAAATTGACGACGTCATAGCAGTTGACGGAACTCCTTTCCGCGCCGACAGTGGAGATCAATTCGGCCGTGCGTATCCCCCTCACCCCCCGGGAGACACGATGGCTCTGACGTCACGACACGTGCTCAGGCTGGTCGCCTGTATGGCGCTGTTCCTCGCGACCCTGGTCGTCATCACCGGCAACACAGCCACGCCCGCGCACGCGGACGGCTGCTACACCTGGAACCGCACCCTCCGTGAGGGCATGTCGGGCAGCGACGTGCGCGAGCTGCAGATTCGCGTCGCCGGTTGGGCCGGATACCGCAATCAGCTGGCGATCGACGGGATCTATGGTCCCCAGACCGCGGCGGCGGTGAGAAGGTTCCAGGCGGCGTACGGTCTCACCCAGGACGGCATCGCCGGACCTGAGACCTTCGGCAAGATCTACGAGCTGCAGGACAACGACTGCACGCCCATTCACTTCTCCTACGCGGAGATGAACCGCTGCAACAGCGACTGGAGCGGAGGCGCGGTGCCACCTGCGACCGCGCGGGCGAACGCGCTCCGAACGATGTGGAAGCTCGAGGCGCTTCGCCACGCTCTCGGCGACTACCCGTTGATCGTCACGTCAGGCTTCCGCAGCCGCGCGTGCAACTCAGCGGTCGGCGGTGCAACGAATAGTCGACACCTCTACGGAGACGCCGCGGACTTGGTGTCCAACCACGTGTCGCTGTGCCGCATCGCCCAGGAGGCTCGGTACCACGGCTTCGGTGGGCTCTTCGGTCCCGGCTACCCGGGTCACAACGACCACGTCCACGCGGACGGACGCTCCGGCTTCGTCTGGGACGCGCCGAGCTGTGGCATCTGATCCCGGTGAGGTGAGCGGAACAAGCGAGAAGTCTCCACCGTCCCCGACCACCGGGTGGTCTGCTCGACCAGCCGCCCGACCTCCGGTGGTCGGGGCTTCTCGTGCGTCGGGGCCAGCGTCGGGGTGACCGCGGACGGCCCTTCCCGCCGGCCTTCCGACGGCCCGGAAGGAAGCCAGATGTTCCAGTCCGCAAGGGAGCCGTGCGAGGAGCGCCACGCCGAGGCGCACCCACCGGTGTCCACCGTGCGGGTGGTCCGAGTAGGGTCGGATCTTGGCGACAGGCCGACGTCGGTCCGGATCGTCGAGAAGGAAGGACGGACTTCGGAATGCAGGTGGGTCGGTGATCCGCATCCAAGGTGATGAGGAGAGCGGCTACCTCACCACGGTCGCCTGTGACGAGTGTGACACGCGTGTGGTGTTCCGCCCGCGTGACCACGGCTTGTGGATCGGCTCCGCTCGCCAAGTCCGCATCTACCTGACCGACCACGCCGGTTGGGTGTGGGACGAGAACTCCGGAGCCTTCTACTGCCCGGAGCACTTCCGCTGAGCGACGAGCCGACGCGGCCCCTCCACCAGCTCGGGAGCCCGCGACGCCGGGTGTCTCGAGGATGACGACCGTCCGGGGTGGTCGACCACCGGGGTGCTCCGTGGTCGACCACCCCCAGTGTTTGCCTCTGCACCGTTGACCGTCAGGCACACCGTTGACCGTCAGGCCGGCGGCCCCAGTGATCAGTCCCAGGGCGACGTGTCCGGCATCACGCCCCGTGTCCGGGACAGGTCACGACGGAGGGTCGGGTTGGGTGGCCGTGGGCCGGTACGTTTCCGGGGTATCGATTTCTCGGAAAGGATGCAGCGTGAACGCACTCGGAGGTCTCGGCAGCGGACTGGTCAACGGCCTGGCTGACCTCGCGCGGGTGTCCACCGCGGTGACCCGCTCGATCAGCGCGGAGAACCCCACGGGCGAGAAGGGCCGGGGTGGCGCGGCGACCGAAGGCACCGGGGCGCACGCCGCCCGTGACCTCGGACGAGGGTGGAAGGTCTCGCCCTCCATCCGGATCGAGGGCGGCACCACGGCGACCCTCGCCGAGATCCAGGGACCGGGCGCGATCCAGCACATCTGGCTCACCACGCACACCGTCAACTGGCGCCGCCTGGTGCTCCGCTTTTTCTGGGAGGACGACCCGCGACCCGCGGTCGAGGTGCCCGTCGGTGACTTCTTCGGCCAGGGATGGGGCACGTTCGCCCAGCTCAGCTCGTTGCCGGTGGCGGTGAACCCGCACGGCGGGTTCAACTGCTACTGGGCGATGCCGTTCCGTCGCTCGGCTCGGATCACGCTGGAGAACCTCAGCGACGAGGACGTGATCGTCTACTACCAGGTCGACTACACCCTCACCGAGGTCGGCGAGGACGTCGCCTACTTCCACGCCCAGTGGCGACGCAGCAACCCCCTCCCGTACGCCGAGGTGCACACGATCCTCGACGGGGTGGAGGGGGCCGGTCACTATGTCGGGACCTACCTCGCCTGGGGGGTCAACAGCACCGGCTGGTGGGGCGAGGGCGAGGTGAAGTTCTACCTCGACGGAGACGAGGAGTTCCCGACGATCTGCGGCACCGGCACCGAGGACTACTTCGGCGGCGCCTGGAACTTCGACGTGCCGGGGCAGGGATACACCGCGTTCACGACCCCGTTCCTCGGGTTGCACCAGATCATTCGGCCGGACGGCCTCTACCAGAGCCAGCAGCGGTTCGGCATGTACCGCTGGCACGTGCTCGACCCCATCCGGTTCAGCACCGACCTCCGCGTGACCGTGCAAGCACTGGGATGGCGGTCGGGCGGCCGCTACCTCCCCCTCCAGGACGACATCGCCTCGACCGCGTTCTGGTACAGCGACCAGACCTCCCACCCCGGCTGGGGTCCGATGGACCACGACACGCTGGAGATCTGCTGAGCGGCGGTCACGGTGTGCGCAGTGGCCAGGGCTGGGCTCGCCGTCACCGCCCGGGTGCGGCGGCCCGGCCCACCCGCTCACGGTGCGCCGCTGACGCGGCGGCGAGGGAGGCGGTGAAGTCCTCCGTCTCCTGCAGGTGCTGGTCCATGAGCACACCGGCGGCCTTCCGGGCCCTCCGCCGCACCGCGGCCATGATCTTCGTGTGGTACGCGATGGCGCGTTCGGCCAGCTCGGCGTTCTCCTCGACCGTGCGACGCCGCACGGTCCGGAGCGCGCCATCGATGGAATGGAAGAGGGTCAGGGCGAAGGTGTTGCCGGCGGCGCGGAGCAACGCGTCGTGGAAGTCGACGTCCGCGGAGCTGAAGGTATCCAGGTCCTTGCGCTCCCAGGCCTCCCGCATCGTGCGGACGGCGTCCTCCATGCGGGCCAGGTCGGCGGCGGTCCTGCGCACCGCGGCGAGCTCGGCGATGCCGCGTTCGACGATGCGGCGCAGCTCGGTGAGCTCATGGGCCAGTTCATACCCTTGCTCCAGCGACACGCGGGCGTTGAGGACGGTGCTGTCGAACGGCGCCCAGACCGTTGGGGGGTTGACGAACGTCCCCCTGCCCTGCTGGACGCGGAGCACGCCCCGCTGCCGCAGGTCCTTGATGGCCTCGCGTAGCGTCAACCGGCTCACTCCAGCGCGCTCGGCGAGGACCGGCTCTGGTGGAAGGCGGGTATCGGGGGGATACACGCCGGCCACGATCTCATCCAGCAGGCGTTCGGCCAGCTGATCGGCGAGGACGGCGCGATTCGCGGTGGCGAGGTCGGCGTCAGCGCGCCGGCTGCTCGACGTCGCGGTGCCGTTGGCGAGGTGCTCGGTCATCTCGACGTACGCCTTTCTGGGTGGCCAGCTCCGGACGAAATCCACGGCCAACAGGAAGGTTCAGAGTATGGCAGTCGGCTGGGCAGCTCGTCGGCACGGGCCGGGGCAGTACCATCGCCAAATCGAAACATCAGATGTCTGGAGGGTGGCGTAACCCCATGGACGCTCCGACGCTCGCCGAACACACGCTCCGGCTGCACGCCGACGACAACGTGGTCATCGCCATGCGGGACATCGAGCCGGGGACCTACCAGCTGCCCGGCGGTGGCACCCTCGACGTGACGGACGTGATACCCCGAGGGCACAAGCTGGCGGTCACGCCGGTCGCGGAGGGGCAGCCGGTGCGGAAGTACGGCCAGGTGATCGGCTTCGCTAAGGAGGCCATCGCGCCCGGCCGCCACGTCCACACCCACAACACAGCGTTCCAGATGTTCGACCGGGAGTACGAGTTCGGCGTCGACACCCGACCGACGCAGTACGTCCCGGAGACGGCGCGAGCCACGTTCCAGGGCATCGTCCGGCCGGACGGCCGCGCCGCGACCCGGAACTACATCGGCATCCTCACGACCGTCAACTGCTCGGCGACCGCGGCGAAGCTGATCGCGGAGCGGTTCCGGTGGGACGCCCTCGACGACTACCCGAACGTGGACGGGGTCGTCGCGCTCACCCATGGGACCGGCTGCGGCATGGCGGGGCCGGGCAGCGAGTCCTTCGAGGTCCTGCGGCGCACGCTCACCGGTTACGCCAACCACCCGAACTTCGCCGGCTTCCTCGTGCTCGGACTCGGCTGCGAGGTCAACCAGGTCTCGACGCTCGTCGAGCACTGGCAGATCCCCGAGCACAAGATCACGGTACCGATGACCATCCAGGAGCTTGGCGGCACGCGCAAGACGGTCGCGGAAGGCGTGGCCCGCATCAAGGAGATGCTGCCCGACGTCAACAAGGTGACGCGGGAGACGGTGCCGGCGAGCGAGCTGATCCTGGCGATGGAGTGCGGCGGATCCGACGCCTACTCCGGCATCACCGCCAACCCGGCGCTCGGCGCCGCCGCCGACCTGCTCGTCCAGCACGGCGGGACGGCCGTCTTCGGCGAGACGCCGGAGATCTACGGCGCGGAGCACCTCCTCGCTCGGCGCGCAGTGAGTCGAGAGGTAGGCGAGAAGCTCATCGCCCGCATCCGCTGGTGGGAGGAGTACACCGCCAAGCACGGCGGCTCCATGGACAACAACCCCTCGCCCGGCAACAAGGCGGGTGGCCTCACCACGATTCTCGAGAAGTCGCTCGGCGCCGCCGCCAAGGGCGGGACGACCAACCTCGTCGACGTGGTCGAGTTCGCCGAGCCCGTCACCGCGAAGGGCCTGGTCTTCATGGACACCCCCGGCTACGACCCGGTCAACGCGACCGGCATGGTGGCGGGCGGTGCGCAGGTGCTCTGCTTCACCACGGGACGGGGTTCGGCGTTCGGCTGCAAGCCGACGCCGTCGATCAAGCTGGCGACCAACACGCCCGTCTACGAGCGCATGATCGACGACATGGACTACAACTGCGGGCTCATCGCGGACGGCGGCATGTCGGTCGAGGAGGCTGGGCGGGAGATCTTTGAGCTGGTGCTCCGGGTGGCGTCCGGCGCCAAGACGAAGAGCGAGGAGCTTGGCTACGGTGACGAGGAGTTCGTGCCATGGCAGCTGGGCGCGGTGATGTGACGACGGCGACCGTGCCGCCGGGACAGCCGACGGCGGCGTCCGCGGCGTGCGCGCCGAGCCTGGGGCCCTTCGAGCGGGTCCGCGGGCTGACGGCCAAGGCCCCGCTGCCGCGTCTGCTGCCGGTGCGTCAGCGCTACGACGCCCCTGTCGAGCCGGACGTCGTCGCGGCCACCCGCCGGGAGCTGGAGTCGCTGCGTGGCCGGATCCAACCCGGCGCCCACATCGCGGTCACGGCAGGTAGTCGGGGAATCCGGGATGTCGCGGTCGTCATCAAGGCGGCGTGCGACTGGCTGAAGGAACTCGGCGCCGAGCCATTCATCGTGCCGGCGATGGGCTCGCACGGTGGCGCGACCGCCGACGGGCAGCGGGCGGTCTTGGCGTCGTACGGCGTGACCGAGGAGCGGATGGGCGTGCCCATCCGCGCGACCATGGACACCGTGGTGCTGGGTCGGGTTCCCGACGGCCCACCCGTCCACCTCGACGCGTACGCCGCCCAGGCGGACGGGATCCTGCTCGTCAACCGGGTCAAGCCGCACACCGACTTCCACGGCGAGGTGGAGAGCGGCCTCGCCAAGATCGCCGCGATCGGGCTCGGCAAGCAGCGCGGCGCGGAGGCCATCCACGCCTACGGTTCCCCGAACCTGCCCCGGTGGGTGCCTCTCGTGGCGCGGCGCATCGTCGAGAGTGGCCGCGTCCTGGGTGGGCTGGCCATCCTGGAGAACGCGTACGAGCGAACGGCACGGGTCGCGTTCGTCGAGCCGGACGGCGTCGCGGGAGCCGCGGAGGCGGCGCTGCTGGGCGAGGCGCGCCAGCTGCTCGGTCGACTCCCGTTCGACGACCTCGACGTCCTGATCGTCGACGAGCTGGGCAAGGACAAGTCCGGCTCGGGCATGGACACCAACGTCATCGGACGGATGTGGATCGAGGGCGTCCCAGAGCCGGAGCGTCCGCGCGTCACCAACATCACCGTCCACGCGATCAGCGAGGCGTCCCACGGGAACGCCGTGGGGGTGGGTCTGGCCGACTTCATCCCCTTCCGCGTCCTCGAGCAGATCGACCTCCACGCCCTCTACGTCAACGCGATGACGTCCGGGATCGGCGGCGTCCGCAGGGCCAAGCTGCCGATCGCGCTGCCCACGGATCGCGACGCGGTGGCCGCCGCGATCGCCATGTGCGGGCGGCCCGACGTGGAGAACGTGCGACTGGTGCGGATCCACGACACGCTCGACACGGTGTCACTGCTCGTGTCGGAGAGCTTGCGGGCGGAGGTCGAGGCGCATCCGCGGCTGGAGGTGACCGGAGACCCGGTACCGTTCGAGTGCAGCGCGGAGGGGGATCTGCCGGCGTGGCCGTAGCCACGTGCTCAGGTGACCGGTGGGTTGGGGACGATCCAGCCGGGGTGAACCGGTCGGCGGGTCCTTCCGTGTGACAGGTCGAACCGACCATCACACAGGAGACGCCACGCACTCAGGAGAGCCACGTGGACTACACCAAGCCGCAGCCCGTGCCTGCGTCCGACATCTCCGGCGAGACCACCGGTGACCATGGCCGGTCGTCGACCACCGACCTGAGCCGGCGCCGGGTGCTGGGAGGCGTCGCGTTGACCGGGGCCGCCCTCCCGATCCTGGCCGCCTGCGGCGGCGGGCCGGAGCCGTTGCCGGACAATGACGACACCGGGTCGGACGATGGCACGGCGGCTGAGACGCCGGAGGCCGCCGCGTCCGAAGAGACGGAGACCGGCGAGCCGGGGGCTGGAGACCAGGGTCGGCAGGGCTCCACCGGTCAAGCCCTGGCCAAGACCTCGGAGATCCCGGTCAACGGCGGCAAGGTCTATCCCGAGCAGCAGGTGGTCGTCGTCCAGCCGGAGGCCGGCAGCTTCAAGGCGTACAGCGCCGTCTGCACCCACCAGCAGTGCACCGTCACCGCCGTCCAAGACGGCTCGATCATCTGCCCCTGCCACCAGACCCGGTTCAGCGTCGCCGACGGCAGCGTGCAGTCCGGTCCCGCGCCGGAGCCACTGCCCGCGCGGGCCATCACGGTCGACGGCGACACGATCATCCTGGCCTGACGCGAGAGTGATCTTGCGCACGACGTGATCAGCCAGTGCGGGGCGGGAGGCCGACACGCGGGTGAGTCGCCTACCCTCGGATAAGTGGCAGATCCCGCGACCTACCGCCCCGCACCCGGGTCCGTCCCGGACGCACCCGGCGTCTACCGCTTCTCGGACGAGTCCGGGCGAGTGATCTATGTCGGAAAGGCGAAGAGCCTCAGGTCGCGGCTCGCGTCGTACTTCCAAGACCTCGCCTCCCTCAACCCGCGCACTCAGGCGATGGTCCAGTCGGCCGCCAAGGTCGAGTGGACGGTGGTCAACAACGAGGTCGAGGCGCTGCAGCTGGAGTACTCCTGGATCAAGGAGTTCGACCCACGGTTCAACGTCAAGTACCGCGACGACAAGAGCTACCCGTGGCTCGCGGTCACGCTCAATGAGGAGTACCCACGGCTGCAGGTGATGCGCGGGCCGAAGAAGCGGGGCGTCCGCTACTTCGGCCCGTACGTCCACGCCTGGGCGATCCGGGAGACGCTCGACCTGCTGCTGCGGGTGTTCCCGGCGCGGACCTGCTCCAACGGCGTCTTCAAGCGGTCGCAGCAGATCGGCCGGCCGTGCCTCCTCGGGTACATCGGCAAGTGCTCCGCTCCCTGCGTCGGCCGGGTCTCGGCCGAGGAGCACCGCCGGATCGTCGAGGACTTCTGCGACTTCATGTCTGGCCGCTCCGCCCCGTACGTCAAGCGGCTGGAGCGGGAGATGAAGCAGGCGGCCGCGGAGCTGGACTTCGAGCGGGCCGCGCGGTTGCGTGACGACCTCAAGGCGTTGGAGCGCGCCCTGGAGAAGAACGCCGTCGTCCTCCCCGACGGTACCGACGCCGACGTGATCGCGTTGGCGGAGGACCAGCTCGAAGTCGCCGTCCAGGTGTTCCACGTGCGCGGCGGTCGGATCCGCGGCCAGCGCGGCTGGGTCGCCGACAAGACCAGCGACGCCGGAACCGGCGACCTGGTGGAGAGTCTGCTCACCCAGCTCTACGGCACGGAGTCCGGCGAGGGAGTCCCGAAGGAGGTGCTGGTCCCGGCCTTGCCGGCCGATGCGGAGGCGCTCGCGCAGTGGCTGAGCGAGCGTCGCGGCTCCCGGGTGGATGTGCGGATTCCTCGACGCGGCGACAAGCGGGCCTTGCTCGAGACGGTCGCGCGCAACGCGGCCGAGGCGCTCGCCCTGCACAAGACCAAGCGGGCCAGTGATCTGACCACTCGAAGCCGGGCCTTGGAGGAGATCAGGGACGCTCTCGGGCTGGACGAGGCGCCCCTGCGGATCGAGTGCTACGACGTGTCGAACCTGCAGGGTTCGAACGTCGTCGCGTCGATGGTGGTCTTCGAGGACGGGCTGCCTCGCAAGAGCGACTACCGGCGCTTCACCATCCGCAGCCGGGGTCGGGGCGACAGCGCCAATGACGTCGCGGCGATCCACGAGGTGATCACCCGGCGGTTCCAACGCTACTTGGCCGAGCGCTCACAGACCGGCGAAGTCGCCGCGGGGCAGCGGCCCGACGGCGGGGGAGGCGAGCCTGACGCGTCCGCTGTGCCCGCCCCCGGTGAGGGCTCGCCCACCGTCAGCTCGCTCATCGACCCGGAGACCGGGCGCCAACGCAAGTTCGCCTACACACCGGGCTTGGTACTCGTCGACGGTGGACCGCCACAGGTAGCCGCCGCCAAACGCGCGCTCGACGAGCTGGGCATCGACGATATTCCGGTCGCGGGTCTGGCCAAGCGGCTGGAGGAGGTGTGGCTCCCTGGGGCGGAGGATCCGGTCATCCTGCCGCGTACGAGCGAAGGGCTGTACCTGCTCCAGCGAGTGCGTGACGAGGCTCACCGCTTCGCGATAACGTTCCACCGCCAGAAGCGGTCGAAGTCGATGGTCGAAAGCGCGCTCGACGGCATCAGCGGTTTGGGGGAGACCCGGCGCAAGGCGCTCTTGCGGGCGTTCGGCTCTCTCAAACGTCTGCGGTCGGCCTCCGTGGAAGAGATCGCCCAGGTCCCCGGGATCGGAACCCGAACGGCGCAGGCGGTGGTCGAGGCGTTGCGGCAACGCGCCGAGACGCGCCCCGCGGTCAACACCGCCACGGGTGAGATCGTCGACGACGGGTCCGCCGGACCATCGGACGATGGCGAGCCATCGGACGACGGCGGCGGCCCGAGCCCGAACATCCCGCAGCGACAGGAAGTCACCAATGGCGAGGCGCCCACCTGAGCTGGTGCTCGTCTCCGGCATGTCCGGGGCGGGCCGAAGTACCGCCGCCGATGTCCTCGAGGACCTCGGCTGGTTCGTCGTCGACAACCTCCCTCCAGAGTTGCTCCCCACCGTGGTGAAGCTGCTCGCCGAGGGGCAGCGCGCGGTCGCCAAGGTCGCCGTCGTGATCGACGTGCGGTCCGGCTCCTTCTTCGCCGCCTTGCAGGGATCGCTCAGGGCGCTCCGCGCTCGCGGGGTGCGACCCACGCTGCTGTTCCTTGAGGCGAGCGACGAGGTTCTCGTCCGTCGCTACGAGAGCGTGCGGCGCCCCCACCCGCTCCAAGGCGACGGGCGGGTCCTGGACGGCATCGTCGCCGAGCGTGAGGCGCTGCGCGAGCTGCGTGCCGTCGCCGACCTGGTGATCGACACCTCGAACCTCAACGTCCATCAGCTCACGGCCAAGATCGTCAACGCCTTCGGTGATCCGGACGACCAGGCCCTGCACGCCACGGTCGTCTCGTTCGGGTACAAATACGGCATACCGGTCGACGCGGACCACGTGGTCGACTGCCGGTTTCTCCCCAACCCCTACTGGCAGCCTGAGCTGCGCGGACAGACCGGTCTCGATCCAGATGTCCGCGAGTACGTGCTCAAGCAGGACGACGCCCTGCCGTTCCTCGACCGGTACGAGGCGTTGGTGACCTCCTTGGCACGTGGCTACCTGCGCGAGGGTAAGAGGTTTGTGACGATCGCGGTCGGTTGTACTGGCGGCAAGCACCGGAGTGTGGCGATGGCAGAGGAACTGGGGACGAGGCTACGCGCGCACGGAATCGGGACCCTCGTCCTGCACCGCGACCTGGGGCGGGAATGAGCCGGCGAGAGTCGTCCAGCGGTCGGAGCGTGCCCGCCGCGCCGCGGTCGGGGCCCAAAGTGGTAGCACTCGGCGGTGGTCACGGTCTCGCGGCGTCCTTGTCCGCCCTGCGCCACGTGACCGATAACCTCACCGCCGTCGTGACGGTCGCCGACGACGGCGGGTCCTCGGGGCGCCTGCGTCGCGAGTTCGGGGTCCTGCCACCCGGCGACCTCCGCCAGGCGCTCGCCGCGTTGTGCGGCGACGACGAGTGGGGACGGACCTGGGCTGAGGTCCTCCAGCACCGGTTCGAGAGCGACGGCCCGCTCGCCGGCCACGCGGTCGGCAACCTGCTCATCGTGGCCATGTGGCAGCGGCTCGGCGCGCACGTCACCGGGCTCGACTGGGTGGCCCGGCTGCTGGGTGCGCAGGGGCGGGTGCTGCCGATGTGCGACGTGCCGTTGGAGATCACCGCCCAGGTCGAGGGCTTGGACCCGAATGACCCGACGGCGGTGCGCACGTTGCGCGGCCAGTCCGTGGTGGCGGCCACGACCGGGCGAGTGCTCAGCGTGGCGCTCGAACCCGCCAACCCTCCGGCTTGCCCCGAGGCGCTGGCGGCGATTCGTGCGGCCGATGGCATCGTCCTCGGCCCGGGCTCGTGGTTCACCAGCGTGCTGGTCCACCTCCTGGTGCCCGAGCTGTCGGCTGTCCTGCACGAGGCCAAGGGCACGCGCGTGCTCACCCTGAATCTCGCTCCACAGGCGGGGGAGACGCGAGGCTTCTCGCCGGAGCGGCACTTGGAGGTGCTGCGCGCGCACGCACCGGACCTGCGCATTGACGTCGTGGTGGCGCACGATGCGTTCGTCGCCGACCAACCGGCGCTGGCGGCGGCCGCCTCCGCCCTCGGCGCTGAGCTGGTCGTCGCCGATGTGGCTCGCCGTGATGGATCTCCACGGCATGATCCCGAGCGCCTGGCCCAGGTCTACGCCAAAGTCCTCGGCGGCTAGGACGGTCAACTCACTCTGCGTCACCATTTCTATTCGCGGCGAGCTGACCGGCTTGACCCATTGGCCGAATGACACCGCTATGCGTGGCAGTATCAGGCCATGGCAATGACGGCTCAGGTCAAGGCGGAACTGACGAGCACGACGGTGACGAAGCCGTGCTGCCGCAAGGCGGAAGTATCCGCCATGCTCCGCTTCGCGGGAGGCCTGCACATCGTCAGCGGCCGCATCGTCGTCGAGGCGGAGCTCGACACCGGCGCCTGCGCCCGCCGACTACGGAGAGAGATCGCGGAGGTCTTCGGTCACCCCAGTGACGTCCTCGTCCTGGCGCCGGGGGGCATCCGTAAGGGCAACCGGTTCGTGGTTCGCGTCGTCAAGGACGGCGAGGCGTTGGCTCGGCAGACCGGGCTACTCGACGGTCGGGGGAGGCCCGTGCGGGGCCTGCCTCCCCAAGTGGTCAACGGGTCCACGTGCGACGCGGTGGCGGCGTGGCGCGGCGCGTTCCTGGCGCACGGTTCCTTGACCGAGCCTGGTCGATCGGCCGCACTCGAGGTCACCTGCCCTGGCCCCGAGGCCGCCCTCGCCCTCGTCGGAGCGGCTCGGCGCATCGGTATCGCCGCCAAGGCCCGCGATGTGCGGGGAGTCGACCGGGTGGTCATCCGGGATGGTGACGCGATCGGAGCGTTGCTCACCCGGCTCGGCGCGCACGAGAGCCTGATGGCGTGGGAAGAGCGCCGGATGCGGCGCGAGGTGCGCGCGACCGCGAACCGCCTCGCCAACTTCGACGATGCCAACCTGCGACGGTCGGCGCGGGCCGCGGTCGCCGCCGGCGCGCGCGTCGAGCGCGCTCTGGAGATCCTCGGCGACGACGTGCCGCCGCACCTGAGGACTGCCGGTGAGCTTCGGATCAAGAACAAGCAGGCCAGCCTGGAGGAGTTGGGGCAGCTGCACGACCCCCCGCTGACCAAGGACGCCATCGCCGGGCGTATCCGTCGGCTCTTGGCGATGGCCGACAAGCGTGCGGCTGAGCTCGGCATTCCGGGGACGGAGGCGAACTTGACCCCGGAGATGCTGAACTCCTGAGACATCGACTCCTGAGACATCGACTCCTGAGACGGACGTCACGCCTCAGACACGTCGGTTCACCACCGCGATGCTCGGCTGCCGCACCCCGGCGCGTGACTAGGCTGAAGGTGGGGGAGATGTCGAAGCAGCCGCGGATTCGAGCTGGTCTCGAACAACCTGGGGCGGCCCATGACCGCGCCGCGACCGTGTGAGGGCGGCCATATCGGGGTCAACCTCACCCGATAGTCTCCGAAGGAGAGTGTCGGCGGCCGCCGACCTCTGCGAGCCTGCCCTTCGGCGCAGACACCGGGGAGGCGGCGCCAGGCAACGAGGCCACGCCCCTGTCCGCACAAGCATTGAGAACGCGACTACTGCGAGGGAGCGTCCTGTGACCGTTCGCGTAGGAATCAACGGCTTCGGCCGCATCGGCCGTAACTTCTTCCGCGCCGTTCTCGCCCAGGGAACGGACATCGAGGTTGTCGGCATCAACGACCTCACCAGCAACGACGTCCTCGCGCACATGCTGAAGTACGACTCGGTGCTCGGCAGGCTCGACGCGCAGGTGAGCTTCGATGACAACAACCTCATCGTCAACGGGAAGGCCATCCGCGCGACGGCGGAGGCCGACCCCGCTCAGCTGCCGTGGGGTGAGCTCGGCGCGGACATCGTCATCGAGTCGACCGGGCGCTTCACCAAGGCTGAGGACGCCCGCAAGCACGTCGACGCGGGTGCGAAGAAGGTGATCATCTCCGCGCCGGCGACGGGTGAGGACATCACGATCGTCCTCGGCGTGAACGACGACAAGTACGACCCGGCCAAGCACACGATCATCTCGAACGCGTCGTGCACGACCAACTGCGTCGCGCCGATGACCAAGGTGCTGCTCGACAACTTCGGGATCGTCAAGGGTCTCATGACGACGATCCACGCCTACACCACCGAGCAGCAGCTGCTTGACCAGATCGCGCTCACCCGTAAGGGCACGGTGAACTTGCGTCGTGCTCGGGCCGCGGGCATCAACATCGTCCCGACCACCACGGGCGCGGCCAAGGCCACGAGCCTGGTCATCCCCGAGGTCAAGGGCAAGCTCGACGGCATGGCCTTCCGGGTGCCTGTGCCGACCGGCTCGGTGACCGACCTCGTGGTCGACCTCGAGCGTGAGGTGACCAAGGAGGAGGTGAACGCCGCCTACAAGGCGGCCGCGGAGGGCCCGCTCAAGGGCATCCTGGTCTACACCGAGGACGAGATCGTCTCCTCCGACATCGTCAACACCGCGCCGAGCTGCACGATCGACGCCTCGCTCACGATGGTCAACGGCAACCAGGTCAAGGTTGTCGGCTGGTACGACAACGAGTGGGGCTACTCCAACCGGTTGGTGGATCTGGCGCTTCTTGTGGGTCGGTCGCTGTGACGGTGAAGACCATCGAGGATCTGGGAGACCTGCGGGGCCGCCGGGTCTTGGTGCGCTCCGACCTCAACGTCCCGCTGGCGGGTGACCCGCCCAACCGAACCATCACCGACGATGGGCGGATCCGGGCCAGTGTGCCGACGATCCGTGCGCTTCGTGATCGGGGCGCACGGGTCGTCGTCATGGCTCACCTCGGCCGTCCGAAGGGCCAGCCGGACGAGAAGTACTCGCTCGCTCCGGTCGCCAAGCGGCTCGGTGAGCTCCTCGGCACGTCGGTGGCGTTCGCGGCCGACGTGGTCGGCGAGAGCGCGCGAGCGGTCGTCGCCGGCCTCGGTGAGGGAGAGGTCGCGCTCCTGGAGAACGTGCGCTTCGACCCGCGCGAGACGAGCAAGGTCGACGCGGAGCGGGAAGCCTTCGCCGAGGAGCTGGCGGCGTTCGGTGACGCGTTCGTTTCCGATGGGTTCGGCGCTGTTCACCGCAAGCACGCCAGCGTCTACGACGTGGCCCGGCGGTTGCCGCACGCGGCCGGCCAGCTCGTGCTGGACGAGGTGAAGGTGCTCCGCTCGTTGACGGAGAACCCGGAGCGTCCCTACGTCGTGGTGCTCGGCGGAGCGAAGGTCTCCGACAAGCTGGGTGTCATCGACAACCTGCTCGGCACGGCCGACCGACTGGTCATCGGTGGGGGCATGGCCTTCACCTTCCTGGCCGCGCAGGGGCATGAGGTCGGCCGGAGCCTGCTGGAGGAGGACCAGATCGAGACGGTCCGGGGCTACCTCCAGCAAGCAGGTGATCGGATCGTGCTCCCGGTCGACGTCGTGGCGGCGACCGCGGTGTCCGAGGACGCCGAGTACAGCGTGGTGCCGGTCGACGCGATCCCCAAGGATCGGATGGGCGTCGACATCGGTCCTGAGTCGGCGCGGCTGTTCGCCGAGAAGCTCGCGGACGCGCGGACGGCCTTCTGGAACGGCCCCATGGGGGTCGCGGAGATCCCGGCCTTCGCCAAGGGCACCCGCGCTGTCGCCGAGGCGCTCACCCGGGTCGACGGCCTGTCGGTCGTCGGCGGTGGGGACTCCGCCGCCGCGGTCCGCGCGCTCGGCTTCGCCGAGGACGCCTTCGGACACATCTCGACGGGTGGAGGTGCCAGCCTCGAATACCTCGAGGGCAAGACACTTCCCGGCCTCGCCGTCCTGGAGGACTGACAGTGGCAACCAAGCGAGCCGAGCGCACGCCTTTGATGGCCGGTAACTGGAAGATGAACCTCGACCACCGCGAGGCGGTCCATCTCGTCCAGAAGCTGGCCTGGATCCTGCAGGACAAGAAGCACGACTTCGACGCGGTCGAGGTCGTCGTCCTCCCGTCGTTCACCAACATCCGGTCGGTCCAGACCCTGATCGACGGCGATCGGCTGCGCATTCGGCACGGTGCGCAGGACCTCAGCCCGCACGACAAGGGCGCCTACACCGGGGACGTCTCCGGTGCGATGCTGGCGAAGCTGGGCTGCTCCTATGTCGTGGTGGGCCACTCCGAGCGTCGCCAGCACCACCGTGAGGACGACACGATCGTCAACGCCAAGCTGCAGGCGGCGCTGCGGCACGGGATCCGACCGATCCTGTGCGTGGGCGAGGGACTCGACGTGCGCAAGGAGGGCCGGCACGTCGAGTACACGGTCGGGCAGGTGCAGGCCGCGCTGGACGGCGTGAAGGCGGAGCAGATGTCCGACGTCGTCATCGCCTACGAGCCGGTATGGGCGATCGGCACGGGCGAGGTCGCGACACCGGACGACGCGCAGGAGGTGTGCGCGGCGATCCGCAAGGTCGTGGGCGACCGCTTCGGGGACGACGTCGCGCGCGGTGTTCGGGTTCTCTACGGCGGCTCGGTCAAGGCGTCGAACGTCGCCGGGATCATGGCGAAGCCCGACGTCGACGGCGCTCTGGTGGGCGGGGCGAGCCTCGACCCCGAGGAGTTCGCCGGCATCTGCCGCTACTACGACCTGCCGATCCTGCCGTCGGCATAGGACGGTTGACGCTGGTGGGGCGGGCACGCCGTGCTCGCCCCACTGTCGTCTTCGGGCGAGGTCCCGTACGAGGGCGCTCGGACCTCGCCGATCGGACCAGGGTTGATCGGACTACGGTCGATCGGACAGGGGGTCGATCGGACAGGCGGTCGATCGGACAAGGGTCTCGGGAGCGACGCATGGAGAGTGGCAGGGGGAGGCGGCCGTACGTCGTGGCGAGCTGCGCGATGTCCGTCGACGGCTTGATCGACGACGCCAGCGACCGACGGCTCGTCCTCTCCAACGACGCCGACCTGGATCGCGTCGATCAGGTGCGGGCCGAGTGCGACGCGATCCTGGTGGGCGCCGAGACGGTCCGTCGGGACAATCCGCGCCTGCTGGTGCGATCGGCGAGGCGGCGACGTCTGCGACGCGAGGAGGGTCGTCCCGACTCTCCGCTCAAGGTGACGTTGACACGCAGCGGTGACCTCGACCCGGCGGCACGCTTCTTCACCGAGGGAGGGGCGGAAACGCTCGTCTACGCGGCGTCGGCTGCGTACACCCGGACCCGCGACCGGCTGGGATCCGTCACGACCGTGGTCGACGCCGGGAGCTCGCCCGAGCCGGACGAGGTGCTCGCCGACTTGTGGGCACGGGGCGTTCGCCGGCTCCTCGTCGAGGGTGGGGAGCGCGTCCATACGGCGTTCCTCACCGCGGACCTCGTGGACGAGCTGCACCTGGTGATCGCGCCCTGCTTCGTCGGGCACGCCGACGCCCCGCGCTTCGTCGGACCTGGCCCGTTCCCCCACCACCCCGGCCGCCCCATGACGCTGGTCGAGGTCCGCCCGATCGGCGACGTGGCTTTGCTGCGCTACCGCTTGGGCAGCGGACGGGACGCCGCGGCGGGAGACCAAGCCGACAGGTGAGCGATGGCTGAGCGAACGTCAAGGCGAGAGCCCAGTGAGAGGGATCTCCGATGGCTTCGGGCTGCGATCGAGCTGTCTCGACGCTGCCCGCCCTCCCCGTCGGCGTACTCGGTGGGCGCGATCGTGGTCGACGCGAGCGGCGAGGAGATCGCGCGGGGATTCTCCCGTGAGTCGCACCCGCGTGACCACGCCGAGGAGGCCGCCTTGGCCAAGCTCCCCCCGGGTGATCCTCGCCTCCGCACGGCCACGGTCTACTCGAGCTTGGAGCCGTGCAGCACCAGGGCGTCCCGACCGACTCCCTGCGCACAGCTGCTGATCGAGGCCGGCGTTCCACGGGTCGTGCTGGCCTGGCGGGAGCCCGAGCTGTTCGTCGACTGCCGTGGTGTGGAAGTGCTCGAGGCCGCGGGTGTCGAGGTGGTCGAAGTCCCCGAGCTGGCATCGCTCGCTCGCGCGGTCAACGCCCACCTGTTCGACACCTGAGCGAGTCCGTCGCTCGAGCCGGCCATGTGCCCACGCCGGTGGCAGGGGGCACCATCTCCACGTGGTGGACGAGCTGCTCCTGGACAGGGACGGGGCCATCCTGCGGGTCACGTTCAACCGGCCGCGTCGACGCAATGCCCTGACCTGGGAAATGTACGACGCGTTGCTCGCGGTGTGCCACCAGGTCGAGGCCGACCCTGGCGTCCGGGTGTTGGTCCTGCGGGGCGCTGGCGGTGAGGCCTTCGTCTCGGGCACCGACATCGCGCAGTTCGCGGAGTTCGCGAGCGGCGAGGACGGCGTGGAGTACGAGCGGCGGGTGAGCGACGTCCTCGAGGGCCTCACTCGCCTGCGCGTTCCCACCATCGCGGTGGTGACCGGGTGGTGCGTGGGTGCCGGGCTCGCCGTGGCGGCGGCGTGCGACCTGCGCATCGCCACCCACGGGTCGCGCTTCGCGATCCCGATCGCGCGCACCGTGGGAAACACCCCCTCGCTCGCGACGATCGCCCTCCTCGCCGACCAGCTCGGTGTCGGGCGCACCCTGGACCTTCTCCTGCGCGCACGCGCGATGACGGCGCGGGAAGCGCACGAGGCGGGTTTCGTGTGCGAGGTCTGCGGCGACGAGGAGATCGTCGAACGCACCGCGGAGATCGAGCGGCGACTCCTCGAGCACGCGCCGCTGACCATGTGGGCGGCCAAGGAAGCCATGCACCGGCTGCGGACCGCTCGACTTCCAGACGACACCGACATCCTGCGTCGCGTCTATGGCAGCGAGGATTTCCGCGAAGGAGTCCGAGCGTTCCTGGCGCGCGAACCCCCCAGGTGGGGAGGCCGCTGATCGCTCGCCGTCCAGGGGCACCACCGCCGGTAGCGACCACGTCGGGGGCCTGCCAGGGTTGGCTCCATGAAGGGTGACATCCTCCTGCGCGGGGGCACGCTGCTCGACGGGACCGGAGCACCGGCACAGACCGCGGACGTCCTCCTCGCGGAGGGCCGCGTCGTCGCGGTCGGCCAGCTCTCCGGCACGGACGCTCGGCGGGTGCTCGACGTCTCCGGCGCCGTGGTGTGCCCTGGCTTCATCGACCTGCACTCCCACGCCGACTTCACGGTCTTCAGCGCACCCGACGCCCTCACCCAGGTGACGCAGGGCGTGACCACGCTGGTGACCGGCAACTGTGGCTTCTCCCCGTTTCCGGTGCAGCCCGAGCACGCCGAGGAGCTTCGGGCGCATGGCGGCTTCCTCGACGACGGCCTCCCATGGGAGTGGTCGAGCGCGGCCGAGTACGCCGAGGCGGTGTCCCGGCTTCCGCTCGGCGTCAACCTCGCCTTGCAGGTCGGCCACGGCGCCCTCCGCATCGCGGTCATGGGAGGCGCGGACCGGGCGCCGACCGACGCGGAGCTGACCCGAATGCGGGACCTCCTGCGTTCCTCCGCGAGGACGGTCGTCGGCCTGTCCAGTGGGCTGATCTACGCGCCCGGCTCCTACGCGGACACCACCGAGCTGGTCGCGCTCGCCCGCGAGGCAGCGGCGGCCGGCTTGTTGTACTCCACCCACATCCGAAACGAGGGCGCGGGCCTCCTCGACGCCGTCACCGAGGCGCTGACCGTCGGCCGGGAAGCCGGGGTGCGTGTCCAGATCTCGCACCTGAAGGCGAGCGGCGCCGACAACTGGGGCAAGGTGACGGACGCGCTGACATTGGTGCGACAGGCACAAGCCGAGGGCCTCGACGTCGGCGTCGACCAGTACCCCTACACCGCGTCCAGCACCACCTTGACCGCCTGGCTTCCGGCATGGGCGCTCGCCGGCGGGCGTCAGGCGCTGGTCCGTCGCCTGGACGACCCTGAGCAGGCCGGGCGAATGGCGGCGGAGATCGCCGGCACCGTCAACCGTTCGTTCCGCCCCGACCGCGTCGTCCTCGCGGACACGCCGGACGGTCCCTACCGGCACCTCGTCGGCAAGACCGTCGCGGACGCGGCGGCGGAGCTCGGCCTGGATCCCGCCCGCGCCGTCGTCGAGCTGTTGCGCGGCCAGCGGGGCGTGCTCGGCGTCATCCACCACAGCATGTCCGAGGACGACGTCCGCACGGTGCTGCGGGACCCTGAGGTCGCGGTGGCCAGCGACGGCCACGTCCTCGGCTGTCACGGGCGTGGTCGACCTCACCCGCGTGGGCTCGGTACCTTCGCCCGGGTGCTCGGTCGCTACGTCCGGGAGGAGGGCGTCCTCGACCTCGCGGTGGCGATCCGCAAGGCCACCTCGGTGCCGGCGACGCGGCTGGGCTGGACCGACCGCGGCGTCGTCGTCCCGGGCGCGATCGCCGACCTGGCGGTCTTCGATCCCGCCACCGTGCTCGATCGAGCCACCTACACCGACCCGTGGCAGCTGTCGACGGGTGTGCTGTACACGTTCGTCGGTGGGACGCCTGTCCTCGACGACGGTCATCCGACAGGGGAGGCGCCGGGCCGCGTGCTGCGCCCGGCTCGCCGCTGACCGCGCGAGGGGGTGTGGGGTCAGGCCCCAGTCCGCAGCACCGCGTCGACGATCGCCCGGGCCTCGGCCTGGACCTCGGCCAGGTGCGCGGGACCCCGGAAGGACTCGGCGTAGATCTTGTAGACGTCCTCGGTCCCCGAGGGGCGAGCGGCGAACCACGCGTTGGGCGTCACCACTTTCAGCCCACCGATCGGCGCGTCATTGCCCGGCGCACGGGTCAGCGTCGCGGTGATCGGTTCGCCAGCGATCTCGGTGGCCGTCACCTGCTCGGGTGAGAGGGCGCCGAGGAGCGCCTTCTGCTCCCTCGTCGCCGGCGCGTCGACCCGCGCGTAGGCCGGATCACCGAAGCGGCGGGTGAGCTCGGTGTAGTGCTCGCTCGGGGACCGCTCCGTCACCGCCTGGATCTCCGCCGCGAGCAGGCACAGGAGGATGCCGTCCTTGTCGGTGGTCCACACCGAGCCGTCGCGGCGGAGGAAGGACGCGCCGGCGCTCTCCTCGCCACCGAACGCGAGGCTGCCGTCGAGCAGGCCGTTGACGAACCACTTGAAGCCCACCGGTACCTCGACCAACCGACGACCGAGGTCAGCCGCCACGAGGTCGATCATCGAGGAGCTCACCAGCGTCTTGCCGATGGCGGTGGACGCCGGCCAGCCCGGCCGGTGGCCGCACAGGTACCAGATCGCGACCGCGAGGTAGTGGTTGGGATTCATCAGGCCGGCCTCGGGCGTGACGATGCCGTGACGATCGGCGTCGGCGTCGTTGCCGGTGGCGATCTGGTAGGTGGCCCGTCGGTCGATGAGGGACGCCATCGCGTGGCGAGACGAGCAGTCCATGCGGATCTTGCCGTCCCAGTCCAAGGTCATGAACCGCCAGGTGGGGTCCACGAGCGGGTTGACGACGGTGAGATCGAGCCCGTAGCGCGCGCCGATCTCGCCCCAGTACGCCACGCTCGCACCACCCAGCGGGTCCGCGCCGATCCTGATGCCCGCCGACCGAATCGCGTCGAGGTCGACGACGCTCGGCAGGTCGGCGACGTACGCGTCGAGAAAGTCGTACCGACCCGTGGTGTCGGCCGAGCGCGCGCGGGCCAGGGGGACTCGCCGGACACCGGCCAGCTTGTCGCGCAAGAGAGCGTTGGCGCGGTCCTGGATCCAGCGCGTCACATCGGTGTCGGCCGGGCCACCGTTCGGTGGGTTGTACTTGAAGCCGCCATCGCTTGGAGGGTTGTGCGACGGCGTGACCACGATCCCGTCCGCCAGACCGGACCGGCGGTTCCGGTTGTAGGTGAGGATCGCGTGGGAGAGGGCCGGGGTCGGCGTGTACCCGTCACGGGCGTCGACGAGGACCGTGACGCCGTTCGCCGCGAGGACTTCCAAGGCCGTCGCCCACGCCGGCTCGGAGAGCGCATGGGTGTCCCGTGCGAGGAACAGCGGCCCGTCGACACCCGCGGCCTTGCGATGCTCGCAGATCGCCTGCGTGATCGCCGCGATGTGGTCGTCGTTGAACGACCCGGTGAGGCTGGACCCGCGGTGGCCGGAGGTTCCGAACGACACCGCCTGCTCGGGGACCGTCGGGTCAGGGTGCTCGGTGAAGTAGGCGGTGACGAGGCGGGCGACGTCCACCAGATCGTCTGGTTCGGCTACCTGTCCGGCGCGCGGGTGGGTGCTCATCGACAACCCTCCGAATCGACTCCTGATCCAGGCCTACCCAGCCGCCTAGCCTGCCAGCGGAATCGAGTTGTCCCCACTGGCGGCTCCACCGAGAATGCCGGGTCGTGAGTCGTTCTGAGTCCACGGAGGACGCGTCCCCCGCAAAGGACGCGTCCCCTGGATCACGCACAGCCCGGCTCGTTCGTCGGCTCGGGGCTCTTTGTCCCGATCTGACACCGTTACGAACGTCCCGCGACTTTCGGCTGCTGTGGATCGCTGGCACGATCTTCTACCTGGGCGGGATGGTGACGTATGTCGCCCTCCCGTACCAGATCTACCAGCTCACCGGCTCCAACTTCGCGATCGGCCTTCTCGGGCTCGTCCAGCTGGTGCCGTTGATCGTGTGCGGGCTGTACGGCGGCGTGCTGGCCGACCGTGTCGATCGCAAGCGGGTGCTGGTGGTGACCGGGGCCGCGCAGTGCGTGCTCATCGGTCTGTTGCTCGTCAACGCGGCCCTTCCTGACCCACAGATCTGGCCCATCTACGCCCTCGGCGCGCTCCTCACCGTGACGCAGTCGCTGCAGCGCCCGAGTCGAGAGGCGCTGACTCCCCGGGTCGTTCGCCACGAGGAAGTGCCAGCCGCGGTCGTCCTGTCCTCGATCGGCCTCCAGGTCGGGATGCTCGCCGGGCCCGCGCTCGGCGGCGTTCTCACCGCCAAGGTCGGCGTCGCGTGGGCGTACGCGATCGACGTCGCGGGGCTGCTCCTCTCGACCGCGCTGTTCGCCGCGTTGCGGCCGTATCCACCGCTGACCGACAGCGGGCAGGCTGGACTGGGGAGCGCCATCCGAGAGATCGCTGAAGGGATGCGCTACGCCGTCCGACGCAAGGACCTGCTCGGCACGTACGTCGTCGACATGACCGCGATGGTCCTCGCGATGCCCGTCGTGCTCTTCCCAGCGTTGGCGTCGGACGTGTTCCACCAACCTGCCGCGCTCGGACTCCTCTATTCCGCGTCGACCGTCGGCTCGCTCGTGGCGACCGCGACCAGCGGCTGGACCTCGCGCGTGCACCACCACGGGCGAGCCGTCGTCCTGGCCGCCGCTGCCTGGGGCGCGGCGGTGGCGCTCGCCGGCCTGGCGCCGTCGGTGTGGCTCGCGGTGGCGGCCTTCGTGATGGCGGGCGCGGCGGACATGATCAGCGGCTTGTTCCGCAGCGTCATCTGGAACCAGACGATTCCCGACGATCGTCGTGGTCGGCTGGCGGGCATCGAGATGCTGTCGTACTCGATCGGTCCGCTCGCCGGCGAGGCTCGCGCCGGTCTCGTCGCGGACATGACGAGCGTGCGCGCCTCGATCGTCAGTGGCGGCGCGCTGTGCGTCGTGGGTGTCGGCTTGGTCGCCCGTTGGCTTCGCGAGTTCTGGAGGTACGACGCCCGTACCGACGAGCACGCCGTCCGCGAACGTGAGCGAAGGGCCGCGCTCGCGGCACAGACCGCGACGTCGGATGTCCACGGAGGCGGCAGCGACGCACCTCCCGACGCCAGGGAAGCCTCACCACACGACGGGGCCGCCGCGTCGCTGACCTCCTCAGGACGTCACTGACCTGCTGGCGAAGGAGCGTTCCCCGACGAGGGAGAGGGCGGGGACGAGGTTCCCGCGGCCGATAGCGGAAACAGCGGACGCCACTCCCGCAGCTCCGCGATCTCGTAGACGTCCTCGGGCGTGTAGGGGTCGTCGGCGAGAAGCCGCCGAAGCTCCGCCTCGTCGGCCACGTTGTAGATGAGGAGGGCGCCGGTGTCGTCGACCCACGGTCCGGCGGTCACCAGCTTGCCGGCGGCATGGAGAGAGGCGAGGTACTCACGGTGCTTGGGACGGACACGAAGACGACGCTCGTTGTCCGTGAACCGCAGCTGCACGATGAAGAGCGCCATGCGGGCGAGGCTACAGTGCCGGGGGCTTTCGTTCCCTGTGCAGTGTCGTACTCTTGGGCTTCAGCTTCCAAAGAGTCGGTCAGTGGCGTAGTCGGACAAAGGGGTTCACCGGACCGTGGTCACCACGCTTGCGATCCTGTTGATCCTCACGAGCCTGACGCTCGTGTTGCTCATCTTGCTCCACAAAGGGCGGGGTGGCGGCCTGTCCGACCTGTTCGGTGGCGGAGTGACGTCCAGTCTGGGCGGTTCGTCCGTCGCCGAGCGGAATCTCGACCGGATCACAGTGGGCACCGGCATCATCTGGCTCGCCTGCATCGTCGGGCTCGGATTGATGCTCAAGTTCACCTAGGCCACCACTCCCGTGCGGTGGCGCCACGGCCCGCGGAGCCCGCTCCACTGATCGACCGCGTGAGCTACCCACTGATCCATCGCCCCCGTCAGCGTTCATCACGAGGAGACGTCCGTGGCAAGTGGCAGCGCCATTCGAGGCAGCAGGGTCGGTGCCGGCCCCATGGGAGAGGCCGAGCGTGGCGACGCCGCACCGCGTCGGCGTGTGAGCTACTGGTGCGCCAACCGACACGAGACCCGACCGAGCTTCGCGCTCGATGCTCAGATTCCCGAGTCGTGGGACTGCCCACGCTGCGGGCTTCCGGCCAGCCGGGACGCCGATAACCCACCACCGCCGCCGAAGAACGAGCCCTACAAGACCCACCTCGCCTACGTCAAAGAGCGCCGCACCGACGAGGAGGCCGAGCAGATCCTCCAGGAGGCCCTCCAGCAGCTGCGGGAGCGGGTCGCCCGAGGCGAGATCATCCTCTGAGTGAACCGTCCAGCCCGTCGTGGCTGGTCAGGGTGCCGAGGCTGAGGAGGGTCCGATGCCGAGCCCGCGGGTCTGCGTGCTGGGCAGCGCGAACATGGACCTGGTCGTCTTCGCCGACCGCGCGCCAGCCCGGGGCGAGACCGTGGCCGGCCGGAGCCTCCTCACCGTGCCCGGCGGCAAGGGCGCCAACCAGGCGATCGCGGTGGCCCGAGCGGGGGGCGACGTCCGCATGGTCGGAGCGGTGGGCACCGACGTCTGGGGCGACCAGGTCCTCGCCGTCCTGCAGGCCGCTGGCGTCGATGTCAGTGCGGTCCGCAGGGTGGACGGCCCTACCGGCACGGCGCACGTCCTGGTGGACGCGTCGGGCGACAACTCCATCGTCGTCGTCCCCGGCGCCAATGGCGCCGTCCATGACCCGGTCCCGGGCCTGGACGCCGCACTGGACGGCGCAGGGATTCTCCTGCTCCAGTTGGAGCTGCCTCTCGACGCGGTGCTCGCCGGAGCGCGGGCCGCGCGACAGCGCGGCGTGCGGGTCGTCTTGACGCCCGCTCCGGCCCGAGCCCTACCCGCCGAGCTGCTCGAGCTCGTCGACCTCCTCGTGCCGAACGAATCTGAGGCGGCCGTGCTCACCGGGTGCGGCGATCCCGAAGCGGCCGCCGCCGCACTTCTGGACGCGGTGCCTGAGGTCGTCGTCACCATGGGGGCGCGGGGCGCGGTGTGGCGGCGTCGCGGCGCCGATCCGCTGCACGTGCCCGCGCCCCAGGTGACCGCGGTGGACACGACAGCCGCTGGCGACACCTTCGTCGGCGCGCTCGCGGTCGCGCTTGGGGAGAATCGACCCCCGCGTGCGGCGCTCACCTGGGCCGTGGCGGCCGCCGCGCTGTCGGTGCAGAAGCGGGGCGCGAGCACCTCGATGCCGAGCCGCGCGGAGATCGTGGCCTTCGTGCGGGATGCGTTCGGGCACGAGGTCTGCTGACGGTCAGGCCCTGCCTCGTACGACGAGCTGGTCGAGGAGCTGCTGCGTCGCGGCGGCGACGGCCTCGACAGCGGCGTCGAACGCTTCCCGGTTGTGGGCCGCAGGCGTCCGGAAGCCCGACACCTTCCGGACATACTGGAGCGCCGCGGCGCGAACGTCGTCGGGTGTCACGGTCTCCACGTACGGCGCTCGCAGCGTCTTGATGCTCCGGCACATGGGCGGCTCCGGCGAGTCACAGGCCACGCAGTGTGGTCACGGCGGGTGTCGGACTCGGGCTCGGCGAGCGGCGCCGCCGTGACCCGGTCACCCTGGTAGTACAGCACGGTCGTCGTGCCCGAGCGGAACCACGGGCGACGGCGAGGCGCTGTCCGGCGTCGACTGGGCCACGAGTCGGCGGACGGCAGGGGCACCTCAGGTCGTCCGCGCCGTGTCACAGCAGGCCGGCGTCTCGCAGGTGTGTGGTCACCGCGTCGACCTCGACGTCGTTGAGCGGAAGCATCGGCAGGCTGGTCGTCGCGTGGGCCAGGATCCCCCGTTGCACCAGCGCCGACTTGAACGCCCCGATCGCGGAGGAGTACCGCCCGATGCGCCGCTGGTCGCCCACCGTGATGATCCGGGAGAGCCGCCGGAGTCGTTCTTGCTCGGCCATCGCCGCGGTCCAGTCGCCTCGGCGGGCGGCCTGGTAGAGACGGACGAAGCCGGCGGGGTCCACATTGCCGAGTCCTGGGACCAGGCCCGCCGCGCCGAGCAGCAGTGCCAGGTCGGCGTGCACCTCCGAGCCGGTGTACGCCTTGAAGGACGGAGCGCCGGCCGGCCTGGCGACGTCCCGGAAGCCGTCGAGGTCCCCGCTGGAGTCCTTGACGCCGGCCAGGACGCCCTCCTGGGCCAGTGCGGTGACCAGCTCAGCGGGGAGCTTCGTGTGGACGGCGCTGGGAATGTCGTAGGCCACGATCGGCACGTCGACGGCCGCTCGTAGGGTGCGGAAGTGGAGCTCGATCTCGGCCGGATGGGTGGGCGCGTAGAACGGCGCGGTGGCGACGAGAGCGTTCGCTCCGTGTCGCACGGCCGCGCGTGCCCGGTCCACGACGCGCGGGGTCGTCATGTCGATGACCCCGGCGAGCACGGGCACCTGCCGGGCGGTGAACGACACGACTACCTGGAGAACCCGGGCGCGGAGCTGGTCGGTGAGGTAGGCCGCCTCCCCAGTCGAGCCGGCCACGAACAAGCCGGCGACACCGGCGTCGAGGAGGAACGTGCACAGCCGTTCGAGGGAGGAGACGTCGAGCTCCCGCTCCGGCGTGAGTGGGGTGAGGATCGGAGGAATGACGCCGGAGGGCAGGACCTCGTCGCTCTCCGGTTCGGTGGCGGGGTCGGGTGGGACGTGCGATGAGGACACGAGAGGCCTCCGGGCTGGCGCGCGGCTGGGTGTCGACAGCGCGGACATCGGACGTGGGATGACGACCCGTAGGCTAGTCCGGTCGGGCGGCAAAGAGCCGTCGCAGGGCTTCTCGCCGCGTCGAACGGAGGCCCGACTCGGCGGAATCGAGGCCGAGCCGGGACGAACGAGCCGACGGTCGAGTCGAAGGAGGGCGGGCGGATGGCCGCGAGCGGTCGCCAGTTGGAGGCGCGCATCGTCGACCTCATCCTGGAGCGGCGCCTCACCGCAGGAGAGCCCCTGCCCGCCGAGCCCGTACTGAGCAAGACACTCGGCGCCAGTCGCAACTCGATCCGGGAGGCGGTGCGCGCCCTGCACACCCTGGGCATCGTCGAGCTCCGGCACGGGTACGGCACGTTCGTCGGTCGGGCACCACTCACCGCGGTCACCCCCGGCCTGCTGTTCCGCACCCGCCTCGCGGTTCGCGAGGACCCTCGCGCCCTCGCGGATCTCGTCGAAGTCCGCGAGCTGCTCGAGCTCGGCCTCATCGAGCAGGTCGCCGAGCACGCCGACGACCAGCTGCTCCGGTCACTGGACGAGGAGGTCGCCGCGATGCGTGCGGGCGACCTTCCCGGCGCCGACCGGCGCTTCCACGAGAAGCTGTACGCGCGGATCACCAACGAGCTGGCGACCCAGCTCATCGCGTTGTTCTGGGACGTCTACCACCAGGTCGCGGCGGAGCTGGAGGCCCCGCCGGTCGACAGCGGCCAGGTGGCCGACAGCCACCGCCGCATCGTGGACGCCCTGCGGGCGCATGACGCCGCTCAGGCCCGCAGGGTGCTGCGCTATCACTTCGAGGATCTCCACGAGCGAGTCGACCGCATGGTCGAGGCCGCACGGGCGCGAAGCTCCGCGTAGCCAGCTCGGCGCCCGACCGGCACGCTCGCGGAGGCGGCGCGGATGACACGATGTGGCCGTGCCACGTTCTCTCGACGAACTGCTCGACCTCCTCGACCTGGAGCGAATCGACGACAACCTGTTCCGGGGCCGGCAGCCGGAGACCCGACTCCAGCGGGTCTTCGGTGGGCAGGTCGCCGGCCAGGCCCTGGTGGCCGCGGCTCGCACGATGGAGCCCGGCCGGACGGTGCATTCCCTCCACGCGTACTTCCTGCGACCGGGTGACACGAGCGTCCCGATCGTCTACGACGTCGAGTGCACCCGTGAGGGGCGGTCGTTCAGCACCCGGCGGGTCGTGGCACGGCAGCACGGCGAGACCATCTTCTTCATGGCCGCCTCGTTTCACGTCGCCGAGAGTGGCTTCGACCACCAGGACGTCGCGCCGGACGTACCGCCGCCGGAGTCCTGCCCCACTCTCGGCGAGGTGATGGAGAAGGTGTCGGGTCGCCCGAGCGACGACTGGGCCGAGGAGTGGTCCGCGCTGGAGGTCCGTTACGTCGGTGACTCCCGACGCGGTGGTGTCCCGCGGGACGGCGAGCACCCGGCCCGGGCGCGCGTGTGGTTCCGCGCCGCCGGCACCTTGCCCGACGACCCGGTGCTGCACAGCTGCGTGCTCGCCTACGCCAGCGACCTCACCTTGCTGGGCGTGACGCTCGTCCCCCACGACACCTACATCGGCGCGCCCAAACTGCAGACAGCCTCGATCGACCACGCGATCTGGTTCCACCGACCCGTTCGG
The DNA here is from genome assembly GCF_003386795.1 of Thermasporomyces composti. Taxonomy (NCBI): domain Bacteria; kingdom Bacillati; phylum Actinomycetota; class Actinomycetes; order Propionibacteriales; family Nocardioidaceae; genus Thermasporomyces; species Thermasporomyces composti. The sequence continues at coordinate 3,821,691 of NZ_QTUC01000001.1, forward strand.
GTGGACGACTGGCTGCTCTACGACCAGCACTCGCCCTCCGCCGCCAACTCCCTCGGGTTGGCGACCGGGCGGATCTTCGCAGGCGGCCGTCGGCTGGTCGCCTCGGTCGCTCAGGAGGGCTTGATCCGAGGGCCGCGCGATACGGCAAGGTGAGATCCATGATTGTGGCGTTCAGCATCAGCCCTTCGACGACGGACGAGAGCGGCAGCGTCAGCGAGACGGTCGCCGAGGTCGTCAAGGTCGTTCGGGAGTCCGGCCTGCCCAACGAGACCAACGCGATGTTCACCAACATCGAGGGGGAGTGGGACGAGGTGATGGCGGTGATCAAACGTGCCGTCGACGTCGCCCTCGCCCGGTCGCCCCGCGTGGGCCTCGTCCTGAAGGCCGACATCCGCCCCGGTCACACCGGCGAGCTGACCGGCAAGGTCGAGCGGGTGGAGCGTCTCCTCCGCGACTAGGGCGACGTCGGCGAGAGGTCTTGGTCCCCACCGGACGAGTCCCGGTCCGAGGGGGTCGCCGGGGGATCGGTGAGCGGACGCAGACCGGCGACTAGCCGCGCCACGCGCTCCGGGGGAACCACGCGGGCGCGGATCGCGCCCGAGGCCAGCCGCCGGGTGAGAGCGTCCAGCGGCAGGGGAGCGTTCGAGGCGAGGACGAGCACGTTGCCGTAGCGGCGGCCGCGCAGCTGGGATGGCTCGGCGATCAAGGCCACCTCGCGGAAGACCTCCCGCAACGTGGCGGCCTCCGCTCGGGCGTGCCGCTGCTCGGCCCGGTCCGCGACGTTGGCGACGTACACCCCGTGGGGCGCGAGGACCCGGGCCACCTCGTGGCCGAACTCCACGGTCGTCAGGTGTTCCGGCACCGTGTCCCCAACGAAGGCGTCCCGGATCACGACGTCCACGGAGGCCTCCCACAGCTTGCTCAGCCCTGACCGCGCGTCGTCGACGCGGATCCGAAGACCCCCCTCGCGCCGCAGCCCAAACGCCTGGCGGACCAGCTCGACGAGCTTGGCGTCGTGCTCGAAGACCAGCTGTCGCGATCCGGGCCGCGTGGCCATGACGTAACGGGCGAGCGTGCAACCGGCGCCACCGAGATGGGCGACCCTCAGCGGCGCGGGCGCGGCGAGAGGCGCGTTCAGGAGGTCGAGGACGTCACCGATCCATCGCACGTACTCGAACTCCAGCCGGGTCGGGTCCGTCAGGTGGACGTAGGAGCTGGGGACCCCGTTGACGATCACCATCCAGCCGTCCGGGTCGTCGCGGTCGGCGACCAGCTCCGCCTCGCCGGTGGCGATGGGGTGCGTGCCGGCGAAGGGCCTTGGCTCAGGCGTACGCGAGCGCCGCGCCGGAGCCCTGCCTCGCCCGGCGCGTGGGGAACGTCGGCGGTCAGGCACGCCGCCAGCCTCGCACGGGCGCACGCGACGACGGAGGGAGGGCCGGCGGTGTTCCGGGCGGCCCGAGCGGCGTGCGGCGTGGCAGGCTGAGGGGGACGAGGGGCCGGAGGTGGTCGGATGGCAGGCAAGGGGCGGTTCGTGAAGGTCGCGGTGATCTACGCGGCGAAGTACGGACCGATCGTCTTCGAGGCGGTCAAGCACGGGCGGGAGCCGGCCCAGCGCGCCCTCCAACGGGCGTTGGCCCGGCAGTCTCACCGTCGGCGGGCCCGCGAGCACGCCTCCACCGTGGTCGACGGCTCCGTGCTGCGGGTCTTCCACCAGGGCGAGCCCCTCTGGGTCGTCTTCTCCGGCGACACTCCGGTCGCGAGCTACCCCCCGGTCGACACGCCCCTGGAGACGGTCCTGGAGTACGCGGACCTGAGCTTGCGCGTCCGCCCGGAGGCTCTCGCCGACAGGTGGGTCGTACCGGACCCCCGTCGGGTTCCCACCCTGGTCCTTCGCGTCCTTCGTCGCCGTCCACCAGGGTCGTAGCACGTGCCGCGCCCTTCGATCGGAAACGGCGAGCCTTGTCCTCCGACGCCGTGCGACGGTGCTGTCCCGCCGAAGCGGGCCAACCACGACGAACCGCGGGCGGGGCTCCGGTGGCAAGGTCACTGATCGCGCGTGGTCCCCGCGAGACCATCAAGAAGCGGCCAGTCAGCTGTCCAATGCTGCCCCGAGATCCCGTCCACGGTGGTAGCCGCGCCGGGTGATCGAGTCGATGAGGTGGCGAGCGTCGGTGAGATCCTCGGCGCCCGCCCGACGGATCAACGTGCGGAGGTCGCGGTCACGTTTCTCGCTGGGCCGCCAGAGGAGCTTGACCGCGATCAGATGTCCGATGCGAGCGACGGGGATCGTCAGACCCGGCGCGACCTCCAACGGCTCCGCTGCCCCCACGACCTCGGCTTCGACGCCGCAGCTCGCGAGGAACAAGTCAACGGCCACGTCCTTGGCGACGGCAGGTGAATCCAGCTTGACGGTCGCAAGTCGACCGGTCTGGGCGTTCGCGATCGACTTCTTCCACCGGTAGCCGACGGCGAGCAGGTCATCGACGTATGCCTTCGCTGTCGCGTCGTCAGCGGTGACGACGGCAATGTCGATGTCAGCGGTGGGCCGCGGCTCCGCCCGGGCACAAACCGCGAGGCCTCCGACCAGCGCCCAAGGCAACCTCCGATCATGAAGATCGCCGACGACGTACGTGAGGGCCTCTTCGATCATGGTCACCAGGATTCATCCACGCACTGGTTCGGCCCCACGCGGGATGCCTTGACGGCCATGGGACACTCGGGGCCCATGGGATACACCGCCGCGTCGAATCGCTATGACTCCATGCAGTACCGCCGCTCCGGTCGCAGTGGCTTGCAGCTCCCGGCGATCTCGCTCGGTCTCTGGCACAACTTCGGTGACGACGTCCCGCTCGAGCGGCAGCGGGCGATCCTGCGGCGTGCGTTCGACCTCGGGGTGACCCACTTCGACCTCGCCAACAACTACGGCCCTCCGCCGGGCGCGGCGGAGCGGAACTTCGGCACGCTGCTCCGCCAGGACTTCCGGCCGTACCGTGACGAGCTCATCATCTCCACCAAGGCTGGCTACCGCATGTGGCCAGGACCCTACGGCGAGTGGGGATCGCGCAAGTACCTGCTGGCCAGCCTCGACCAGAGCTTGTCGCGGATGGGCTTGGAGTACGTTGACATCTTCTACTCCCACCGCTTCGACCCAGACACCCCGCTCGAGGAGACGATGGGGGCACTCGCCTCCGCCGTCCAACAGGGCAAGGCGCTCTACGCCGGCATCTCGTCGTACTCGCCGGAGCACACCCGGCAGGCCGCCGCCATCATGGCGGACCTCGGCGTGCCGCTGGTGATTCACCAGCCGTCGTACTCGATGCTCAACCGGTGGATCGAGGAGAGCCTGCTCGACACCCTCGCCGAGGAGGGCATCGGGTGTATCGCGTTCTCGCCGCTGGCGCAGGGCCTCCTCACGGACAAGTACCTCGCGGGCATCCCCGCTGACTCCCGAGCGGCCCAGGGCAAGTCGTTGCCGCGCGAGCAGATCTCGGAGACCAACCTCAAGCACGTGCGCGCGCTCAACGAGATCGCGGCCCGTCGAGGGCAGACACTGGCGCAGATGGCGCTCGCCTGGGCGCTCCGCCATTCCGAGATGACCTCGGTGCTCATCGGCGCGAGCAGCGTGCGCCAGGTGGAGGAGAACGTCGCCGCGCTCGACAACCTCGATTTCAGCTCCGACGAGCTCGCCGAGATCGACCGGCACGCCGTCGAGGCAGGCATCAACTTGTGGCGGCGATCCAGCCATGGTTCGCGCGACGCCTGATCGGCTCCGCTGGCCCTACCCGCCATCCTCTGGCGACCCTGCCGTCACCGCCAGATGATCATGGTGGTTGACTACGCGTGATCTTGGTCGGACGGTTCTGTCGTCCGACTCCCACCTACGAGCCACGCGTGTCGAAGGCCCCGCCGTGATCGAGCTGGACGACATCCGCAGGACCCGTCGCCATGACCACGGGGAGCAGATTCTCCTTGACAGCGTTGACCTCTACCTCGACGCGGGGGAGGTCTGCGGCGTCGTCGGGGAGCCCGCCGACGGACCCCGGACCCTCCTCCGCTGCGTCAACCTGCTCGAACGTCCCGACGAAGGCACGGTGCGGGTCGCCGGTGAGGACTTGACGGCGATGAGCCCCCGGCAGCTCCGTCGGGCCCGCCACGCCATCGGCGTCCTCGGGCCGGGGGACCGGCTCCTCGAGCAACGGACCGTCGCACGCAACGTCTCCTTGCCTCTGGAGTTCGCCGGGGTTCGGCAGCGAGAGCGCGACCTTCGGGTTGACGAGATCCTCGACCGGATGGGGCTCGCGGAGGTCGCCGATCGCTGGCCCTCCGACCTGACCGCGGAGGAGCGTCGTCGGACGGCGGTCGCTCGGGCCTTCGTCACCCGGCCACGCGTGCTGTTGTGTCAGGAGCCGACCGGCGGCCTGAGTGAGGACGGCGCCCGCTCCCTCCTCGCGCTCATGCGGGGGCTCATCGCCGACCAGCAGACCACGGTCCTCGTGGCGACGCAGAACCCCGCCGAGCTCGCGGCCCTGTGCGAGTCGGTGGCGTTCCTGCACGACGGCCGGGTCGTCGAGCAAGGCACCCTTCCTGACACGATCGCGAACCCGTCGTCGAAGCTCGCGAGCCTCTTCCTGCCGACGCTGCCCGACCCGGACGCCGAGCACGGGACCGGAGCTGTTCTGGTCGACCTCACCTTCGCCGGCGTCGACCCCCACGTTCTCAGCGAGGTCACCCGAGCGTGCGGGGTCGGCGTCAGCGTCGTCGCCGGGTCGTTGGAAAGCCTTCGCAGCCGAACGGTGGGTCGGCTCCGCGTTGAGCTGACCGGGTCAGGAGAGGACTGTCAGCGGGCTCTGGACAAGCTCACCGACCTCGCCCTCTCTCCCAAGGTGCATCCATGAGTCACTGGCTGAGCGTGCTGCCGGAGCTGGCGCGAGCGACAGGGACCACGCTGGCGACAGCGTCTGTGGCGACGGCGTGCGCTGTCGCCCTCGGCCTCCTCTTCGGGGTCGCACTGGTAGCGACGGACAAGGACGGTCCGCTGCGGGTTGTCCACGCGGTGCTCGCTTGCCTCGTCGAGATCGTGGGCTCCGTTCCCGTCGTCATCGTTCTGCTCGCCGCCACGTCGCTGCTCCGTGCCAGCGCGGAGCGCGGTCTCGCGGCCTCCGTCGTGCCGCTTGTCGTCGCCGCGACACCGTGGTTCGCCCGACGCGTCGAGTCGAACCTGCGTGCGGTGAGCCCTGCGGTCGTCGAGATCGCCGTCGCCATGGGCGCGCGGCTTCGTCACGTCCTGGTGACCGTGCTGCTGCGGGAAAGCCTGCCCGGAATCGCCTCCAACGTCGCGCTGACCGCGGTGCTCCTCCTGGGCTTCACCGCGGTCGCGGACGTCCTCGACCGACGAGGGCTCGGTGGTCTGGCGCTCGCCTACGGCGTCGAGGAGCCGCGAGCCGACGTCGTCGTGGTCGTCGCCGGCGTCTTCGTGGCCCTCGCCCAGGCGGTGAAGTGGCTCGGCGATCAAGTGGCCCAACGGCTGGACCACCGACGGTGACGGTGCCAGCTTCCAGGTGCCCGCCTCCAGGTCGCCCCGAGTCGTCGTCCTGTGACGACAGCGGCCACCTCAGGGACCCGTAGGGGAGACGTCAGGGATCACCGAGGGTTTCGCCGGCCCACTCCGTGCCGTTCCTCGGCCTACGATGACCATGGGAGGTGGCACATGCTGCTCAAGATCCTGCTCGTCATCGCCATCATCTGGCTGGCCCTCGCCCTCATCGGCTTCATCATCAAGGGCCTGCTGTGGCTCGGCATCATCGCGGCGGTGCTGTTCGTCGCGACCAGCCTGTGGGGTTGGATCAAGCGCAATACCTGACCGCAGAGTCACACCCGATCGGGTGACTCCTCCGCGTCGCCCCGCCCCCACCGTCCACGCTGGCCACTCGCTCGCGGAGACGCCGGCGGGATAGCTGCTCGACCCTACTGCTCGAGACCTTCGGTCTCGAAGCCGATCGTCGCGGTCGCCCGGCGGACGGCCCCGACCGGCTCGTGGGGCACGACGTCGTCGAGGAAGGCGTACTCCTTCGCGATGTCCCCGAGACCGGGCACCCGCTGCGCGACCTGCCACCAGCCGGCGATGTCGGCCCAGCCAGGCGCCGAGAGCGACCCACCGAAGTGCTGCACCGACAACGCGGCGCACAGGTTCGCGAAGCGCAGCCGGTGGAGCAGGGGCCAACCCGCGAGAGTGGCGGTGATGAAGCCGGCGGCGAACACGTCCCCAGCGCCCGTGGTGTCCAAGGCCGCGACCGGGAGCGCGGGGACGTCGGCGTACTCACCGGTCTCGTTGTCGATGGCCACCGCCCCCTTGCTGCCTCGCGTGACGACGGCGACCCTGACGTGCTCGGCGAGCTTGGCGACCGCGTCCTCGGGGGTGTCCGTCCTCGTGTAGGCGAGCGCCTCGGGGGTGTTGGGCATGAAGGCGTAGCACCAACGCAGTCGCTCCAACAGCGCGGGCGACCACTGCTCGGTGGGGTCCCATCCCACGTCGGCGAAGACCAGCGCGCCCTCGGCGGCGGCTCGCTGAGCCCAGGTGTCCGCGTCCTCGTCCAGGTCGATGAAGCAGGCACGCGTCCCAGGCGGACCGTCCTTGGCGGCGATCATCTCGTCGGCGCAGACCGGCGGCTCGTGCGCGTGCGTGATCAGACTGCGGTCGGCCTCGTAGGCCAGGGAGACCGTGACCGGCGAGTGCCAGTGCGGGAACCGCTGGGACCTCGACAGGTCCACTCCCTCCTGCTCGGCGAGCGTCCGCCAGCAGAAGTCCCCGTAGACGTCATTGCCGAAGGCTGCCGCCAGCGAGGTGCGCAGCCCGAGACGGGACAGCGCGATCGCGAGGTTGGCGATCCCACCGGGGGAGCAGCCCATGCCCTCGGTGAAGATCTCCGTGCCGTTGGTGGGCGGACCAGCCAGCCCCGTGAAGATGATGTCGAGGAAGACGGTGCCGGACAGGAAGACGTCGAACGGCGGATCGTCCGGCATGCGACGTGACGCGAGCGGGTCATGGGAAGGGCCGCGGCCAACGATCCCACCCAGCTCCCATGGAGTCGACGTGGTGCCGTTGTCCGGACTCGGTGTCGTCCGGGTTTGGTCCATCGACCCCTCCTTCTCTCGAGCAGTGCCAACGCGTCCGCGCGGGGACAGGGAGATGCCAGAAACCGTAGCGTGACGGCCATGCGTCGCACGGCAGACCAGGCCCACAAGTGCGTCACACCTGCGCCAGACACGTCATGTCCCCGCACCGCAGCACGGCGGGCGGGGACATGAGCGATCGTGTGGTCGTCCGCTCACGCGGCGTTCGGGCCGACCAGGTCCGGCTCGGCGAGCTTGCGGAGCCGGTGCAGCGCGTCACGCTCGAGCTGACGGACCCGCTCGCGGGAGAGACCGAACCGGTCGGCGATCTCCGCGAGCTTCCATGGCCGACCATCGTCGAGGCCATAGCGCAGTCGGACGATCTCGGCCGACCTCGGGTCGAGCGTCTCGATCAGCGCGGCGAGCCGGGAGCTGGACTCCGCGGCGACGACGGTCTCGTCGGGTCCGGGCATCACGTCACGCGCCACCAGGTCGCCGAGCGAGGTCTCACCATCGTCGTCGACGGTGACGTCGAGCGACACATGGTCGCGACCCCAGCTGACGAGCTCCTCGACCCGGTGCTCGGCCACGCCCAGCTGCGCGGCGAGCTCGGCGTTGTCCGGCTCGCGTCCCAGCTCCCGCTCGAGGGCACGTCGGGCGGCGCCGAGCGCGTTGAGGTCCTCGACCACGTGCACCGGCAGCCGGACGACCCGCGCTTGCTGGGCGATGCCCCGGGTGATCGCCTGCCTGATCCACCACGTGGCGTACGTGGAGAACTTGTAGCCCTTGGTGTAGTCGAACTTCTCGATCGCCCGGATCAGGCCGGTGTTGCCTTCCTGCACCAGGTCCAGCAGGGGCAGGCCCGACCGCCCGTAGCGGCGCGCGATCGAGACGACCAGGCGAAGGTTCGCCTCGAGGAAGTGCCGCTTGGCGCGACGGCCCTCCTCTGCGATCCAGGCGAGTTCCTCCGGGGTCGCTCCGTCCGGGACACGAAGGTCCGTATCCTCACGGTTGGCGAGGAGCTGCTCCGCGTATTGACCAGCCTCGATCGCCTTGGCAAGCTCAACTTCCTGAGCCGCGTCGAGTAGCGGCGTACGCGAGATCTCGTCGAGGTAGCGACCGACGAGGTCGCGGTCCTCGACGTAGTCCTCGGCTTGGCGGCGCACCGGCAACGTGGCTCCCCTCCCACAATCAACAACGCGGACCTCGACTTCCCCGGAGATCCGTCACCAGGTCAACGTCCTGGCCAGGCGACCGAATTCCCGGGGCGGGGGACTTCATGCGCAATCCGCGGGCTGAGTTCCGTCCGACAGGGCGATCAAGGGTTCGACCCGTGGGACCGCGTCCTCGCACCACCTGGTCGCGATCGTCCGATGGGCTTCACCTCAGGACGTCTCGCGACGGCTTTGTCCGCTCTCGTCGCCTTGGTGAATCGCCCGCACCGTCTGGACGGTGTCAGCCTCCGCGGCCGACTTGTCAGGGCGGTAACGAAGAACGCGGGCGAAGCGCAACGCCATTCCCCCGGGGTAGCGGCTCGAGGTCTGGACGCCGTCGAAGGCCACTTCCACGACCAGCTCCGGCCGAACGTACACGGTCCAGCGATCGCGGTGGGTCTCCAAGGCCAGGAGCCGCTCGGTCTGCCACCGCAGGAGCTCGTCGGTGAGGCCCTTGAAGGTCTTGCCGAGCATGACGAAGTCCCCGGTTCGCGCGTCCCGCGCTCCCAGGTGCAGGTTGGACAGCCAGCCGGTACGCCGTCCGTGCCCCCACTCAGCGGCCAAGACCACCAGGTCGAGGGTGTGGCGGGGCTTCACCTTGATCCACGCAGCGCCGCGCCGACCGGCCTCGTAGGCGGCCTCGAGGGACTTCACCAGTACTCCCTCGTGGCCTCGGTGAACGGCGTCGGCGAAAAAGCCGGCGGCCTCGGCGGGATCGGAGGTGACGACGCGCGGCACTCGCATGGCGGATGGGACGAGAGCCTCCAGGACCGCCGCCCTGCTCCTACCGGGTTCGCCCAGCAGATCGCGTCCGTCGTGGTGGAGGACGTCGAAGAAGAACGCCCGCAACGGCACGGTGGCCCGCATCGTCGCCGGATCACTGCGGGTCCCCACCCGGCTCGCGGTGACCTGGAACGGGCGGGGACGCTCGTCCGCGTCGAGTGCGATCACCTCTCCGTCGAGGACGAGGGACGTCACCGGGAGAGCCCGCACCGCCTCGACCACCTCGGGGAGACGGTCGGTGACGTCGTCGAGGGTGCGGGTGAACACCTGGACGGCGTCCCCTGCGCGGTGCACCTGCACCCGGATGCCGTCGAGCTTCCACTCCAGCGCCGCCTGGCCGCCGAGCTTGTCCAAGGCCTCGCGGACGTCGGGCGCGGAGGCGGCGAGCATCGGGCGAAGGGGACGACCCACCTCGAGCCGGAATCGATCGAGGACACCGGGGTCTCCCTTGGCGGTGACCACCGCGCTGGCGACCGGCGGTAGGGACCCAGCGACCATGACGGCACGACGGACATCGGCCGCGGGAAGCTCGCTTGCCTTGATGATGGCGTCGAGCATCACCCCGTCGAGTGCACCCTGGCGGAGCTCGCCACTGATCAGCCCGCGGAGGAAGCGTTGCTCCTCGGCGGTCGCCGCGCCCCACAAGCGGGCCAGCAGCTCTCGCCGACGGCGTTGCGCCCCGGTGCCGGAGACCGCCGCGATCTCCTCGAACACCGCGTCGACCTGGCTCACCCCCAGACTGGGCGACTCCGCCGGTGGGGGAAGATCACGAAGCGCGGCGTACCCCACACCGGTACGGCGTTGCCGCAGCTCGCCGGACAAGTACCGCACGACCAGACCGGTCTCGTCGGGGTCGGCGGCGCGCAGGCACGCCACGATGCGGCGGACCTTCTCCAGCCGGGACGAGGTCTCCGACACCGCCGCGGAGGCCCGCGCGAGCTCGGCGAACAGCATGGAAGGATTCTGCCCGGCGGCCACCGACAGGCTGGATGGTTGATGTACAGGCTCCTCTTCTCGCTGGTGTTGACGCGGCTGCCGGCAGAGACCGCGCATCGGCTCGCCTTCGCACTCATCCGGGCGGTGGGCGCCGTCCCTGGACTGTCCGGACTGCTGCGGCGGTGGCTGGGGCCGCGCGATCCGGTGCTCCGGGTCCAGGCGCTCGGGCTGGATCTTCCCGGACCTCTGGGCCTCGCGGCGGGTTTCGACAAGGACGCCGTCGGTGTTGACGCGCTCGCGTGCCTCGGCTTCGCCTATGTCGAGGTCGGCACGGTCACCGCGCACCCTCAGCCCGGCAACCCCCGGCCACGCATGTTCCGCTTGACCGCCGACCGGGCACTGGTCAACCGGATGGGGTTCAACAACGAGGGCGCGGCGGCCGCTGCTGGGCGACTTCGTCGTCGACGGGCTCGAGGGCGGCGCTTCCCCGTCGGGGTCAACATCGGGAAGACGAAGGTGGTGCCCGAGGCGGAGGCCGTGGCCGACTACACCACGAGCGCCGGGCTGCTCGCCGAGGTCGCCGACTACCTCGTGGTCAACGTCAGCTCACCCAACACCCCGGGGCTGCGGAACCTGCAGGCGGTCGAGCACCTGCGACCGCTGCTCCTCGGGGTTCGCGAGGCGCTCGACCGGGCGACGACCCGACGGGTGCCCCTTCTCGTGAAGATCGCGCCTGACCTAGCCGACCAGGACATCGACGCCATCGCTGACCTCGCGCTCGAGCTCGGCCTCGACGGCATCATCGCCACCAACACGACGATCGATCGTCCAGCGACGCTGCGCACCCCGCGTGCTGACGTCGAGGCCATCGGGCCCGGTGGACTGTCCGGTGCGCCGTTGAAGGCCCGCGCCTTGGAGGTCCTGACCCGTCTCTACGAGCGCGTCGGCGACCGCGTCGTGCTCATCGCAGCCGGTGGCATCGAGGACGCCGAGGACGCGTGGCAGCGGATCACCGCGGGCGCCACCTTGCTCCAGGCGTACACCGGATTCGTCTACGGCGGCCCACTCTGGCCGCGACGCCTCCACCGCGAGCTGGCCCGGCGCGCCCGGGCGGAGGGATACGCCCGCCTCCGCGACGCGGTGGGTGCCGCCCACCGCCGGTAGGCCGGTCACCGCGACCAGGGGAAGGGAAGCTCCTCCTCCTGCTGCTCCTCGCCCTGTGGCGCCTGTCCGCCGTCGCTGCCGAGGGTCGCGGTCGTGGTGTGCGTCCGGCCATTCCTGACGTAGGTCAACCTCACCGTGTCGCCCGGTCGGTGGGAGCGCACGGCGGCGATGAGCGCGTCGGGGTCGGGCACCAGGCGATCGTCGACCTTGGTGATGACATCGCCGCGTTGCAGGCCGGCCTTCTCCGCAGCGCCGTTCGGGGTGAGCGACTGGATCTGCGCTCCCTCGGTGACACCGCTCCCCACGACGGCCTGGCTCACCGAGACGCCGAGCTGGGCGTGCTCCGCGCGGCCGGTCTCGATCAGCTGCTTCGCGATGGGCCGCGCCTGGTCGATGGGGATGGCGAACCCCACCCCGATCGAACCCGACTGGCCGCCCATCGAGGCGCCGAGGGTCGCGATGGCGGTGTTGATGCCGACGATCTGGCCGGACATGTCGACCAACGCGCCGCCGGAGTTGCCCGGGTTGATCGCGGCGTCGGTCTGGATGGCGTCGATGACAGTGTTGTACTGGTCAGTGGGGGAGTCGTCGGTTCGGACCGGGCGGTTGAGGGCGCTCACGATGCCCGAGGTCACCGTGCCGGAGAGGCCGAGCGGTGAACCGATCGCCACGACCGGCTGACCGACCGACAGCTCGGAGGACCGGCCGAGCTCCGCCGGCTTCAGCCCCGACACCCCCTCGGCGCGGATCACGGCCAGGTCGGTCACCGGGTCCAGGCCCACGATGCGAGCGGGGGCGCTCGTGCCGTCGTTGAAGGTCACGCCGAGTTGGGCGCCCCGCTGCGCCGACTCGACGACGTGGTTGTTGGTGAGGATCAGTCCGTCGGAGCTCAGGATCACGCCGCTGCCGTTCCCATTGCCGCGCGGCGTGGCGATCGTGATCGACACCACGCTCGGCAGCACCTTGTTGGCGACGTCCTGGACGCTCCCGGCCGGAACGCGAGAGGCGGAGCGGGCCGACGGGGTGTCGTCGAGGGAGGAGGACACCTGCGCGCGGTCGCCCCGGGTGAGGTACCACGTGGTGGCGGCGCCTGCCCCGCCACCCACGAGGCCAGCGGCGAGTACGGCCGCGGCGATGGCGGCGGCACCGCGCTTGCGCAGCGAGTGCTCCTTCGTCCGAGGTGTCGGAGTTGGCCCGAGACTGAGCGTCGGCTCCCCGTAGGAGTAGCCGAACGGCGGGGGTAGTGGGCTGGTCGTCGCGTTGGACGGCTCGAACGTCGGACGGTTGCGTGTCGTCTCCTCCACGGTTGCCTCCCGATTCGGTGCCGTGCGCCCGTAGCCCGGCGTGCCGGAGGCCGTCGCGTCGTGTGCGCCCCGGGGACCTGGAGCCTGCCCGCTGAGGGCATACGGTGCCACCCGTGTGGTGGGCTCGTCGGCCGCCTCGGCCTGGTGCGTCAACGAGCGGGACGGTGTGGACGAGGTGGCCGTCGACGGGTGAGACGACGTCGACGGGCCAGGCGACGTCGGCCGGTCGGGTGGTGCCGACGGGCCGGGCGGGGTGGCGTCGGACTGCCGTGGCTGGTTCCCCAAGGTCTCGCTCATGTCCTCAAGCGTTCCTGCGCTACCTGAAACCAGACTGAGAGTCACGTCAAAGGTGACAAAGAAACCACGCCGCCGGTCGTGGCAGCCGGCCCGGCCTCAGCGGGCGGTCGTGCGGGGAGCATCCGGCCAGCCATGCCCGGGCACGCCCGGCAGTCGAAGCGTCAGAAGGGCGCCACCGCCAGGCGCGCGACCGGCACTGACCGAACCGCCGTGGCGTTCCGCGGCCTGCTTGACGATGGACAAGCCCAGTCCGGAGCCGGGCATGCCGCGCGCCTCCGCCGACCGGTAGAAGCGTTCGAAGACGTGCGGGAGGTCCGCGTCCGCGATGCCGGGTCCCTGGTCGGCGACGGTCAGCACCCCGTCCCGCAGGGCCACGGTCACCACGCCGTCGGGTGGGCTCCACTTGGCGGCGTTGTCGAGCAGGTTCGTGACCGCTCGCTCGAGTGCCTGCGCGTCGCCGAACACCGTCCACGGCTGCGTGTCGACGTCGAACCGCACGCTGGGCGCACGGCGGCGGACCCGCTCCACGGCGTGCGCGACCACCTCGCTGAGATCGACGGGGGCGTGGACGGCGGCCGGAGGATCGTCGCGAGACAGCTCGACCAGGTCACCGACCAGGGCGGACAGCTCCACGACTTGGGCGCGGACGTCCTCCAGCAGGGCGGCCCGGTCCTCCGGCGACAGCCCAGGGCGTCCCTCGCTCTGGGCGAGCAGGTCGAGGTTGGTGCGCAGGCTGGTCAGCGGCGTACGAAGCTCGTGACCGGCGTCGGCGATGAGGCGACGCTCGCGCGCTCGAGCCTCCGCCAGCGCGGACAGCATCGCGTTGAAGGCGTGTGCGAGCCGAGCCAGCTCGTCGCTCCCGCGCACCGGCACAGGCCGCAGGTCGCCGGTGCGGGCGACGTGCTCGGCCGCCGCGGTCAGCCGTTGCACCGGGCGCAGACCGGTCCGCGCGATCGCCGCGCCTGCCCACGCCGCGGTGCCGATCCCCGCCGTCCCCACCAGGAGCAGGACCAGGCCGAGGCGACGCAGCAGCGCCTCGGTCGGTGCGGTCGGCTGGCCCAGGACGAGGGCGAAGCCAGGGACGCCGGACGCGGGAACGGCGACCACCCGATAGCGCACCCCGTCCGGCCCGACACCGGTCCGGACGCTCTCGGGCTCCGCACCGTGAGCGACGAGACGCTCCGGCTCTCCCAGGGGAGGACGGATGGGGCGGCCGTACTGGTCGTGCGCCGAGATGTAGTAGCCGTCGGCGCGCAGCAAGGCGATCCGGATGTCGCCGGCGCCGAGCGCCTCGGACGGAATCGAGGCGAGGACCTCCTGCTGGGCGAGCCGTCCGGCGGCCGCGGCGTGCGCACGAGCCAGCAGGGTCGAGTCGACCTGGCGCAGCAGGGAGACCCGGACCGTCACGTACGCCGCGACCGAGATCAGGACGACGAGGAGTCCGGCGCCGAGCGCGGCGAGCAGACCCACGCGGGCGCGCAGGCTCAGGTCGCGGTGCTTGGTCAAGGCGGAGAGCGGGCTCACGGCGGGGTGTCTCGAAGCACGTAGCCGACGCCACGGACGGTGTGGATGAGCCGGGGCTCCCCGCCGGCCTCGGTCTTGCGGCGAAGGTAGCCGACGTAGACCTCCAGAGAGTTCGCGGTGGTGGGGAAGTCGAAGCCCCAGACCTCCTGGAGGATCCGCGAGCGTTCGAGCACCTGGCGGGGGTGCCGCATGAACAGCTCCAGGAGGGTGAACTCGGTGCGGGTGAGACTGATGGGACGCTCGCCGCGGCGGACCTCGCGCGTGGTGAGGTCCAGGGTGAGGTCGGCGTAGGTCAGGCGGTTGCCGTGGGTGCCGGGGGTCGCACGGCGGAGCAAGGCCCGCAGCCGGGCGAGCAACTCCTCGAGCGCGAACGGCTTGGGCAAGTAGTCGTCGGCTCCCGCGTCGAGCCCCGCCACTCGGTCGGCGACCGCGTCCCGAGCCGTGAGCACCAGGATCGGTACGTCGTTGCCGCTCGCCCGAAGTGCCCGACAGGTGGCGATACCGTCAAGCCCCGGCATCATCACGTCGAGGATGACCGCGTCGGGGTTGCGAGCGGCGACTGCTCGCAACGCCGCCTCGCCGTTCTCGGCCAGCTCGACCTCGTAGCCGTTGAAGGCGAGTGAGCGACGCAAGGACTCCCGGACGCCTTGGTCATCATCCACGACAAGGATGCGCACGGACCCAGTGTGCCCGCTTCACCTGAGCGGATGCTGAGCACGCCGCCCGCGCCCAGTCCGCCAGAGCAGCCAGACTCAGGCCGGCGACGACGGGCTCAGGCTCGGCGGATGGTGAATCCGGTCAGTCCCTCGGGTTGTTCGGGGTAGGTGTCGACGCGTTCGACGCGAGCCAACGGCGGTCCCTTCCGACACCACTCGACCATCGCCTGGACGTGGTCCTCGGCCCCTTCGAACACCGCCTCGACCGATCCGTCGGGCAGGTTGCGCACCCACCCAGCGACGCCGCGCGTCACGGCCATCCGCCTGCAGGTGTCGCGGAAGAACACGCCTTGGACCTTTCCGTGCACGACGACACGGACTCGTGTGGGGGACGCGCTCATGTGCTTAGCGTGCCCAACCACCGTGCCTGCGGGATCTCGGCGTGCCGCATCCCCGTTCCGCACGCGTCGCTCAGCCGCCGGGCAGGGAGGCTTGGGCTTCGGTCGGCCACCCCGCTGACCCGCGTCCGCCATCCGTGTTCGGACACCAGGAAGGCGTCGGTGAGGGGAAGTCCTCGTGTGCGCGCGCCGAAGGTCGCCGCGTCAACCCACCGCTCATCGGAGGGCAGCCAGATGACGCGACCTGGACGACAGCGAACGACCGTGATCGCGTGGGTGGGTGGGTGCGTGCGGCCCGGTGGTACCAGGGGGTCGAGGGCGTCGTGGACCAGGGCGTGGACCTCGGCCAGCGTGAGGGTGTGGTCGTCGGGTTCGTCCACCCAACCGGCTCGCTCGACGTAGGAGCGGGACAAGCGGACGAGGGCGAGGATGACTCGACCGGCTTCGAACGGCACGTGTCGGCCGACGCGCCGCAGCAACGTCCGGGGATCGCAATGCGTGACGTGATGAACCTGTGGAGTCACGATCTCCAGCGTGCCGCGTCCGCCCTGACCGTGCGGTGCGTTGTCCACAGGCCGCTGTCTGTGGATGACGATCATCCCCGCTCGTGCCGCCCCGCCATGCTGGGCCTCGTCCCGACAGCGGGCGGTCAGGACAGGGAGGCGACGTCATGGAGCTCATGGAGCTCACGGCCACGGAGCTTGTCGAGCGGTTCCACCTGGCGGGGTGCGTCTGGATCGACCCGCCGCTGCGCCGTGAGGAGCTCGAGTACCTCACCGCCTTCACCGAATCCCGTCGGTGGCGCCGACCCGGTGGACCCTACGCCGTCCCCGACAACCCCCTCGCGGAATGCCTCGACCCCGCGCTTGACCTCGCCCTCTACACGACTCCGCCGGCAGGACAGCCCAGCGTGTACTGCCCGTGGACGCCGGCACGTGCCGGGCACGCCCTCGCGCTTCGCCAGGACGTCGCGGGCGGTCACGGCGTTCCCCCTCACGAGGTCGCTGCATGGCTGGCGTACCTGCGGGACCACTTCCTGCGGCCCGGCGCCCTCGCTGCCCAGTCGAACGAACCCGCCTTCGCCGGCTTCGGCTTCGACCACGTCCTCCAGGGCGCTGCCGCGGTGTGCAGCGAGTGGACGGGACTGGTGACGGTGCTGCAGGTCGAGGCGAACGACATCACCGTGCTGACCTTCGGTCGTCACGCGCCGACCGGCCGCGCGTGACGCCCAAGGCTCTGACGCACCTGCGTGACGCTCAGGCCTCTGGCGGACGTAAGCGAATGTTCGGTCTCGCGTCCACACGTCCGGCGTGCTAGCCTCCTGCGGGTTTGCGAGATCACAGGGTTGTTGAGTGACGCCGACACCACCTGCTCGTGAGGCGGTTCCGGTGAGGAAACGGGGGAGAGTGAGCCGAGTCGGTGCCGCGAGACGTATCGCCTGCGTCGCAGCGGCCGCGGGAGTGTTCATCCTCGCGAGCTGTAGCGCTGACCCCGTGGAGCCGGACGTTCGCACGACGTCACCGACGACCACGGCTGCGACGCGCTCCCCCTCAGCCACACCCACGACCACGCCGAAAGCGGCGCCGGACGACCCCGTGGAGTTCGTTCGGCACTACGTCGAACTGGTCAACACCGCGCGGATGAGCGGCGATGTGTCGGCCGTGCTCGCGCTGAGCGCCCCAGGATGCGAGGGCTGTCGAAGTGTCGCGCGCGTCATCAAGGAGATCCACGACAACGGTGGCACTTACGAGGGGGATCCGAACTGGACGATCCCGGCGGACGGCGCGAGTCTGGTGAACGAGGACCCACCCATCGTGCAGGCGTACATCCACACCCAGGAGGTCGAGGTCGTCCGCAAGGCCGGGGGAGAGCCCGAGACGTGGCCCGGCCAGACCACGCTCAACGAGTTCACCTTGAAGCGTGAGGGGGATGGATGGAAGGTCGAGGAGTTCGTCATCCGGTGAGCGGGTCGGGCCGATCGCGCAAACTCGCTGCGGTCCTCATGGCGGTCGCCGTCATCGTGTTCACCGGGATGCTGGCCGGTACAGCCCAAGCGCTGCCACCGGGCTGTCGGCCGCGCCCCGACGGCCGGATCGACTGCGGCGGCAGTGAGGAGGACCCGAGGAATCCTGGACCGGACCGCCCCGGTCCGAGGGTGCCTCGGCCGCACGACATCTACTACACGCCGGCGTGCCCGTATAACGGGCCTCCCCCCAACGACCCGAGCGTGATGTGCGAGAGCGCCGTCCGCACCTGCGAGCTGCGCGGTCAGGACGGCATCCTCATGCGCATCTACTACCAGTGGGAGCCGGGCGGGCCCTGGGAGCTCCAGGCCACCCGCTGTGTGGGCGGTGCCCAGGAGGATGAGCTCCAGGTCGACCCCGGCCGCGTGCGCCTGGAGCTGGTCACCCGCTACCTGCCCGCGGCCAATGTCGCGGTCAACCCCGGCAACGGGCGGACGCTGCTGAACTTCCCGACCATCTTCTACACGGAGGTCGGACCGTACCGGGAGACCGTCACGATCCTCGGCCAGCCGGTGACGATCGAGGCGGAGCCGGTCGCGTTCCTGTGGACGTGGGGCGACGGCCAAACCGCGCGCACGACGACACCGGGTCGCCCCTACAGCCCGTCGGCCGACCCCTCGGAGTACGTCACCCACGAGTACACCGTGGCTCGCGCGACCCCCTACACCGTCGACGTCGACGTCGAGTGGCGGGCCAGCTTCTCGGTGGGCGGCGGTCCGCAGCAGGACCTCGGCACCCTCACGGTGACCCGTGGCGAGACGGCGAGCGTGACCGTGCTGGAGAAGGCCGACGTCCTCTCCGGGTCCTAGAAGGCGCTCCTGCACGCGGAGGGGCCGGCCTCGGGTCGGCCCCTCCGCGTTTCCGAGGGTCTGCGCCGAGGGAACCTGTGGCCGAATGATCAGCCGGCGGGTGGGGGGTCGGTCCGTGCGAGCGGAGAGTGCGGGGTCAGCGGCGAGTAGGGGGCGAGCTCGGGGTCATCCGAGGCGAAGGTGCGCACCGGGCCGGGCCCGGTCGTCGCGGTCTCGAAGCGCACCGTGACCCGTCCGAGTCCCGAGCCCCACACCCATCCCGCGCCGTAGCGCCGGTGGATGACGTCGGCTCCAGGCACCCACCGCGGACCGGTCTGGACGGGCCCTGACGTGACCCGCTCCGTCTCACTGTGCTCAGCGTCGGCGTGCTCAGCGTCGGCGTCGGTCTCGTCGACGAGTGCGCCGAACAGGTCCTCCTGCACCCAGTCGGCCAGGCCGGACACGCCGACGCCGAGCAGGCGCACCCCGGCGGAGGTGTCGACCTCCGACAGCAGCCGCCGGGCCAGTCGCGTGATGACACGGTCGTCGTCGGTGGGACCGGCGAGGGTCGCCGAGCGGGTGTGGGTGGTGAAGTCGTACAGCCGCACCTTCACGGTGACCGTCCGGCCGGAGAGGCGCTCGCGGGCGAGGCGCTCGCACACCCGGCTGGCCAGTCGTTCGATGACGACGCCGAGCAGCGCCGGGTCGGCGATGTCGTGGTCGAAGGTGTCCTCGACGCTGATGGACTTCGCCTCCCGCTCGGCGACGACGGGACGGTCGTCGCCGGCGCAGGCGAGCCGGGCGAGCGCCTGGCCGTGCGCCTTGCCGAGGGCGCGAACGAGCTCCTCCTCGCCCACCCGGCCGAGGTCGCCCACGGTGTGCACACCCATCCGTCGCAGCCGCTCCGCTGTGGCCGGCCCGACCCCAGGGATGACCGAGACGGGCATCGGTGACAGGAGCTCGGTCTCAGCGCCCGGGGTCACGACCAGGAGCCCGTCGGGCTTGCGCAGATCGCTCGCGATCTTGGCGATGAGCTTGGAGGTTCCCACCCCGATCGACGCGGTGAGTCCTCCGGTGACCCGCCGCACCGTCCGCTTCAGGTCACGGGCGAGGCTCTCGACAGCGCTGGGCGAGAGGTCACCGATCGTGCCCGCGGTCAGGTCGACGTACGCCTCGTCGAGCGACAGCGGCTCGACGACGGGGGAGAGCTCGCGCAGAGCCGCCATGACGGCCCGGCTCGTCCGGCGATAGATCGTGAAGCGCGGGGACAGGAAGGCCGCGTGCGGACACCGGGCGCGCGCCTCCGCCATCCGCATGGCGGAGCGAACGCCGAACGCTCGCGCCTCGTACGAGGCGGTCGCGACGACACCGCGAGGGCCCAGACCGCCGACCACAACCGGCTTCCCGCGCAGCGACGGCTTGTCCCGCTGCTCGACGGCGGCGAAGAAGGCGTCCAGGTCCAGGTGAAGGATGCTCGGCTGGGGGCGCACGCGGCGATCCTCCCAGGCGTCCCGGACCTCCCCGCAACGACGACGGCTTGGCGCCGCCTGACGGCCGTGGCGAGTCGTGACGCCACCGCGTACCCGGACCCGAGGTCGGGTTTCACCCACCCGATGGTGGGTACGACCGCGGCCGCCTCGCGTGTCGTGGAACAGTCGACGGGAGTGGAAGGTCCCGGCGCCTACCACCGAAGGCGCTCCCGCGCCGCACACCTTCTCGACTCCGCAGCGAGGACGGGAGGTCGCATTCGTCCGGTTCGACAGCTGTGCGACGAAATTTGGTCACGAGACGGGACCGCCGACCCCTTGGCTCGACGCGGTCCCGGTGTCACGCTCCGAGCAAGGTCCCTGGGGGAGGAGCCGTCGATGGGCCAGCGCATCGAACCCCAGGTCTTCACTCGCGAAGACCGCACGCACTTCCGGCACAAGCTGCGTCGCTGCTTGCAGGCTTTCAGCCAGATGGTGGAGGAGTCCCGGTTCGACCCCACCCATCGCTCGACTGGCTTCGAGATCGAGCTCAACCTCGTCGACGACCGCGGCGACCCGGCGTTGAAGAACACCGAGGTCCTCGCCGCGATCGCGGATCCGGCCTTCCAGACCGAGCTCGCGCTCTACAACATGGAAGTCAACATGACGCCGCGCTCGCTGCGCGGGAGTGGGCTGAAGGAGTTCGAGGACGATCTCTGGGCCCGCCTCAACGCCGCGGACAAGAAGGCGCGGGAGCTCGGGGTCCGGGTCGTCATGGTCGGCATTTTGCCGACGGTGACCACCGACCACATGTCGATCGAGGCGCTGTCCCCGGACGCCCGCTACACCTTGCTCAACGACCAGATCATCCTGGCGCGGGGCGAAGACATCCACATCGCGATCGACGGGGTCGAGCGGCTGTCGTTGACGACGGACACGGTGGCGGCCGAAGCGGCCTGCACGAGCGCCCAGTTGCACATCCAGATCAGCCCCGAGGCGTTCCCGGCCTACTGGAACGCCGCGCAGGTGATCGCCGGTCCGCAAGTGGCCCTCTCGGCCAACTCGCCGTTCCTGTTCGGTCGAGAGCTGTGGCGTGAGACCCGCATTCCGCTCTTCGAGCAGGCGATCGACACGCGCACGGACGAGCTGACCTACCAGGGGGTTCGCCCACGGGTGTGGTTCGGGGAGCGGTGGTTGAGCTCGGTGAGCGAGCTGTTCGAGGAGAACGTCCGCTACTTCCCGCCCCTCCTCCCGGTGAGCGAGGAGGAAGACCCGGTCGAGGAGCTCGCGCGGGGGAACACACCCAACCTGGGCGAGCTGCGCTTGCACAACGGCACGATCTATCGGTGGAACCGGCCGGTCTACGACGTGGTGGACGGACGCGCCCACCTGAGGATCGAGAACCGCGTCATGCCGGCCGGTCCCACCGTGGTCGACGTCCTGGCGAACGCCGCGTTCTACTTCGGGCTGCTGCGTCGGCTGGCCGAGGAGGAGGTTCCGCTGTGGTCGCGCATGTCCTTCGACGCGGCGGCTGACAACTTCTTCCAAGGCGCCCGCGCCGGTATCCAGGCCGAGCAGTACTGGCCGGGGGCGGGCTGGATCGGCACGCCGGAGCTCGTCCTGCGCAAGTTGCTGCCGCTGGCGCACGAAGGGCTGTCGGACATGGAGGTCGACCCGGCTCAGCGTGACCGCCTCCTCGGGGTGATCGAGCAGCGCTGTCTGTCGGGGCAGAACGGCGCGGAGTGGCAGGTCCGGACCTTCCACAGGCTGCTCGAGTCCACCGGCGGGTCGAGGCTCGACGCGCTACGGCAGATGCTGCGGCGCTACGTGGAGTACATGGCGACGAACGCGCCGGTCCACACGTGGCCGGTCGACTGAGGGACGCAGGCTCCTGGCGCCAGTCACGTGTGGGCCGTAGGGGTGAGTGAGAGCCGCCCTGTCCCCACGGCCTGAACGCGCCGGGCGCGTCGTGGGTCATCCGTGGCGGGCCAGCCGGTGTAGTAGCGTCCGGACCAGGTTCGTGGCCGGGAGTTCTCGTGGCGCGGGAGGTGACCCCCGATGACGGCGATCGTCGTGAGCTACGTCGACAAGCCAGAGGGCTGGGCAGCCCTGCGCCGCGCCGTCGCGGAGGCGAAACTGCGCCGGGCCCGCCTCGTCGTGGTGTGCGCGCGCCGAGTCGTCGACCCGGACGCCGACCCGGCGATCCGTGCCGCGCGCGAGGAGCTGGAGTCCGACGGCCTCCCCAGCGCTGTCGAGATGACGCCGGTGGATCGGGAGCCGGCCGACGGGCTCATCACGGTGGCTGAGCGTGAGGGAGCCGACTTCATCGTGATCGGTCTGCGCCGGCGCTCGGCGGTGGGCAAGCTCATCCTGGGCAGCAACGCGCAGCGGGTCCTGCTCGACGCGCCGTGCCCCGTCCTCGCCGTCAAGGCAGCGCCTGGTGCGGCCTAGCGTGGGGTGAGCTCGCCCACATCGCGTCTGGTCTCCTCGGTCGCGGGCCGCGAGATGTCGCCGAAGCGGTGAACCCGGATTGCGCCGGGGAGCCTCCCGGGCATACCCGCTCCAGGGACCACGTCTGCCAGGGGGGACCACATTCGCCGCCACCGGCGTCGCGACCGGGGTTGCCTTGATGGCCGACGTATGCTGAACATCAAGCAATCCGGGCCCGACCGCGTGAGGCATCGTGCCGCGTCATCCTGACCGATCCCACGTAGGTGCCGCGCGAGCATCTGCGAAGGGGCATGCCACAATGCACCTTTGCGTCATGCCGGGTGTCCCGGTCACTCTCACCACAGGTACGACGAGAGGAAGGTCGTGTCGTCCCGCACGTCCCGGAATGCCCATCTTCTTGAGATTCCGCAGGTCCGGCAGCTGGTCGAGAAGGGCAGAGAACGCGGGCACGTCACCGCTGAGGAAGTCCGCGGCGCCT
Source organism: Thermasporomyces composti (assembly GCF_003386795.1). Lineage (NCBI taxonomy): Bacteria > Bacillati > Actinomycetota > Actinomycetes > Propionibacteriales > Nocardioidaceae > Thermasporomyces > Thermasporomyces composti. Next base: position 3,844,284 of record NZ_QTUC01000001.1, read on the forward strand.
GCGAAGAGGTTGGGATCGGCAAGTCTCAGTGGGCAAACTTGCTGCGGTACCTCGGCGAGGAAGGTGTGACCGTGTCGGTCGACTCCACAACTCAGACGACCCGCAAGCGGGTGGCCGCCGCCGCGTCGAGACGCGCGGCCGCCGTGACCCAGAGCACGACCGCTCCCGCCAAGCGGACGTCCACGTCGAAGTCCCGCACCACGAAAAGGGCGGCGAGTGCGGTCAAGACGTCCACTGAGCGTCCCGCCGCCGAGGAGACGCCGACCGTGCGCGCGGACACGCCGGACGACGCCTCGACGACCTCGACAGCCGCTGAGGCCCCGGCGTCTCGTGCCGGTACCGGTCGGAAGAGCTCCAGTTCGGGCAAGAGCACGACCAAGACCGCGAAGAAGACGTCCTCGGCCAAGTCCTCCAAGGCCAAGAAGGCGCCGAAGCCCATCGACGAGCCGGACTTCGTCGACGACGAGGACCTCAACCTCGACCTGGAGGGCGATCTCGACGACGAGGGCTTCGTGCTGTCGGAGGGCGACGACGCCGACGAGCCGGAGCAGCAGGTCATGGTCGCGGGGGCGACCGCCGACCCGATCAAGGACTACCTCAAGCAGATCGGTAAGGTCCCGCTGCTCAACGCCGAGCAGGAGGTCGAGCTCGCCAAGCGGATCGAGGCCGGGCTGTTCGCTGAGGAGAAGCTCGCGAACAGCAAGGACCTGCCGCCGCAGCTGGTGACCGAGCTGGAGTGGATCGCCGAGGACGGCCGACGGGCGAAGAACCACCTGCTGGAGGCGAACCTGCGGCTGGTGGTCTCGCTGGCCAAGCGGTACACCGGCCGGGGCATGCAGTTCCTGGACCTGATCCAGGAGGGGAACCTCGGCTTGATCCGTGCGGTGGAGAAGTTCGACTACACCAAGGGCTACAAGTTCTCCACCTACGCGACCTGGTGGATCCGGCAGGCGATCACCCGGGCGATGGCGGACCAGGCCCGGACGATCCGGATCCCTGTCCACATGGTCGAGGTGATCAACAAGCTCGCCCGCGTCCAGCGGCAGATGCTCCAGGACCTCGGTCGCGAGCCGACTCCGGAGGAGCTGGCCAAGGAGCTGGACATGACGCCGGAGAAGGTCGTCGAGGTCCAGAAGTACGGCCGGGAGCCGATCAGCCTGCACACCCCGTTGGGTGAGGACGGCGACAGCGAGTTCGGTGACCTGATCGAGGACTCCGAGGCCATCGTCCCCGCCGACGCGGTGTCCTTCACGCTGCTGCAAGAGCAGCTCCACGCGGTTTTGGACACGCTGTCCGAGCGGGAGGCCGGTGTGGTGTCGATGCGCTTCGGGCTCACCGACGGCCAGCCGAAGACGCTCGACGAGATCGGCAAGGTCTACGGCGTGACGCGGGAGCGGATCCGCCAGATCGAGAGCAAGACGATGAGCAAGCTCCGCCACCCGAGCCGCTCCCAGGTCCTGCGGGACTACCTGGACTGAGCCCCGGGGACCGCGCTCGCACGGGCTCGGGACGCCGAAGACGGCCCTCGTGGCCGTCCTCGCGTCCTGCGCTCGAGCCTCGCGGTTCCGAGATCCCGCGCGTGTCACAGCTCCGGGGTGGCTCGGCGTCGGCGCCGCTGGGGCCTTCGCCCTGGGAACTCACCCTCGCCCACGTGGCGAGGGTTTTCTCACGCGTGGACCTTCACGCAAAGTCGCATCACATGAGCATTTCGTTATCTCTCAGACGGAGTGGGACGCACCCGAGACTGACTCCGAAACACGACGTGCCGGCCACCCGTCGATGGCCGGCACGTGTTCGCTTATGTGCACAAGGACGCGCGCAGGGGACCCCGCCCCCGCGGCCTCAGCTGGAGGAACCCGCGCGGAGTCGGTCCGTCTCGTCCTGGATGTCGATCGCGACCTCGCGCAGCTTGGCCGAGTGCTTGCGCCCGTGGTGCGCGCAGAAGAGCAGCTCACCACCGGACGGCAGGATCACCCGGACATACGCCTGGGCGCCACAGCGGTCGCAGCGGTCCGCGGCCGAGAGCGGTGTGGCAACTGCAGCAGTCACGTGTCCTTCTCTCCGATCGTCGGGGTCTCCAACTCTCTCCAACATCCAACCAGGTGCCGGCTCTTCCCGCCCACACGCGCGAATGACCCGGGCATGCAACCAAGCTTCGCGCCTGTGGACGCTGAACGCCAGTGACGCCGGCCGCTAGGCGCGGCGACGCGCGCCTGAATCGGGACCTTTGACGGCCGGATGTGGCCGTATGGTCCCACCGCGGTGTGACGAAGCTCACCTACCCGCGATCGCCTCGGTGAGCCGAGCGATCAGCCTAACCGGAGTGGTAACACGCCGTCCGACCGGCGCGTCGGTAGCCTGGTTCCGCTCGCCGAGAGGCGGGTGGCGCCCGCCGTCTCGCCCCCGCGAATCGTGCCTATTCGAGAGGAGTCGTTCGTTGTCGACTCGGCCCGCGTCACTGGACCACTCCAGCTACACCGCACGGCACCTGACGGTGCTCGAAGGGCTGGAGGCGGTGCGCAAGCGGCCCGGCATGTACATCGGCTCGACCGACACCAAAGGCCTCATGCACTGCCTTTGGGAGGTCATCGACAACGCCGTCGACGAGGCGCTCGCTGGGGCGTGCACCCGGATCGAGGTCATCCTCCACGCCGACGGCTCCGCCGAGGTCCGGGACAACGGTCGCGGGATCCCCGTCGACATCGAGCCGCGGACGAAGCTGTCCGGTGTCGAAGTCGTGTTCACGCGGCTGCACGCGGGCGGCAAGTTCGGCGGCATCTCCTACACCGCCTCCGGCGGCCTGCACGGCGTGGGTGCGTCCGTCATCAACGCGCTGTCGGCTCGCCTCGACGTCGAGGTTGACCGACCACCGGCCACGTGGGCGATGAGCTTCCGCCGCGGTGTCCCCGGCACGTTCGCCGGGGAGGGGCCGCGCGCCCCCTTCACCAAGAAGTCGGGCCTGACCAAGATCGGCCGGGTCAAGAAGGGCGTCACGGGCACCCGGGTGCGCTTCTGGCCGGACCGTCAGATCTTCACCAAGGACGCGGTCTTCGTCTTCGACGAGCTGCTGACTCGGGCGCGGCAGACCGCCTTCCTGGTGCCCGGACTGGAGGTCATCGCTCGCGACGAGCGTGGTGAGTCCGTCGTCGAGGAGCGGTTCTGCTACCAGGGCGGGATCGCCGAGTACGTCGAGTTCCTCGCCCCTGACGAGGGGGTCACCGACGTCATCCGCCTCCAAGGCACCGGCCATTTCACCGAGACGGTCCAGGTGCTCGACGACAAGGGGCACCTCACGCCCCGTGAGGTCGAACGGGAGCTCGCGGTCGACATCGCCCTGCGGTGGGGAACCGGCTACGACACCGAGATCCGATCGTTCGTCAACGTGATCGCGACCACCAAGGGCGGCACGCACGTCCAGGGTTTCGAGCGGGCGCTCACCCGGACCTTCAACGAGGTTCTCCGCGGCACCCGGCTCCTGCGCGCCAACGAGGCGGACGTGATCAAGGACGATGTCCTCGAGGGTCTCACGGCCGTCGTCACGGTGCGACTGGCCGAGCCTCAGTTCGACGGGCAGACCAAGGAGGTGCTGGGCACGCCGGCCGCGTCCCGCATCGTGGCCAATGTGGTGTCCAAGCAACTCAAGGCGTTCCTGACGTCCACCAAGCGCAGCGAGAAGCCTCAGGCCAGGGCCGTCCTGGAGAAGGTCGTGGCGGCGGCGCGCACCCGTGTGGCGGCGCGGCAGCACCGCGAGGCGCAGCGCCGCAAGAACGCGCTGGAGTCGTCGGCGCTCCCCGCCAAGCTCGCGGACTGCCGGTCCACCGACGTCGACCGGTCGGAGCTGTTCATCGTGGAGGGGGACTCGGCGCTCGGCACCGCCAAGCTCGCGCGCGACTCGGAGTTCCAGGCGCTCCTCCCGATCCGGGGAAAGATCCTGAACGTCCAGAAGGCCTCGGTCTCCGACATGCTGAAGAACGCCGAGTGCGCGTCGATCATCCAGGTGGTCGGGGCCGGGTCGGGTCGGACGTTCGACATCAACCAGGCCCGGTACGGCAAGATCATCTTCATGGCGGACGCCGACTCCGACGGCGCCCACATCCGGTGCTTGCTCACCACGCTCTTCTGGCGCTACATGCGACCGCTCATCGAGGCTGGGCGGGTCTACACGGCGGTGCCGCCGCTGCACCGGATCGAGCTGCTCAACCCGAAGAAGGGGCAGGACAAGTACATCTACACCTACTCCGATCCCGAGTACCAGCGAGTCCGGTCGGAGCTGGAGAAGAAGGGCGTTCGCTTCAAGGAGCCGCCCCAGCGCTACAAGGGTCTCGGCGAGATGGACGCCGACCAGCTGGCGGAGACCACGATGGACCCGCGCAGCCGGACGCTCCGCCGGATCACCGCCTCCGCCGCTGAGGAGGCGGAGAAGATCTTCGAGCTCCTCATGGGCAACGAGGTCGGGCCCCGCAAGGAGTTCCTGATCGCGGGTGCCCAGGAGCTGGACGAGTCCAGACTCGACGTCTGAGCCGTACTCACGGGCCTCGAGCGAGGAGCTGCGGCTGCTCCAGCGGCCGGGGTCGTGGGCCCGTTTCCCGCGAGGCGTCTCGATCGACGTCCGAGACGCGACACCACGCGGCCGGACCGGCGCGGGAGGGCTCCCTACCGCCGGCAACGCAACTATCGTCGGGGTATGTGCTCGCGTCGTGACCGGGCGTCGCGGTGACGACCAGGCGACCAGCGCCCTGGACGCCAGACGGCCGACCGCGAGAGCCGTCACGGTGGGTCAGCATGGGCTGGCAGCAGACGGGCGGGCGGTCGGCTCGCACGCGCCATGTCCGACTGGCGGTAGGGAGTCCGACTGGCGGTAGGGATGGAAAGGACAGTAGGTGGCCGACTCCACCGGGACGGCGGGAGCCGAGCAGGACGCACAGCCGCCGCTGCGCCGCGTCATCGGGCCCAAGCTTCTGGTGTTCTTCGTCATCGGCGACATCCTCGGCACCGGCATCTACGCCTTGACCGGTGCGGTCGCCGGAGAGGTCGGCGGCGCCGCATGGATGGCGTTCGGCCTCGCGTTCATCGTCGCCATGTTCACCGCGACGTCCTACGTCGAGCTCGTGGGGAAGTACCCGCGGGCCGCTGGGGCGGCGCTCTACACCCAGCGTGCGTTCGGGATCCACTTCCTCACGTTCATGGTGGCGTTCGCAGTCATGTGCTCCGGCCTGACCTCGGCCGCGGCGGCGTCCCGCGCCTTCGCTGGTGACTACCTGCAGGAGTTCGTCAGCCTTCCGGCGCTCGCCGTGGCGATCGCCTTCTTGGTCGTGCTCGGGCTCATCAACTTCCGAGGCGTGGCCGAGTCGGTGCGGCTCAACGTGGTCCTCACCACCATCGAGCTCTCCGGGCTCGTGCTCATCATCGTCATCGGTGCCATCGCCTTGGCCCGTGGCATGGGGGACGCCGGCAACGCCTTCCGGTTCCAGCCCGAGGGCACACCGGTGAGCCTGGTCATCAGCGGCGCTGCCCTGGCCTTCTTCGCCCTCGTCGGGTTCGAGGACTCCGTCAACATGGCGGAGGAGACGACCGACCCCACGCGCACGTTCCCCCGGGCGCTGTTCACCGGGATCGCCATCACCGGCGTGGTGTACATGCTGGTCGCGTTCGTCGCGACCGCCCTGGTGCCGCTCGAGACGCTTGCGCGGTCCACGGGTCCGCTGCTGGAGGTCGTCCGCGTTGGCGCGGCCTGGTTCCCGCTGGCCGTGTTCTCCTTCATCGCCTTGTTCGCGGTCAGCAACTCCGCGCTGATCAACATGATGATGGCGTCCCGCCTCGTCTACGGCATGGCGCGCGAGGGCATCATCCCCGGTGCTCTCGGCTTGGTGCACCCGCTCCGGCAGACGCCGTGGGTGGCCATCGTCTTCACGTCCGTGCTGGCGATCGGACTGGCCAGCTACGGGGGAGTGGAGAACCTCGGCGGGACCACTGCGCTGCTCCTGCTGTGCGTCTTCGCCCTCGTCAACGCCGCTGTGCTGGTGCTGCGACGACACAAGGTCGAGCACGAGCACTACCGGGCGCCGACGATCTTCCCCGTCCTCGGCGTGGTGTCCTGCGCTTACCTCGCCTCCCCGTGGTCCGGCCGCGACGTGCAGCAGTACCGCATCACCGGAGTCCTGCTCGCGATCGGGCTGGTGCTGTGGGCCGTCAACCGGGTCGTCCAGCGACGGGTGAGAGGACGCCGCTAGCCCGCCGCTCGCGGAGCGTCAGCAGAGCGAGGACGCCGGCGACCGCGGCGCAGACGGCCGCGCCTGCGAAGATCGTGTGGATCTGGACGAGGGCGGCGTCGCGCAGCGCGTCGAGGTAGGGGCCACATCCCACGGGGTCGTCCGGGCAGAGCCGGTCCGGTGGCGGGATTCGCTCCTGCGCGAGGAAGAACCTCCGCAGGCCCACGGCGGTGAGGGCGGACAGCCCCACGAGCATTCCCACCATCCGGGCGGCCACGAGCAACGCGCTGGCCACTCCGTGGGCGAAGGCAGGCGTCCAATCCAGCAAGACCGCGTTGACCGGCGCGATGGCGAGGCCGAATCCGAGCCCGGCCGCGACCAGCGTGAGGTCATCACTGAAGCCGTCCAGGGCGTCGTGGTGCCACGTGGCCATGAGGGCGAAGGAGCCCGCGGCCAGGGCCATGCCGACGGCGGTGAGGGGACCAGCGGCAATCCGGCGGACCAACCAGCCACCCAGGAGGGCGCCGACCGGCAACGCGGCGAGGAAGCGGACGAGGACGAGCGCCGCGCCCAGCTGGGAGTCGGGATACCGGGTGGCCCGCGCGAACACCGGGACGTCGACGAGGGCCGCGATGAGCGCGGCTCCGACGAAGAAGCTCACCACCAGGGCACCCCAGGCCGGGGTGGCCGCGAGCGCGCCGGGCGGCACCACGGGCTCGCGAGCACGACGCTGTCGGGCGAGGAAGGCCAGGCCGCTCACCATGGCGCCGGCCAGGAACCACGGGCCGGCGGGGGAGAGGACTTCGGTCGACGGATCCGCGACGGCGAACGCCACCACCACGCCACCCAAGGCGAGCGCGAGGAGCGTCGCGCCGAGAATGTCGGCGGCACCGAGGACGGCTGGCAGCCGGCGGAGGTCGACCAGCGGACGCCTGGCGGTCAGCTCCCGGATGACGAAGAAGGTCAGGACGACCAGTGTCGCCACGCCCATCGGCGTCGCCAGGCGGGAGTCAGAGACGAGCGGGACGAACGCCAGCCCGATCGTCACGTGGGACGCCAGCCGGTCCGGCACGGTGAGGGTGAGGGCGAGCGCGGCGACACCGGCAGCGGCGAGCGCGACGCCGGGGAGGTCGCTCAGCCATCGGTCCGTCGCTCGGCCGCCGACGAAGCCGAGCACGAGCAGGAGACCTCCGGCGAGGTTGATCCAGAAGATCGCGCGCCAGTCGGAGACCGCGAGCACGGCGGCCCCGTAGAGAGGACCGAGGACACTGCCCAGCTCCTGGACCGCACCGACCATGCCGAGGGGGAGCCCTCGCTGCCGCGGCGGCCACAGGTCAGCGACCAGCGACAACGTGACGGGCACGAGGCCGCCCCCGCCGACGCCTTGGAGGAACCGGCCGAGGACGACCACCCCCAGGTCGTACGCGGCTGCGGTGAGCAGCGATCCCAGCCCGAACAGCGCCAGGGACGCCACCAGCATCGGCGCGCGCCCGAGCAGGTCGGACAAGCGCCCGATGAGCGGGAGCATGGCGACGTACCCGAGCAGGAAACCGGAGATGACGGGTGCGGCGCGGTGCAGCTCGTCCACGTCGAGCCCGACGCCGACCATGATGTCCGGCAAGGCGAGGACGACGACATAGGTGTCCGCGGCGGCGAGGAGGACGCCGACGCAGGCCAGAGCGAACCGGAGGCGCGCTCGTGTCGTCACCGCTCTGGAGCTGCTCACCGCGGTCTGGTGATGGTCGCCGGTTCGTCGTACCGATCCAGCACGACGGTGTAGGTGGTCGGGGTCGTGGCGTCGTAGAACGGCCCACGGAAGCTCGCGCGACGAAGCTGCCCGGTGCCCTCGTCGACGAAGAAGCGAGCGTGGAACGTGGCGGACGGGTCGGCGACGTGGAGGAGCCGACCGAGGACGCGTGCGGGCAGGCGGGCCCTCAGCTCCTCGACCACCTCCCGCCCGGACCGCGACTTGCCGACGCTGCGCACGTGCGTGGCCTGGGTCAGAAACGACGACAGCCCGCGCTCGGGGTGCAGGAGGGAGGCGGGATCAGGGATCCCGAGCCGCTCGGGCCGTGTGGCAACGAACCGGTCGGTGAGCGGCAGCCGCGCGTACAAGGTGCCGTCCACCGACACCACGGAGACGGTCACCGCGACGCCACCGGTCGCGACGCGGAACCGACCACGGAACGCCAGCGGACGTTTGGCGACGCCGCCGCCACTCACCAGGACGACGCCGGTCTTCGGCAGGTCCTCGCTGGAGAGGTCGAAGCGCACGGTCCGGGCCGCGTCCAACCGCTTCTTCGCGAGGGCGAGGGTCTCCTTCGGGTCCGGTGGCGGTTCCGTCGAACAGCCGAGGCACACGCCGAGCAGCAGCGAGATCAGCAGGGTGGACCATCGACGCACTCGCCTTAGCCTGCCACGGACGCCACCGCGGACGGGCGAGACTGGCCATGGTCGCCCAGCCCGGCCCGCCGGACTCGCGACAGGCCGGGCTCGCGCATCGGGTGGGCGGTCAGCTGGGTGGACCGGCCACGGCCGCGATGGGCTGGCTGACGGACACGCCGGAGCCGTCCCGCTTGCCCGTGGCGGGCGGGAGATCGACCGCCGTGCCGCTCGCCGCGGCGGCCCGCGCGGGCGCTGGCCCGGCCCAGGCGAGCAGCAGGGCGTCCTCGCCCTTCAGCAGCCGATGGCAGCGTACGCCGCCGGTCGCGCGCCCCTTCGCCGGATACTCCGTGTAGGGCGTCACCTTGACCGAGCCAGCGTCGGTGCCCGGGAGCGCGGACGACGAGCCCGCCACCGTGACGACGACCGCCTCCCGATCGGTGGGCACCGCCCCGAAGAAGATCACCTTGGCCTTGGCGTTGAGGCGAATGCCCGCGACCCCGCTGGCGGAGCGACCTTGCGGTCGGACCGACGAGGCGGGGAACCGCAGCAGCTGGGCGTCGCTGGTGACGAAGACGAGGTCCTCGTCGCCCGTGCGCAGCTCGACCGCCCCGACGACCTCATCGCCTTCCTTGAGCGAGATCACCGGCCAGGTGTCGCGGTTGGTGAGGTGGTCAGGCTGGACACGCTTCACCACGCCCGCCGCCGTGCCGAGGGCCAAGCCGGGGGAGTCGGTCTCGAGGGTGGACAGGCACAGCGGGCGCTCGCCGGCTTCCAACGAGACGAACTCGCTGACCGGCGCGCCGCCTTGCAGGTTGGGGGCGTTCGCGGACGGCGGGAGCGCCGGCATGTCGAGCACGTTGAGCCGGATCATCCGCCCGTGGCTGGTGACGAGCCCGACGTGGCCACGTGCGGTGGCTCGGACCGCGGAGACGATGACGTCGTGCTTGGTGCGGCGGCCGCTGGTGGACAGCTCGTCGGCCGTCGTCGAGCGAGCGAGGAGGCCAGTGGAGGAGAGCAGCACCCAGCAGGGGTCGTCCGCCACCTCCAGCGGCATGGCCGCGGCGACCTGGTGGCCGGACGACTCCAACAGCACCGTCCGACGCTCGCTGCCGTAGGCCTTGGCGACGTCGGCGAGCTCCTTGGAGACCACACGCCGCAGCAGTCGGTCGTCCTCCAGGATCGCGGTGAGCTCGCTGATCTCGCGCTCGAGCTCGGCCTTCTCCTTCTCCAGCTCGATCCGGGAGAACTTGGTGAGGCGGCGCAGCTGCATGTCGAGGATGTGCTGGGCCTGCACCTCGGACAGGTCGAACACGGCCATGAGCCGCTGCTTGGCGGTCGCCGCGTCGTCGCTGCTGCGGACGATCTGGATGACCTCGTCGATGTCGAGGACGGCGATGAGCAGGCCTTCGACGAGGTGGAGGCGGTCGGACGCCTTGGACAGCCGGTACCTCGTCCGACGGCGGGTGACGTCGAAGCGATGCTCGAGGTAGACCTCGAGCAGTTCCTTGAGGCCGAGGGTGCGCGGCTGGCCGTCAACCAAGGCGACGTTGTTGATGCTGAACGACTCCTCCATGGGCGTGAGCTTGTACAGCTGCTCGAGGATCGCCTCGGGATGGAAGCCGTTCTTGACCTCGATGACGAGCCGCAGCCCCTTCTCGCGGTCGGTGAGGTCTTTCAGGTCGGCGATGCCCTGGAGCTTCTTCGACTGCACGAGCTGCTTGATGCGTTCCATGACCCGCTCGGGGCCGACGTTGTACGGCAGCTCGGTCACCACGATCCCTCGGCGGCGCGGCGTGATGGACTCGATACGAGCGGTGGCTCGCATCTTGAACGCGCCGCGTCCGGTCTCGTAGGCCTCCCGGATCCCCTCGAGCCCCACGATCTTGCCGCCCGTGGGGAGGTCCGGCCCGGGGATGAAGCGCATGAGCTCGTCGAGGCTGGCGTTCGGCTTCTTGATCAGGTGCCGCAGCGCCTGGACCACCTCGACGAGGTTGTGGGGCGGCATGTTGGTGGCCATGCCGACGGCGATCCCGGAGGCGCCGTTGACCAGCAGGTTCGGGAAGGCGGCCGGGAGGACGGTCGGCTCCATCTGCTGGCTGTCGTAGTTGGGCTTCCAGTCGACGACCTCCTCGTCGAGGGACTCGGTCATCGCCAGGGCCGCGGCCGCCATCCGGCACTCGGTGTAGCGCATGGCTGCCGGGCCGTCGTCCGGGGAGCCGAAGTTGCCGTGGCCGTCGACGAGAGGAACCCGGAGCGCCCACGGCTGCACCATGCGGACGAGAGCGTCGTAGATCGCGGCGTCGCCGTGGGGGTGGAGCTTTCCCATGACCTCGCCGACGACACGGGCGCTCTTGACGTAGGCGCGGTCCGGGCGGAGGCCCATGTCGGACATCGTGTAGAGGATCCGACGTTGCACGGGTTTGAGACCGTCGCGAGCGTCCGGCAAGGCGCGGGCATAGATGACCGAGTAGGCGTACTCGAGGAAGCTCGCGCGCATCTCGTCGCCGACGTCGACGTCGAGGATCTTCTCCTCGAACCCCTCCGGCTCCTTCGTGCTCTTACGGCGGGCCATGCGGCTGTCTACTCCTCGCGCTTGGTGCGGTGGGCTCGGACAATCCCGGCCAGGCTCGCGGGCCGGGTTCCAGGCGCGTCCCAGTGGCTCCGCCTGTCGAGGCGTCCCTGGCCTTGGCCTGGAGCTCGGCCGGTCGAGCATGGCCACCCACGACGTCCGGGCCGTCCTCGAGGCGGTCCGTGACGTCAGGGCAACTGGAGAATGGTCGCATCTTCCGGCCCGGACGCCACATCGACGCGCGGCGCGTCCGTCGACAGCGCCGACGGTGAGCGCACCGGAACGCCCCGCAACCGGGTGCAGTCGTGCAGGTCGGGCATCTCGGGCGGGCGGGATGGAGCCGGCCGTGCCGACCCTCGGGTCGATCCGGCTCGCCGGGTCCGATGGCGTGTTCGCGGGCTGGCGAGCAGGCGAGAACGCGGGGTGCCGTCAGGACCTGGAGGTCGAGGCGACGTCGGCCGACGCCGCGCGAACCGCTCTCGTGCTACGGCAGTGGGCCGGCGGCCGCGTCGTCGCGGCCTTGAGGTGAGCGCCGGCGCCGCGACCAGTCGGCGAGGCCCGCGTGCCTTCGCTCGACGGTCTCGACCCGGCGCAAGGTCTCCTTGACAGTGCGAGGGCCGCGCCGCCGTGGCGGCGTCCGCCCTCGCCGCCTCGCGTGCGCTGGTTCGGCACGAGGCTCGCGGGATGGCTCCGCCGCTCGGCGGTCAGAGGATACCGGAACAATGGGGCCCGATCGCGGTACCGAAGGAGCGGATCCCTAGTTTGGCGGTGTCGGACGTTCGGCCCGCGAGGCAGAGGAAGGCACGGGTACTGTGGTCGCGAACCGTCAGGGAGGGTCGATGTCTGGCTCTAGCAGGCGCGCGTTCCTCGCTCGTTTCCTCGCGCTCGGAGCCTCGGCGTCCTCGCTCGCGCCGCTGCTCGCGGCGTGTACCGGTGACGGCGATCCCGGATCTGACGAACCGCCCACGCGACGGCGCCCGGCCGGTTCCGCGAAGAAGTACGAGGGACGGATCGTCATCGCCACCCGGTACAACCCGTCCGCCCGAGCCCGGCAGGCCCTCGCCGCGGCGTACCGCCGGCACCAGCCCGGCGTCGAACTGGTCTGGATGACCGACGACTATCCAGACGCCGCCTCCTACGCGCGCTGGCTCGAGCAGCAGCTCGCGGTCAACAACGTGGGACCCGACATCGTCTCGGGTAACTACGCGCCGACCTTCCGCCGCTACGTGAACCTGGACGAATACCGCGCCCAGGTCAACCCCTACACGGGTCGCGAGTGGGAGAAGGACTACGACTTCGCTCGTTACCCCGAAGTCGACGCGCGGGGTGAGCGGACGTCCATCGGCACCGAGGCGATGAACCTGCTCTTCTACTACAACAAGGACATCTTCGCCGAGGTGGGCGTCGAACCGCCGAGGGACTTCAACGAGCTCCTCGACGTGTGCGCCAAGCTGCACGCGGCACGTCGCAGGCCGTTGGCGCTGAGCTTCGACCCCGCGGTCACGACCTGGATGTCGTCGGTCTACTTCGACCAGTACCACGACGCGTGGGTCGACACGGTGCGTGCGCAGCCGGGTGACTGGTGCTGGGATCCCGAGCTGGACGGCACGTTCGAGTACGACGCCAAGGACCCCCGCCTGCACACTCGGTACACCTTCAACCCGCAGCGCTTCTACCAGGGTCTGGCGGACCACACGCTGCGTTTCGACACGCCGGCGATGCTGGACTTGGTGACCAACCTCACCAGGCTCGTCCCCAGGTACGCCACGGCGGACTTCTTCACCGGCTCGAGCCCGTACCCGGCTTTCCTGCGCAGGCAGGCGGCGATGCTCGTGGACGGGGCGTGGACGATGTGCCAACTGGCGCAGGACCTCGCCGACCCCACGCCAGGGCGGCTCCAGCAGTTGGGTCTGCAGGAGGAGGCACTCGAGCCGTTCGAGTGGGACGTCTTCGAGTTCCCTCCGATGCGAGGACCGCTCGTCCAGTCAGAGCTGCGACCCTTCGAGGGGACGACGGGCACGTACCTCAGCGTCATCGACAAGGGGCCGGACCACACCGAGATGGTGATGGACTTCCTCATGTTCTGGGTCTCGGCCGAGGGCTACACCGCGTTCCTCGAGGGCGAGGCGAAGGCGAACGCGCTCACCCCGCAGGGGCCGTTGCTGATCTCCGGCGTGAGCTACGACAAGCAGGTGGAGGATCTCTTCGCGAAGGTGCGGTCGCACGGCAGCATCGCGCCGGCCTACGGCAACTTCTGGGTCGTCGGGGCGGGTGGTCGGAGCTCCGTCGACCTGCGCAACCACTTCGTCAGCGTGCTGCAAGGCAAGTTCGACCCCCAGGACTACGCCACCAGACTCCAGCGGTACGTCGAGACCCACCTCGAGGAGATGGTGAAGCTGGCTGGGCTGTCCATGGATGACATCGCGAACCCAGCGCGGCGTCCGGCCACGGTCTAGCGAGCGACGCCTGCTCCAGTGGGCTGTCGGCCAGCGCTTGTCACCTCGAGGAACTGCTTTCGGGGCTCGTCCGCCGCGGCCGTGAGCGTGGATGGGCCGCTAGGGCACGGTCGGCGCGGCTCACGGACTCCGGCGGCCGGGGGTCCGGGGTCCGCCGGTGGTGGCGGCACGGTGGTCCGGCGTCGCCGGAACCGACGCAGGAGACGGCGGGCGGGTCCGAGTCCTCGTTGCCGTAGCCCCGGTCGTGGTGGCTCTCGTCGTGGCATCGTCGCCCCTTCGCTCGTTCGTCACCGGTCACCGCTTGCCCAGAACCGACCGCGACGTCGTGGCTCCACACGACCGGCGTACTTCTTGTGCGCGGCTTGCCGGCTGATGCCGAGTGCCGCCGCGATCGCCTCCCAGGAGCAGCCCTGTTCGCGGGCTCGGCGGACCTGAAGCGCGGCTTCGGCCTCGAGGGTCTCGCGTGCGGCGGCGATGTCGGCGAGCGCCTCCAGCGGTGCCTTCTCGCGGAGGCTCGCCACGAGCATGCTCGTCATGGTGTCAACGTACGTTGACACACGGTGGTTCGTCAACCTCGGTTGACGTCACGCGTTGCGTGAACGGTGCCCCGAGACGACCTGCGAAGCTAGATTCGGAGGCGTGACGGATGCGCCGGCCCCGCCGTACCCGGCCCACTGGGAAGCCGACGTCGTCTTGAGCGACGGCGGCACGGCGACGCTCCGCCCGATCCGCCCGGACGACGCCGAGCTCCTCCTCGCGTTCTACGACAAGGTCTCCGACGAGTCGAAGTACTACCGCTTCTTCGCCCCGTATCCGCGGCTGTCGGAGCGGGACGTGTACCGCTTCACCCATGTCGACCACCGCGATCGGGTCGCGTTGATCCTCACCGTCGGCCAGGAGATGATCGCCGTCGGCCGCTACGACCGGGTCGGGCCGAAGGATGCCGAGGTGGCGTTCCTGGTCCAGGACGCGCACCAGGGACGCGGGGCCGGCAGCGTCCTGCTCGAGCACCTCGCGCAGGCCGCTCGGGAGAACGGCATCGAACGCTTCCGCGCGGAGGTGCTTCCCGACAACGTCCGCATGGCGCACGTCTTCCGGCAGGCCGGGTACCAGGTCGCCCACGACCTCGAGGACGGCGTCCTCGAGTTCACTCTCGACATCGAGCCCACGGCCACCAGCCTGGAGGTCATGGCCGCGCGGGAGCAGCGGGCGGAGGCCCGCTCGGTCGAGCGGCTGTTGACACCTCGATCGGTGGCCGTCATCGGCGCGAGTCGATCTCGCGACACCATCGGCCAGACCCTCGTCCGCAACCTGATCCTCGGTGGCTTCACGGGACCGGTGTACGCGGTCAACCCCGCCGCGCGTGCGGTCGCCGGCGTGCCGGCCTACCCCAGCGTCCTCGACATCCCGGGCGAGGTCGACATGGCGGTGGTGGCGGTGCCCGCCGACGCGGTGCGCGACGTCGTGGTGGAGTGCGCCCGCAAAGGGGTGCGCGGGCTGCTCGTCGTCTCGAGCGGGTTCGCCGAGACGGGGCCCGAGGGCCGCGAACGGCAGCGCGACCTCGTGCGACTCACGCGGGCGCACGGGATGCGGCTCCTCGGCCCGAGCGCCCTCGGTGTCATCAACACCGACCCCGCCGTCTCGCTCAACGCCTCCCTCGCTCGGGTGGTGCCGCCCCGGGGCCGGGTGGGGTTCTTCTGCCAGTCCGGTGAGCTCGGCACCGTCATCCTGGAGACCGTCGCGCGGAGAGGACTGGGGCTGTCGACGTTCGTGTCGGCCGGGAACCGCGCCGACGTCTCCGGCAACGACCTGCTGCAGTACTGGGCGGACGACCCGGCGACCGAGGTCGTCTTGCTGTACCTGGAGTCGATCGGCAACCCGCGCAAGTTCAGCCGCATCGCCCGACGGCTCGCTGGCGAGAAGCCGGTCGTGGCCGTTCGGTCTGGCCGGTTCACCCAGGGCGTGCCGATCGGTCACACCGTGGCTCGCTCCGCCGTCCCGCAGGCGGCCGTCGACGCCATGTTCCGGCAGGCCGGGGTCCTCGTCGTCGACACCCTCGACGCCATGCTCGACGTCGCGCAGGTGCTCGCCCACCAGCCGCTGCCGGCCGGCCCGAACATCGCGATCGTCGGGAACTCCGACGCGCTCGCCCTCCTCGCCGCCGACACCGCCGCCGAGGTGGGGCTACCCGTCGTCCACCACCCGACCGCCCTGCGACCGGACGCCACGCCCGCTGACTTCGAGCGCGTGCTCAGGGAAGCCGTCGAGGACCCCGCGGTCCACTCGGTGATCGCGGTGTACGTCTCACCGGTCGACGTCGACGGACTGCCGGTCGCCGAGGTGATCGCGCGGGTGGCGGCCGCCAGCGCCAAGCCCGTCGTGGCGACCTTCCTCGGTAGCGAGGGAGTCCCAGAGCCGTTGCGCCGGCTCGACGAGAGCGGGGTCGTGATCCGGGGGTCGGTACCGTCCTATCCCTCACCGCAAGCCGGCGTCCGGGCGCTGGCCAAGGCCGCCGAGTACGCCGAGTGGCGCCGCCGGCCCCGAGGCGACCAGCCTGCTCTCGAGGGGATCGCGGAGGAGCGGGCGCGGGCCATGGTGGACGCGCTTCTCGCTGAGCACCCGGAGGGCATGGACCTCGAGGGTGAGCTCCTCTACCAGTTCCTGCGGTGGTACGGCATTACGGTCGTGCCGGCCTATCCGGTCCGGTCTCTCGACGAGGCGGTGGCCGCCGGTCGCCGGTTGGGCTGGAACGTCGTGCTCAAGGCGACCGCGCCCCAGCTGCGGCAACGTCCTGACCTCGCCGACGTCTGGCGCAACATCGACAGCGAGGCGGAGATGCGCACGGCGTGGCAGACGATGACCACGACCATGGGGGATCCCAGCACCGCGTCGTTCGTGGTGCAGCGGATGGTCGACGCCGGCGTGCCGACCGTGATCGGTGGCGTCGAGGACCGGATGTTCGGACCCATCGTGTCGTTCGGGCTCGCCGGCGTGACCGCCGACCTGCTCGGCGACCTCGCCTACCGCATCCCGCCGCTGACCGACGTCGACGTCGCGAGCATGATCCGGGAGGTGCGGGCCTCGCCGCTGCTCTTCGGGCACCGTGGCGGCGTCCACGCCGACGTCGCGGCGCTGGAGGACCTCCTCCACCGGGTCGGCCGGCTGGCCTACGACCTGCCCGAGGTGGTCGAGCTCGAGCTCATGCCCGTCATCGCGAGTCCGGCCGGGGTCAGCGTGCTCGGCGCTCGCGTCCGGGTGACGCCCGTCGAGCCGATCGTTCGCACCGATTGGTACGCGCGACGTCTCACCCGCCTGTGAGTCACCCGACCCGGGTGACGACCACTCGGACCGCTCGCGACCTCTCGCCGCCCGAAGCTCCACCGCAGCCCTGGACGGCGACGGGCCCTCCGCGACGGCTGACGTCGTCGACTGGTAGCTCTTCGTCGACTGAGAGCTACGTCGCGGAGGGCCCAATGCCCCAGGAGGAGCCGTGGGGCGAGCGCGAGCTGCGCGGCGCCACCCGCAGCCGGCTTACAGGTCGGCCAGGCTGATGACGCGCTTCTCCCGGACCGAGGCGTAGGCACCGAGGATCACCTTGAGCACGTGGACGCCCTCGACCTCGGTGTTGAGGGGGCGACGGCCCTCGGTGATGCAGCTGATGAAGTCCGCCACCTCCGCCTTGATCGTGTTCACCTCGGGGAACTCCACCGTGGTGAGCTGTCCGTCGATCGTGCGGTGGTAGAGGGTGCGGCCGTCGCTCCAGAGCGTGCCGTGCTCACCGACGACCGAGAACTTCTCGGTGTTCGACGACGGGATGTACGCCCAGCTCGTGACGATGTTGCCGACGCTGCCGTCCGCGAACCGGACGAGAACCTGCGCGGAGTCCTCGCCCTCCATCGTCAGCCGGTGACGGCTGGTCATCGCCACGACCTCGACCGGTTCGGCGGTCGCCAGGTGGAGCAGGAGGTACGTGGGGTGGTAGCCCGTGTCGATCAGCTCGCCGCCGCCGGCGGTCTCCAGGCTCCCGCGCCAGCCCATGTCGGCGTGCAGGCCGCGGTTGAAGAAGCTGTCGGTGGTGCGCAGCTCGTAGACCTTGCCCAGCGCTCCGCTCTGGATGAGCTCGCGCGCCTTGGCGACCGGGGGCATGAAGAGCTGGTTGTGGGCGCACATCAAGGTCACGCCGGTGTCCTGGACGACCTTGGTGATCTTGTCCGCTTCCTCGGTCGAGATGCACAAGGGCTTCTCGCAGAGGATGTGCTTGCCTGCCTCCGCCGCCGCGATGATCGCGTCGGCGTGGAGGTGGTGCGGCAGGCAGATGTCGACGGCGTCGACACCGGCGGTGGCGATGAGCTCGCGGTAGTCGGAGAAGATCTGCGCTCCGCCGACCTGCTCCGCGCGCGCACGGGCGTTGGCCTCGACCACGTCGGCGACCGCGGTCACCTTCGCCTTGTCGGGGATCTCGAGGTATCCCCGGACGTGCGGATTGGAGATTCCGCCGCAGCCGATGAGTCCGACGTTCACGGTCATGAAGGTGATCCTCCTCGATACAACTGCAGGTTGACGCCGGATGAATGCGACCTCGCCGCGTGGCCAGCCGTGTCGGCCGTCGCTCCAGGCGGGTTGGGGCTCTTCACACCCGGGGGTCCGGCGGGCTTCGGCGGCGCTGACGGGCTTCGGCGGCGCTGCCGAAGCGCGGTCGGTCGACTAAGGGACGGTCGGGTCAGTCACCGATGCTGTCGATGCGCACCGGCGCGTTGACGGCCACGGAGTGGTTGGCCGCCTCCATCAGGCGGGTCAGGTCGAGGCCGAGCTCGACGTTCTCCCGCGGCTTGGTGCCTTGCTGGATGTGGGTGACCCACTGGGCGAACGGCGACGGCTCCTTCTCGGGGATGGGGAGCTCCACCCACCGCTCGCCGTTGGCGTGTGCTGGACTGCGGACGAGCAGGCGTCGGTCGTGGTCGCTGTAGACCAGGCTGCCGAGCGTGCCGTGCACCTCGATGGAGAACGGCGAGTGGTTGGTGGCGAAGCCGGCCTCCACCACGCCGAGCGCTCCGTCGGGGTAGCGCAGGACGGCCACCGCGTTGTCCTCGACGGCTCGACCGGTGACGTGGCCGTAGCTGGCGACGACGGACTCCGGCATCCGGCCGAGGAACAGGCGGGCGAGGTACATCGGGTGGCAGCCGAGGTCGATGAGCGCACCGCCGCCGCACTGCTCCGGGTCGTAGAAGTGGGGCGGCAGCCAACCCTCGCCGACCGCGCCACCGTGGGACAGCCGAGTCCGCACGAGTGTGATCTGCCCGAGGTGACCCGCCTCGAGCACCTCGCGGATGGCCAGCGTGTAGCCGTCGTAGAGCCTCGGCAAGGACAGCATGAGCGTCACGCCGGCCTTGTCGACCTCGCTGAGGATCTCGTTGCACTCGCGGACGGTGAGGGCGAGCACCTTCTCGGTGAAGATGTGCTTGCCGGCTCGTGCGGCGGCCGTGATGACCTCGGTGTGGAGGTTGGTGGGCGCGTCGACGATCACTCCGTCCACGTCGGGGAGGGCGAGGAGGTCGTCGAGGTTGTCGTAGAAGGGGATGGCCAGCTTCTCGGCTTCGGCCCGACCGCGCTCGGGCTCCTCGTCCCAGGCGGCGACGAGCGTGGTGGCCGGGTGCTCCTGCGCCTGCCGCGCGTACCCGCGGGCGTGCACGTGCCAGAAGCTGAGCATGGCGAGACGAATCATGAAAACCCGTTCCCTGCTGATAAGAGCGGCATCTGCGGTCCGCGACGTGGATCCGGGTCCATTCTCTCGGTGGGGAGCCGGGGTACGTCCAACCCCTTAGGGCGGGAAAGTCGGCCGGTTCTGGCCGGATCGGCCACACTGGGACGGCGGGCGACTCCTTCGTCACCTGGAGTCTCGGCTGGAGTCTCAGGTGGACACGGCGAGGGCTTGATCGGGCACGGCCCGTACGGCCGGGGGTGTCGACGCGACCCCGTGATCGTTCGACCGCGCCGCCGGGGGTTGTCGGCGCGCCCGGCTAGCATGACCAAGCCGTGTCAAGCCACCCTCGCCCGCCGTCGACCGGCCCCTCGCCGGCTGTCGGTGGCCGTTGACCAGCGACGACACCCGCGAAGAGAGCCCACAGCGAAGCACAGCCCACACAGCGAAGACAGTTGCCGAGGACGGACCGTCACCGTGGTCGACCAGCTCATCATTCGAGGCGCGCGCGAACACAACCTCAAGGACATCTCGCTGGAGCTGCCGCGTGACGCGCTCATCGTGTTCACCGGTCTCTCTGGGTCGGGCAAGTCCAGCCTCGCCTTCGACACGATCTTCGCCGAGGGCCAGCGCCGGTACGTCGAGTCCCTGTCGGCCTACGCCCGGCAGTTCCTCGGGCAAATGGACAAGCCGGACGTCGACTTCATCGAAGGACTGTCACCCGCGGTCTCGATCGACCAGAAGTCGACCTCGCGGAACCCACGATCGACGGTCGGCACGATCACCGAGGTCTACGACTACCTCCGCCTGCTGTACGCCCGAATCGGACATCCGCACTGTCCGGAGTGTGGACGGCCGATCGCGCGCCAGACCGCGCAGCAGATCGTCGATCGCGTCCTGGAGCTCGAGGAGGGCACCCGCTTCCAGGTGCTGGCGCCGCTCGTGCGAGGTCGCAAGGGTGAGTACGCCGACCTGTTCCGCCAGCTCACCACGCAGGGGTACGCCCGGGTGCGGGTCGACGGCGTCGTCTACCCGCTCAGCGAGGTACCCAAGCTGGAGAGGCAGAAGAAGCACACGATCGAGGTGGTGGTGGACCGGCTCACGGTCAAGTCGTCGGCGAAGCGGCGACTGACCGACTCGATCGAGACCGCGCTCCACCTCGGCGGCGGCCTGGTCATCCTCGACTTCGTCGACCTGCCCGAGACCGACCCGCAGCGGGAGCGGGTCTGGTCGGAGCACTTGTACTGCCCGTACGACGACGTGTCCTTCGAGGAGCTGGAACCTCGGTCGTTCTCGTTCAACTCGCCATACGGCGCCTGCCCCGAATGCACCGGTCTCGGCACCCGGATGGAGGTCGATCCCGACCTCGTCGTCCCCGACCCGACCAAGAGCCTCGACGAAGGCGCGATCGCCCCGTGGTCGGGCGCTCACGTGTCCGAGTACTTCACCCGCCTCCTGGAGGCGCTCGCCTCCACCATCGGGTTCCGCATGGACCAGCCGTTCGAGCGGCTGCCGGCGAAGGCGCGCAAGGCGATCTTGCACGGGTATCCGGACCAGATCCACGTCCGCTACCGCAACCGCTACGGCCGCGAGCGCGCCTACTACACGACGTACGAAGGGGTGATCCCGTACGTCGCGCGCCGCTACGCGGAGGCCGAGTCCGACGCGAGCCGGGAGCGTTTCGAGGGCTACATGCGCGAGGTCGCCTGCCCGGCCTGCCGCGGCGCCCGCCTGAAGCCGATCTCGCTGGCGGTGACGGTCGGCGGCAAGTCCATCGCGGAGGTGTGCTCGCTGCCGATCGCCGAGGCGGCCGCGTTCTTGCGTGACCTCGACCTCAGTCCGCGTGAGAAGCAGATCGCCGCTCGAGTCGTGAAGGAGATCGGAGAGCGACTGCGGTTCCTGCTCGACGTCGGTCTGGACTACCTCACCCTCGATCGGCCGGCCGGCTCGCTATCCGGTGGTGAGGCGCAGCGGATCCGTCTCGCCACCCAGATCGGTTCCGGTCTCGTGGGTGTCCTCTACGTCCTCGACGAGCCGTCCATCGGGCTGCACCAGCGCGACAACCACCGCCTGATCGAGACCCTGCTGCGGCTGCGGGACATGGGCAACACTCTGATCGTCGTCGAGCACGACGAGGACACCATTCGCGCCGCCGACTGGATCGTCGACATCGGCCCCGGCGCGGGTGAGCACGGCGGACAAGTCGTCCATAGCGGACCGCTCCCAGAGCTGCTGGAGAAGCCGGACTCGCTCACGGGCGCCTACCTGTCCGGGCGACGGGAGATCCCGGTGCCCGAGGTGCGACGCCCGCGGACGCCCGGACGTCAGCTCACGGTCCACAAGGCGTGGCAGCACAACCTCCAAGACGTCACCGTGTCGTTCCCGCTGGGCTGCTTCATCGCGGTGACGGGCGTCTCGGGTTCCGGCAAGTCGACGCTGGTCAACGACATCCTCTACACCGCGCTGGCCAAGCAGCTGTACGGCGCCAAGGAGGTACCTGGTCGACACCAGAAGATCACCGGCGTCGAGCACATCGACAAGGTCATCCACGTCGACCAGTCGCCGATCGGGCGGACACCCCGGTCCAACCCGGCCACCTACACCGGCGTCTTCGACCACATTCGCCGGCTGTTCGCGGAGACCCCGGAGGCGAAGATCCGCGGCTACCTGCCCGGACGGTTCTCCTTCAACGTCAAGGGTGGTCGCTGCGAGGCATGCGCGGGTGACGGGACGATCAAGATCGAGATGAACTTCCTCCCGGACGTCTACGTCCCGTGCGAGGTCTGCCACGGCGCCCGCTACAACCGAGAGACGCTCGAGGTCCACTACAAGAACAAGACCATCGCCGACGTCCTCGACATGCCGATCGAGGAGGCCCTGGAGTTCTTCCAGGCGATCCCCGCGATCTCCCGCCACCTCCAGACGCTCGTGGACGTCGGGCTCGGCTACATCCGGCTGGGGCAGCCGGCTCCGACGCTGTCCGGTGGTGAGGCGCAGCGCGTCAAGCTGGCCTCCGAGCTGCAGAAGCGAGCGACCGGTCGAACGCTCTACGTGCTCGACGAGCCGACCACCGGCCTGCACTTCGAGGACATCCGCAAGCTGCTCGGGGTGCTGAGCCGGTTGGTGGACCAGGGCAACACGGTCATCGTCATCGAGCACAACCTCGATGTGATCAAGACCGCCGACTGGATCATCGACCTCGGCCCCGAGGGTGGTAGCCGTGGCGGCCGGGTCATCGCGGAGGGGACCCCGGAGGAGGTGGCCGCCAACCCGGCGAGCTACACCGGGAAGTTCCTCCGGTCGGTGCTGAACGGGAATGCCAGCCGGGCCGTCGCGTCAGCCGCCAGCGACTCGAGAACGCTGCGGACCACCAGTCGGGCGAGGGCGAAGGCGGCAAGCGGTGGGGCGGCGCGGAAGCGCGCGGCGAAGACCGACCGAGATGGCGGTACCGCCCGGAAGCGGTCAGCCTCCGGCGGGCCGGCAGCGCGGTCGACCCGGACCCGTTCGTAGCGCGGTCTGGCGCACCCGCCGTTCCGAGCTCGAGCCGACACGTATGGTGAAGGGCGAGGACAAGGGGTGAGCCTCGCCGTCTTCTCATCTCGGCGGGAACCCTCCAGCGACGGAGGTACGGGTGATCAGGACCGACCTGCTGATCATCGGGGCGGGTCCCACCGGGCTGTTCGGCGCCTACTACGCGGGCTTTCGCGGCCTCTCGGTCGCGGTCATGGACTCGCTGCCCCAGCCGGGCGGGCAGATCACCGCGATGTACCCGGAGAAGCTGATCTTCGACGTCGCCGGGTTCCCCGCGATCAAGGGCCAGGAGCTCGTCGACAGGCTCGTCGAGCAGGCCGGACAGTTCGATCCGCTCTACTTGCTCGGCCACCGCGCCGAGAAGCTCGACCACGGCGACGACGAGGTCAAGGTCACGAGTCATCAAGGACTCGCCGTCGTCGCCAAGGCCGTCCTCATCACCGGCGGCATCGGCATGTTCAGCCCGCGTCGGCTCCCCGTCGGGCAGGAGTACGAGGGACGCGGGCTGCGGTACTTCGTCCCCAGGTTGGACGAGCTCGCCGGCCTGGACGTGCTCGTCGTCGGCGGCGGCGACTCCGCGTTCGACTGGGCCCTCAGCCTGGAACCCATCGCCCGCTCGGTGACGCTCATCCACCGCCGCACCCGTTTCCGCGCCCACGAGCACAGCGTCGACCGGGTCCGCGCATCACGTGTCCGCCTCCTCACACCGTGGGAGGTGCGCGACGTCTTCGGTGATCCCCACGTCGAGGGCGTCGAGATCCACAACACCGCCACGGATCAGCGTGAGATCGTGTGGGTGCAGGCGATCGTGGCTGCGCTCGGGTTTCACGCCGACCTCGGCCCGCTGACCCGCTGGGGCTTGAAGCTGCGCGCACGCCACATCCAGGTGGACTCGGCGATGCGCACCAACCTGCCGAGGGTCTTCGCCGCGGGTGACATCGGCGACTACGACGGCAAGGTCAAGCTGATCGCCACCGGCTTCGGTGAGGCCGCGACCGCGGTCAACAACGCCGTTCCCGTGATCAGGCCAGGTGCGAAGGTCTTCCCGGGTCACTCCAGTGACGCCGGGTGACCTGGCGGGCTGAGTCAGCTCGCGGGGAATCGCTCCACCGGCTCGGGACGGCCCGACTCCGCCGACCGTGCCGCGGCCTCGGCGAGCGCGAGGCTCGGGAGATTGCGCCGACCGGACGTCTCCGGCTCGGTTCCGGTCGCCACGGCCTCGGCGAACGCGACGAGGACACCGGCACGCCCGACGTACTCCAGCTCCGTCAGCGGCACGAGCTCCTCCTGGACGGCCTGGTCGGTGCCAGGTCGTGGCCGCCGACGGATGCGTACCACGTCTCCGCGAACCGAGCCGACCGGCCCATCACCCCGTCCGGTCCAGAACAGCTCACCGTCCTCGCATTCCAAGCTCCACGCCCCCGACCAGGTGGTGGGCTCCGCGGTGCTCACCCAGCTGCCGCGATAGCTCACGACCGTGCCTCGGTCGAAGGTGATGGTGAGAACCGCGGCGGCCTCCTCCACGAAGTTGCTCCAGGGCGGGTCCGTGATCTGGGTGAAGACCCGCACAGGCTCTTGACCCAGCACCATCCGCATGAGGTCGAAGTGGTGGATGGCCATGTCGAACAACAGCGGATGGCGCAGCTTGTAGTGGCGCCGAGTGCCCGGCGGCGCGTCGTTGGCCCACTTCCGGAAGTCGACGTTCACGCTCCCGACCAGACCCAGGTGGCGGTCAGCGACCAGGCGCGCCGCCGTGCGCGCTGCCGGATGGAAACGGTAGTTCTGGCTCACCATGAGCACCCGGCCGGCCGCGTTCGCGGCCTTGACCGCCTGCTGGGCCTCCGCCACCGTCGGCGCGAACGGCTTCTCGAGCAGGACGTGACGTCCCGCGGCCAGCGCCTCGAGAGCGAGCGGGACGTGCGCGGCCAGGGGTGCGGTGATGAGGACGGCGTCCGCCTCCACGGTCGCGAGCGCGGTCGCCAAGTCCGTGAAGCACTCTCTCTCGCCGAGGTCGAACTCCTCCCGTGCTTTCGCCAGCGTCGTCGGATCGGAGTCGACCACCGCGACGCGGTCGACCATGGGAACCCGGGGGAGAGCGTTGGTCTCCCAATCGCGCCCCCAGCCACCGAGTCCCACGTGGATCAGCCGCAGTGTCACCGTCGCTCCCTTCGCACCCGTCGGTTGTGTCGTCCTCGCTCTCGGCTGCCATGGCCGGCAGGTGTCGTCGTCCCACCGGAGGCTCACGAGCCTGGAGGAGAGGTGGACGCGAAGGCGAGCTGGTGCCCGATGGTGGCCACGGTTTCTCGGAGACCGCCACAGTCATCGCAGACGAAGTTCGGCGAGGTAGTCGGGGCCGTCGCTGTCGAGCGCGGCGAGCTGCCACGGCGAGGTGGTGAGGAGGTCGACGAGCTCGTCCTGCGAGCAGAACAGGTAGTCCAACCACCGGTCGGCCAGTCTTCCGACACGGCAGCGGATCCGGGTCTGGCCCCCGAGCCGGCCGTGGGCGCGGTTGCAGGCGTGGTAGGCGGTGTGGAGGGGGTCCTCGGTCACGTACGGGTCCCGGTTCCGGCCGAGGATCCGCGCGTCCGGCGCGGCGACCGCCGCGAGAGCGGCGAGCGCCGCCTGCGCACGGCCGGGCGACCCCAGCAGCGCGAGGTTGTTCCCGAGGAGAAGGAACGTGTCGAACCGCTCGCCGAGGCTCGTCACGTCCTCGAGTCGCACCTGGTGGACGCGTCGAACACCGCGCGCGCGGGCGACCTGGCACGCGCCGGGGGAGACGTCGATCGCGGTGACCTCGCGTCCCTCCGCTTGGAGGTGCAGGCTGTGCCGGCCGGCTCCGCATCCCACGTCGAGGACGTGGCCGACGGCGCGCTGGCAGGCGAGCCGGTCCAGCGCGTCCCACTCGTCGGGGCCGGTGAAGTAGATCCGGGGATCGTGGACCTCGACCAGCCCGTCGTCGCGTTCGATCACGCCGAGGACGTCGTGGCCGTCGTGCGCCAGGCGCAGCAATTCGCCGAACGCGTCGCCGGTGGTCGGTCCGTCCATGGCGCGCGAGCCTACCGAGGGGACCTCACACGCTCGCCGGACGCTCCGCGCCCGGGCGGCACGGGACCCCGCCTGGCCTGGCCGGGATTGTCCTCGCTCGACGCCCGCATGCGCGGCTCCCGGCCATCGACCAGGGCGTATGGACGCCGGGGCGGATGGACGACACTGTGGGCATGGCTCTTCGCCGGTGGCTGACCACCCTCGTGCGGCGCGATCCCGGACCCGACGCCCGCACCAAGGCCGAGGCGCTCCAGCTGTTGGGCGGTGAGGGGTGCCCGGTCTGCCGTGTGGCCGAGGACGCGGTGCGGCGCTGGTTCCACACCTACGAGAACGAGAGTCGCTCGGATCCGCGGATGCGGGAGCGGATCGAGCGTTCGTTCGGGTTCTGCGCGACGCACACGCGTCACTTGCTCGATCTCGGCGCTTCCAGCTCGTGGCTGGCACGGTGGGTGTTCGCGGACGTGGCCCGCGCCGGAACCGCCGCTCTGCGTGTGGCCACGGTTCCGACGCCGGAAGCGTGCCCGGCGTGTGAGGTCGCGGCTCGCGCGGTGACGGACACCTTGGGCACGCTCGCGGTCGGCCTGGTGGATGACGAGGCGAGGAGCCTGTTGGACGCTGGCGACGGCTTGTGCGTGACGCATGGCGTGGCGGTGATCGAGCGGAGCGGGCCCGTTGTCGCCCGGGCGGTCGCCGAGATGCTGGAGAGCCGGTTGGGCAAGGACCCCGTGCTGGCTCGCGACCACCTCATCGGCCTGGATCCGGATCGGTCACGTCGGCGGCGCGCGCGGGAGGAGCGAGCCGAGCGGGTCCTCGCGGCGGAGGAGACGAGTCGTCGTCGCGGAAGCGCGGCGGACCTCGTGCTCGACTGGCCGTGCTGTCCTCTGTGCGCGGCGGCGGACCGAGTGGAGTGGCGGTACCTTCACTGGCTTGCCGGGCTGAGCCGCGACGAGAGCGCGGAGCTCCGAGCGGAGGCGATGTTGTGCCCTCGTCACCTCGGCGACCTCACGTCGTTCCGGCACGTCGGCGACCTCTCGGACCGTGAGCTCACCGACGACGGACTGCTGGGCTCGGTCGCCGCGGTGATCGACCATGTGGCGGGCCTGTGGCGCGCCGATCTCCACGCGTTCCTGCAGCGTCTGGACGCCAGTCCTTGGGCGGGCATCGTCCACGTCCAACCGCCTCGTGGGGTGGAGTCCTGTCAGCTTTGCGCACGGAAGCGGGCGGCGGAGCAGCGCGAGGCGCGCTTGTTGGAGGCCATCGCCGCCGACCCGGCGTACGACGCCCGGCTGTCGCGGGCGCACGGTGTGTGCCTGCGACACGGGCTCACCACGGAGCTGCCGCCAGCGTGGCGGCGTCTGCTCCGCGCGCGGGTGGGTCTGCTGTCGTTCGAGCTCGACGAGGCCGAGCGCAAGGCAGGCTGGGACGCTCGCTGGGAGGTCCGGGGCAGCGAGATGGCCGCATGGCGACGGGCGCCGACGCTCCTCGACGGCGCGGTGCTGGGTCCGATCGCACCGGACTCCGATCCGCCGCCGCGGACGTCGGCACCGCCGGAGCCACCTGACGCGCTGTAAGGAGCGCTCCTCGGTCCTATCGAGGACACGACACTGGCCCGAGGCCGCCGAGATCATCTACGGTGATCACGGGAAATCGATTTCCAACCTCGTGTCCCCGTGAGGAGCCGATGCGTCGGATCGTTGCCTCGCTCGTCGCCTCCGTCCTTCCGTTCGGTGGTCTCACCGGCACCGCTCTCGCGGCCGACCGTCCCTCGGACGAACGGCTGCGGGAGACCCTGGCTCATGCCAGTGGCGCTCCCGCACCGCGTCTTGGCCCGGTCGGCTGGGAGACGTACCGCCACCCCGAGCGACTGGCCGAGATCGGCAATGCCGCGCGCACCCGACAGTTCTCCAGCTTCGACCGTGGCGGAGGCAACAACGACGGCTTCGAGGGCACGTACTCGTGCCTGCGCACCACCGCCTCCGGCGGCTGCGTGATCGCCGAGCACACCGGCGCGGGGGAGATCGCCTCCATCTGGTTCACCAGAGACGGCGGCGACGTCTCCCAGACGGGGACCATCACGATCGAGCTGGACGGCAGGACCGTCGTCGACGCCGACCTCCAGGACCTCGTCGACGGCAAGCTGGGAGAGCCGTTCGTCTACCCCCTCGTGGCGAACGCCGACCAGAGCTCGGGTGGCGTCTACATCAAGGTCCCGATGCCCTACCGCCACTCGATGCGGATCACGACACAGCACAACCCGTACTTCCACCACGTGACCTACCGGGAGTTCGCCAGCCCGGAGGGCATCGAGACGTTCGACCCCACGGATCCGGCGACGGACGTGCTGGCCGCGCTCCGCGCAGCCGGCACCCGCGACCCCAAGCCGGATCTGCCGGGAGAGCGCACCACCACTCGACTAATCGACGTCGCGCCGGGCGAGACCGTCACCCTCGGCCATGCCACGGGCCCGGGCGCCATCACTGAGCTCGTCCTCCGGCTCCCGCAGCTGCAGCCGTCACCGACGGACGAGGTGGTCGTCTCCCGCCGCACGGCCGTCGCACCGTCGCCGGTGCCCGGCAAGGCGCGGTGGGTGCGTCCGCTGGCCCGGCCAGCGGTGACGGGCGCCGTCGCCGACGAGACCGAGGAGATCCTGCGCGAGGCGCGGCTGCGGATCAGCGTCGACGGCGTGCGCACCGTCGACGCCCCGCTCGGTGAGTTCTTCGGCAGCGGGTTCGGGCTCTACCCGGTGCGTGCGTACATGTTCGGCGTCGACCCGGAGCAGCGCACGCTGTCGAGCTGGTGGCTCATGCCGTACAGCCGAGCGGCGACGGTGGAGCTGTACAACGGCGCGGACGTCGCCCTCAACGCCGGTGAGGCACGGCTCACGGTCGCCCGCAGCGCGACCTGGAAGAGGGACCTCGAAGCCGGCCGGATCGGCTACTTCCGAGCCACCGCGGTTCGCTCCGAGGCGACGTTCGGTCGTGACCACCTGTTCCTCGACGTCACTGGTCGCGGCCGGGTCGTCGGTGTCACGCACACCGTCCAAGGTCTCAACGAGGCCGGCTGGCGTCGCGGCTACCTGGAGGGCGACGAGCGCGTCTTCGTCGACGGCTCGACCAGCCCGGACCTGCACGGCACCGGGACCGAGGACTTCTACGAGGGCGGGTGGTACTTCAACCGGGGCGCCTTCAGCGCGCCCTTGACCGGCAGCCCGGTCCCCGACCGGGCCGACTGCCCCGCCGGTTGCACCAGCATGTACCGGCTGCTGCTGGCCGACGGCATGGACTTCGCCAGCAGCATGCGGTTCGGCATCGAGCACGGTCCGGGCAACGACGAGCCGGTCATCGAGTCGACGACGACCTACTGGTACGGCGTTGATCACGGCGGTCTGGTCTGGACCGACCACCTCGACGTGGGCGACGCAGCGAGTGAGGCCGCCCACGACTACCGCTCACCCGATCCGGGCGCGGTGGAGTCGCTGACCAGTCGCTTCGAGGGCCTGGACGGGCCACCGGAGCCTGTCACGGTCGACACGCGAGCGACGAGCGCGCCGGTCTCCTTCACACTCGCGGTCCATCCAGGCAACCACGGTGTGATCCTGCGGCGCGTCTCCGACCAGGCCGAGGGCTACCAGGCGGCGGAGGTGAGCGTGAACGGGAAGCCGGCCGGCACGTGGACTCAACCGCTGGCGAACCCGGAACAACGTCTGCTGGACGACTACTTCTGGTTGCCGGCGACGTTGACCGCTGGACGGCGGACCGTCACGGTGACGCTCCGGCCGCTCGACGGTCACGCGCCCTGGTCCGCGGCTGACTACCACGCCCTGTCCATCCGGTCGCCGTACACCGATCGCGACGCGCCGGCGCGGGTCTCAGGCCTGACTGCGCGAGGCGACGAACGCACGGCGATCACCTTGGGGTGGACGGTCGCGCGGGACGACGTGTACGCGGTGACGTACGAGGTGCACGCCTCGACGACGAAGGGCTTCACCCCGAGCGACGAGACCCTCGTCGGTGTGGCGCGGACGCCGGGGTTCGTCCACGAGACCGGCACCGTCCGCCAAACCTGGTACTACCGCGTCCGAGCGGTGGACGCGGCCGGACACGTGGGCGCCTTCTCCAGTGAGGTGAGCGCCACCACCGGCGACACCCTGCGCATCGAAGCGGAGTCGCTGCTGCCGCCGGTCGAGGCGACGGCACCTGTCCAGGTCCAGGGCAACTGCTGTGGTGTCGTGTGGTCCGGCAACGCGCAGCTGTGGTTCACCCCGACCACGTCTGGGCAGCACGTCGTGGTGGAGGTCACGCTGCCGACCACGGGGACGTACGAGCTGACGACTCGCCAGACCCTCGCCCGCGACTACGGCATCAACACCCTGACTCTCGACGGGCAGCCCATCGGCGAGGCCTTCGACGCCTACCACTTCCCAGAGGTCGTCCTCAGCGAGGCGTTGAGCTACGGCACGCACCACCTGACCGCGGGCAAGCACACCTTGACGATCGCGGTCCCCGACAAGAACCCCGCGTCGGAGAGCTACATGGCTGGCTTCGACTACTTCCAGTTCCAGCTCGTCGACTGAGCGCCCCACCGCCCCACCACGTCGGAAAATGTCTCGCCGACGAGCGGCGGCCACGCTGCCGCAGGATCCAGCGGTGTGGCGGCTGGTGTGCCACGACTCGGCGTCCGATGTGACGCCGTGCTCGTCGGCGATCAGACGGTGCCCAGGTCGGAGGAGAACCAGCGCTCCGGCCGCATGTAGAAGATGACCTGCTCACCATGCGTGGCCTCGGCCATCGCCATGTAGCCGGGCACCTTCTCCTCCGGGAGGTAGCGGCGACTGATCTCCTCGAGGTGTGCGCGCGTCGCCGGCTCGGTCCGGGTGACCGCGCCCTCGACCGAGACGTAGCGGATCGTCGGCTCGACTCGTTCCACGAGCAGGCTGAACTGGCCCGCGGCCCGGATCAGCCGCGCCTTGACCGAGTTGGCGCCGGTCATCACCCACAGCTCGCCGCCCGGTGTGTACTGGTACCAGACCGGCACGACCAGGGGTGGACGGTCCGCGCCACGGGCCACGGCGAGGGAGCCGATGTGCGGCTCGGCGAGGAACCGCTCACGTTCGTCGACGCTCAGGGGCATGACAGATCAACCTCCAGGTTTCTGGCCCGGATACGTGGCGCGGCCACTCTCTCATCGAGAGCCGACATGGTGGCCGCCTTCTCACCAACACCGGACGGGCTCCTCGAACCGCCGCTGAGGACTGGGAGGCGCACGACCCGTGGGTGTGGCGACGAGCGTCCTCCGACCTAGAGGGTTCCCAAGTCGGAGGAGAACCAGCGTTCCGGCCTCATGGCGAGCACGATCCGCTCGCGCCCGTCGTTCTCGGCGTTCCTGACGTACCGGCTGGCCTGCTCCTCCGGCAGGTAGCGACGATGCAGCGCCTCCAGGTGTGCTCGCGTGACCGGCTCGACCCGAGCGAGGCGGCCCTCGACCGAGACGTAGCGGATCGTCGGCTCGACTCGTTCCACGAGCAGGCTGAACTGGCCCGCGGCCCGGATCAGCCGCGCCTTGACCGAGTCGGCGCCGGTCATCACCCACAGCTCGCCGCCCGGCGTGTAGTGGTACCACGTCGGCACCACCAACGGTGGGTTGTTCGGTCCGCGCGCGACCGCGAGGGAGCCGACGTGGGGTTCGGCGAGGAACTGCTCGCGTTCGGCAACGCTGAGCGGCATGGAGGCCTCCAGTCCCGGCATCGAAAGGCTGTCACCGGCCGCCGGCCGTGCCGCCAGCATACGTGGCCCTGGAGTCGTGCCGGTGGCGTGCGCTGACCGGAGGGCGATGACCGAAGGGCTTGGGCGGCGACGTAGCCGGCCACGCGGCCTGCCGAGGTGGGACGACGCCTGGGAGCGACGCGAATTTGGGTAGCCGGGCTTCGGGGGCGACCCGCTACTGTGGCACGACGTGTCTGTCTCCGAAACTCAGCCCACCAGCAAGCCGGACGCGTCGGACAGTCTCTGGAGTCCGGCGTACGCCGCCCTCAGCGTCGGCATCGTCTCCCTGATCTCCCTCGTCGCCTTCGAGGCGATGGCGGTCGGGACGGCGATGCCCCGGGCTGTGGCGGACCTGGACGGGCTCGCCTTCTACGCGTGGGGCTTCTCCGGCTTCATGACGGCGAGCATGTTCGGCACCGTGCTGGCCGGAGAGGCGTGCGACCGCTTCGGTCCCCTCGCCCCGTTCCTGGCTGGCATCGCTCTGTTCACCGGTGGGCTGGTGGTGGCCGGGGTGGCGCCCACCATGCCGGTGTTCATCGCCGGGCGGGTCATCCAAGGACTCGGGGGCGCGGCCGCGATCGTCACCGCCTACGTCATCGTGGGACGGGCCTACGATCCGCGGCTCCGTCCGCGCGCGTTCGCGGTCATGTCGGCCGCCTGGGTGCTGCCCTCGATCCTCGGGCCGGCGATCGCGGGCGTCCTCACCGAGACCTGGACCTGGCGTCTGGTGTTCCTCGGCCTCGTGCCGTTCGCCATCGCACCCCTGCTCTTGGTGCTGCCGCGGCTGCGGGCTTTGCCGGCGGTCGAGCCGGCGGAGGGACGCTCCGGCCGGAAGCTGCGCGCCGCGGCCACCGCGGTCGGGGTGGGCCTCCTTCAGTACGCCGGTCAGGAGGTCGGTGAGGAGCCGGGCCAGCGGCTTCTCACCCTGGCGGCGGTCGGCGCGCTCCTGATGGCGGTGAGCCTGCCTGGCCTCCTGCCGGCCGGGACCCTGCGCTTCGCGCGCGGCCTGCCCACCGTCGTCGGCTTGCGCGGGATCTTCGCCGGCGCCTTCTTCGGCGCGCAGGCGTTCCTTCCCCTCATGCTCGTGGAGCAGGTCGGGATGTCGGTGACCACGGCCGGCCTGGCGTTGACGGTCGGATCGTTGGGGTGGTCGACGGGCTCGTGGTGGCAGGGCCGTCCGGCCACGCGCACCCCGCGGCACCGGCTGATCGTCGCCGGCGCGACGTTCGTGGCGGTCGGGCTCGTCATCGTCCTGGTGTCCGCGCAGCCCGGCCTCCCGGCGTCCCTCGCGGCGTGGCTGCCCTCGGCGGGGTGGGTGTTCGCGGGGCTCGGCATGGGCCTGGGGCTGTCGAGCCTGTCAGTGCTGCTGCTGGAGTACTCGCCGCCGCAGGACCAGGGTGCCAACGTCGCCGCCGGCCAGGTGTCGGACTCGCTGGGAAACGTTCTGCTCGTCGCGACCGGTGGGGTGATCTTCGCTTCGCTCCACGAGGCGGTCGAGGGCTGGGACGTCTACCGCGTGATCTACGCGGTGATGCTGGCGGTCGCGTGCGCCGGGATTGTCCTGGCCCGCCGGGTGCGGCCGTCGACCGCGGGCTGACCGCCGCCGACCACTCCGCCTCGCCACGGTCGGGACGGATCCACGTCGAACGGACGCGCCGGTCCGGTGTGAGTTCAACGCGCTGGTTTGTCCCCCCGCAGAGGTCCCGGATCGGCCGCACGCCACCGGTGCGCCATGCCATGGTGGGTGCGTAGCGGGGGGATGCCGATGAGGCTCGTGACGGCTGTGCGCGTGGCGGTGGCAGTGCTCGCGGTCGCGGCGGTCCCGAGCGTCCCCGCCTCCGGCGGAGCACCAGCCACGGGTGGGCTCGGGGCTCTCGGCAGGCCCGGCGACGCCGACAACGGACGACGGGCTGGTGCGGTGGGCGCGAGCGGGTTGTCGGTCGACGAGCCCCTCCGGGAACGGTCCGACGCACCCGGCATGTTGGGCATTCCCGGCATCGTGCTGGACGCCTACCGAAACGCGGCACTGCAGCTCGGATCCACCGACCCTGGTTGTCGGCTCACCTGGCAGATGCTCGCCGGCGTGGGGAAGGTCGAGTCCGACCACGCCCGCGGCGGTGCCGTCACGAAGCGCGGTGACGCCGTACGCCCCATCCTCGGCCCGGTGCTGGACGGCCGCCGGTACGCCGCGATTCGAGACACCGACGACGGTGTGCTCGACGGCGACACGAGGTGGGACCGTGCGGTGGGCCCGCTGCAGTTCATCCCGAGCTCGTGGCAGGTGTATGCCTCCGACGGCAATGGTGACGGACTCGCCGACCCGCAGAACGTGTACGACGCGGCGCTGGCCACCGCGCGGTACTTGTGCGAGGGCGGCCGAGACCTGTCCCGACGCATGGAGCTCGCGACAGCGCTCTACAGCTACAACCACTCGCTGCCGTACGTGCGAGCGGTGTTGGCGTGGATCGACGCGTACACGGCCGGTCGGGTGCGACCGGACGGGATGCCTGACCTTCGCGCGCTGGGCCTCAGCCCGCCCGCCGCGCCGGTTCCCACGGGTGCGCCCACAGCGGCGCCCCCCGCGCCGCGAACCGGTCCCGGCGCGTCAGGTGCGGAACCCCACCCGACCGAACCGGATGCGCGAGGGCCGGACCCGGGCGGACCGGACCTGGCGGGGCCGGACGTCTCCGACTCGGAGGATCAGCCTCCGACGCAGGCGCGGCCGGTCGATCCCACGACGCCGGACGAGCCCGGCCACGCCGCGGGGTCGCAAGCGCCGGCTCCGTCCGACGTGCCGGCACCGGACGCGACATCCGCGCCCGGTGACACGTCGCCCGACGGCCGGGGCGACACGTCGTCCGAGCGAGGCGAGAGGTCGCAGCCATCGTCGTCACCGCGGCCCACGGGACGTGGGCCGACCTCACCGAAGCCGAGCCCGATCACGCCGACACCAGAGCCGAGCAGCCCTGCCCCGGCTCCCACCTGTGCCACCACGTCGACCCCGACGCCGAACCCCACGACGCCCAGCCCGAGCGCTCCGACACCGGCGCCCACGACGCCGAGCTCGACGCCCACCGCGACCCCGACCGCGACACCCAGCCCGACGCCCACGACCCCGAGCCCGACCCCGTCTGCTACGAGCCCAACCCCGAGCCCCACAGCGAGCCCGACAACCCCGGTGACGCCAAGCCCGTGTGCGCGGCCGGCCGGCGACGACGCCGCCACCCACCGATGGGCGGTCTTCCTGGAGGCGCTCCGGCTCCTCGTGGCGGGCAAGCCGGACGAGGTGAGGCTCGACCCGGACCAATGAGCTGAGACCCCAGCGACGTGAGGACCCAGTGAGGTGAGGGACATGGCACGCGATCGACGGCTGGATTCCCGGCCGTACCACGCGTGGGTGACGTCCCCGTGGAGGACCTCGCCGCCGTCGCGGACGACACCGACGTCGAGGACGTCAGGGGGTCTTGGCGCGGATCTCGTTGATGATCTTCTGCATGCTGGGCAGCTCGTCCGGCGCGCCGGTGAGGCGAACCCCCACATGGGTGTCGACCGGGCCGTCCCCCTCGGCGGAGAAGACGTGACTCATCGCGACACCCACACGACCGGACCGGTCGGAGAGCTGCCATTCGGCGTACATGGTGGTCTCGTCGACGCGGCGCCAGTCGCCCTGCACCCCCACCGTCTCGCGGACTCGCGCCCATTCGTCACCGCCACACGGTGCCGGGCACGTGCGGACCTCGACGATGCCGCCAGGCGGGTCGCCCTTCTTCGAGCCGAAGATGTAGCCCTCGTCGATGCAGACCCACCGGGCGGCGCCTGGACCTCCCTTGTCGCTGCGCATGCATCCCCATGTGCGTGGGACCCGGAAGTCGAAGGGGAAGCCCTCGAGGTCCATGAGGTAGGTCGGCTCGTTGGCGCCGAAGGTGGGCCCGGCCACGAGGCCAGGCGGACCGTCCTGCGACGTCGACCGAGGCAACGGTTCCTCGGTGTGCCACTGGGCCGGCGGCTCGGAGAAGGACGGCTCTGGCTGGGGAGTGCTCCGTGGCTCTGGGGTCCGGGTCGGCTCGGATGGCGTCGGTATCCGGGTTGGCTCGGATGGCGTCGGCTCCGACGCGGCGGTCGTGTCGCTGTCGTCCTCGAGCACGACGCTCGCCAGCAGAGCGCCGCCCACCACCACGGCGAGGGCCACCGCGACGCAGACCGCGAGGATGGCGAGCGAGCGGCGGTTGTTCGCCGGCGGGACGACGGAGGACGTGAGCTGGGACGGCGCTGGCGGTACGACCTGCGTCGCGGCTGGCGTACCCGACCAGTGCGGCGCGAACTCAGGGCCGGCACCCCGGCTGGCGTGCCCGGCGAGGGAACCGCCTTCCACCGCGGTGAGCCCGGCCGCGCGGGACAGGGCGGCGGCGTCGAGGAGGGCGACCGCTCGGCTGAGATCCTCGCCGAGGTAGGTGGTCGCCACCCAGGGCACTGGGTCAGCGGGAGCGGCGGCCAGAACGTCCTGCGGAGCTTCCCGGGCGAGGTCGTCCAGCGCGGCGCTCAGGCGGTCGCGAGCGGCGGCATCCGCGGCGGCGCCGGCATGCAGAACGCTGATGGCCGCGGGGCGGCCGGCGCCGTCATGGCCGAGGAACACCACGCCCGCCTCGTGTTCGCGAAGGCGCGCGGTCAGGCGGAAGGGTCCGAGGGTCGCTGGATCGTCTGGGCGAAGCGCGTTCGTCAACTGTTCTCCCGTTTCGACCGAGCCCCTGGGTGGGGTGGCAAGGACACGATGCTGGCACCCTTGGTCGCGTGGCCGACGATACGACGTCCGTGCGTGGGGAGGGGCATCGGCGCTTGGAGAGGAATCGTGACATGACGACGCCGGACCCGAGCGAGACGGCCGGGACACCCGAAGGCCACGAGGTGGACCTGCCACACCGGCCGGCGGACCGACCGGACACGGGTTCTCCGGGCAGTGCCGAGCACGCCGGTGGGCCCGACGCCGCGCAAGCCGGCGGCCGTGGCGTGGGCGACAGACTCGACGGGCACCGTGCTGCGACACCGCCGTCCCGTGGCGCCTGGACGGGTGCGGAGACGACACGGGCTCCCGCTCCAGGCTCGGGGGTCGCAGAAGAGGGCCGGCTCATCGGTGAGGCGCTCGCGGAAGTCAAGCGCGTCATCGTCGGCCAGGAGCACATGGTCGAGCGGCTCATGGTCGCGCTCCTCGCACGAGGCCACTGCCTCCTCGAGGGCGTGCCGGGGGTCGCCAAGACTCTCGCCGTCCGGACCTTCGCCCAGGTCGTCGGTGGCGACTTCGCTCGCCTGCAGTTCACGCCTGACCTGGTGCCGTCCGACATCGTGGGGACGAGGATCTACCGTCCGAGCAAGGAGTCCTTCGATGTCGAGCTGGGTCCCGTCTTCGTCAACTTCGTCCTCGCCGACGAAGTGAACCGTGCGCCGGCCAAGGTGCAGTCAGCGATGCTGGAGCTCATGGCCGAGCGCCAGGTCTCGGTAGGCGGGCGCACGTACCCCCTCCCGAAACCCTTCATCGTCATCGCCACCCAGAACCCCTTGGAGTCGGAGGGCGTCTACCCGCTGCCGGAAGCCCAGCGGGACCGGTTCCTCATCAAGGTCGACGTGCGGCTGCCCGACGCCGAGGAGGAGTTCCAGATCCTCGAGCGCATGAGCGTCGACCCGCCGGCGCCGCGACAGGTCCTCGACCCGGAGGGGATCCTGCGGCTGCAGGAAGCCGCCGATCGGGTCTTCGTCCACCGCCTGGTGGCCGACTACATCGTCCGTCTCGTCCTCGCCACGCGGCGGCCCGCCGAGTACCACGTTCCCGAGCTGGCGCCCGTCATCGAGGTCGGCGCCAGCCCTCGCGCGACCCTTGGCCTGGTCGCGTCCGCACGGGCGCTCGCCCTCATGCGTGGCCGCGACTACGTGCTCCCGGAGGATGTCCGGGACGTCGCGCTCGACGTCATCCCACACCGGCTGGTGTTGAGCTTCGACGCGTTGGCCGACGGGGTCCAGGCGACCTCCGTGGTCGAGCGGATCCTCGCCGTCGTCCCGCCGCCCCGGCCCGTGTGGCGCCAGCAGCCCGGCGAGGTTGGTCCGGAGTTCCGATGAGTCGAGACCTGCCCTCGGGCGAGCGCGTCCAGGTCGACCTGAGGCGCCTGGCGCCGGAGCGCGCGCTGCGCCGGCTTGAGCTGACGATCGTGCGCAGGCTGGAGGGGTTCCTGCACGGTGACCACCTCGGCTTGCTCCCGGGTCCGGGCAGCGAGCTTGCCGAGGCTCGGGTCTATCGGCCGGGCGAGGACGACGTCCGTCGGATGGACTGGTCGGTCACCGCTCGGACCACCACGCCTCACGTGCGGGACGTCATCGCTGACCGGGAACTGGAGACGTGGGCGCTGGTGGACATGTCGGCGTCGATGGACTTCGGGACGGCGGCGATGGAGAAGCGCGAGCTCGCCGTCGCCGCTGTGGGAACGGTGGGCTTTCTCACCCAGCGGTTGGGCGACCGCTTCGGTGGCGTCGTCGTGCGCGGCGGTCGGGTGCGTCGGTGGCCAGCCCAGTCGGGACGCCTGGCCTTGTACGGGCTTCTCCGGTCGTTGCTCACCGCCTCGGCGAGCGCGGACGGGCACCCCGACGACTTCTCCGGCACGCTCGACCAGATGTCGCGGGTCTACCAACGGCGTGGCCTCCGCGTCGTCGTCTCCGACTTCCTCGACGGCGCGGGTGACGACCCGGCCGCCCCGCTGCCGTGGGAGCGGGCGATGAAGCGACTGTCGGCTCGGCACCAGGTGCTCGCTGTCGAGATCGTCGACCCGCGCGAGCTGGAGTTGCCGGCCGTGGGCGTCGTCTGGCTGACAGATCCGGAGACGGGAGCGCTGAGCGAGGTCGACACCAACGACGCCGGGCTGCGGATGCGGTACGCCGCGGCGGCTGCCGCGCACCGGGAGCGGGTCCGCACCGCGTTACGTCGCTGTGGCGCCGCCCATCTCGTGCTGCGGACCGACCGTGACTGGGTGGCCGACACCGCCCGCTTCGTGTTGGGGCATCGCCGGGTCGCGCAGCGTCTGCACGCTCCCCCCACGAGAGGAGTCGGCGGATGACGTTCCTCGCCCCGGGACGCCTGTGGCTGTTGCTGCTCGTGCCGCTGCTCGTGGGTCTGTACCTGCTGCTGCAGTGGCGGCGGCGGACCTACACGATGCGGTTCACCACCATGGCGCTGCTCTCGAGCGTCGCGCCGCGCCGACCCGGATGGCGACGGCACGTCGCCGCCGCGCTCATGATCCTCACGGTGGCGCTCCTGGTGGTGGCGTTCGCGCGACCGCAGACCGAGGTTCGCGTTCCCCGGGAGCGCGCCACGATCGTCGTCACCATCGACGTGTCGATCTCCATGCGCGCCGACGACGTCCCGCCGAGCCGGCTGAGAGCAGCGCAGGACGCGGCGAAATCCTTCGTGGAGGGCCTGCCCGAGAAGTTCAATGTCGCGCTGGTGTCGTTCGCCGGCACGGCGAACATCCTCGTGCCCCCGACCACGGACCGCTCGGCGGTTCTCCGAGCCATCGACGGGCTGGAGCTGGCCGAGTCGACGGCGACCGGGGAGGCGATCTTCACCTCGTTGGACGCCTTGAAACAGGTGCCGGCCGATCCGGAGAACCCCGACGAGCCCATCCCCGCTCGGGTGGTCTTGCTCTCCGACGGCACCCGGAACATAGGCCGGAGCGTCGAGGAGGGCATCCGCGCGGCCCGCGACGCCGGTGTCCCGGTCTACACGATCGCCTTCGGAACGCCGTTCGGCGTGGTGGAGATCGAAGGCCAGCAGACGCCGGTCCCCGTCGACGAGGAGACGATGCGACAGATCGCTGAGGGCACGGGCGGCCAGACGTACACGGCGACGTCGGGGGAGGAGCTGGAACAGGTGTACGCGGACATCGGCTCCTCCGTTGGCTACACGACCGAGGAGCAGGAGGTCACCGCCCGGTGGGTAGGGTTCGCCGTCCTGGCCGCGCTCGCGACCGCCGTCGCGTCGGTGTTCCTGCTCGGTCGGCTGCCCTAGGCGCACCCACGCACTGGGCGTACCCAGTTGGAAGAGCGGAGTCGGGAGAGGGGACCGTGCCGATCCACGTGGGCACGTGCGGATGGAACTACCGGCACTGGCGTGGCGTGTTCTATCCCCCCGAGGTTCCGCAGCGCTCCTGGCTCGCCTACTACGCCGAGCGGTTCGCCACCGTCGAGCTCGACAACAGCTTCTACCGACTGCCTGCGTACGAGACGTTTGCCCGATGGCGCGACCAGGTGCCCGAGGACTTCGTGGTGGCGCTCAAGGCGAGCCGCTACCTCACGCACATCAAGCGACTGCGCGATCCGCGAGAACCCGTGGAGCGGCTGGTCCGGCACGCGCGAGGGCTCGGCGACCGGTTGGGGCCGATCCTTCTCCAGCTGCCTCCCACGTTGCGGGCTGATGCCGGTCTGCTCGCCGAGTGTCTCGACGCGTTTCCCGCGGACGTTCGGGTGAGCGTGGAGCCGCGACACCCATCATGGTGGACGTCCCAGGTCCGGCGAGTGCTCGAGGATCGCCAGGCGGCGTTGGCCTGGACCGACCGGCTCGGCCGACCGCTGACGCCGTTGTGGCGGACGGCGGGCTGGGGCTACCTCCGCTGTCATGAGGGACGCGCGGTCCCGTGGCCTCGGTACGGCCAGGCGGCGTTGCGTGCCTGGATACGCCGGATCGCCGAGGCCTTCGAGGACGCTGCCGAGGTCTTCGTCTACTTCAACAACGATCCAGGTGGCGCGGCTGTCCTCGACGCGGTGGCGTTCGCGCGGGCGGCGAACCGTGCCGGACGCTCGGTGTCCCGGACCTTCGTTGAGCGGTAAGCCGAGCCGACGCCGCGAGCGTGGCGGTGATGGCGCCGCGAGGGACATCGGAAGATCTCGGACTTTTCAGGAAGTTCTTTGGGCGTGTCGCTGGGGAATCAGGCAGAATGACCGCGGCACCGCATCATCTCGGCTGGGACGAGGACGCTGGGGAAGGCGCTCCCTCGGCCAGAGAGGTGGTTCCGGTGACGACAACTCGAGGTGTGCTGTACATCCACTCAGCGCCGTCGGCGGTCTGCGCTCATGTCGAGTGGGCCGTCGCCGGCGTTGTTGGCATGCGCGTGAACCTGGACTGGATTGCTCAGCCGGCATGCGTCGGCACCTACCGCGCCGAGCTTTCCTGGCAGGGAGAGCCGGGCACGGCCGCCACTCTCGCCTCCGCGTTACGCGGGTGGCAGCAGGTTCGCTACGAGGTGACCGAGGAGCCGAGCCCGGGGTGTGAGGGCGCCCGCTACTCCTACACTCCGAGCCTCGGGCTGTTCCACGCGGTCACAGGTCCGCACGGCGACATCCTGATTCCCGAGGATCGGCTGAAGGCTGCGATGGTGCGAGCCTCGCTCGGCGAGGTGTCCTTGGAGGAGGAGCTCGAGCGTCTCCTTGGCAAGCCGTGGGACGACGAACTCGAACCGTTCCGATACGCCGGCGAGGGCGCCGCTGTGCGGTGGCTGCACCAGGTGGTCTGAGAGTGACGGCGATGCTCCAGACGGCGCTCGACGGCAGTACTTCGAGTCGCGGTCGTCCTGCCGCCGGCAGCCAGCGGACAGTGGCGTCATCCATTCAGAAAGTTCTTAGCCCGCTTGGTCTTGACCGACGCGTTGTGCATATGGGTAATCTCGCGGTGACATAAAGCTTCGAGTCACAGGCTTGCACGAAACAGCGGGGCAGTGACGTGGCCGCGCGGTGCCGACAGGGCCGAACCTCGGCAGCCGGGAACGCGGCCGCACCACGTGGGGCGTGGCCTTGGGGAACAAGGCCACGCCCTTCTTCGTGCCTCACGTTCCACCAGGGAGCCCGCGCCCGCGGATCGACGCGTCGACCAGCTCGACCGGATGCAGGAGCGGGAGGTTGGCGTGCTCCCCGAGGTGCCGGCGGATCTGGAGCAGACAGCCGGGGTTGGCTGTCACGACGGCGTCCGGCGCCAGCGAACGGATGTTGTCGACCTTGCGGCGTCCCAGCGCTTCGGCGGCCTCGGGTTCCAGCAGGTTGAAGACTCCCGCCGAACCACAGCACACCTCCGTCTCGGGGACGTCGACCACCTCCAGGCCGGGGATTCCGCGCAGAACCGCGCGAGGCTCGGCTCGCACCCTCTGGGCGTGGCCCAGGTGACAGGCGTCGTGGTAGGCGACCCGAGCCCGCACCGGATGGCGTGGGGCGCGTGGCGCCAGCTCCGCCAGAACCTCGGTGACGTCACGCACCTTGGCGGCGAAGGTCGCGGCGCGGTCCGCCCACGCGGGGTCGTCGGCCAGCAGGCGGCCGTACTCCTTCATCGCTGACCCGCACCCGGCGACATTGACCACGATCGTGTCGACGTCGAAAGCTTCGAACGTCGTGATGGTGTGGCGGGCCCGTTCGACGGCTTCGCGCCGCCGACCCACGTGCGTGCTGAGCGCGCCACAGCATCCCTGGCCGCGTGGGATCAGCACCTCGCACCCCTCCGCCGCGAGGGTGCGGACCGTGGCGGCGTTCACCTCGGAGAAGAAGACTCGCTGCACGCAGCCGGTCAGCAGAGCGACCGTGCGCCTCCGTTCCCCGACAGCGGCGACGCGGGTGGGAGGTCGGGTCAGCAGGTCGCGCAGTCGCGTCGGCGGAACCAAGGACTCCAGCGCACGCAACCGAGCCGGCAACCGGCCGCGCAGCCCGCTCGCACGCACCAGCCTCGCCAGGCCTGAGCGTTGGTAGACCCACCCCCCGAGCGCGGCGAGTCGAAGCCGGCCGGGGTAGGGGAAGAGCTCGAAGATGGCTCGCCGGAACGCCCGATCACGCCACGGTCGGGTGTGGTGACGTTCGATCTGGAACCGCATGGACTCCAGCAGCTCGTCGTATCGCACGCCTGAGGGACAGGCGGTGACACAGGCCATGCAGCCCAAGCAGGTGTCGAAGTGGCGGACGAGCGTCTGATCGAAGTCGGCCGCGCCGTGACCTACGAGGTCCATGAGGTAGATGCGTCCGCGTGGGGAGTCCATCTCCTCGCCCCACAGCACGTACGTCGGGCAGGTCGGCAAACAGAAGCCGCAGTGCACGCAGTCGTCGATCAGTTCCGGCGCCGGCGGCTGGTGCTCGTCGAAGTTCCCCCACGCGGTGGAGCGGTTGTTCACAACCATGGCGCGAACCGTCCCGGTGCGAGGCGTCCGTCGGGGTCGAGCTGCTGTTTGAGCGCCCGCAGCAGGGTGGCGCTCGTCGGCGCCGGTCCCCAGCTGGGCACGAGCTCATCGAGCGCGTGAGGACGTCGGTGGAGCGTCACGCTGCCACCCGACTCGAGGACACGCCTCCGCCAGGCGCGCACGACGTGCGCGTGCCCGTCCAGCGAGCCACCGCGAAGTCGCACGGTGTGGACACCGACGCCGAGGCTGGAGGTGAGGCTGGCCTCGACGCCGTGCTCGGCGGCGAGGGAGTCCAGCGCCGCCGCCAGCTGGGGGAGAGCGTCGGGTCGGGTGCCTGCCCGGAGAACGGTGTCCCCCTCGACGCCGCGGACCACCTCGGCGACCTGAGCCCACGTGGCGGCCTCCCGTGGGCCGTCGACGATGTCGTGGTCGACGCCCAGCGACGTGGCGGCCTTGTGGAGGCGGGTCTCCACGCCGGTCGGCGTCCCCTCGAAGCGCGCCAGCAGGGTGCCGTCGCACCAGTCCACCGCGGCCGGCTCCCACGGTGACGCGAGCAGTGTGGTGGCGTGGGTGAACGCGGTGGGAACGTCGCACGGCACGACGAGCGTGCCCGTCGCCTTCGGCCGCGGGTGGAGCCGCAGGACGACCTCCGCGACGAGGCCGAAGGCCCCGAGCGAGCCGGCGAAGAGCTTGGCCAGGTCGTAGCCGGCCACGTTCTTGATGACGTGACCGCCGGAACGGGCGACGGTGCCGTCGGCGAGGACGACGGTGACCCCGATGACCAGGTCGCGGAGTGTCCCGTAGGTCAGGCGGAGTGGACCGCCATCAGCGGTCGCGAGCAGGCCGCCAACGGTGGCGCCCTCGGCCACCCGGGCTGCGTCGAGCGCGACCCGCTGCTCTCGCAACGTGGCGTGCAGGTCCGTGAGCGGTATCCCAGCGCCGACGGCCACCGTCATGTCGGCGGGGTTGTAGGCGAGGACGCGGTCCAGCCCGGTGGTGTCGACCACGAGGTCGACGTCGTGGACGGGCGCTCCCCACGACTGCGCCGTCCCCGTGCCCCGGATCAGCACCCGCTGGCCGGCGCGGGCGGCCGCCACGAACACGTCGCGCGCCTCGCGCAGGTCGCGTGGGCGCGCGACCTGCGGGCTGGCGAGGTCAGAGCCGCTGGATGACACCGGCCGCCTCCAAGGGGTGTGGACGGTACGGGCCCAGGCGCTCGCCGCAGAGGCGCGGTGTCGGCAGGACCTTGCCCGGGTTGCAGAGCGAGTCGGGGTCGAAGGCGCGGCGTACCCGGTCCATGACCGCCAAGTCGTCTCGGCCGAACATCACCGGCATCGAGCAGG
Organism: Thermasporomyces composti; assembly: GCF_003386795.1. Classification (NCBI taxonomy): domain Bacteria; kingdom Bacillati; phylum Actinomycetota; class Actinomycetes; order Propionibacteriales; family Nocardioidaceae; genus Thermasporomyces; species Thermasporomyces composti. Next base: position 3,888,465 of record NZ_QTUC01000001.1, read on the forward strand.
CCTTGTCGGTGCCGATTCCGTGTTCGCCGGACAGTGATCCGCCCAGCTCGACGCACAGCTCCGCGATCGCCTTGGCCAGCCGCTCGGCTCGGTCGTGCTCGCCGCGGCTCTCGTCGTAGAGGACGAGCGGATGGAGGTTGCCGTCGCCGGCGTGGAAGACGTTGGCCACCCGCAGCCCGGCGTCGTGACTCATGACCGTGATGCGGCGCAGCGCCTCGGCGAGCCGGGTCCGGGGAACCACGCCGTCTTGGACGAAGTAGTTCGGGCTGATCCGGCCCATCGCGGCGAAGGCGGCTTTGCGACCGGTCCAGATCCGCGCCCGCTCGGTCTCGTCGCCGGCGACCCGAATCTTCGTCGTTCCGTGGCGGTGGCACAGCTCGCGCACCGCGTCGAACGTGGCGTCGCATTCGTCGACCGGACCGTCCAGCTCCACGATCAGCGCGGCCGCGGTGTCACGGGTGTAGCCGGCGGCGACCGCGGCCTCGGCCGCCTCGATGGCGAGCTGGTCCATGATCTCCAGGGCCGCGGGGACGATTCCGGCAGCGATGATCGCGGTCACGGTGTCACCGGCCGCTTCGATGGTGGGGAAGTCGGCGAGCAGGGTCCGCACCGACTCCGGCTTGCGGAGCAGCCGGACTGTCACCGAGGTGACCAATCCCAAGGTGCCTTCCGACCCGACGAACACTCCCCGCAGGTCGGGTCCGGCCACCTCCGGGGACGGGCCGCCGAGCACGACCTGGCTTCCGTCAGGCAGCACGACGTCGAGGGCGAGTACGTGGTGCGTGGTGAAGCCGTACTTCAGGCAGTGGGCACCGCCGGAGTTCTCCGCGACGTTGCCGCCGATGGTGCACACCTGCTGGCTCGACGGGTCGGGCGCGTAGTACAGGTCGTACGGCGCGGCCGCCCGGCTGATCGCCAGGTTCGTGACACCCGGCTCCACGACGGCCCGTCGGTTGACCGGGTCCACTGTCCGAATCGCCCGCATGCGCTGGAGGGAGATCACCACACCGTCGGCCACAGGCAAGGCACCACCGGACAAACCCGTCCCGGCGCCCCGGGCGACGAACGGGACGCGAGCGCGATGGCAGGCGGAGACCGCGGCCGCGACCTCGGCCGCCGAACCCGGCAGCGCCACCAAGGCCGGCGTCACGCGGTAGCCGGCGAGCCCGTCGCACTCGTAGGTCCGCAGCTCGAGGGGATCGCTGATGACCCAGCGCGGCCCGACGATGCTCGCGAGCTCCTCGCGCAGGCGTTCGATGACGGTCATGGCCCTCCCGCTGGCAGGTGTGCCACGACCCACGCTAGTCGGTGGGGCGCCGTCGAGGGCGGCCCGAAAGCGGTCAGCCGCGCTGGCGTCCGCCGACGACGATGGCGAGGCCGAGCAGCGCGGCCGCCAACCCGGTGATGATCCACCCCACCTGGTGTAGCCCTTGGGTGCTCAGATTCTGCTCGAAGACCACGCCGAGCACGCTGGTGGACATCATCGCGCCGAGGTAGCGGCAAGTCTGGAACAGCCCTCCCGACGACCCCATGCGCTCGGGTGGGCTCGCCTCGTACAGAGCGGTCTGGAGGCCGAGGTTGTTGAAGCCGTTCGGTACTCCCAGCAGCAGGGCGAGGCCGGCCACCACCGCGAGGGGCGTGACGTCGTCCAGCAGCTGCACGAGGAGCGTCGCCGCGACCAGGATCGCCGACCCTATGACGAGCGTGGCCCGGGAGCCCTGCAGCCGCACGGTCCGAGCGGCCAGCGGAGTGGTGAGCACCCCCATGAGGGCGATGGGCAGCACCAGCAGTCCGGTCGCGTCGGCGGAGACCCCGCGTACCGACTGGAGCCACAGCGGCATGCCGAAGAAGACGGAGTAGAAGACGACGTTGAGCCCCACCTGCTGCCCCAGCACGGCGGACAGGCGTCGGTTGGCGATCAGGCCCCTGATGTCGAGGAACGGCGCCTCGGTGGCGCGTTCACGCCGGTGGAGCAACACGCCGGCCAGCGGCACGACGCCCAGCAGCCACCACTGTGGCCGGGTACCCAGCGACAACAGGAAGCTGAGCAACGCCGTGAGTGTCACGGTGAACAGCACCAGACCGGCGAGGTCGAAGGATCGGAGGAACCGTGCGGCGGCGACGCGGAACCCGGCCGGCGCGGTCTCGTCCGGCGTTTCGTCGGGCGGTGTCCTGGGCGCGCGTGAATCGTCGCGCGCGGCGCCAGGCTCGTCAGCCGTGGCCCTGGTTGGCGCAGGCTCCCCCGGCGCTGGTCGGTCCGGCACTGGTCTGTCCGGCACTGGTCGGTCCGGCACTGGTCTGTCCGCTCCAGGGCCGGTAGCCCGTTGGCTCGCGTGAGCGCTCCGGACCCGTGGCAGGAAGCGAAGCGCCAGGATCACCCCGAGCGCGGTGACGGGGACGTTGACGAGGAAGACCGCTTCCCACCCGGCGAAGGCCACCAGGAAGCCGCCGAGAACCGGGCCGCAGGCGGCGCTCGTGGCCGCGGCGACGTTGAGAACCGCCAGCGACCCGGCCGGCGGACGCGAGAGTGCCGGGCGAGTCCCTGCTCGAGATGCGGCGGTGGGCGCGTCCTCCGCGGCCGCGCGGATCAGCACGAGGGCCGCCGGGAACGCGGCGGAGGTGCCGATCGCCAGCAGCACCCGCATCCCGACGAGCCACCAGAACCCGGGGACGAGCGGCGCGAGCAGCGAGACCGTGCCCGCCGTCACCAGGCCCGCGATGAACAGCCGGCGGCCTCCGAGGAGGTCGACGAGCCTGCCCACGAGCGGTTGTCCGACCGCGGCCGACAAGTAGAAGGCCGACACCAGCCAGCTGACCGTCGCCACCCCGACCTCGAACTCCCGCTGCACCGGGACGAGGGCGATCGCGATCATCGAGGAGTTCAAGGGGTTCAGCAACGTGCCCAAGGCGACGGTGACGACGAGCGAGGTGGGCGCTCCCAGGCGGCCGGGCACAAACCCATCATCCCCGCCCGTGGCGCGAGACCGGTCGACTGGGCCCCCGAGCGCCCTGCGATGTGCTAGACGTGGCATAGGCGCGGGGAAGGGAAGGTGCGGAACGTGGTCGACATCACGGTGACCGGTCCCCCTGTCGAGCGAGCGGACGAGATTCTCACCAGTGACGCTCTGGCGTTCCTGGGAGAGCTGCATGAGCGGTTCACCGACCGGCGCGACGATCTTCTGAGACGTCGGGCCAAGCGTCGCGAGGAGGCGGCGCGGGCCGGTCGCCTCGACTTCCTCCCCGAGACCCGCGAGATCCGCGAGGATCCGTCGTGGCGGGTCGCGCCCGCCCCACCCGACCTCCAGGACCGCCGCGTCGAGATCACCGGTCCGACCGAGCGCAAGATGACGATCAACGCGCTCAACTCCGGGGCCAATGTGTGGCTCGCCGACTTGGAGGACGCCAACACGCCCCACTGGGCGAACGTCGTCGGCGGGCAGGTGAACCTCTACGACGCGATCAGGCGGCGGATCTCGTTCACCTCACCGGAGGGGAAGTCCTACACCTTGCGGGAGGACGGTCGCCTGGCCACCATCGTCGTCCGGCCCAGGGGGTGGCACCTCGACGAGCGCCATCTCACCGTCGGCGGCCGACCGTTGCCCGGCGCCTTGGTCGACTTCGGGCTCCACTTCTTCCACAACGCCAAGGAGCTGCTCGAGCGGGGCAGCGGGCCGTACTACTACCTGCCCAAGATGGAGAGCCACCTCGAGGCGCGGCTGTGGAACGACGTCTTCACCTACGCCCAGCAGCGCCTGGGGATCCCGGTGGGCACGATCCGTGCGACGGTGCTCATTGAGACCATCCCCGCGGCGTTCGAGATGGAGGAGATCCTCTACGAACTGCGCGAGCACGCGTCCGGGCTCAACGCCGGCCGCTGGGACTACCTGTTCAGCATCATCAAGTACTTCCGGGACGCCGGCCCGTCGTTCATCCTGCCTGATCGCAACGCCGTGACCATGACGGCACCGTGCATGCGCGCCTACACCGAGCTGCTCGTGAAGACCTGCCACCGCCGCGGGGCGTTCGCCATGGGTGGCATGGCCGCCTTCATCCCGAACCGCCGTGACCCAGAGGTCACCGAGCGAGCCCTGGCCAAGGTGCGGGCCGACAAGGAGCGCGAGGCGAGCGACGGCTTCGACGGCTCCTGGGTGGCCCACCCCGACCTCGTACCGATCTGCAAGGAGGTCTTCGACACCAAGCTCGGCGACCAGCCCAACCAGCTTGACCGGCTGCGGGACGACGTCCACGTCACCGCCGACCAGCTCCTCGACATCGCCGCGACGCCGGGCTCGGTCACCGAGGCGGGGCTGCGCAACAACGTCGCGGTGGCCCTGCGGTACCTGGCCGCCTGGTTGGGAGGCAACGGCGCGGTCGCCATCTTCAACCTCATGGAGGACGCCGCGACGGCGGAGATCGCCCGCAGCCAGATCTGGCAGTGGATGAACAACGGGGTCAAGCTCGACACCGGGGAGACGGTGACGGCCGACCTGGTCCGCCGCATCGAGGACGAGGAGCTGGCGCGAATCCGCTCCGAGGTGGGGGACGAGGCCTTCGTCCGCGGCGACTACGACCGTGCGCGGGAGCTGTTCGAGCGCGTGGCGTTGGCGCCTGACTTCGCCGACTTCCTCACTCTTCCGGCGTACGCGATGATCGACTGACCCCTAGCGCGGGGCGGCCGGTGCTCGGTCGACCCGGACGTGGCGTGGCGAGGTGTCGGGGAGATCGACGGTGAACGTCACTCGACCGCGCTCGACCCGCGTGGGCACGGGCACGTCGTCCACGACGACCGTGGGGTTCGACCCGAAGCCGCGCAGTGACACCGACGCCGTCCCCGCCGCGTAACCCCGGACGGTCAGGGTGAGTGAACGGCCGGGGTGGTGTGCGGTGACGTCGACGTCGACATCGACGCTCGGGCTGACCGCGACGGGGAAGGGCTTCAGGGCAGCCGGGGACGTGGTCGCCCGCACCTGGTACAGCACGGGGTAGCGCAGCACGTCGGCTCGCATCGCCAGCCGGTAGGCCTCGACGTACCGGCCCTGGGTGAGGCGAGCCTTCGCCTCCCGCAACAGGTCGCGGGACCGCGTGTCGTCAGGGCCGATGTCCGCGCTGATGTGCCGGATGGCGTCGGCGGCGTCGCGCCGCCACTGGATGACCAGGCTGCGGTCCCGTTCGGTCGGCATGTCCAGGCCGACCCGGAGGGCGAGGTCGCCGTCGACGGTGGGGAACGCGTACGCGGGCACGCCGTCACCGGCCACCTGCTCGACCGTCACGGTGTAGTCCTGGCCCCGCTCGAGGGCGACGACGGGAATCCCGAACGTCGCCCAGCCGGAGGTGGGGACCTCAGCAGCGCCGAGGTGACGCATCGCGACGATCCTGCCCTCGTCGTCGGACAGGGTGAGACGCAGCGGTGTCGGGCGACCGATCCGCTCGACCCGCACGTCGACGTGGTTGGCCAGCCGCACGTCGCCCGCGGTGAACGTCGTCGTCACCGTCCGCAGGCCAGGGAGGCGACCGTTCGGTGGTGCGGACCGGTCGACGTCGAAGGGGTGCATGTCGTCGATGAACGCGTTGACCCACGCGGCCGCGGCGTCGGGGCCGGTCTCCTGCCAGTTGTAGATCGAGGTGTAGCGCGAGCCGTTGACGTAGGTCTGGCGCAGCAGGAGCGTCTTGTCCGGGCCGTAGCCGGACACGGAGTTCTCCAGGTTGGGGTTGGCGATCCGACCGAACTCCCGCATCCGTTGCAGGTGGGCGAAGCCGCCTTTGGTGTAGTCGTCGAGCGTGATGTACTCCGCGCCGGGGCGGGCGTGCTGGACGACACCTTGGATGCTGCTGGGGTGCGTGTCGGCCCAGTACGGCTCCTGCATGCGGGAGTAGACCTCCGCGTGCACGTTGTGCCGCCGCATGTCGGTCGGATACCGCACGCCGTCGGGTCCGGCCTCGACGCGCTCGCGGGGGAGACCGGCGTAGAAGATGTCGGCGAAGAGCTGCTGCGGATAGGACTGGTTCTTGTACAGCCAGCGTTTCTCCGCCTCCGAGAGCCCGTCGGTCGGGTCGAGCTCCACGCCGTCCGCCCGGGCGGCGGCGACCGTGCTCGGGTTGAAGTCGGCGTAGAGGTCACGACGTTCGACGCCGTCGTTGTAGTCGGTGTACGCCTGGTCGGCCACGCCCTTGCCGTCGCGCTTCGACCAGTACGTGCTCTCCATCGTCGTGGAGAAGTCCAACAGCCGATCGCCCTCACCCTGCCGCTGGAGGTCCCACGCCAACGCGCGGATCAGCTCCAGCGACTCGTTCGCCTTCTGCTCGAGGTAGGCGTTGAGGTCCGGGTCGCGCCAGGTCAGCCACGGTGTGCTGCCCCAGATGTTCGGCACCGACAGGCCGTACCGCGGCTCGTACCGGTCTCCCAGCAGCTCGTCAAGCCGCTGACCCTGGTAGACGTCCTTGTCCGGACCGGTGCGGTCCTGCGGGCTCCACAGGATCTGCTGGTACCTGATGTCGCCGAAGGTGCCGCCTTTCCCGTCGGGAATCCGGGACGGGGTTCCCTCCCAGTCGCTGGTCGACTCGATCGCGAAGGGCAGCCCGTACTCGCGGCTGAGCCGCAACCACAGCTCGTAGTTCGCCCGCATCTGTTCCTTGGTGCGGACCGGGAAGTAGTCCAGCACCGCCATCCCGAGGCCGACGTCCGACGACTCGTGGACGTGGTCGCGCACGTAGTCCAGGCGCGACCGGAAGTACGCCTCGCCACGGTGGTCCTGACCGAGCACGAAGATCACCCGGTCGGGCACCCGCATGCCCTGGTCGTGGACCATCGCGGGGAGATCCGTGTACGCCCAGATCTCGGTCAGGTACGCGGGCTCGGCGCTGGTGCCCTCGACGGTCACCACCACGACGCCGTCCCGGAGCACCTCCGGGTCGGCGGTGTCGAGGAAGAACGACGAGTACGGCCCGCCACCTGGGTCCGGTATCCGCGCGTCCCGAACGTAGTGCGGGATCCCGTCGAGCAACAGGCGGAACCCATACGGCTGGCCCCAGGTCTCGTTGGGTCGGACCTCCCTGACCTGTAGCGTCAACGGTCGGCTGCGGTCGACCGCGAGTCGGACGCTGAACCGACCGCCCCTTCTGACCACTCGAGCGATGTAGGACTCGGTGATCTGTCCCGCCTCCACGTGGCAGGCGGTCCGAGCGGTCGCTCCGGACGTGCGGAGGCGGTGGGCGGCCTCGCTCGCGGGGTCACCGAGACGCACCTGGTCGGAGACACCGACGGCCGCGGCGCGCGGGGCGTGGGCACGTGGGGTGGACTTCGCGGCCACGGCTTCGGTCTCGCCGCCGACGAGACTGGCCGAGCCCAGGGCCATCACGAGGAGGAGTCCGAGGAGTCCCGTCCCGGCGTGTCGGCGCATGGGCGCTCCTTCGCTGTCGAGGCGTCGGGCGCATCGTCGATCACACGGAACGGCCGGTCAACGCGCGTGGCGTCGACCGGCCGTGCCCAGACCATCTCCGGCCAGCGAGAGGCCTGGTCGTTCAGTCCCGCCACGACCCCCGCGGCAAGCGGCGCTCGACCCTTGCGGTGGGCGAAGGCCGCCTGGACCGCCGTGGATCACAGCGGAATGTTGCCGTGCTGTCCCCGACGCTCCTCCGCGGCCGCGAACGCCTCGGCGATACGTGAGCGGGTCTGCTTGGGGGAGATCACCTCATCGACCACGCCGAGGGCGACCGCCTTGTCGATGCCGCCGACGATCTGCTGGTGCTCCGCGGCGAGCTCGGCCTCCACCTTCGGACGCAGCTCCGGATCGACCTCGGCCAGCTTGCGCCGGTGCAGGATGCGGACCGCCGCGATCGGGCCCATGACCGCGATCTCGGCCTGCGGCCAGGCGAACACGGTGGTGGCGCCGAGCGCGCGGGAGTTCATGGCGATGTAGGCGCCGCCGTAGGCCTTCCGCGTGATGAGCGTGATGCGGGGCACGACCGCTTCGGCGAAGGCGTGCAGCAGCTTGGCGCCGCGTCGGACGACGCCGTCCCATTCCTGGCCGACACCGGGCAGGTAGCCAGGCACGTCGACGATGACGAGCAGCGGCACGCCGAAGGCGTCGCACATGCGCACGAAGCGCGCCGCCTTCTCCGCCGACGTGGAGTCCAAGCAACCGCCAAGGCGGAGCGGGTTGTTGGCGATGACGCCGATCGTTCGACCGCCCAGGCGGCCGAGCGTGGTGACGACGTTCGGCGCCCACTTGGGGTGCAGCTCCAGGCTGCTCCCGGGGTCGAGCAGCTGCTCGATGAGCGGGTGCACGTCGTACGCACGTTTCGGCGACTCCGGCAGGAAGTCCGACAGGTCCTGGTCGCTGACCACCTCCAGGTTGACCCGCCCCTGGTTGGCGAAGAAGGCCGCGAGCCGGCGAGCCTCGGCCAGCGCGGACTGCTCGGAGTCGGCGATGACGTGGACGACGCCGGATCGGCGACCGTGTGGTTCCGGCCCACCGAGCCGCAGCATGTCGACGTCCTCGCCGGTCACCGAGCGCACGACGTCGGGGCCGGTGACGAAGATCCGACCCTCGGGGCTGAGCACCACGATGTCGGTGAGCGCGGGACCGTACGCCGCGCCTCCCGCGGCCGGTCCCACGACGACCGAGATCTGCGGAACCCGACCCGAGGCCTTCGTCATGGCGTGGAAGATTCGCCCCACCGCGTGGAGGGACAGCACACCTTCCGCGAGCTGGGCGCCCGCGGCGTGCCACACCCCGATGATGGGGACCTGGTCGGCGACGGCGCGCTCGTAGGCGCGGACGACCACGTCGCAGCCGGCCTCGCCCATGGCGCCACCCTTGATGGTGGCATCGGAGCAGAACGCCACGACGCGGTTTCCCTCGATGGTGCCGGTGACGGCGAGCATGCCGCTGTCGTCCTCGGGTGTGAGGAGCTCCATGCTGCCCTCGTCGAGGAGGGCCGCGAGCCGGTGACGCGGGTAGCGGGGATCCTGCTCGCGTGGCGGCTTGGCCGGCTTGGCAGCGGTGTCGGCTGGCCGGACGCCGATGGCTTTCTCGCTGACGGTCACGTCCCTTTCACTCCGGTGCAAGTCAAGGCATGCGCGGGGTGGTTCCCGCTCAAACCGTTCGGAAGGCGATGACGAGGTTGTGGCCGCCGAAGCCGAACGAGTTATTCAGCGCGGTCAGCGGGCCGTCCGGGAGCTTGCGAGGCTCGGTGGGGATGTCGAGTTGGATCTCGTCGTCGAGGTCCTCGAGGTTGGCCGTGGGTGGCACGACCCGGTGGTAGAGGGTGAGGACGGTCGCGACCGACTCTGCGACCCCGGCCGCGCCGAGGAGATGCCCCAGCGCGCCCTTGGGCGCGGTCACCACCACGTTGTCCGCCGCGGCACCGAGCACACTCCTGATTCCCACCGCCTCGGCCACGTCACCCGCGGGGGTCGAGGTGGCGTGCGCGTTGATGTGGGTGAGCTCCTCCGGTGCGATGCCGGCGTTCTCGAGCGCCTCCCGCATCGCGGCCGCGTTGCCGCTCCCCGTCGGGTCGGGTTGCACGATGTGGTGGCCGTCGGCGGAGGCGCCTGTCCCGGCGACCTCCGCGTAGATGCGGGCGCCTCGCCGCTGGGCGTGCTCGAGCGACTCCAGCACCATGACGGCGGCCCCCTCGCCGAGCAGGAAGCCGTCTCGGGCCTTGTCGAACGGCCGAGACGCCCGCTGCGGCTCGTCGTTGCGGCGAGAGAGGGCGGTCATCGCGCCGAACGCCGCCAAAGGCAGCGGGTGGATGACAGCCTCGGCGCCGCCGACGACGGCGACGTCGGCCTTGCCCGTGCGGATGAGGTCGAACCCATGCCGGATCGCCTCATTGCCGGACGCGCACGCCGCAACCGGGGTCTGGACGCTCGCCTTCGCCCCGATCTCGAGCCCGACCCAGGCGGCCGCGCCGTTCGGCATGATCATGGGGATGGTGAACGGGGTGACATGGCGGGGCCCCTTCTGCCGCAGGACGTCGTAGACGTTGAGCAGGCTGATGAGGCCACCGATCCCCGACGCGATGGAGACGGCGAGGCGTTCACCGGGAACGTCGCCTTTCGCCAGGCCGGAGTCCTTCAAGGCCTCCCTGGCCGCGACGAGAGCGAACTGCTCGAAGCGGTCGAGCTTGCGGGCCTCCACCCGAGACAGCACCTCGGTGGGGTCCACGGCTGCGGGTGCGGCGATCCGGGACGGCAGGTTGGCGTACTCCTCGCCGGTCAACGCCTGTGCGCCCGAACGTCCGGACAGCAGGCCTTCCCACGTGGAGGCGACGTCGCCGCCGAGCGGGGTGGTGGCGCCCAGCCCCGTGACGACAACTTTGGTGCTCATCGGGTTCTCCTCATCGTTCGTGGTGCACGCTCGCTCGCGGGTATCCCAGCGGACACGGATGCCGGGTGAGTCGTGTCGGGAAGGGGACGCCCACCCGGCGGTCCCGTGCGCCTGTCAGACTCCCGCCTGCGCTCGCTCGATGTAGGCGATGGCGTCGCCGACCGTCTTGAGGTTCTTCACCTCGTCGTCGGGGATCTTGACGCCGAACTTCTCCTCGGCGGCGACGACGACCTCCACCATCGACAGGGAGTCGACGTCCAGGTCGTCGGTGAAGGACTTGTCGAGCTGGATGTCCTCCGGCGGAATACCCGCGACCTCGTGGACGATCTCCGCGAGTCCCGCGCGGATCTCCTCGGTGCTAGCCATGCGTTCGTGCTCCTTCTCGTTAGCGATGGATCCCGCCCCGTGCTTCGAGGCGGTGGGTGGTCGGTCAGGGGATGCGCACGACCTGGGCGGCGTGGACCAGGCCGGCGCCGAAGCCGATGATCAGGGCGGTGTCCCCGCTCTTGATCTCGCCGGCCGCGAGCATGCGCTCCATGGCCAACGGGATCGAGGCGGCGGAGGTGTTGCCTTGCTCGGCGATGTCGCGAGCGATCACCACGTGGTCCGGCAGGCGCAACGCCTTGGCCATGGCGTCGGTGATCCGCATGTTCGCTTGGTGGGGGATGAAGGCGTCGAGGTCGTCGACCGTGACACCTGCCCGGTCGAGCGCTTCCTGGGCGACCTTGGCCATCTCGTACGACGCCCACCGGAAGACCTGGTTGCCCTGCATCGTCAGGTACGGGAACTCGCCGTCGGCGAGCGCCTGGTCCCAGGTGCGCGTCTGGCGGATGAGCTCGGCCGCACTGCCGTCGGATCCCCACACCACGGGTCCGATGCCGGGCTCCTCGGAGGGACCCACGACCGCCGCGCCGGCACCGTCGCCGAACAGGAAGGCAGTCGTCCGGTCGTGATGGTCGGTCAGGTCGGTGAGTCGCTCGACTCCGATGACGAGTACGTACCTCGCGGAGCCGACCCGCACCATCGCCTGGGCGAGCTCGATGCCGTAGCAGAAGCCCGCGCACGCCGCCGAGATGTCCATCGCCGCCGCGCCGTTGGTGCCGAGCTCCGCGGCGATGGTCGTCGCGACCGCCGGAGTCTGCGCGAGGTGGGTGACCGTGGCGACGATCACACATTCAACCTGGTCAGGTTGGATGCCGGCGGCCGCGATCGCCTTCCCGCCGGCCGCGACCGACATCGAGGCGATCGTCTCCTCAGAGGTGGCCCACCGTCGGCTGATGATTCCCGAGCGGGTCCGGATCCATTCGTCGGAGGAGTCGATCCGCTCGCAGATCTCGGCGTTCGTCACCACCTTCGACGGACGGTAACCGCCGACACCGAGGATGCGGGCGTGTGGTGCGCCGCCGGAGGGACGAATTGCTGTGCTCACGAACCGCTCACCACCGGATGGAGCCGGACGATCGGCTGGCCGGGGGAGAGCGGGTCGCCGTCCTCGACCAGCCACTCCACAATGGTCCCGCCGTGCGGAGCCACCACGGGCTGTTCGTCACGCAGGCTCGTGACCTTGCCGACCACCGCCCCCGGCTCGAGCGTGGCCCCCACCGGCTGCCGATCCGGGCAGCTGAAGAAGCCCTTCATCGGCGAGACCAGCAAGCGCCAGGTGGGGTTGCCGTCGAGCGGACCGCTCCCCTCACCGTGCTTCTCGACGAACGCTCGGGCGTCGTCGAGCTGGTCGGGTGTCTTGAGGGCGAAGGTCTCGACCCCGGGCATGGCCCGCTTCGCGATGCCGGTGAGAGTGCCAGCGGGCGGGACCTCGAGCATGCCGGTGACCCCAAGGTCCTGCATGGTCTGCATGCACAGGTCCCAGCGCACCGGCGAACTCACCTGGGTGACGATCCGCTCGAGGACCTCACGGCCGTTGTGGACGACGTGTCCGTCCCGGTTGGACAGCAGCCTGGTCCGCGGGTCGTGCGTGGTGATCGCCCGGGCGTAGCGACCCAGCAGCTCGACGGCGTGGGCGACGTGGTGCGTGTGGAACGCGCCGGCCACCTGCAGCGGCACCACGCGGGTCTTCGGCGGTGGGTTCTTGGCCAACCGCTCGAGGTCCTCGATCTTGCCGGCGGCCACGACCTGCCCAGGGCCGTTGTTGTTGGCGGCGATGAGGCCGTGGGCTTCGATCGCGGCGAGGACCTCATCCGGGTCGCCGCCGAGGACGGCCGACATGCCGGTCGGCGTCTTGGCGGCCGCGCGCGCCATCGCCTTGCCTCGCTCACGCACGAAGACCATTGCCTGCTCGGCGGTGATCACCCCCACACCGGCGGCCGCGGTGATCTCACCGACACTGTGGCCGGCGGCCAGGTCGATGACCCGGAACGCGTCGGCGGGTTGCGGGAACAAGGCCAGCGCGGCGACCAGGCCGGAGGCGACGAGCAGTGGTTGCGCGATCGCGGTGTCACGAATCGTCTCCGCGTCGGCCTGTGTGCCGTAGTGGATGAGGTCGATGTCGCAGACCGCTGACAACCAGTGCATGCGGTCCTCGAACACCGGGTCCTCAAGCCACGGAGTCAGGAATCCTGGCGTTTGCGCCCCTTGGCCGGGCGCCACGATGACGAGCACGAACCCACCATGACCGCTGAACAGTCTCGAGTGTGCGAACCGTCGAGACGAAAGTTCAGCGCGGATCTTCGTAGGATCCCCACAAAGTCACCGCGTGTCGGGCGTGTCGACCGCGTGGAGACGACCGAGTGTGAGCGCGATACGGAGCGTGTAGGCGTGCCGGGGGTTGGACGGCGCGTAGCCGGTGAGCTCGGTGATCCGACGCAGCCGGTACCGCACGGTGTTCGCGTGGACGAACAACATGCGCGCGGTCGCCTCGATCGAGGCGCCGTTCTCGAAGAACGCCGCCAGCGTCTCCAACAGCACCGGCCCGGCCTGTGCCAGCGGGGTGTAGACGTCGGTGATGAGCTGCTGTCGAGCGCCGTCGTCTCCGGCGAGCACTCGCTCGGGTAGCAGCTCCTCCGCCGAGACCGGGCGTGGGGCGTCGAGCCACGCGGGCGCCGCGCGGAAGCCTGCGATGGCGGCCCGGGCGGCCTCGGACGCGGCGAGGAGGTCGGGGACGACCGCGCTGTGGACGACAGGCCCCGGCCCGAAGTGCGCGGCGAACCTCGCCGCTGCCTTGTGGGAGTCCTTGACGCCGCCGAGCATGACGATGAGTCGGTCGCCTTGGACGCCAGTGAGCACGTCGAGGCTGGCGTGGCGGGCGTCTCGACGGATCAGCTCGACCCCCGCCTCGACGTCACCCTCCGGGGTCCGGCCGACCACCACGAGCACCTGGTTCGACTCGGGCCAGCCCAGGGCGGCCGCCCGGGAGCGCACCGCCTCGTCGGGGTCGCCGCGCACGATGCCGTCCACGATGAGCGCCTCCAGCCGGGCGTCCCAGGCGCCGCGCATCTCGGCCGCCCTGGCGTAGACCTCCGCGGCTCCGAACGCGATCTCTCGGGAGTAGAGCAGGACGGCCTCTCGCACGCTGGGCACGTCCTCGGCCGGGACGATGTCCTCGATGCGCTCCTCGACGACCTCGATGCCGGTGCGGATCATCTCGACGGTCTGCTGCAGGGTCACCTTGCGCGTGAGCTCACGAGGTGCCGTGCCGAGGACGTCGGTGGTGAACACCGGCCCGACGCCAGGGTCGCGAAACCACGCGACGAACGCAGCGAAGAACGTCTGCGCGACCAGGCCGATCCAGGAGCGGTCCTGTGGGTTCATGTCCCGAAACCACGACAGGCGCTCCCGCATCCGCTCGATCGTGGCGGAGGCCAGCACCCCGCTGGCGCGTTCCAGTCGGTCAGCGGTCTCGGCTCGGTTCAGTGTGGGCACGTGTGCAGTTTCCCACGCCGTGCGCCGAAAGTTGTGGCAGCCACACAGTGTCGAGCGGGAACGGCCAGGAGATCTCGGCTCGACCGTTGTGATGTTCAGACAAAGGCTGCGCGCGGAGGTCAGCCCAGCGTCGTCAGTCGAGTACCGTCAGCTCAGTGCCGTCAGCCCGCGAGCCAGTCGCCGCACGCGGGGAGGATGGGCCCATGCGGCCTGTGGACCAGCTCAAGCGCATCGCGTTCCTTCTCGAACGCACTCGTGCCCAGACTCACCGTGTCCGGGCGTTCCGCAAGGCGGCCTGGACACTCGAGGCGCTCCCCCCGGGTGAGCTCGAGCGTCGCCTCGAGACGGGTACCCTCACCCAGCTGCCGGGCGTGGGCCCGGTCTCCGCCAAGGTCGTGGCCGAGGCACTCGCCGGTGAGCGGGCAAGCTACCTCGTCAAGCTCGAGGAGGAGGCCGCGACGCCGCTCGTCGAGGGTGGGACGACGTTGCGCCGGGCGCTCCGGGGTGATCTGCACACCCATTCGGACTGGTCCGACGGCGGTAGCCCGATCCGAGAGATGGCCGAGGCCGCCCGCGAGCTCGGCCACGAGTACATCGCCTTGACCGACCACTCGCCTCGCCTGCGGGTCGCGCGCGGCCTGTCGGCCGAGCGGCTGCGGGAGCAGCTGGAGGTCGTGCGGACCCTGAACGAGGAGCTGGCGCCGTTCCGCATCCTCACCGGCATCGAGTGCGACATCCTGGAGGACGGCTCCCTCGACCAGGACCCCGAGCTGCTGGCCGAGCTGGACGTGGTGGTCGCGAGCGTGCACTCCCACCTGCGGATGCCGCGGGACGAGATGACAGCCCGCATGGTGGCGGCGATCGCCAACCCGGCCGTCGACATCCTCGGCCACTGCACTGGGCGGCTCGTCACCGGCGACCGTGGCACCCGGCCGGAGTCGGTCTTCGACGCCGACGCGGTCTTCGATGCCTGCCGGCGCTTCGGTGTCGCGGTGGAGATCAACTGCCGGCCGGAACGTCTGGACCCGCCCCGGCGTTTGCTGCGGCGGGCAGTCGAGCACGGGTGCGTGTTCACGATCGATACCGACGCTCACGCTCCCGGTCAGCTCGACTGGCAGCCCTACGGATGCGCGCGGGCGGAGGAGTGCGGTGTGACCGCCGACCGCGTCCTCAACACCCTTCCGGCCACCGATCTTCTCGCCCGGTTGGCGTCGGCCTAAGATCAGCCCAGATCGGGAAAGGGGAACGATGGTCGGAAAGCAGGGGAGGGTTACCGGCGAGATCGGCCCGGGCCTGGTCGGTGAGGTGATGGTGCCGGTCCGCGGTGGAGTCGAAGCGTTCTACGCCTACGCGAGTGTTCCGGGCGAGCGCTTCCCCATCGGCTCGCAGGTCGTCATCGTCGAGTACCACGCCCCGCGCACCGTCTACGTCGCGGCCGCGGTGTGAGCCCGGCCGACTTCCCGATGTCTCGCACAGCGCTCCCGCGGCCACCGTCACCTCGGTAGGGCGCGCTATCCACAGCCCGCGTCCACGACGTTCCCTCGGGTGATCAATTCGCCATAGGCTTGGCCGGCCCACCCTGTGGCTCTCAGAGGGCTGACGAACGTCTCGAGGGGAGTCGTGACGACCATGTTGTTCGGAGTGCCGTGGTACTCCATCGCGCTCATCGCGGTCGCCGTTGTCGTGATCGTGATCCTCGCGTTCCGCGCGATATGGAAGGTGGCCGAGCCTAACGAGGCGCTGATCATCTCAGGGCTTGGTGCCCGTGGTCAGAACGCCGACACCGCCGAGAGCCTCGGCTTCAAGATCGTGACCGGGAAGGGGAAGCTCGTCATCCCGGGCTTCCAGACCGCCCGCCGGTTGCTCCTCGACTCACGCGCCGCGACCCTCGAGGTTGGCTGCGTCACCAAGCAGGGCATCCCCGTCCATGTGCGTGGCGTGGTGATCTACAAGGTGGGTGACGACTTCGCGTCGATCGCGAACGCCGCCCGGCGTTTCCTCGACCAGCAGGACACGATGGACGAGAAGATCCACGAGCTGTTCGCGGGTCACCTGCGGTCCATCATCGGCAACCTGACCGTCGAGGACCTCATTCTCAACCGTGAGCGCCTCGCCTCCGAGATCCGCAGCTCGTCCGCTGACGAGATGAGCAAGCTCGGACTGGTCGTCGACTCCCTGCAGATCCAGGAGATCGACGACACCGTCGGCTACATCGCCAACCTCGGGAAGCCCCACGCCGCCGCCGTCGCGGCGCAGGCGCGGATCGCCGAGGCCCAGCGTGACCAGGAGGCCACTCGGGCGGAGCAGGAGGCTGAGGCGGAGAAGGCCGCCGCGGTCCGCGACAGCAAGATCAAGCAGGCCGAGTACCAAGCCGAGATCGACCGGGCGGCCGCGCGGGCCCGCCAGGCCGGTCCGCTCGCCGAGGCGTCGGCCAAGCAGGACGTCATCCGCGCCGAGACCGAGGCGGCGGAGCTCGCCGCGCAGCTCGCCGAGCAGAAGCTGCAGTCGGAGGTGCGGAAGCCGGCCGACGCGCGCGCGTACGAGACACGCACGCTCGCCGAGGCCGAGCGTGACGCTCGGATCTCGGCGGCGGAGGCGGCCGCGAAGGAGACCGAGCTGAAGGCGCGGGCGGAGGCGACGGCGGTCACGACGGCCGCCCGCGCGGAGGCGGAGGCTACCCGCATGCGCGGTGAGGCGCAGGGTCACGCCACCCGCGCGACGGGTGAGGCGGAGGCGGCGGCCGCGCGGGCGCGTGGTCTCGCCGAGGCCGAGGCGCAACGAGCCCAGGGTCTGGCCGAGGCGGAGGCGATCAAGGCGCGGTCCGCGGCTCTGGCCGAGAACCAGGAGGCCGTGGTCGCGCAACAGCTCGCCGAGAAGTGGCCCGAGATCGTTCGCGCCGGCGCGCAGGCTCTGGGCAACGTCGACCGCATGATCGTCCTCAACGGCGCGGACGGCTTGTCCGACCTGCTCGCCAAGACCTTGACCATGGGCGGCACCGGTCTCGGGCTCGCTCGCACCCTGCTCAACGCCATGCAGGAGGCAAGCCCGCAGACCATGAACGGCTCGGTGTCCACCACCTCCCTGGCGAACCCTGCCGACGGTGCGACCACCGGCGGAGCCGCCGCGCAGAAGGGCGAGTAGCGCGAACGCAGGACCTCCGTCGCGAGCCGAGCACGACAAGACCGAGCACGACAAAGGAGCGCCCGGCGCTGGGCCGGGCGCTCCTTGCGTTCGCCGGAGGCGTGTCGCCTGCTGGCGGTGCCGTCGCTAGGCGTCCGCCCCCTCCTGGGCGATGTGTCGGACAGCGGTCGGGTCGTCGATGGCGTAGCGCTCGGCCGCTTCCTTCACCGTCGACGGCTTCACCTCGCCACGCCGTGCGAGTGCGGCCAGCGTGGCCACGACCACCGACTCGGCATCGACGTTGAAGAACCGTCGGGCGGCCGGGCGGGTGTCGGCGAAGCCGAAGCCGTCCGTCCCCAGCGAGACGAACTCACCGGGCACCCACTTGGCGATCTGGTCCGGAACCGCCCGCATCCAGTCACTGACCGCCACGAACGGGCCTGGGGCGCTCTCGAGCTTGGTCGAGACGTAGGGGATGCGCGCCGGGCCCTCGGGGTTCAGCAGGTTCCACTTCTCGCACTCGACCGCTTCGCGGCGCAGCTCGTTCCACGACGTGACCGACCAGACGTCGGCGGCGACGCCCCACTCGTCCGACAGCAGCCGCTGCGCCTCGAGCGCCGCCGACATCGCCACACCGGAGGCGAGCACCTGCGCACGTGGCGTGCGACGTTCGGTGGGGTGCGGGTACGGCGCGTACAGGTAGAGGCCACGCAACAGGCCTTCGACGTCGAGGTTCTCCGGCTCGGGCGGCTGGACCTGCGGCTCGTTGTAGACGGTGATGTAGTAGAAGACGTCCTCGCCGTGAGGGTGCTCCTCCGACGAGCCGTACATCCTCCGCAAGCCGTCCTTGACGATGTAGGAGATCTCGTAGGCGAAGGCCGGGTCGTACGCCACGCACGCCGGGTTGGCGGCCGCGAGGAGGTGCGAGTGCCCGTCAGCGTGCTGGAGCCCCTCGCCGGTCAGGGTGGTCCGGCCCGCGGTGGCGCCGATGAGGAAGCCGCGACCGAGCTGGTCAGCGAAGGCCCACATGAGGTCGCCGGTGCGCTGGAAGCCGAACATCGAGTAGAAGATGTAGACCGGGATCATCGGCTCGCCGTGAGTGGCGTAGGACGTCCCCGCGGCGATCACCGAGCCCATCGCGCCGGCTTCGCTGATGCCCTCGTGCAGAAGCTGGCCCTGGGGCGACTGCTTGTACGACAGCAGCAGCTTGCGGTCGACGCTCTCGTAGAGCTGGCCGTGCGGGTCGTAGATCTTCGCCGTCGGGAACATCGAGTCCATACCGAAGGTACGGAACTCGTCCGGCGCGATCGGCACGAACCGCGCGCCGATCTCCTTGTCGCGCATCAAGTCCTTGAGCAGGCGGACGAACGCCATGGTGGTGGCGACCTTCTGCTTGCCCGACCCCTTCCGCAACTCGCTGTAGACCGGGTCGCCAGGCAGCTTGAGCATCTTCGGGCGTACTCGACGCTCGGGTAGCGGGCCGCCGAGCGCACGCCGCCGCTCCAGCATGTACTGGATCTCTTCGGACTCCGGACCGGGGTGGTAGTAGGGCGGCAGGTCGTTCTCGTCGATCTCCTTGTCGGAGATCGGGAGGTACAGCCGGTCGCGGAACTTCTTGATGTCGTCCTTCGTGAGCTTCTTCATCTGGTGGGTCGCGTTACGACCCTCCAGCGCCTCGATCGTCCAGCCCTTGATGGTGTGGGCGAGGATGACCGTCGGCTGACCGACGTGCTCCGTCGCCGCCTTGAACGCCGCGTAGACCTTGCGGTAGTCGTGACCGCCACGCGACAGCCGCCGCAGCTGCTCGTCGGTCATGCCCTCGACCATGGCCCGCAGCCGAGGGTCGGTGCCGAAGAACTTCTCCCGGATGTAGGCACCCGACTCCACGGAGAAGGTCTGGAACTGCCCGTCCGGCGTGGTGTTCAGCTTGTTGACGAGGACGCCATCGACGTCCTGGGCGAGCAGCGGGTCCCAGTCCCTGCCCCAGATGACCTTGATCACGTTCCAGCCGGCGCCGCGGAAGATCGACTCCAGCTCCTGGATCACCTTGCCGTTGCCGCGGACCGGCCCGTCGAGCTGCTGCAGGTTGCAGTTGATGACGAACGTGAGGTTGTCCAGCTCCTCGCGGGCGGCGACGGCGATGGCGCCGAGCGACTCCGGCTCGCCCATCTCGCCGTCACCAAGGAACGCCCACACGCGCTGCTGCGAGGTGTCCTTGATGCCGCGGTTGTGCAGGTAGCGGTTGAACCGCGCCTGGTAGATGGCCTCGATCGCGCTGAGCCCCATCGACACCGTGGGGAACTCCCAGAAGTGGGGCATCAGGCGGGGGTGCGGATAGCTGGACAAGCCGTTCCCACGACCGTGCGACACCTCCTGCCGGAACGCGTCGAGGTGCTTCTCGGTCAGACGTCCCTCGAGGAAGGCACGGGCGTAGATGCCCGGGGAGGCGTGGCCTTGGAAGAACACCTGGTCGCCGCCGCCGGGATGATCCTTGCCACGGAAGAAGTGGTTGAAGCCGACCTCGTACAGGCTGGCGGCGGACTGGTACGTGGAGATGTGGCCGCCGACCTCCAGGCCCTTCCGGTTCGCTCGCGACACCATGATCGCGGCGTTCCACCGGATGTAGGCGCGGATCCGGCGCTCGATGTGCTCGTCGCCGGGGAACCAGGGCTCCTTCTCCGGCGGGATCGTGTTGATGTAGTCGGTACTCAGCAGGGAGGGCACGCCCACTTGATGCTCACGAGCGCGTTCCAGGAGCCGGAGCATGATGTAGCGGGCACGCTCCCGCCCGCGCTCGTCGAGCACGGCGTCAAGGGACTCGATCCATTCCCGGGTCTCGTCTGGATCGATGTCGGGGAGCTGAGTGGGAAGGCCACCGGTGATGATGGGCCTACGCGCTGCTCCAGAAGCCACGGCGATCCCTTTCTCGGGGGTGGGGGTGTGGTCCCCACGAGATGCTGCCTGTCTCGACCCCATACTCTCTCGCGACGTCGGTTGCAAGGTCTCCAGGTCCGGTCCACGTGTCCAGGTCGTCATGGCCGGTCCCGGTACGCGCCACGTCAGGCTGTCGGCTCCGCAGGTCAGCCCCGGTGCTCCCAGCCACGGGCGGTGGAGGACGGTGGGCGCGGACCGGTGATCGACGCGGGACCACCGTACGACCTCTGGCGAACTGGCCGGGACCGGGCGGACTATCCGGATCCGTGACCTGGTGTAGCAGTCCACCCTATGCCGTCGGCCTCACTGGGACCACAACGCACTAGTCTTCGCGGGGCCGGATGTGGTCGCCCGCTGCCGCCCGCCCGTCAGCCGCTGGGGACTCGAGCGAGCGGCCGAGGGTGACAGCCAGTCCGAGGGGTGAGCTGGAGGACGTTGGAGGAGGAGATGCGAAGCGAGGTCCTCACCATCGCGACCGGTGAGCGGGAGCGGGTCGTCGATGTGACCGACCAATGCGAGGCGTTCCTCGCCACGGTTGCCGAGGGCGCGGACGGTCTTCTCCACGTCTTCGTGCCGCACGCCACGGCCGGCTTGGCCTTGATCGAGACTGGTTCTGGGAGTGACGCGGACCTCCTGGACATCCTGCGTGACATCCTTCCGCCCGACGCCGGCTGGCGCCATCGACACGGCTCGCCTGGGCATGGCCGCGACCACGTGCTCCCTGCGTTCCTCAGCCCGTCCGTCACGCTTCCGGTGCTCGGGGGTCGCTTGGAGCTCGGTACGTGGCAACGGGTGTGTCTGGTCGACACGAACCGTGACAATCCGTACCGGAAGGTACGGCTGTCGTTCCTGTCGGGTTGACCTGGGTGAACCGGTCTCGCAGCGGCTGTCCCGGCGGAGCGCCCTCTGCGGCGAGGGCTCCGCGACACGATCGCCGCGACGCGCGCGTGCGACACTCCGTGGGCACTTGCCTTCGACGCGCTCGGCACGCTGAACTACGGGCCAGCAGATGGCGTGATCCAGCGGATGTGTGGGAGGACCAGGTCTGACCTGCGTTCCGCGAGGTCCGGGTGCCTCGACGGGCCGACGCGGCGGCGCGGGTGCGGAAGGATCGAGACGTCCGGGGTACCACATCTCCCGGGGGATCTCCCGGGGACGGGTACTCGGGACAGACGCGAGGAGCCGTCCTGGGCCGGAGGTGCCAGGCGGTGGCGGAGGGTCCAGACGGGACCGACGAGCACGAAAGCATGATGGGAGAACAGGAGGACGGCGTCGTGAGTGCGACCGCAGGCCAGGCCGAGGGCCAGTCCGGCGGGCCGGCAGAGCGGCTTGGTTTGCAGCCGGGCATGGTGGTGCAGGAGCTCGGCTGGGACGAGGACGTCGACGAGGACCTGCGCCGGTCGATCGAGGAACACACCGGGAACGAGCTGGTCGACGAGGACTACGACGACGTCGTCGACGCGGTCATCTTGTGGTGGCGCGAGGACGACGGTGACCTGGTGGATGCGCTCGTCGACACCAAGACCGACCTGACTGATGGTGGTGTGATCTGGCTGCTGACGCCGAAGGTCGGTCGCCCTGGCTACGTCGACGCCAGCGAGATCGGTGAGGCCGCGCCGACCGCCGGTCTGTCGACCACGACGACACTTTCGGTGGCGCCGGATTGGCTGGCGACGAAGTTGGTGACACCACGCGCCCGCCAGCGCTGACGTCGCGTGCGTCGACGCCGAGCGCGAGGGTGACTCCGCGACAGTGAGAGGCCGCAGGGACGTGTCCAGGGCCACGCCCGTGGGTGTGGGAGAGCAGGCGCCGGACTTCGTGCGCGCCGACCACCACGGAACGCAGGTACGCCTCCGGGACGTGTGGTCGGCCAGCACGGTCGTGTTGGTCTTCTATCCTTTCGCCTTCACTGGCGTCTGCACCGGAGAGCTGCGGGCTCTCGCGGGCGCGTTGCCGAGGTTCGAGGTGGCGGAGGCGCGCGTGCTGGCGGTCTCCTGTGACTCGATGTTCACTCTCCGCGCCTTCGCCGATCAAGAGGGGCTGGCGTTCCCGCTCGTGAGCGACTTCTGGCCGCATGGGGAGGTGGCTCGGTCCTACGGTGTCTTCGACGAGGAGCGGGGCTGCGCCCGTCGCGGCACCTTCGTCATCGACCGGTCAGGCGTCGTGCGGTGGAGTGTCGTCAACGACATTTTCGACGCCCGTGATGTCGACGACTACCTCGAGGCGGTGGAGCGGCTGCGCACGTGAGACGTGGGTACCGGTAGCCTGTCGCCTCAGCTCCTGCGGAAGCCCTGCTGGTTTGGGAGGGCTTGGAGGTCCGGGGCCGTAGCTCAGTGGTAGAGCATCGCGTTTACACCGCGAGTGTCGGCGGTTCGATCCCGTCCGGCCCCACAACTCTCTCGCCTAGCCGGACGCCGCTCCGGGGACCACGTCAGCTGTGGGTTGTGAGGCATGGCTCGCGACCCGGTTAGGCGGGTAGTCGGGCCGGCTCCACAGGCTTGCCCACGGCGCAGGAGCGGTAGAACGCCTCGCAGATGGCGAGGTTCTCCCAGGCGTCCTCGACGCTCGCCAACGGCTCGCCCTCGCCCCGCACCGTTGCGATCACGTCGTCCACGCTGGAGGGGTGGCTCGGCGGAGCCGCCACCTGGACCCAGCCGCCGTAGTCGGGGTCGGTGATGGCGAGCTTGCCCGTGAGGGTGTCGTGGTAGAGCGCCCCGTCGCTGCCCTGCAGCGTCGTCGTCTGCCGTGACCCACCAGCCGGCGCCGTCCAGGTGTCCTCGACCGTGGCGACGAGTCCGGAGTCGAACTCGATCGTGGCGTGGCCGTAGTCCTCGACGCCGAGCGAGTGGCGCAGGTTACCGCTGACTCCGAAGACCTTGGTGACCCTGGCGCCGGTGAGCCAGCGCAGCAGGTCGATGTGGTAGATGCTGTGGTCGATCCAGCCGCCGCCGGGCGCCCGCTCGGGGTCGACCCACCAGCCCGGGTCGTCGGCGTCCGGCCAGGCGCGTGGAAGCCCGCTGAGGGTCTGGAAGTTCGCGGTGAGGATCCGACCGAACCGTCCTTCGTCGAGCCAGCGGCGCACCTGCTGAGCGAACGCCGAGGCGCGTGGACGCGACTCGCCAGGCAGGAACCGGACACCAGCACGGCGGACGGCGGTCAGGATCTGGGTCGCCTCGTCGAGCGTGCGTGCCATCGGCTTGATCGAGACGATGTGCTTGCCGTTCTCAGCCGCGGTCACGCAGACGGCGGGGTTCTTCTCACAGCTGCCGAAGGCCGCGATCGCCTGGACTCGCGGATCCTCGAGGAGCTCCTTCTCGGTGGCGATGGGGGCGTTGAGGCCTGTCCTGGCGAGGACGTCCATCGCTCGGTTCCGGTCGGCGTCGGCGATCCCGACGACCTCGATCTCGGGGTGCTCGGCGAAAGCTCGCGCGAGAGGCAGGGCGGTGTACCAGTGATCGAAGCCGATCATCGCGACTCGGACGGGCGTCGAGCCCATGGGGGCCTCCTTGTGTCGTGGCCGTACGCCCGCGGTGGTGTGGGCGTCCTTGTGCGTCGTCTGTCCGGACAAGCGCGAGGGCGGGCTGGATCGCCGCCGACGATCGTCGACCGTATCTGGCAGGGACGTTAACAATTACGTCGGAGCGTGACAAGGTTGCACCAGCCGCACCAGACGGGACGAGAGGTCACCGGGTCGCGGGTGCCCCGGGGACGAGGTGACCGGCCCCCGGGCCGGATCGCGAGGCCTGGGTCACACGTCGGATCACGAGAGTGGAGAGCCGAGAGTGGAGAGCAAGGCATGACAGCGCAGGCCACCGCGGAGAGCGAAGCGCCGCTACGGATCGGCATCTTGGGCGCGGGCATGATCGCGACGACGTCGTACGGCGTCCTTCCCAACCTGCACTGGATACGAGACAAGGCGACGGTCGTGGCGATCGCGGACCCGGTGAGCGAACGGGCGAAGGAGGCGGCGCAGGAGTTCGACATCCCCGAGGTCTACGACTCCCTGGACGCCATGCTCGAGCGAGCGGACATCCAGGCCGTGGTCAACCTGACGCCCATCGGGGTGCACGGCCAGACCTGTCGCCGCATCCTCGAGGCGGGCAAGCACCTGGCGACTGAGAAGCCGATCGCGACGTCGATGGAGGACGCCGACGCGATCGTCGAAACCGCTGCCGCACGCGGGCTGACGGTCGTCTGCGCTCCCCCCGACGCGCTGTTCCCCGCCTACCAAGAGGCTCGGCGTCTGATCGACGAGGGCACGATCGGCAAGGTGGCGTTCGCTCGGGTCCGAAGCTCGCACGCTGGTCCCGGTGGTAGCGCGTGGGGATGGCCCACCGACCCGTCCTGGTTCTACCAGCGAGGGTCGGGTCCGCTGCTGGACATGGGCGTCTACGGCATCCACGAGATCACCGCGCTGCTCGGCCCGGCCCGGCGAGTCGTGGCGTTCTCGGGCATCACCGAGCCGACCCGCGTCGTCCGAGGCGGTCCGTTCGCGGGCACGGTGATGGAGGTCACCGCCGACGACAACACGTTGTTCATGTTGGACTTCGGCGGCGCCACGTTCGCGGTGGTGGACGGGACCTTCAACGTGCACGCGGCGAAGAGCCCCAAGATCGAGATCTTCGGGCGGAAGGGCACGCTCAACATTCGCGACGGTCACACTGGTGGCGAGGCGCCGCTCGAGGTGTACCGCACCGACGTCTTGCCTGGTGTCGACGGATGGGTCGTCCCAGAGGTGTGGCCCACGCTGCGCGGGCAGCAGGAGTGGCTGGACAAGCTGAAGCGCGCTGTCTTGGTCGACCACCTCGTCGACTGCGTACGGTCGAACCGGCAGCCCGTGCTGAGTGCGCACCATGCCCGCCACGCGCTGGAGATCATGTTGAAGGTCGCGGAGTCAGCGCGCACGGGGCGCGCGCTCGACCTCACGACGACCTTCTGAGCGCCGCCACTCGTCTCACGAGCCGGGTGAGCGCGCGGCCGAGACGGACAGGACTCCGCCGCGTCGCCGCGACGAGCACGCGTCCGCCGGAGGCGAGGGCCGCCAGCGGCGGCCGCACGGAAGACTGCGGCAGGCGATGACGACCGGGTCGCGCGACGCCACGGTCAGCCTGGCCAGCGGCATGTGGCTGGTGCGGTCGTGGAACGACGAAGGGCGAGGACGTCACTTCCAGCTCCTGGCTGTCTTGAGACACTGCGACGGCATCGCCGGGAACCAGGGCAACACCAGCGGAAGGTAGCTGGGATATTACCTTTCGTGACGGGTGTTGTACGCCGAAGTGACAACTCGCCCTTCGTCGTCCCTCCGCCTTCAGGCTCCGAGCTCTCGCGCCGTCTCCGTGACGGCGTGCACGAGCTCGACGTCCTCTCCGAGATTGGCGTCCAGTGCGAGCAGCACCCGACGCACCGCGGTGGGCAGACTCGTGTCCACGGCCGCGGTGAGCTCACTGGCTCGTGGGTCCCGCACCGCCGTCCCCTCCCGGAGATGACGGATCCAACCGGAGAGCGCCCGGATCCCACCCTCAGGAAGGAGCCCGTTCGCCCGTTCGCGCGCCACGACCGGCACCACGCGAATCGGCAGCTTCTGTGAGCCGTCCATCGCGATCTGGTTGAGCGCGTGCCGGATGCGGGGGTTGGCGAAGCGTTCCATGAGCTCGGCGCGGTAGCGAGCGACGTCGGCGGCGTCCAAGGGCAAGTGCCGCGTCGCCTCGTCCCACCATGCCTCGACCCAGCCTCGACAGACCGGATCGGCCACGGCCTCCGCCACCGTGCTGTGTCCACGCGCCGGCGCGGCGTACGCCAGGAGGGAGTGGGCTCCGTTGAGCAACCACAGCTTGCGCTGCTCGAACGGCTTCACATCGGTGACGAGGCGTGCCCCCGCGCGCTCCCAGTCGGGGCGGCCAGCTGGGAAGTCGCCCGCCAACACCCACTCGCTGAACGGCTCGGTCACCACGGGCGCGGCGTCGGCGTAGCCGGTCAGCTCCGCGACCACTGCCCTGTCGTCGTCCGTCGTCGCCGGTGTGATCCGGTCGATCGTCGTCGACACGAACGACACCGAGCTCGCGATCCAGTCCGCGAGGTCGCGGTCGACGGCGGCGGCGAAGTCGGTGACCACACGCGCCACCGTCGGCCCGTTGTCGACCAGGTTGTCGCAGGGGACGACGGCGAGGGGCCCCGCGTCGGCGGCCCGGCGCGCCACGAGCCCACTCACGATGCGGCCTGGGGCTGTGGTGACGTGAGGGTCGCCCGCCCGCAGCCGAGCGACGTCCGCGGCGACGTCCGGGTCGTCCAGGTCGAGCCCGCCGTCCGCCGCTCGGCGGTATCCCGCTTCCGTCACGGTCAGGGTGAGGACACCGACGTCGGGGGAGGCGAGGGTGGCCCGCCACGTCCCGGCGTCCGCGCCGTCGTGCGCACCGACGAGGCACGTGACGAGCTCGGTCCGGTCGCCGCCAGCGTCGCGCACCAGGACGTGGTAGAGGCCGTCCTGGTTCCGCAAGGGGATGGCGGCGTCCGGTCGTCGACCGGTGAACGCGGCGATCCCGGTCGGCTGGTCCGATTCCGCGTTGGCGGCCTGCGTGTACCACGCCTGGTGCGCCCGAAAGAACGCACCGAGTCCGAGGTGGGCGGCGCGGATCGGAGCGGGATCGGCGGCGACCGCCGCTCGCGTCAACGGCTTCATGACGCGATCCTGAAGGTCGAGGCGGGCAGGTGGTAGGCGAGGTCACGAGCGGTCTCGATGGCCTCGTCCTCAGGCAGTCGGTGCTCCGCGACGAGTCGCGCCAGGAAGGCGCAGTCCAGACGGCGGGCCATGTCGTGACGCGCCGGGATCGAGCAGTACGCCCGGGTGTCGTCGACGAAGCCGGCGGTCTTGTGGAATCCCACGGTGTCGGTCACCGCCGCGCGGAAGCGCAGGATCGCGTCCGGCGTGTCGATGAACCACCACGGCGCCCCGACGAAGACCGAGGGGTAGAAGCCCGCCAACGGTGCGATCTCGCGCGAGAAGACGTCCTCGTCGGTGGTGAACAGCACGATCCGGAAGTTGGGGTGGGTGCCGTACCGCTCCAGCAGCGGGCGCAGCGCCCGGGTGTACTCCGCGGCGGTCGGGATGTCGCACCCCACGTCCGGACCGAACCGTTCGTACGTCGCCGTGTGGTGGTTCCGAAGGACCGCGGGGTGGAGCTGCATGACCAGGCCGTCGTCGCACGCCATCCGCGCCATCTCGGTGAGCATGTGGCGGCGGAACGCCGTCGCCTCCTCAGGTGTCGCGGTTCCCTTCAACGCGGCGGCGAAGATGCGGCTCGCCTCGGAGGGCGTGAGCGGCTCGCTCCCGGCGTCGGGTGCCCCATGGTCCGAGGCGGTCGCGCCATGGGCCTTGAAGTACGCGCGGCGCTTCTCCAACGCCTCGATGTAGCCCGCATACGACGTGGTGTCCACGTCGCTCACCGCACCCAGTCGCTCGATGGCTCGGGGCCAGTCTGGCCGGGTGGGATCCACGTAGGCGTCAGGTCGGAAGGTCGGGATGACGCGACCCTTCCAGGTGGGATCCTCGGCGAGCGCCTTGTGGTCGGCGAGGTCCGAGGCCGGGTCGTCCGTGGTCGCCAGCACCTCGATGCCGAACCGCTCGTACAGCGCGCGTGGCCGGAACTCCGGCCGGGCGAGGCGTTCGGACAACTCGTCGAACAACCTGTCGGCGTTCTCAGCGCTCGGACGGAGTCGGATGCCGAACACCTCGACGAGCTCGCTCTCAAGCCAGTAGCGCGACGGGGTGCCGCGGAACGCCCACCAGTGCTCGCACAGGGTGCGCCAGATCTCGCGAGGCTCGACGGGGGTGACGGGATTTCCGGGCGGGACCCCCAACCGGTCCAGGGGAACACCGTGAGCATGCAGGAGACGGGTGACGTAGTGGTCGGGGACCACGAAGAGGCTCGCCGGATCGGGGAAGGGTTCGTCCCGGGCCAAGATGCCGGGGTCGACGTGGCCATGAGGCGAAATGATCGGCAGCCGGGCCACCGCGTCGTACAGCCGACGGGCGATCGACCGCTGCCGTGGGTCGGTCGGCAGCAATCGGTCGGGGTGCAGCTCGATCTCGCTCATTGCTCTCCTGTCGTGCGTGTCCTCGGTCTCGCGGTGACGTGACCGGCGTGACGGCCGGGTGAGATGCCGCCACCGCGAGTCGTCAGGTCTCGGTCTCGCTGTCAGCTGGCCGGTCGGTTGAGAAGCGGCCGGAGGTAGTCCGCGAACTGTGGGATGGCCACCTCAGGCTCCTCGATCTCGGGGTGCCAGGCCTTCTCCCACTCGAAGCTCACATAGCCCTGGTAGTCGACGCGTCGGAGCAGGTCGACGACCTCGCCGAGCGGCACGGCGCCCTGTCCGGCCAGCCGGGGCTGGAACGAGGTGGGGGAGAGGTTGTCCGCGTCCTTGAGGTGGACGTGCCGGATACGCGGCCCCAACCCGCGCCACGTCTCCTCGAACGACTCGCCAGTGCGGTAGGAGTGCAGGACGTCCCACAGGATGCCGAGGTCATCGCTCGACGCGTACGAGAAGAGCTCACGGATCTGCGCCGCGGTGCAGAAGCTGTCGTGGGTTTCGAGCACCGCCGTGACGCCTTCGGAGGCAGCGATGGCGGCCGCCTCGGCGAGACCTTCGGCGATTCGCCGGGTCGTCTCTTCGCGTTCCGGCGAGGCTTCCGGGACGGCGCCACCGAAGAGCCGGATGTACGGCGCGCCCAGCTCGGCGGCGATCCGCGCGTACGTCTTGGTCTGCTCCAGCTGCGTGGTCCGCTCCGCCGGATCCGGTGAGGTGAACCGCACGCTGGTGTCGACACAGGACACCGCGACGCCATGGCGTTCGAACAGCTCGCGGGTGCGGCGGATACCCGACGGGCTGAACTCCTCCAGCGTCTCCAAGGCGACCTGACCGCGCAGGAACCGCAGCTCGACCCCGTCGTAGCCGTGCCTCGTGGCGGTCGAGATCACCTGGTCGAGGGTGTACTGGGGGCAGCCCAGAGTGCTGAAGCTGAGCTTGATCACGTGCTCCTCCGCGAGGTGCTTGGATCGGATCGGGTCGCTGTGCTGGCCGACTGCTGGACGCGGCTCTCGGCAGGTCAGGACGTGGCGGTGACCTGGGTCGGCTCGTTCCTCCTCTCATCTCGACGTCGTACGGGTGCGGGACCAGTCGAGTCGCGGACGGTCAGCGTGGCCGGGAGGACCACGTCGCGGTGCCGCCCGCCGGACGGGCCGGAGTCGAGTCTGCGGAGCAGGAGGTCGACTGCGGCTCGTCCAGCCCGCTCGATGGGCGCCGCGAGGGTGGTCAGGGGAGGGTCGCAGAAGTCGGCGCCGAAGATGTCGTCACACCCGAGCACGCTGACCTCGCCCGGAACGGAGACGCCCAGCTCCCGCAGCCGGCGGAGGACACCGATCGCCAGCAAGTCGTTGAACGCCACCACCGCGGTCACGCCCTCGGCCAGCACGGCGTCGGCGGCGGCGACACCACCGTCGACCGTCGGAGGCAGCGGGCCGAGTCGCACGACGTCCAAGTCTCCCCGGCGGGCGACGGACTGCAGGGCTCGCCAGCGTCGGGCGTCCGACCACGACGCGCGCGGGCCCGACAGGTAGGCGAATCGCGTGTGTCCGAGGGAGGCCAGGTGCTCGACGGCTCGCTTGGTGGCGGGCGCCGAGTCGATGAGGACGCTCGGCACGGGAGGCACGCGTCGGTTGACGACGACGAGGGGAACGGCGCTGTCGGCCTCCCGCAACCGCGCGTCCGACAGCCGGGAGGAGGCGAGGACGAAACCGTCGACCGCACGGGTCAGCCGGTCGAGGGCGGTCAGCTCCGTCTCGTCGCACTCGTCGCTGTCGGCGAGGACGATGGTGTAACCGGCCGCGGCGGCCGCGCGCTGGGCGCCACGGATCAGCCCGAGGAAGAACGGGTTGGTGATGTCCGGGACGAGCAGGCCGAGCATGCGCGTCTGAC
Organism: Thermasporomyces composti; assembly: GCF_003386795.1. Classification (NCBI taxonomy): domain Bacteria; kingdom Bacillati; phylum Actinomycetota; class Actinomycetes; order Propionibacteriales; family Nocardioidaceae; genus Thermasporomyces; species Thermasporomyces composti. Next base: position 3,918,695 of record NZ_QTUC01000001.1, read on the forward strand.
CCGATGGGAGAGCGCGGGCGAGGGGATGCGGGCGGTATCCCATCTCCGCCGCGGTGGCCAGGATGCGTTCCCGCGTCGCCGCGTTGACGCGCTCGGGATGGCTGAAGGCCCGCGACACCGTGGAGGCGGCGACCGCGCAGCGCGCGGCGACGTCGTGGATGGTCGGAGCGCGCGCGGGACGACCCTCGCGGGCACGCCTCGCGGACCGGTTGGCGCGGTCCGGCTCCTGCGCGGCCACTCCGTGAGCCCTCCCTTCGTTCGATGTCCGGGTGCGTTGAGACCCGGCGTGCGTCAACCCGGTGTGCCCGTGCCTCGACGCGTCGTGGCGGCGGCAGCCGGTGTCGGACGCCTCAGTGTCGTCCCCTTGACAACCTTTGGCAACCGGTTGCCATAGTGGCCAGCACCGGATCTGTGCCTCTGGCACGCGAGCTGGCTGGCCGGTCGAGCCGGCTGGGGTGGCCAGTGGCGATCCGTCGGCCAGGTGAACCAACGTGACGACACAGCCGAGAGGCGGTGACCGAACCCGGTCGCCGGCAGCGCGAGCAGATGAGGAGCCGAGCACCCCGATGTGGACCCTCTCCGGATTCGCTGACGAGATCGACCCCGATCCCCACATCCAGTTCCAGACGTTGAACGAGCTCGGCATCCGGTACGTCGAGTTCCGCAGCGCGTGGGGCACCAACGTTCTCGACCTCAGCGATGAGCAGATCGCCGAGATCAAGCGTCTCCTCGCGCGCTACGGCATCAGCGTCTCGGCTGTCGGCTCGCCGATCGGGAAGGTCGGTATCCACGACGACTTCGACGAGCACCTCGCACGCTTCGACCGAGCGCTGTGGGTCGCCCGGGAGCTGAGCGCGCCGTACATCCGGCTCTTCTCGTTCTGGATCCCCGAGGGAGACGACCCGGCCAAGCACCGCGATGAGGTGCTGCGTCGCATGTCGGCATTGGCCGAGCGAGCCCGGGGTCACGACGTCGTCCTCGCGCACGAGAACGAGCGGAAGATCTACGGCGACATCCCGTCCCGCTGCCTCGACATCGTCGAGTCGGTTGGCTCCGACAACCTTCGGCTGGTGTGGGACGCCGCGAACTTCGTGCTGTGTGACGTGGCTCCGTTCACCGACGGGTACGCCAGCCTCCGTCCCTACATCGAGTACCTCCAGATCAAGGACGCGGTCGCGGCGGACGGGCGCATCGTCCCAGCGGGCGAGGGCGACGGTGAGATCCCGGAGACCATCCGCGCCTTGCGTGACGACGGCTTCGACGGCTTCTTCTCGATGGAGCCCCACCTGGCGACCGCGGGACACGCCGGCGGCTTCTCCGGCCCTGAGCTGTTCGCCAAGGCGACGCGAGCGTTCACCGGTTTGTTGGAAGCCGAGGGCATCTCCTACCAGTAGGGCGAGCCAGGAGTGTCGGTCCGCCAGGAGGCCGCTGGACCACCGAGTACGCAACAGAAGGGGCAACGATGCGATTCGCAGTGATCGGGGCTGGTGTGATCGGCCGCCTCCACGCGCAGACGATCCAGTCCTTCAAGCCGCGAGCCGAGGTCGCTGTGGTGGTCGACACCGTCGCTGAGCGAGCTCAGAGCGTCGCGCGCGAGGTGGGAGCCGAGGCGACCACCTCGCTGGCCGAGGCGCTGGCCCGCTCCGACGTGGACGCGGTGACCATCGGCACGCCGAGCGGTCTGCACGCCGACGCCGCTGTCGCGGCGATCGAGGCGGGCAAGCACGTCATCATCGAGAAGCCGATCGACATCCGACTCGACGCGGCGCGTCGCATCCTCGAGGCCGAGAAGCGGTCTGACCGCACGGTCATGGTGGTGAGCCAGCACCGGCACGACCCGGCGAGCCTGATCATCCACGACGCGGTCAAGAACGGGAAGTTCGGCAAGCTCACCTCGGGCAACGCGATCATCTCGTGGTGGCGGAGCCAGAGCTACTACGACTCCGGCGACTGGCGGGGTACCTGGGCGCTCGACGGCGGCGGCGCGCTGATGAACCAGGGCATCCACACCATCGACCTGTTCACCTGGTTCCTGGGCGAGCCGCTCGAGGTCTACGCCTGGACCGGTTGCCTGGCGCACGAGCGGATCGAGGTCGAGGACACCGCGGTGGCCACGGTTCGCTTCGCCAACGGCGCGCTCGGGGTGATCCACGGCACCACGGCCGCCTACCCCGGCATCGCCACACGCGTTCAGGTGCACGGGGACCGCGGCTCGGCGATCATCGACCGCAACAAGCTCGTCTACTACCACGCGGCCAAGGACAGCGGCGAGGACTACCCGTACGGCGCCGGCCCGGAGGCGAACCAGGCGGCGGAGGTGCTCGCCGAATACGGCTACAGCGAACCCTCCGAGGAGGCCAAGCCAACGGTCGCCGGCCTGACCGCCACCTCGCACACCACCCAGTTCCAGGACTTCCTCGACGCGGTCGAGCAGGGACGCCCGCCGCTGGTGACCGCCGAGGAGGCGACCCGGACCCTCGCGGTCATCCGGGGCATCTACGAGTCGGCCCGTCTGCAGAGGCCGGTGTCCATCAAGGAGCTGACCTCATGAAGTTCGCCGTGTTCACCGCCAGCCTGCCGGAGTGGACACCGGAGGAGGCGGTCAGCAAGCTCGCCGAGCAGGGCTGGGACGGGATCGAGTGGCGGGTGGTGGACCAACCGCCCGCGCCTGGCGGCGTCGCCAGCTTCTGGCAGGGCAACAGGTGCACCTGGCCGCTGTCCACCTTCGAGCAGGACGTCCCTCGCATCAGGGAGCTCACCGGGAAGGCCGGCCTCGGCATGCCGTCGCTGGGCGCCTACGCCAGCTCCGACCAGCTCGAGGATGTCGAGCGACTCATGCGGGGCGCGGCGGCGCTGGGTGTGCCGCAGATGCGGGTCACGGTCGGCAAGCCAGGTCCGGAGGGGTACCGCGCCGCCTTCGAACGACGCCGTCGGGAGTACCGAGAGGTGGCGAAGCTCGCGCGCCACTACGGCGTGAAGGCGCTCATCGAGCTGCACCACCAGTCGCTGATCTCGAGCGCCTCGGCGGCGGCGCGGTTCGTCGAAGGTCTCGACCCCGACTGCGTGGGCGTGATCCACGACATCGGCAACATGCTGCACGAGGGGTACGAGTACGACCCGTGGAGCCTCGAGATCCTCGGTGAGTACCTCGCCCACGTCCACGTGAAGAACGCCGCGCCGGTCCCCCAGCGGGTCGAGGGTGCCAACCGCACGGACTGGACGTGGCGGTGGGCACCGTTGCGGCACGGTGTGGCGAACCTGCCGCGACTGTTCGAGCACCTCAAGAAGATCGGCTACGACGGCTGGGTATCCGTCGAGGACTTCAGCACCGAGGTCCCGTTGGAGGAGCGCGTACGTGACAACCTCGCGTACCTGAGGGAGATCGCCGGCTGACCCGGCGAGACTCACGATCGCGCGCGAAGGTCACGCACCGCGGAGACGAACGCGTCCGGTCGCTCCAGGACGAGGAAATGACCGGCACCTCGCTCGATACGCAGCTCCGCGTGCGGTAACGCTGCCGTCAGCTCACGGGCGTCCGACACCGACGTCTGGCGGTCGTGGTCGCCCACGAGCACGATCACCGGTATGTCGATCGTGCTGAGCGTCGGCGAGAGGTGGAAGTCGAGGACCGAGATCGGTGCAGTGCGCTTCGCGATCGACGGTGCCGAGGCGATCGTCCGGCGTGCCTCCTCGAGATGTCGGGCGTTGCGTCGGGTCCGATGAGCGAGCGGACGAAGCGGCGGCGGAACCCCCATGACCGCGGGCGAGAACGCGTCGGCACACTGTCGGCATGGGGAGTGCCGTGACAGGTGCTGGGCTCGACGCCGGCCAGGTCGGCGGGCCCGGTGTCGAGCTGTCGTCAGAGGAGGCGCGGCGGTTCGTCCGAGAACGCCTGCGCTCGGTGCCGCTGGAGGGACGCAGCCTCTGCGTCGTCGTGCCGGACTCCACGCGATCCTGTCCGCTTCCCCTCCTGCTACGGGGCGTCCACGAGGCGGTGCACGGCCGCGTCAGCAGACTCACCGTGCTCATCGCGCTCGGCACCCATCCGCCGATGAGCGACGCCCAGCTCGCGACGCACCTCGGGTACGCCGAGAGCGGGCTCGCGGCGACGTACCCGGGCACCAGCGTCGTCAATCACGAGTGGTGGGACCCCGACGCCCTGGTCGAGGTGGGTGTGATCCCCGCGGCGGAGGTGGCCGAGCTGTCCGGCGGACGTCTGACCGAGTCCGTCGTCGTGCGGGTCAACCGACACGTCGTGGAGCACGACGTCGTCCTCGTGGTCGGGCCGGTCTTCCCCCACGAGGTGGTCGGGTTCTCCGGCGGCAACAAGTACTTCTTCCCCGGTGTGGCGGGTCGGGAGGTCATCGACACGTCCCACTGGCTCGGCGCGCTCATCGGGAGTGCCCGGATCATCGGGACGCTGGGGGTCACGCCGGTGCGGGCCCTGATCGACCGTGCCGCCAGCCTCATTCCCTCCGAGCGGCTGTGTCTGGCCGCCGTCGTGGCGTCGGGGACGGCGACGCTGCACGCGCTGACGTTCGGCACCCCCGAGGAGGCCTGGGCCCGCGCGGCGGAGGTCTCCGCCCGGACCCACGTCCGATACCTCGACCGCCCCGTCCGGCGGGTGCTGTCGCTGGTCTCGGAGCGCTACGACGAGCTGTGGACCGCCGCGAAGGGCATGTACAAGGTCGAGCCGGTCGTCGCCGACGGCGGCGAGGTCGTCCTCTACGCCCCGCACGTGCGTGAGGTCAGCCGCACCCACGGCGCGGCCATCGAGAAGGTCGGCTACCACTGCCAGGAGTACTTCACCGGTCAGTGGGAGAGGTTCCGCGACGTCCCCCGATCGGTCCTCGCGCACTCGTCACACCTGCGCGGAGCCGGCAGCTATGACCCGGAGCACGGAGAGCGCTGCCGGATCACGGTGACTCTCGCGACCGGCCTGGACGAGGCGACGACCCGAGCGTTGGGGCTTGAGTACCGCGACCCCGCGAGCATCGACGTCGACGAGTGGGCGGGCGACCCAGACACCCTCGTCGTGCCGGACGCGGGCGAGGTCCTGTTCCGGCTCGGCGGTCCCACGGTCGGGGCGTCCTCCGCACACGTCGCCCCGTCGGCACGCTAGCCTGACCGCGTGCCGACGCTCGCACAGGTTGTCGACGTCCTCGACGAGCTCTACAACCCCCAATGGGCCGCTGACTGGGACGCGGTAGGGCTCGTCTGCGGTGATCCCGACGCGGAGGTCCGTCGTGTCCTGTTCGCGGTCGATCCGGTCTCCGACGTGGTGGACGAGGCGATCGAATGGGGAGCCGACCTCGTCGTCGCCCACCATCCGCTCTTTCTCCGCGGTGTGCACGGTGTCGCCGCGACGACCCCCAAGGGCCGGGTCGTCCATCGGCTGCTCACCCACGGGATCGGCCTCCACGTCTGCCACACCAACGCCGATGCGGCCGCCCCTGGCGTCTCCGACGCCTTGGCCGCCGCTCTCGGACTCACCGAGCTTCGCCCCTTGGATCCCCACCCGGACGTGCCCGGACTCGGCACCGGTCGGCTCGGGCGGTTGCCCACGCCGGAGCCGCTGCGCGACTTCGGCCGTCGTGTCGCCGGAGCACTACCGGCGACCGCGCACGGCGTGCGCGTCGCGGGAGACCCGGACCGCGTGATCACGACCGTGGCGGTGTGTGGGGGTGCGGGTGACTCCTACCTGGATGTCGTACGGGCCGCCGGTGCCGACGCCTACGTCACCGCTGACCTGCGACACCACCCGGCCTCCGAGGCGAGCGAGCACGGTGACGCCCCGGCCTTGGTCGACGTCGCGCACTGGGCGAGCGAGTGGCCGTGGCTGTCCGACGCGGCGGATCGGCTGCGCCGTAGGCTCGCCGAGCGGGGCACGACGGTGGAGACCCGTGTGTCGACGATCCGCACGGACCCGTGGCGACTCCATATCCCCGGTGAGATTGCCGATATCACCGGTGAGATTCCTGGTAGCGCCATGCCCGGTGACGTCGTCCCCGACAGCGTCGTCTCCAGTGAAGTCCGGTCCGACCAGGGAGGGAGCCCGCTCTGAACGCCGACCCGTCCATCCAGCTACGGCTGCTCGAGGTCCAGGCCCTCGACCTTCGCCTCGACCAGCTCGCCCACCGGCGTCGTACGCTTCCCGAGGCCGCCGAGGTGGAGCGGTTGCAGAGCGAACGCAAGGAGCTCGAGGCGGCCGTGGTCGCGGCCGCGACCAAGGTCGAGGACCTGACCCGTGAGCAGAGCAAGGCCGAGCGTGACGTCGAGCAGGTGCGGGCCCGCCGGGAGCGGGACGAGCAGCGCCTGCAGGCCGGCCAGGTCGCCTCGCCGAAGGACCTGGAGAACCTCCAGCACGAGATCGAGTCACTGACCAAGCGACAGTCCGACCTGGAGGATGTCCAGCTCGAGATCATGGAGCGGCTGGAAGCCGCGACCGCCGAGCACGACGAGCTGCGCCAGAAGCTGTCGGAGGTGGAGAGCCGGCTGGAGGCCACCGAGCGGACGCGCGACGAGGCGTACGCGGCGATCGACGCCGAGGCCGAGAACGTCCGACGTGACCGCGCCGAGGCCGCCGCGGACGTCACGGACGAGCTGCTCGCGCTGTACGAGAAGATCCGCTCCCAGCAAGGCGGCATCGGGGCGGCGGCGCTTCGGCAGCGTCGCTGCGAGGGCTGCCGGATGGAGCTCGACACCAGCTACCTCCTCAAGGTCGCCGCCGCGCCCCCGGACGAGGTGCTGCGCTGCGAGGAGTGCCGGCGGATCCTGGTTCGTACAGCCGACTCGGGCGTGTGAGTCTGCCTTGTCGGGAGGAGAGAGCCGCCGGCTGATCGTCGAGGTGGACGGCGGGGCGCGCGGAAACCCCGGCCCGGCCGCGTTCGGCGTCGTGATTCGCGACCCGGACTCCGGCGACGTGCTGGCTCGCGCCGCCGAGCCGATCGGGGTCGCCACCAACAACGTCGCCGAGTACGAGGGGCTGATCGCCGGCCTGCGCCTCGCTCGCGAGGTCGACCCCGGCGCCGCGCTCGAGGTCCGCATGGACAGCCGGCTGGTCATCGAGCAGATGGCCGGCCGGTGGAAGATCAAGCATGCCGACATGCGCCGGCTGGCCCTGCGCGCACGGGAGCTCGCGCCGGCGGACACCACCTGGACGTGGGTGCCCCGCGAGCGCAACGTCGCCGCTGACGCGTTGCTCAACACCGTACTCGACGGTGGCGCCCCTGTCCGGTGGATCTCGCCGCGGGTGACACGCGATCACGCCGCCACGGCGAGGGCTGACCAGACGGTGGCGGCTGACAGTCGGGCGTTGGGTGAGGCGACGACAGTTCTCCTGCTTCGGCACGGCGAGACCGAGCGCGACCAGGTGGGGCGGTTGGCCGGGCGAGAGGCCGGTGCTGTCCCGCTCACCGAGCGGGGACGCGAACAGGCGGCGTCCGTGGCGAGCGCGGTCGCGCGACGTGGCGGGGCCGCGGTTGTCGTCACCTCACCCCTCCAGCCGGCCCAGGAGACCGCTGAGGTGGTCGCCGCGGAGCTCGGCGTGCCCGTGCGTGTCGAGCCTGACCTGGCGGAGGTGTCGCTCGGCGCGTGGGAGGGGCACTCCGTCGCGGAGGTCCGCCGACGGTGGCCGGAGGAGTGGGCGGCCTGGCGCTCGTCGTCCGCCGTAGCACCGCCGGGCGGCGAGTCACTCGACCACGCGCTCAGCCGTGTTCGAGGCGTCCACGAGCGTCTGCTGGCGTCGTACGCCGGCCAACCGGTCGTCGTGGTCACCCACACCGTGGTGATCGGACTCCTGATCTGCGAGGCGCTCGGCGTCCCTCCGCACGCGGCCCACCGGCTCGACGTGGCGCCTGGCTCCTTGAGCGAGGTCCGCTGGTACGACGCCGAACGGGCGTCACTGCGCACCTTTGGCGTCACCGGCCTCTAGACCACGGTTCCGCTCGAGGCGTGCCTCGCCGCTCGCGGGCACGAGCGGGATCATGGTCGCGTGTCTTCTCCTCGTGTCCTTGTCACCGGCGCCGCGGGTGGCGTCGCCTCGATGCTGCTGCCGGGCTTGCGAGACTCCTGGCGCCTCGTCCTGACCGATCGTGTGCCGGTGCCCGGCGGCCTCGTGGGCGACCTCACCGACCCGGACTTCGTCGCGCGGATCACCGAGGGCGTCGACGCAGTCGTCCACCTTGCCGCCTGTCCCGATCCGAACGCGAGCTGGGATGAGCTGCGGACCGCCAACGTCGAGGTCGTCGCGACGCTCCTCGCGGCCGGTGTCCCGCGGGTCGTCCTCGCGAGCTCGGCGCATGTGATGGGGCAATACGCCAGGACCGGCCGCGTACCCATCGACCCAGACTCGCCGGTCGCACCGTGCTGTCCCTACGGCGCGACGAAGGCGTTCGCCGAGGCGCTCGGACGGGTGTTCGCCTACCGCACCGGCGCGTCGGTGATCGTCCTCCGGCTGGGTGCGACCACTCCGGAGCCGCCGGCGTCGAGCGCGCTGAGCGGCTGGCTGGGCCCAGCTGACCTCCACCAGCTCGTGTCTCGCGCCCTCGTCGCCGACGTTGGCTACGCGGTGTGTGCCGGTGTCTCCGCCAACACCCGGACCATCTGGGACACCCGCAACACCATCGGTTACGAGCCTGTCCTCGACTCCGAGGCGTACGCGCACCAGGTACCGGACGACGACGGCTGGGGACTGTGCGCGCCAAGAGGCGATGTGGGGCGACGCGGTGTCCGCTCACCCAAGGCCACCGACAGCGGTCCACGCGGCTAGGGGGTCGCGAGCTCTTGCTCGTCCAAGCAAGGTGTCCTTGACAGGCGTCGTCGGCCCTTCGCCGGCGGTCGCGGACCGACTCGACGAGCCACCGTCTGAGCCCGCTCCCGCCCGGAGGTTTCACCCCCGGCCAGTGCGAGCGCTTCCGATCGGCCTGCCGGAGACGCCAGCGGGTTCGCTACGCTGATGGCTGGGACGAGTCGGCCGGGCGGTCGCGTCGGGCGAGGAGGCGACTCCTCGACCCGCCGAGGAAAGTCCGGACTCCACAGGGCAGGGTGGTGGATAACGTCCACCCGGGGTGACCCGCGGGAAAGTGCCACAGAGAGCAGACCGCCAGCGGCTCCCGGCGCGAGACGCGTCGGGGGTGCGGGCAAGGGTGAAAGGGTGGTGTAAGAGACCACCAGCGTCTGGGGTGACCCAGGCGGCTCGGTAAACCCCACCCGGAGCAAGGCCAAGAGGGCCCGGGGCGTCGCGTCCCGGGTCTGCGCAGGCGCTTGAGGGTGGCCCGCCCGAGCCTGCGGGTAGGCCGCTAGAGGTCGTCGGTAACGGCGACCCGAGATGGATGACCGCCCTCGACAGAATCCGGCTTACAGGCCGGCTCGTCCTTTTCTTTTTGCCCCTCTTGTTCCCCTGACCTCTCGCGCTCACCGAACGCCCACCACCCCGGGGCCACACCGGTGTCCTGGAGCCTTCTCCGCTCACGGAACGCCGTGCGCGCAAACCGCCAGTCGGCGGTGTCGGCGGAGCTTGACCCCGACCTGCGGGTTCCGCGGAGCATGCCAGGGTCGAAGAGGTGCGAGGAGTCGTGCCGCGCCGGGAGGGCGCCCTCGTCTCCTCGATCGTCGGGGCGGTCGACGCGCACGGCGGCGAGAGGAGAAGCGTGGGCGTGCGGTGGCCGCGGGGACGGCGACACCGACCCTGCGTCGCGTCGCCGGCCGGGACCGGGCCGGTCGCGGCCGGCCGGGGGCGAAGGGACCTCCACCCGGCGGTGGTTTCCGTCGTCGATGTCGTCGACGGCGACACGATCAAGGTCCGCCGCGGCACCGGGACGCTCCGGCTGATCGGTAGGGACGGCCCTGAGACGAAGAACCCTCCGACCCACCGAGTGCTACGGGCAGGAGGTGTCCGTGCGGGCGCGTGACTTGTTCGCCGGAGCGTCGGTTCGGCTCGAGTCTCGACCCGTCGCAAGCCGGCTCGGCAGCTGCGGCCGCACCTTCGCGTATGTGTGGAGGCGCGATGGGCGCATGTTCAGCGAGGTCATGGTCAAGGAAGGCTTCGCGGCGAAGTACACCTGCGGTGCGGCGTCCACGTGCCGGGCGAGGTTCCAGCCGCAGAGCGTGCGGCTCGCCCGGCCCACGCCGGCCCGTGGGGGAGTGCGGCGCGGACGAGCCGGCGGTGTCCGCACCGGACTCGACGTCCGGCCGTGACGCTCGCGGCCTTGATCCACACCTCGGCGTGTCGCGAGGCGACGTCGAACGGCGACGGCCCGTCCTACCAGGGGAGGGATCCGGAGTCCGACTGGTACGTCGACCGTGACAAGGACGGCGTGGTGTGGGAGTGAGCGAGCACACGAACGAGGGCCCCGCCTCGCGGGGAGGCGGGGCCCTTTCCTGAGACCAGCCCAGCTTCGTTCCGGTCGGCCCTCGTCCCATCGAGCGGTGTGGTGACTAGCGCAGCCAGGCGGTCTCACGGACGACCGGGAGCTTGGCCCACACGCGACCGAATCCCCACGTGTTCCCCGCGTGTGTCACCGCCAGGGCGATCAGAACCAGCGCGTAGATGATGTGGTAGTCGACGAGGGGGTTGGTCGACATGCTGGGCTCTCCTGTCGAGAGCGTCCGCGCCAGGGGCCACTCGGCCGCCCACATGAGGAGCATCATGATCGTGCCGGAGATCGCGGCGATGCGCAGTGCGACACCGGCGATGACTGCGACGCCGATGCCCAGCAGGCCCAGCATGAACAGCCAGTCGGCCCAGGCCGCGCCGGCCCAGCTGTTGAACATCGACTCGAACGGCCCGACGGACACGTTGCTGAGGAAGCCGTACGTCGGCGAGCCACCGTTGAGCCATGCCCGCTCGCTCGTCGTCGCGTAACCCAGCCCGAACGTCTTGTCCAGGAAGGCCCAGAGGAACGTGAACCCGATCGCCACACGGAGGACAGCGAGTGCCCTGGCGCCGAGGGTGACGGGTCGAGTTGCGTCAGCGGTGGTTGACGCGTTGGCGGTGCGTTGCCGGGGCATGAGGGACGCCTCCTTGGTTGCCGCGTGCCGCTGAATCGTCGGTGCCTTCCGCTGGGTCGTCATGGTGCGTCCTCACCTTTGACTGCGGGGGATCGGTTTGTCGTGACTCACGGTATGGATCAGCCCGTCTCGGCCGCTGCGGTCCGCGGGCGCATCGTGCCGGGGTCGCAGGTCACCGCCGATGGGACCTGCGACCCACATGGAGTCGCGCGCCAGGTGGGACCTGCGGCCCTGTCACCGGTGACGGGTGTGAGATGCGTCGAAAACACCGCCGCGCCATGGCGCGTGGCAGGCCACGTGGCGCATGCTGTGTACGACACATGCTGTGTACGGCGCATGCTGTGTGCGGCACAGTGCTCGCCCCGTCGGACGCGTTCCGGGAGCAGACGATGGCTGAGAGTCACTCGACGACTAGGAGCGGGCAGATTCGGGTGTTCGTGCTCGACGACCACGAGGTCGTCCGGCGTGGAGTGCGGGATCTCTTGGACGCGGAGCCGGACATCACCGTGGTCGGCGAAGCGGAAACCGCCCAGCAGGCGCTGGCCCGGATTCCGGCGCTACGCCCGAACGTCGCGGTCCTCGATGTCAGACTCCCCGACGGTGACGGGGTGAGTGTCTGCCGGGATCTGCGGTCCACCATGCCGGAGCTGGCGTGCCTCATGCTCACGTCGTTCGACGACGAGGACGCGCTGTTGGACGCGATCATGGCAGGAGCCGCGGGCTATGTGCTGAAGCAGATCAAGGGCGCGGACCTCGTCACCGCCGTGCGCACGGTGGCGTCTGGCCAGTCGATGCTCGACCCGAGCGCGACCGCGAGGGTCATGGCGAGGCTGCGCGGTGAGAAGCCGGACGAACCGGAGCCGGACGCGCTCGCGCAGCTCACCACGCGCGAACGCGAGATTCTCGAGCTCATTGGAGAGGGTCTGACGAACCGGGAGATCGGCCAGCGTCTCTTCCTCGCCGAGAAGACGGTGAAGAACTACGTCTCGCGGCTGCTCGCCAAGCTCGGTGTCGAGCGTCGGATCCAGGCGGCGCTCCTGGCTACCGAGCTCAGCGGACGTTGACGTGTGGAGGCACCGCTCGTGACGCACCGTCGCGATGGTGTGACGCGCAGCGTTGGGCAGCTCGCAGCGCACTCATGTGGATTGCTTCACACGTGTCTCGGGCTGGTCCGACGTCGAGGTAGCGACTCGGTACCGTGAGGCTGGAGTCCGCGCGGCGACGACCAGCACCCCCAAGGAGGCGGTGTGAAGAGCGACATCGGTGTCAGCGAGCGGTTGCGCCACCTGCGGCTCGACCAGCTGCTGGACGAACTCCGCGTCCGGATCGACGCCGCTCGTGGCACCCGCGACCGGATGCGCGGCCTGCTCGAAGCAGTCCTGTCCGTCGGTCGCGACCTGGAGCTGAACGACGTCCTCCACCGCATCGTCGAAGCGGCGGCGGAGCTCGTGGACGCGCAGTACGGAGCCCTGGGTGTCCTCGACCCGGCCGGCGACCGCATCGTGTCCTTCGTGTTCACCGGCCTGTCCGACGAGGAGGCCGCCGCGATCGGCCGGTACCCCTCAGGACACGGCGTCTTGGGCGAGCTGATCCGCCAGCAGGTGCCACTGCGGCTCGACGACGTCCGCAGCCATCCCGCCTCGTCCGGCTTCCCGCCTGGTCATCCGCCCATGCGGAGCTTCCTCGGTGTGCCCGTCCGGGTGCACGGCAAGGCGTTCGGCAACCTCTACCTCGCTGAGAAGCGCGGGGGCGTGCCGTTTGACGAGGAGGACGAGGCGGTCCTCAGCACGCTCGCGGTGGCGGCGGGGGTCGCGATCGACAACGCACGGCTCTACGAGACCGTCACCATGCGCGAGAGGTGGCTCGCCGCGAGTGGTGAGGTGACGAGGAGCCTGCTCTCCGGCGCTCCTCGCGCGGAGGTGCTGGAGCTGATCGCGGAACGCGCGCTCGGCATCACGACCGCGGACCTGGCACTCGTCGCCATGCCGATGGGCGAGGCCGACGCCTTGACGGTGGAGCTCGCGATCGGCCGGGATGCGGACGAGCTGCGTGGTCGAGTGGTTCCGATCGGTGACGGGCTGTTGGGTGAGGCGTACTCGAGTAAGGCGCCCGTCACAGTGGACGATCTCCAGCAGGAGTCGGGTGCGACGACGGAAGGGCTCCCGCTCGACGGGTTCGGCCCCGCGCTGGCGGTGCCGATCGGAACGGGGGAGCGCGTCGACGGTGTGCTCCTGCTGGCCCGAGACACGGCCGCACAGCCCTTCCTCGTCGAGCACATCGAGCCGCTCGAGCACTTCGCGGGGCAAGCGGCCGTCGCCCTGGAGCTCGCCGAACGGCGCCGGGACAGCGAGCAGATCGCGATCCTGGAGGACCGGGATCGAATCGCGAGGGACCTCCACGACTTGGCGATTCAGCGTCTCTTCGCGACCGGAATGACGCTGCAGAGCGCGGCCCGCCTCATCGACCACCCCGGGGCGGTGGAGCGTGTGCAGCGGGCGGTCGACGACCTCGATGAGACGATCAAGATCATTCGTTCCACCATCTTCGGCTTGCGTGCGCGTGAGCAGGGCGGCGACCAAGGGCTGCGCGCTCGCGCGGTCCGTGCCGTCCAGGACGCGTCGAGCGTCCTCGGGTTCGCGCCCTCGCTGCGGTTGGAAGGACTGCTGGATACCCAGGTGTCCCGGGCGGTGGCCGACCACACGCTCGCCGTGTTGGGCGAGGCGCTGACCAACGTCGCCCGGCACGCGAAGGCGAGCCACGTCGACGTGAGCCTGCGGGCGACCGCCGAGGAGGTCGTCCTCACCGTCGCCGATGACGGCGTGGGCATGTCACCGAACGGTCGCCGCAGCGGCCTGCGCAACATCGCCCAGCGAGCCGAGGAGCTGGGTGGGACGCTGGAGCTGGACAGCGCGCCTGGTCAAGGCACTCGGCTCACCTGGCGGGTGCCGATCGGCGGCTGAAAGGGGTCAGAGGCGAGACGGTGTGAGCGGGTTCCCGCCCTCGAGTCGCTCGCGGGCGCCCTCACGTGGCGGCTCGAGGGGGTAGATCTCTCGGCCGCTGACCAGCTCAGCCTCGATCCGCACGAACATGTCGTCGGGCGTCGGGGCCCAGGACGTGGGGCCCGTGCGGCGAAGACGCTCCTGCTCGACAGGGTCGGTGACGATGAAGGCGCGCCCCGTCACGACCACGCTCCAACCGCAGTGGCGGTGCGTGTCGAACGCGTCGGCCTCGAACGCCACGACCACCCCGTCGACAGCCCGGGCGAAGCGGGAGGTCCCGGCGGTGCGAATGACGACGGCGAAGTCGTCGTCGAGCGAGAAGTTGACGGGCAGGACGGCCGGGAGCGCCCGGTGGGTGTAGACGATCCGGCCGATGGGCACGCTGGGGAGTCGACGCAGGCACTCGTGCCGATCCAACTCGCGGATACCGTTGCGATGGCGCATTGCTCCATCGTCGACGGCCCGGACCGGCATCGCCTAGGGCCGGTGGTCCCATCGTGGGACTGCTCGATCTGGCGGTCGGCTCGGACCTGGCGACGCGAAGCGTCGCCAGGTGCCTCGTCCCGGTCAGCGGTAGGAGTTGGCCTGCAGGGAGTACAGCTCGGCGTAGAGGCCGGATCGGGCCATGAGCTCGTCGTGCCGACCCCACTCCCTGACCCGTCCGTCATCGACGACGACGATGAGGTCGGCGGACCGCACTGTCGAGAACCGATGCGACACCAAGACGGTGATGCGCCCGTCCTCCGTGCCCGATCGGCTGGCCTCGGCGTAGCGCTCGAACAGCGCGTGCTCGGTCGGCGCGTCAAGGCTCGCCGTCGGTTCGTCGAAGAACACCACGAGCGGTCGGTCGCGCATGAGCGCTCGGCCGAGTGCGAGCTTCTGCCACTGGCCTGTGGACAGGTCCACCCCGTCCGGCCAGCTGGCGCCGAGCTGGGTGTCCCCACCCGTGGGCAGGGCTGGCAGGACGTCGGTCGCGCCGGCCCGCTCGAGCGCGGCCTCGACCGCGGAGACGTCATCCAGGCGGGGAAGGTCTCCCACGCCGACGGTCTGCCTGGCGAGGAACTCGAAGCGGGTGAAGTCCTGGAACGCCGCGGACAAACGCGCTCGCCAGGCAAGGGGGTCGATGTCGCGCAGGTCGACACCGTCGACGAGGATGCGGCCCTCCGTGGGCTCGTACATGCGGCTGAGCAGTTTGACGAGCGTCGTCTTCCCCGCGCCGTTCTCTCCCACGAGCGCGACCACGCTGCCCGCGGGGATGTGGAGCGTCACGTCCCGGAGGGCCCAGGAGCCGGTTCCGGGATACCGGAACGACACCCCCTCGAACCGTATCCCGTCGGACAGCCGCTCCGGCGCGGGCTGATCGCCCCGACGGCGAGCTGTGACCTCCCTCGCGTAGTCCTTCAGCCACAGCAGGCGTCCAGCGGCGCGGAGGACGCGACCGAGGCCCGCGATGCTGTAGGCGGGTCCAAGGACTTGGTTCTGGACACGCTGGCACACGATGACGGCGGTGATCACCTCCCCCGCGCTCGCCGCGCCTCGCGTCGCCTGCCACAGGACGAATCCCACCGCGAGCGCGAACCCGATCGCGAAGGACAAGGAGCGCAGGGTCCCCGTCAAGGTCTCCTTGGCGGTCGCTCGGTGGAGCGGCCGGCGCGCTGTGGCCCACGCCGCGTCGAGGCGCGACAAGATCTCGCGCTGCAAGCCGAAGACACGCATCTCCATGGCGGCCTCGCGGTCAGTCGTCAGGTGACGCAGGTGTCGTGCCAGCCGGGCGGGTGCGGCTGACTCGGCTTCGGCCGCGGCCTGCCAGCGCTGCTGGATGGACGCGATCGGGAAGGCCGGCAGCGCGAACAAGACGAGCAGCAGGACGAACGGGTGGAGGAGCGCCAAGACGACACCGGTGCCGAGGGCACCCACCAGCGCGGTACTCGCCGAGACGATGCTGTTGAGGGCTTGGCCGAGGATGCCTTGATGCTGCCGCAGGAGCTCGAGGCGCTCCTGGTAGTCGGCGCGCTCGTGATGCTCGAGGCCTGGGAGCGTCGCGGTGAGCTCGGCGATCTCGCGATCGAGGGCGAAACCCACCTGCTCCGCCAACCGGACCCTGATGCCGGTGGCCACGAAACTTGAGACGTAGTGGAGGGCGACGGTGACGAGCAAACCGAGCCCGCCGGCGACGAGTCTGGTGGTGTCGCCTTCGAGCACGCCGTTGGCGACGACGCCGAGGAACCACCCGAAGAGCGGATACATGAGGGCACCGAGTGGTTCGAGGACGGTGCCGAGCGAGCGCCACGGGTCGACGCGGATCGCGGTGCGCACGAGGAACGTGAGCTCCCGCCACCAGCGCCTAGGCATGGCTGGCCTGCCTCCCGTCCGAGATCGCTCCCGGGCTGCCGACGCGCACGCGGGTCGGCTCGTCGCGACGTGCGGTCACACTGGGACGCTTGGTGTGGGTGTCGTCGAAGCGCTCGGCTTGGAGCCGGAACATGCGCGCGTAGCGACCTTCGAGCGCCATGAGCGTCTCGTGGTCGCCGTCCTCGACGACGTGACCGTCGGCGAGCACGACGATCCTGTCGGCGTGCCGCACGCTCCACAGCCGGTGCGAGACGAGGATGGTCGTGATGTCGCGAGTGAGGTCCAAGAACCGCTCGAAGAGGTCCACCTCAGCTCGCACGTCGAGGTTGGCGGTCGGCTCGTCGAGGATGAGCAGACCAGCGCCACCGCGGACCGCGGTCAGCGCTCGGGCGAGCGCGACCTTCTGCCATTGCCCGCCCGACAGATCCACACCGCCCGGATATCCCCGGGCGAGCACGGTGTCCCATCCTCGCGGCAAGTCCGCAAGGAGGTCCGCGGCGCCCGCTGCTCGCAGCGCGGCTGCGAGCTGGTCCTCCTGGGCGAGAAGCGGCAGGCTGCCGAACCCGACGTTCTCCCGAAGGGGCAGCTCGTAGCGGACGAAGTTCTGGAAGATCACTCCGAGCCTGGCCGAGAGGGTCGCGGCATCGAGGGTGCGCATGTCGCGACCGTCGAGGAGGACCCGTCCGGCTGTGGGCTCGTAGAGTCCGCAGATGAGCTTGATCAGCGTCGTCTTACCGGCGCCGTTCGCGCCCACGATGGCGATCGACTGCCCCGCGGGGATGTGCACGTCGAGATTCGACAGCACCGGTGGTCCGCCGGCCCGGTAGCCGAAGGTCACGCCCTCCAGTCGTATGTCGACAGGACCTGTCGCGACGTCGGGTGCGCGAGGGTCGCGTTCGGCACAGTGGACGACGCGGGCCCTCGCGCGGGCGGCGGGCACTGACGGACGAGCGCCCAGACGCTTTTCCAGGTCGAGCAGCTGGTGGGCGAGCGACGCCGACCGCGCCACCCGCCAGTGGGGCTCACCCAGGAAGCCGAGCTCGCTCGTCCCCAAGGCAGCGAGCCCGTAGATCGTCAGGGCACCGACGCTCAGCCGGCCGTGCACCGCCTCCCAGGTGAGAGCACCGAGGACCACGGCGTGGGAGGTGACGATGGCGCCGGTGCCGAGCGCGAGCGCGCGGACGTTCGTCTTCCGAGCTCGCCAGATCGCCGACATCGCCTGGAGCCAGGTGGCGGTGTACTGACCGTTGATCCAGTCGGCGAGCCCGAAGACGCGCAGCTCCTTGGCGGCGTCGGGTCGAAGTGCGAGGCCACGAAGGTACTCAGCACGGCGAAGCCGTCCTCCCCCTTCGGTCCGGGCGGTGGCGAAGCCGCGTTCGAGCCATCTGCTGGACCCGCGGTTCGCCACGAGCCACCCGCAGACGAGGACGACGGGGGCCCACCAGGCGAAGGGGAGGAGGATCAGGGCGGCGCCGGCTCCCGCGATGCGCATCGATACGACGATGCGCAGCGCCCACGACGTTTGCAGGAACAGGCCGGTGCGTTCGAAGTCGCGGACGGCGTCGAGCTCGCCCATCACCGTGGGATCGTCGAGTTCGCTGACCAGCCGAGGCGTGAGACAGGCGCGCCCCGCGGTATGGGAGACGACCTGCATGAGTCGGGTGTTCATGAGCTCGCAGAGCAAACGTGCGACCGCGAGTCCCACGCCGCTGGCGAAGAACCCCATCGTGACGAGCGTGAGTCCGATGAGGGCGTCACGACCGGCCGGCGAGTCGAGACCGTCGCGGACGGCGTCCGGCAGGGCCGTCACGAGGACGCCGGTGGCGAGCACCGTGGCGTTCGGCAGAAGTCCGAGAACCACGGTGAGCAAGGCCATCCAGATGACGAGGTGGCGGTCCGCTCGCCACAAGAGGATGAGCAATGCCTTCGCGTGGCGCAGACGCTCCACCAACGGCCCCCATGATCAACGACGAACACGTCAGCCGCAGGTTAGCGAGATAAGAACAGGCGATGAAGGAGCACAAGCTGAAAAACGAAGGGGTCAAGGAAAAAATCGACTACGGACCGCGACAGGCTGACGCTGCGTCACCTCTTGACCGTGCGTGACGATGTTGCGCTGCGTCATCGTCCGCCGGTTACGGTCATTTTCCTCGGCTATTCAAAGAATTCTCGATCACTAAGCTGGTTTCGGGTGTCGCCTTATCGCGAGGAATGCTGCCGCATTCCACCACGAGGGAGCGAGACATGCGTGTGGCCTTGGTGGCGACGACGGGGTTCACGGTGCCGCCACCCCGCTACGGGGGGATCAACAGAGTGGTGAAGGCTCTCGCCGATGGCTTGGTCGACCGGGGCGTGGACGTCACCTTGTTCGCGGCGGGCGGTTCCCGGACCCGGGCACGGCTGCGAGCGGTGCCCGAGCGACCAGTGAGCGAGCTACCGCTCGCCGAACGGTCGCGGTATCAGCGCTACCAACAGCAGCAGCTCCTCGCCGTGGCGCGGGCGGCCGGCGAGTTCGACCTCATCCACTCGCACGTCGAGCACCTTCTTCCGCTCGCCCGGCGCGACCTGCCGGCGCCGCTCCTCACCACCATGCACAACCCGCTCGACGATCCCGGCAAGCGTGCGCTTCTCGCGACGCTGCCGGAGGTGCTGGCAGTCTCGTTGAGCTACGACCAGCGGCGGCCCGTCGCAGACCTTCCACAGGTGCGCTGGATGGGCAACGCCTATGAAGGAGTGGAAGGCGCTCACCTTCATCTCGGTACCGGCGAGGGCGACGAACGTGGCCCGTACTTCTGCTACTTGGGCCGCGTCGAAAGGCGCCGTGACGTGGCTGGCGTCATCGACATCGCCGTGCGCGCGGGCGTTCGGTTGAAGGTCGCAGGCTCTGTCTATCCGGCGGATCTCGACTACTGGAAGACGGAGGTGGAACCGAGGCTGCGCCGGTACTCAGACCAGGTTGAGTGGTTGGGGGAGCTGGACGACGCGGAGAAGGGTGAGCTCCTGCGTGGTGCCCAGGCGCTGTTGATGCCGAGCCGGCTGCGTGAGGCCTTCGGACTCGTGTTCGTGGAGTCGTTGGCATGCGGGACACCCGTCATCGCCCGGCCGCGAGGATCGCTCCCGGAGATCGTCCGCGACGGCGTCCACGGGTATCTTCGCGAGGACGTCGACGATCTCGTCGCCGCGTGCCGACGCTTGGCTCGCGACCCGTCCGTCATCGACCGCCGAGCCTGTCACGCCTGGGCCCGTCGACACTTCTCCGTCGAAGCGATGGTGGACACGTACCTCCGCATCTACGAACGCACCATCGCCTACGCACGTACGCGGTCGGCGACCGCAGCCGTGAAGACCCGGGCGTAGTCAGTCGAACGGGCCGCCCGGTCGCCGGGCCGGTGAGGCGCTGAGACCTAGGCCGCGAGCAGACCCGGCAGGCGCACCGACGTGGCGACGACGGCGCGCTCGACGTCATAGGGCACCTCGGGTGCGCCGTCGAGCACGACATCGGCCCGGTCCCGCGTCCGCTCGAGCGTGAAGTGGCGCCGTTCGGCGTCCGCCCAGGAACGCCAGTACGGGTCGAAGCCGCCGGCGTCACGAACGCGTGCCCGCTCGAGCCGGACCTGCTCCGGCGCCTCCATCCAGATCCGCAGCGTGGCGTGGCCGTCGACCAGGCGAGCGGCCGACCCGACGCCTTCGATGACGAGCGCGCGGTGGAGTGGCACTTCGTGCCACTCCGCATAGGCGCCGCGGGTCCAGTCGTAGCGGCGGTAGCGTCCCGGCCGGCCGGCGCGGATCGGTGCGAGGATCCATTCCTCGAGCCGGTCTCCCACCGTGGGCAGGCCGTCCCATCCCTCGTAGAGGTCGTCCATATGGACGATCGGGCACCCCTCGAGAGCGGTGGCGAGCCGAGCGGCAAGCGTCGTCTTCCCCGAACACGCTGGACCGTCGACGCAGACTAGGCGGACCGGCCCGAGGCGAGGCCGCGCCTCGAGCACGTAGGCGGCCAGGTGGTCGAGCGACAGCACCCGCGGCGCGGCGGGCTGGTCGGGATCCGTCAGATCCCGGAGGGGACCGGAGCGGGCGCGATCGGCGGGAAACGGATCGGCCGGTCCACTGAGCCGGGTGTCACGAAGCACCACGTTGGTCACCCTATGGGTGTGGCGGTTGCGGGTGTGGAGGGTTCTCCGGCCGTGGCCGGGTGCCTTTCAGCACGCCCCTCGCTGCGGTGACGGGGCGATCGTGACGGAGGCGATTAGGTGCGACGCACGCGGTAGCTGGCACACGTCCTGTCCTGGTACGCTGAATATGCGGCCGACCCGGCCCACCGTGCGTGGACCGGGTCACCACAAGCGGAGGTCGTCTCCCACCCGCATCGGTCTCAAGATCGTCGGGTTCCGGCCGGCCGGAGGGGCGTCTGTGGACGTCACCGACGGTTAGGATGGTGCGTGGTCGGCACCGACCACCACGTATGGGACGACGGCTTCCGGGCACGAGCGCGGAAGCCTTTTTCGTGCTCGGGCACCAGGGTGTCCCGCCCGGGGCACAGGAGACGGCATACCACTCAGGAGGGTTCTCATCGCCACAGAGCTTCGCGTCAACGAGCGGATCCGAGTTCCCGAGGTTCGACTCGTCGGACCGGAAGGGGAGCAGGTCGGCATCGTGCGCATCGAGGATGCGCTGCGGCTGGCCCAAGAGGCCGACCTCGACCTCGTCGAGGTGGCGCCGACCGCGCGGCCGCCGGTCTGCAAGCTGATGGACTTCGGGAAGTTCAAGTACGAAACCGCCCAAAAGGCCCGGGATGCGCGGCGTCACCAGGCGCAGACCGTGATCAAGGAGATGAAGCTCCGGCCGAAGATCGATCCGCACGACTACGAGACCAAGAAGGGTCACGTGGTGCGGTTCCTTCGCCAGGGCGACAAGGTCAAGATCACGATCATGTTCCGTGGACGCGAGCAGTCTCGGCCGGAGCTTGGTTATCGGCTCTTGCAGAAGCTGGCCGAGGACGTCGCGGATCTGGGGTATGTCGAATCCCAGCCTCGGCAGGATGGCCGCAACATGATCATGGTCATCACGCCTCACAAGCGGAAGGCGGAGGCTCGGGCTGAGGTCCAGGCCGACAAGGCCAGGCGGGCCGCTGAGCGTCGTGCTCTCCGCGAGGCTGAGCGCGCCGAGCGCGCGGCTGCTCAGCGGAAGGACCGCGCGCCGCAGACCGCGGACGCTGAGTAGCGCACCGCCGGGCAGGGGAACCCCCCAGGGGTCCTGGTGCGAGCGACTGCCCAATGATTGGTGAACCGGTCCACCCGACCGGGCTGGGCACAGGCGTGCCCCCGACAGGCCGAACCAGGGGACGAGTATGCCGAAGATGAAGACCCACAGCGGGACGAAGAAGCGGGTGCGCGTGACGGGCACCGGCCGGCTCATGCACAAGTGCGCCGGCCGCAGCGCCAAGATGGTCAAGAAGTCGTCGAGGGTCACCCGCCGACTCGCCCCGCGCCGCGAGGTGTCTCGTGCGGACGCCAAGCTGATCCGGAAGCTCCTCGCGATCTGAGCCCCTCGCGTTCCGTGCGAGGAGTTCCGAGAAGGCGCTGAAGACCCCGTAAGCATCCAGGAAGCACCCGCGCCCGGGCATCCGGGCGCGGCCGAGCAAGGAGTTCGCAAGTGGCACGCGTGAAGCGGGCAGTCAACGCCCACAAGAAGCGTCGCGAGATCCTCGAGAAGGCCAAGGGATACCGCGGCCAGCGCTCGCGGCTGTACCGGAAGGCGAAAGAGCAGGTCACCCACTCCCTGGTCTACGCCTACCGTGACCGTCGCGCGCGTAAGGGCGACTTTCGGCGGCTGTGGATCACGCGTATCAACGCGGCAGCTCGTCAGAACGGCATGACCTACAACCGCTTCGTGCAGGGCCTCAAGGCGGCTGGTGTCGAGGTGGACCGGAAGATCCTGGCCGACCTCGCGGTCACCGACGCGGCGGCGTTCGCCAAGCTGGTCGAGATCTCCCGCCGCGCGCTGCCGTCCGACTCGAAGGCGGCCGCCTGACGGCCTGCCCACTGGAGCTGTCCTGACAGTGGCGGCCAGTCGAGTGGCGGGCGCCGAGCTCACCGACCCCCGTGCGAGCCGAGTCACCGCGGCGCGACGCCTGGTCAAGCGCGCGTTCCGAGCGCGTGGCCGGCAGTTCCTCGCGGAGGGCCCCCAGGCGGTCGGTGAAGCGCTGGAACAGCCTGGCGTAGTCCGGGAGCTGTTCGCCACCAGGCCGGCGGCTGAGCGACACGCTCACCTCATCACGGCCGCCGAACGCTCCGGGATTCCGATCCACTTGGTGTCCGGCGAGGTGTTCGACACCCTCGCGCAAACGGTGACTCCACAAGGGGTCCTGGCGGTGTGCCGCTTCGTCGACGTGCCGTTCGACGAGGTGGTCGCGTCAGGGCCCCTCCTGGTGGCTCTGCTGGCGTACGTTCGGGATCCCGGCAATGCCGGCACCGTCCTGCGGTGCGCCGACGCGGCCGGCTCCGACGCGGTGATCTTCACCGACGCGTCCGTCGACGTCTACAACCCCAAGTGCGTGCGAGCGTCGGCAGGCAGCTTGTTCCACCTGCCGGTGTGTGTCGGTGTCCGCCCTGTCGAAGCGGCGAACGCCCTCCGGGCGGAAGGGCTGACGGTGCTGGCGGCTGATGGCTCGGGAGAAGTCGACCTTCCGACCGCGACCAGCCAGGGACTGTTGTCCGGTCCGACGGTGTGGATCTTCGGCAACGAGGCGTGGGGCCTACCGGGAGAGATCCGCGATCTCGCGCACGCCGTCGTCCGGGTTCCTGTCTTCGGCCGAGCGGAGAGCCTCAACCTCGCCACCGCGGCAGCCGTCTGTCTCTACTCCTCGGCCAACGCGCAGCGTGCGGCAGGCGGGTGCCGGGCCGCCGAGTCGACGGTGGGATGATCACCTGGGCGATTCGTCGCGGATGAGCCCGTTGCTCGGCGAGGCGGCGGTGGCACGGCCGCGTCGACCACTACCTAGACTTCCCGCGTAGGACTTGATGAGGGGAACTCCTCGAGACGATGTCGGGCCCGAACACGAACTATGACCCCGTTGAGGTGACGTCGCTGCACCCCAACGAGGTGGCGCGGATGCGCGACGAGGCGCTCGCCGCGATCGCGGCGGCGAAGGACTTGGACGAGCTGCGCTCGGTCCGCCTGGCGCACGTCGGCGACCGGAGCCCGCTCGCGCTGGCCAACCGGGAGATCGGCGCGCTGCCGCCGCACGCGCGCAAGGAGGCGGGCATCCGGGTAGGAGCCGCTCGCAAGGCGGTCGCGGAGGCGCTCGCCGCGCGTCAAACCGAGCTCGAGGCCGAGCGAGAGGCTCGCATCCTCGTCGAGGAGACCGTCGACGTCACGCTCCCTTGGGACATCGAGCCGCGTGGCGCCCGGCATCCACTCACCACGATCGCCGAGCGCATCGCCGACGTCTTCGTCGCGATGGGGTGGGAGGTCGTCGACGGCCCCGAGGTGGAGGCCGAGTGGCTCAACTTCGACGCCCTCAACATCCCGCCGGATCACCCGGCGCGCACGACGATGGATACCTTCTTCGTCGCGCCGGAGGACCGGAACGTCGTGTTGCGGACGCACACGTCCCCGGCCCAGGCGCGCACGATGCTCACCCGTGAGCCGCCGATCTACATCGTCTGCCCGGGACGCGTCTACCGCACCGACGAGCTCGACGCCACCCACACGCCGGTCTTCCACCAGGTCGAAGGACTGGTCGTCGACGAGGGCATCACGCTGGCCCACCTCAAGGGCACGCTCGACCACTTCGCGCGGGCGATGTTCGGCGACGAGGTGCGGACCCGGCTGCGTCCGTCCTACTTCCCCTTCACCGAGCCCAGCGCCGAGGTCGACCTGCTGTGCTTCGTCTGCCGGGGCGAGTCGGTCGGCGACCCCACCCGGCCGTGCCGCACGTGTTCGAGTGAAGGCTGGATCGAGTGGGGCGGCTGCGGGGTCGTGAACCCTCGCGTCCTGCGGGCCTGCGGCGTCGACACCGACCGTTACTCGGGCTTCGCGTTCGGCATGGGCCTGGAGCGGACGCTGATGTTCCGCCACGGCATCCAGGACATGCGCGACATGATCGAGGGTGACACCCGGTTCACCCGGCGGTTCGGATGGGAGAGCTGAGCTGATGCGGGTCCCGATGTCCTGGTTGCGGGAGTACGTCGACCTGCCCGAGCAGGTGACGGCCCGCGAGGTGGCCGACCGGCTCATCCGTGTCGGCCTGGAGGTCGAGACCGTCGAGGAGGCGGGCGCGGACGTCACCGGGCCGCTCGTGGTGGGCCGGGTCCTGTCGTTCACCGAGGAGACCCACAAGAACGGCAAGACCATCCGCTGGTGCAGCGTCGACGTCGGTGAGGCCGAGCCACGCGGCATCGTCTGCGGAGCCCGCAATTTCGCCGAGGGGGACCTCGTCGTCGTCGCGCTGCCGGGCTCGGTCCTGCCCGGTGACTTCGCGATCACCGCGCGCAAGACCTACGGGCACATCTCCGACGGGATGATCTGCTCGGCCCGAGAGCTGGGGGTCGGTGACGACCACACCGGGATCCTCGTGCTCGGTCCACACGAGGGTAAGCCCGGCGACGACGCCATTCCCATCCTGCATCTGCGCGAGGACGTCCTCGACATCGCGGTCACGCCCGACCGGGGCTACACGATGTCGATTCGGGGCGTCGCCCGCGAGGCCGCCACGGCGTTCGGTGTGCCGTTCAAGGATCCGGTCGACGTCGGCTTCGATCAGTTCAGCTCGCCGCCGCTGTCCGACGACGGCTACCCCTTGCGCGTGGACGACCCGGTCGGCTGCCCGGCGTTCGCGTCCGTCACGGTGGTCGGTTTCGACCCGACGGTGCCGAGTCCACGGTGGCTGGCGCGCCGTGTCCAGCTCGCCGGCATGCGACCGATCTCGCTCGCCGTCGACGTCACCAACTACGTCATGCTCGAGCTCGGTCAGCCGATCCACGGGTACGACCGGGCTCGTCTGCGGGGCCCCATCGTGGTGCGGCGTGCCGAGCCGGGGGAGAAGATCCAGACCTTGGACGGCGTGACCCGTGAGCTCGACCCCGAGGACCTCGTCGTCACGGACGACTCCGGGCCCATCGCCTTGGGCGGCGTCATGGGCGGCGAGTCGACCGAGCTCTCCGACACGACGACCGAGGTCGTCGTGGAGGCGGCGTACTGGGATCCGATCACGACCGCGCGCACGTCGCGTCGCCACAAGCTGTCCACCGAGGCGTCCCGCCGCTTCGAGCGTGGTGCCGACCCGACGATCCAGGCGTACGCCGCTCGCCGGGTCGCCGAGATGCTCGTCGAGCTCGGCGGCGGACGCATCGCGGGGTCGACGTTCGTCGGCACGGCGCCGACGTCGCGCACGATCACGATCCGGGCCGACCATCCCGCCCGGGTGGCCGGCTCCTCGATCGACGCCGACACGACCGTCCGGTGGCTGCGGTCGGTGGGCTGCGACGTGCGAGTCGAGGACGACCTCCTCACCGTCACCCCACCCTCGTGGCGACCGGACCTCACCGACCCCAACGACCTCGCGGAGGAGGTCATTCGGCTCGAGGGGTACGACACGGTGCCGAGTGTGCTGCCGGTGGCACCTCCTGGCCGAGGCCTCACCGCCGAGCAGCGGTTGCGTCGCACCATCGGCCGGATGCTTGCCGGCGCCGGCTATGTCGAGGTGCTCGCGTATCCCTTCATCGGTCCGGCCGACTTCGACCGGCTCCGGCTACCGGAGGACGACCCACGCCGGCGGGCGTTGCGGTTGGCCAACCCGCTCTCGGAGGAGGAGCCGTTCCTGCGGACCACGCTCCTTCCCGGGCTGCTCGGCGTCGCCCGGCGCAATGTCGGCCGCGGCATGACCGACCTCGCGCTCTTCGAGATGGGCTTGGTCTTCCATCCCGATCCGGACGCGCCTCCGGCACCGCGCCCGAGCGTGGACCGACGACCGACGGACGAGGAGGTCGCGGCGCTCGACAAAGCGCTGCCACGGCAGCCGCGCCGGGTGGCCGTTGTCCTCACCGGCGATCGACAGCCAGCGAGCTGGTGGGGTCCAGGCCGCGCGGCCATCTGGGCGGACGCCGTGCAGGCCGCGCGGGTGGTCGCCGAGGCGGCCGGTGTGGAACTGACGGTGCGAGCTGGGGACACCGCCCCGTGGCATCCGGGTCGGTGCGCCGAGCTGGTGGTCGACGATCGAGTCGTCGGGTACGCCGGGGAGCTCCACCCGAAGGTCGTGGAAGCGTACGGGCTCCCCGCGCGGGCGTGCGCGATGGAGCTGGACCTCGACCTCCTCGGCTTGGTCACCACACCGGTCCCCGCGCCCCGCATCTCGCCGTACCCACCGGCGAAGGAAGACGTCGCTCTCGTCGTCGACGCGAAGGTTCCGGTGGCCGAGGTCGAGGCGGCGCTCCGCGACGGCGCTGGCGACCTGCTGGAGTCGGTGCGGCTGTTCGACATCTACACGGGTGAGCAGATTCCGAAGGGCACCAGGTCGCTCGCCTTCGCGCTGCGCTTCCGGGCGCCCGACCGCACGCTCACCGACTCGGAGGTGCAGGCGGCGAAGCAGGCTGCCGTCGACGAGGCCGCCCGCCGCACGGGCGCGGTGCAACGCGGCGCCTGAGCGCCTGCTCGTGAGCCGACCCTCGGTCACCTGAGCCACGGTCCAGCCCCTGGGCGGGGGATCGTCTCCCGCCCAGGCAGCCGTCCGTCCAGCGACGCACGTCGCACTTCTCTTGGGCGTTCCTTGTGGTCGCGCACTCGCTCCCGGCCGTGCACGCGTGCCGGTTGATGGACGAAGGTCCCTCCTTGTCGAAAGGCGGACCGATCACCCCCGCGATGGGTTCAGGATAAGGGCGAGCCGGACCGATCGTCGTCGCCTCAATGCACGACGCCGGTTTTGGCGACACGCTTTTTCGAGAAACCCGCGGAAGGTGTCTTCGATCGCGATGCAGGTGACCTCCGTCGGCCACGCCGGCTTATTCATCGAAAGCAAGGGTGGAACCATTCTGTGCGACCCGTGGGTCAACCCGGCCTACTTCGCGTCCTGGTTCCCGTTTCCCGACAACAGTCAGCTCGACTGGGCCGCGTACCGAGAGCCCGACTATCTGTACGTGTCGCACCTGCACCGCGACCACTACGACCCCGACTTCCTCCGCGACGGCGTCTCGCACGACACGACCGTGTTGTTGCCGGACTACCGCACGCCTGACCTGGAGAACGCGCTTCGCGCCCTCGGTTTCCGGTCCTTCGTGCACGTGCCGAACTCGCAGCCGATCACCCTCGACCGGGGCCTTCGCGTCATGATCGTGGCGTTGGTCTCACCCAGTGACGGCCCGATCGGCGACTCCGCTCTCGCGGTGGACGACGGTGAGGCGGCGATCCTCAACCAGAACGACGCCAAGCCCATCGACCTGGAACCCCTGAAGTCCTTCGGCCGTTTCGACGCGCACTTCCTGCAGTTCTCGGGGGCGAACTGGTGGCCCATGGTGTACGACCTTCCCGAGAACGCCAAGACCGCGTTCGGCACCAGCAAACGCGCCAACGGCTTGGCTCGCGCGTACCGCTACGTCGAAGAGATCGACGCGCGCTACGTCGTCCCCTCGGCGGGGCCGCCCGCGTTCTTGGACGACGACCTCATCGGCTTCAACGACGTCGACAACTCACCCGCGAATCCGTTCCCGGACCACACCGTCTTCGTGGAGTACCTCCGCTCCCACGGTCGCTCCAACGCTCTGCTCATGGTGCCGGGAAGCACGCTCCGGGTCGCCAACGGCGAAGCCATCGTGCGCCATCCCAGCGAGGACGCGCTGAAGGTCTACGAGGACAAGCGCTCCTACCTCAAGGCGTACGCACAGCGTGTGCGCAGCAGGATCGCGATGGAACGAGCGTCGTGGCCGGCGCCAGGTATCGACATCCTCGGTGAGCTGAAGCGACGCATGGAGCCGCTGCTCCGGATGGCCGACCGCGTCTGCACCGGCGTCGGCGCGCCTTTGCTGCTCGAGATCGGCGATGAGGACAGGATCGTGATCGACTTCATCGACCGAGAGGTGCGCCCGTGGAATGGTGAGAAGTGCCGGTATCGGTTCCGGTTCGAGCGGCCACTCGTGGAGCGGCTTCTCGCCGACGGTGAGGTCGACTGGGTGAACAGTCTCTTCCTCAGCATGCGGTTCCGCGCCTCGCGAATCGGCCCGTACAACGAGTTCGTCTACACGTTCTTCAAGTGCTTGTCACCGGAGCGCATGGCCTACGCCGAGCGCTGGTACGCCGAGCAGGAGGACTCCCCGGAGGAGATCCGGCTCGGCGACTGGATGGTCCAGCGCAAGTGTCCGCACCGGGGGGCAGACCTGGGCCACTTCGGCGAGCTCCATGGGGACCGCCTGCGGTGCACGATGCACGGCTACGAGTTCGACCTGAGCACTGGCCGCTGCCTGACCGCGAGTGACCGGCCGATTCGTGCCAGGCGCGCCGAGGGGGACGCGGAGGGCACCCGAGAAGAGCAGCACGAGGTGCCCGAGGACTGAGGCGCACGCGGCGGAGCGCGGCGAGCCAGGGCCGCGTGCCGCGGGTGAGACCGGTCGGCGGGAGACGAGCCTGGCGGGCGCGTCCAGGCCGCGTCGACGTTCCTCCGGGGCCGGCGGTTGGCGCTGCGAAGCCGTCGGACCAAGCGACGCCGCCCACCGGTGCCACGTCAGTCTTCCCCGACGACGTGCTGTGGGGCCGGCGGTCTGATCGGCGTCGGGAGCCCGCCGAGCCACTCGTCGATGGCGGGTGACCGGTGTTCGCCTCGAGGGACACGTGGGCTCCCGCTGAGCACGTCATCGAGAGCGTCACCTGAAACGCGCTGGAGGCGATGCGACCCGAACTCGCCGGTGCCGATGAGGCGAGGATCGCGAGACATCCGCCAGCGCCAGGGCGCGCGGATGCCTCGCGATCGCGGCAATGCCCCGACCCATTCCGCAGCATAGATTAGGTTCCGCGGGCCGCGGTGTCCATTGGAGGTAAGGGGTCTCGGAGATACGGGCCCCTCGGAGGCAAGCTCGCCGGGCTCAGTTCGGTAGGTCACCCCGCGGAGGAGAGCGAGCCTGGGCTTCGCCACGGCGCGCGCCTTGGCGCTTTCCCCGGCACTTGTCCGGTTACGGACCCGTGTTCGTCAAGCGGTCGTCACGCAGTTGTTCGCTTGGTGATCGTCCCTTATCGTCGGCCCACAACCATGCGCGCGGACGCGTGACAAGGCGGTGTCGCCCGCCTGGTCAGGTGTCCGTCGCTGCTGGCAGCTGGCCATACCACCTATGTCGGCTGGGGCGTCGGGAGAGCGCTTACCGCAGCTGTGTGGATGCGCGGCCGCCCGGAGAGGGGGTGCACGATGACGGCGACAGACGATGACCGGCCGCTGCCGGGCCACCCAGTCGGCTGGAGCGGTGCGTCAGCGTCCGTTCCCTCCGGACACCGCCGAGGAGGGCCCTCGTCGGCGTACGCCGTCGTCGGGGCCCGCGCCGCCGTCAAGGACGGCCTGCGGCCGCACCAGCTCAGCGGACCACGGCCACGCTCGCCCGAGCCGATCGCCTGGAGAGCGTCCGGCGTCCGACGACCTGGAGCGGTGGTGCGTCCAGTCGACCGAGGCAGGCCCTGTCACCGGGGAGCGAGGAGGTAGGGGTCGTGCTGTCCTATGTCGGCCGGCGGGTCCTGCTGATGATCCCGACGGTGTTCGTCATCTCGGTGGTCGCGTTCGCCATCATCCAGCTACCGCCCGGTGACTACCTGACGACCATCGTGTCGCAGCTGCAGGCACAGGGCGACCAGATCGACCAGGCGCAGCTGGAGGCCCTGTCCAAGCGCTACGGGCTCGACCAGCCCATCTACGTGCAGTACCTGAAGTGGATGGGCGCGATCATCATGGATCTGGACTTCGGGCAGTCGTTCGCCTGGAACAAGCCGGTCACCGACCTGCTCGCCGAGCGATTACCGTTCACCGTCATCCTCGCCGTGTCGACGCTGCTGTTCACGTGGGTGGTGGCGTTCCCGATCGGCGTCTACTCCGCGGTGCGGCAGTACTCGGTGGGCGACTACCTGGCCACCACGTTCGGCTTCCTGGGCCTGGCGATCCCGAACTTCCTCATCGCCTTGGTGCTGATGTACATCGGCATGACCTACTTCAACCAGAGCGTGGGTGGCCTGTTCTCCGAAGAGTTTCAGGACGCCGCCTGGAACCTGGGCAAGGTGCTCGACCTGCTGGCTCACCTCTGGGTGCCGATTGTCGTGCTGGGGACCGCCGGCACCGCCGGTCTCATCCGGGTGCTGCGGGCCAACCTGCTCGACGAGCTCCACAAGCCGTACGTCATCGCGGCCCGAGCGCGCGGCCTGCCTGAGCGGCGGCTCACGGTCAAGTACCCCCTGCGGACCGCGTTGATCCCGTTCGTCTCTACGGTCGGCTGGGTCCTCCCCGGCTTGTTCTCCGGCGAGGTCATCGTGTCGCAGGTGCTCAACTTGCCGACCACCGGTCCGCTGCTCCTGGACGCGCTGAAGAGCCAGGACATGTACCTCGCCGGCTCGATCATCCTCATCGTGAGCGTGCTCACGGTGATCGGGACGTTGATCTCGGACCTCCTGCTGGCCTGGCTCGATCCCCGGGTCCGACTCGGCTACCGGTAGGTGGGAGCAGACATGACACAGCTACTGTCCCCTCGGGAGCAGCCCGAGGCTCGGCCGCCGGTCGAGGATGACGCCGTCGCGACGAGCACGAGCGAGAGCGCCGTCGCGGTCGCGCCGCAGTGGAAGCTGGTCTGGTGGGGGTTCAAGCGGCACCGGCTCGCGGTGACCGGGGGTATCGTCACCCTCCTGGTCTACTTCATGGCCATCTTCGCGGAGTTCCTCGCTCCGTACTCCAGCAGCCACTACGACCCCGAGTACGCCTACGCACCACCACAGCGGCTGCACTTCGTCGACGACGGCGACTGGGGGCTCTACGTCTACGGCTACACGTCCGAGCAGGACCCGGAGACGCTCGAGCTGACCTGGAGCGTCGACGAGAGCCAGAAGGTGCCGGTCAAGCTCTTCGCGAGGGGTGAGGAGTACAAGCTCTTCGGTCTCATCCCGAGCGACATTCACCTGATCGGACCGGCGGACCCCGACGGCCCGCCGATGTACCTCCTGGGCGCCGACCGGAACGGACACGACCTCCTGTCGCGCATCATCCACGGGGCGCGCGTCTCCATGTCGATCGGCTTGGTCGGCGTGGCGGTGGCGTTCGTCCTCGGCATCGTGCTGGGTGGCATCTCCGGGTACTTCGGTGGTGTCGTCGACCTGGTCATCCAGCGGGCGGTCGAGTTCTTCATGTCGATCCCGACGCTGCCGTTGTGGCTCGGACTGGCGGCGGCGGTCCCGCCCGGTTGGGGTCCGTTGCGGCGTTACTTCGCGGTCACGGTCATCCTGTCGCTGATCGCGTGGACGGACCTGGCACGGGTGGTGCGGGGTCGCTTCCTCTCACTGCGAGAGGAGGACTTCGTCACGGCGGCCGAGGTCGACGGTGCCAGCCAGCCGCGCATCATCTTCCGTCACATGTTGCCGTCGTTCACCAGCCACCTCATCGCCTCGCTCACCCTGTCCATCCCCGGCATGATCCTGGCGGAGACGTCGCTGTCGTTCCTCGGCCTCGGGCTCCAGGCGCCGGTGGTGAGCTGGGGAGTGCTGCTCCAAGAGGCTCAGCAGATTCGGGTCGTGGCCACCGCGCCGTGGCTGATGCTTCCAGGCGTCATGGTCGTGGTGACCGTCTTGTCGTTGAACTTCCTGGGCGACGGGCTTCGTGACGCGGCCGACCCGTACAAGCACTAGCGACCCGCTTGCGAGGAGACCCATGAATCAGATCCAGCGATCTCGGGAGATCATCGAAGGCGGCGGTCGCACGCGCGAGGAGTCGCGGCCGAGTCACCAGGCGTCGGCGTCGTCCGACGTCGATGACACCGACGTGCTGCTGCGCATCAGGAACCTCCACACCCACTTCAGCACCCACGAGGGTCTGGTGAAGGCGGTCGACGGGGTCAGCTTGGAGGTGCCCCAAGGCAAGACGGTGTGTGTGGTGGGTGAGTCTGGCTGCGGCAAGTCGGTCACCGCCCGGTCCATCCTGCAGCTGGTGGAGCGTCCAGGCCGGATCGTCGACGGAAGCATCGAGTGGCGTCCCGACTTGGACAGCGAGTGGGTGGACCTCGCCAAGCTCGACCCGCGTGGTGATCGGATGCGGAGGATTCGCGGGTCCGAGATCGGCATGGTCTTCCAGGAGCCGATGGCCTCGCTGTCGCCCATGTACACCGTCGGCGCCCAGCTGACCGAGGCGATCCTGCTGCACGAGAAGGTGTCGCAGGAGGAGGCTCGTGAACGGGCGATCAACCAGCTGCGCCGCGTCGGCATCCCGCAGCCGGAACGTCGCATCGACGCCTACCCGTTCCAGCTCTCCGGCGGCATGTGCCAGCGGGTGATGATCGCGATCGCGCTGGCGTGCGACCCGGCGCTGTTGATCGCCGACGAGCCCACGACGGCACTGGACGTGACGACCCAGGCGCGCATCCTCGACCTGCTCCAGGACCTGCAGGACCAGACGGGCATGTCGATGGTCTTCATCACCCACGACCTCGGCGTCGTCGCCGAGATCGCGGACGAGGTCACGGTGATGTACCTCGGTCGGGTCGCCGAGCACGGAACCGTGGAGCAGATCTTCGAAGACCCCAAGCACCCGTACACCCAGGCCTTGCTGCGGTCGATCCCGACGATGCGCGGGTCGAACAAGCGTCGTCGACTGTCCACGATCCGCGGCATGGTCCCGCATCCGCAGAACCGGCCGGAAGGCTGCCCGTTCCACACCCGGTGCGACCACGCCATCCCCGGTCTGTGCGAGCAGACGAGCCCGCCGCTCATCGACTTCGGGGCCAACCACCAGGCCCAGTGCCACCTCTACGACGCCGATGGCGCGTTGAGAAGCGACGTCGCGGTCGCCACAGGGCGTGCGGCGGACGTGCCGGCGGACGCCGCCGCGGTCGATGGGGGCGCGGCGCGGTCGAGCACCACCGTCACACCTCGGGAACGTCCGGAGCGTGTCTTTGACGACGACACACCACCTCTGGTCGAGGTGCGCGACCTCGCGATGCACTTCCCCATCCGACGCAGCGCGTTCGGCCGGACGACGGGTGTGATCCGCGCTGTCGACGGGGTGAGCTTCGCCATCCGGGAAGGGGAGACGCTCGGCCTGGTGGGGGAGTCTGGCTGCGGCAAGACGACCGTGGGCCGCTGTCTGGCCCGCGTGCTGCAGCCGACGTCCGGGCACATCTACTACCGCACCAAGGACGGACGGGTCGTGGATCTCGCCGGGATGCGCAAGCGCGAGCTGGCGCCGTTCCGCCGGGAGATCCGGGTGGTGTTCCAGGACCCCTACTCGTCGCTGAACCCGCGTATGACGCTGCTCCAGCTGGTCGGCGAGCCGCTGAAGACGAACGAGCTGGCGTCCGGCTCGGAGATCGAGGACCGGGTGGCCGAGATGCTGCGCCGGGTCGGCCTGCGCCCGGAGTACATGCACCGGTATCCGCACGCGTTCTCCGGAGGCGAGCGTCAGCGAATCAACATCGCGCGGGCGCTCATCACCGAGCCGCGTCTGGTGATCGCGGACGAGGCCGTCTCAGCTCTCGACGTGTCGGTGCGGGCGCAGATCCTCAACCTCTTGGCGGATCTGCAGGACGAGTACAACCTGACGTACTTGTTCATCTCGCACGACCTGTCGGTGGTGGAGCACCTGTGTGACCGCGTGACGGTCATGTACCTCGGCTCGATCGTGGAGACGGCCGAGACCGGCGCGCTGTACTCGGCGCCGCGCCACCCGTACACCGAGGCGCTCCTCAACGCGGTGCCGCTGCCGGACCCGAGAAATCGCCGCAACCGGCACGAGCACAGCCTTCCCGACGATCTTCCCGATCCCGCCAATCCGCCCGCCGGCTGCCTGTTCCACACGCGGTGCCCGCATGTCCAGCCGGAGACGTGTGAGGCGACGAGGCCCGAGCTGCGGCGCGTTGGCGTCGACCGGCTGGCGGCGTGCCACTTCTCCGAGCAGCTGACGCTGGCCGGGGCGAAGATCGTCACCCGGGAGAGCTCGCCGACCTGAGCCGGAGCGCGTGACACGACGCCACCCTCAGTTTGCATGAGATTGCGATGTACGGCATACTCATGCAAGTCTTGAGGGAGGACGTGCCATGGGACTGACGGCCGCGGTGGCCGGTGCCAGCGGATACGCCGGCGGGGAGCTCCTGCGGATCCTGCTCCAGCATCCTGAGGTTGAGGTGGGTGCGCTCACCGCTGGGAGCAACGCGGGAACCCGACTGGGCGAGCACCATCCGCACCTGGTGCCCCTCGCCGACCGAGTGCTCGCGGACACCAGCGTCGAGTCCCTCGCCGGGCACGACGTGGTGTTCCTGGCGCTCCCGCACGGCCAGTCCGCGGCTCTGGCGGCCGGCCTCCCCGAGACCACGCTGGTCATCGACTGCGGCGCGGACTTTCGGCTGGAAGACCCAGCCGCGTGGCAGAAGTGGTACGGCGGGGAACACGCCGGCACGTGGCCGTACGGGCTTCCGGAGCTTCCGGGCCAGCGCGCGGCACTGCGTGGCGCGCGTCGCATCGCCGTGCCGGGCTGCTACCCGACCGTGGTCAGCCTCGCGTTGGTGCCGGCCCTGGCTGCTGACCTCGTCGAGCCGGATGACCTCGTCGTCGTCGCGGCGTCCGGCACCTCGGGAGCGGGAAGGAGCCTCAAACCCCACCTGCTTGCCAGCGAGGTGATGGGGTCGACGTCCGCCTACTCCGTGGGTGGCGTGCACCGCCACGTCCCGGAGATCGAGCAGAACCTCCGACGCGTGGCCTCCGGACCCCTCCGCGTGTCGTTCACCCCGCTGTTGGTTCCCATGCCGCGCGGCATCTTGGCCACCTGCACGGCACGGGTGAAGCCAGGAGTCGACGCGGCACGCGCGCGCGCCGCGTACGCCGAGGCCTGGGCGGACGAGCCGTTCCTCCAGCTCCTCCCGGAAGGCACCTGGCCGACCACAGCGTCGACGATCGGCTCCAACTCGGTGCACGCGCAGGTCGCGGTCGACGAGCGCGCCGGCCGGTTGGTCGTCGTCGCGGCGATCGACAACCTCACCAAGGGGACAGCTGGTGGAGCCGTCCAGTGCATGAACCTCGCGCTGGGGCTGCCGGAGCAGACCGGCCTCACCGCGACCGGGCTCGCACCGTGAGTGGGCCGGCGTCGTGACCACCCCCGACTGTGCGCTGTCCCATCGTCCACCTGGCGCCTGGCGCCTCCCACGTCCCGACCACCTCGCAGGGGAGAGATCGTGAGTGTCACGACTCCGAAGGGCTTCCGCGCCACGGGTGTCGCCGCGGGCCTGAAGTCCGACGGTCAGCTCGACCTCGCCTTGGTCGTCAACGACGGCCCGAGCGACGTCGCCGCGGCGGTCTTCACCACCAACCGGTGCAAGGCGAACCCCGTCCTGTGGAGCGAGCGGGTCTGCGCTGACGGCCGGGCGCGCGCGGTCGTGCTCAACTCCGGCGGCGCCAACTGCTACACCGGTCCCGAGGGATTCCAGACCACGCACGCGACCGCTGAGGAGGTCGCCACCAAGCTCGGGATCGGCGCCATCGACGTCGTGGTCTGCTCGACCGGGTTGATCGGCGAGCAGCTCCCGCGTGACGCGGTGCTCGCCGGTGTGGCGAAGGCGGTCGACCAGCTGTCGCCTGACGGCGGAGACCTCGCGGCGACCGCGATCATGACCACCGACACCCGGTCGAAGCAAGCGGCCTACGTGGGCGACGGCTGGTCCGTGGGCGGCATGGCCAAGGGTGCCGGCATGCTCGCCCCCGCGCTCGCGACGATGCTCGTGGTGCTCACCACCGACGCGGCGGTCGACCACGAGACCGCCGACCAGGCGCTGCGCGCCGCGACGAGGGTCACCTTCGACCGGCTGGACTCCGACGGGTGCATGTCCACCAACGACACGGTGGTGCTGATGGCCAGCGGGGCGTCCGGGGTCACACCGTCAACGGAGGATTTCGCCGCCGCCGTCCGCCAGGTCTGCCACGATCTCGCCCAGCAGCTTCTCGCCGACGCCGAGGGCTCCGAGCACGACATCGCGATCGAGGTCATCCACGCGGCCAGTGAGGACGACGCGGTCGAGGTCGGTCGCGCGATCGCGCGCAGCAACCTGTTCAAGACCGCCGTCTTCGGCAAGGACCCCAACTGGGGACGCATCCTGGCCGCGGTCGGCACCACGAAGGCCGCCTTCGA
Organism: Thermasporomyces composti; assembly: GCF_003386795.1. NCBI lineage: Bacteria > Bacillati > Actinomycetota > Actinomycetes > Propionibacteriales > Nocardioidaceae > Thermasporomyces > Thermasporomyces composti. The sequence goes on from NZ_QTUC01000001.1 coordinate 3,955,385, forward strand.
CCCGACCACTCTCGACGTGGCGTTCAACGGCGTGTGGGTCTGCCGCGACGGCGGCAGTGGCGAGGCGGAGCCTCGCGAACGGGTCGACCTCTCCGACCGCAAGGTGACCGTGACGGTCGACCTCAAGGCGGGAGAGAGCTCGGCGACCATCTGGACCAACGACCTCACGCACGCCTACGTCCACGAGAACTCCGCCTACTCGACCTGAGCCGAAAGCGTCCGATCCATGAGCACCGTGAACAGACCAGACCACGCGGTCGCGCAGGAGAAGGCCGCCACCCTCATCGAGGCGCTGCCGTGGCTGGAGCGCTTCCACAACGCGATCGTGGTCATCAAGTACGGCGGCAACGCGATGACCGACAAGGAGCTCCAGCGCGCGTTCGCCGAGGACATCGTCTTCTTGCGGTACGCGGGTCTGCGCCCGGTCGTCGTGCACGGAGGCGGTCCCCAGATCAACGAGATGCTCTCCCGCCTCGGCATCCCGACCGAGTTCCGTGGCGGCTTGCGGGTGACGACACCCGAGGCGATGGAGGTCGTCCGGATGGTGCTGGTCGGCCAGGTCGGACGGGAGCTCGTCGGTCTCGTCAACTCGCACGGACCTTTCGCGGTCGGGCTCTCCGGCGAGGACGCGGGGCTGTTCACGGCCGAGCGTCGAACCGCGACGGTCGAGGGAACCCCGGTCGACATCGGCTTGGTCGGCGACGTGGTGTCGGTACGGCCGGAGGCTGTGCGCGACCTCATCGACGCTGGCCGCATTCCCGTGGTGTCGAGTGTCGCGCCGGACGCCGAGGGTCTAGTGCACAACGTCAACGCGGACACCGCGGCGGCCGCGCTCGCCGTCGCGCTCGGCGCGCGCAAGCTCGTCATCCTCACCGATGTCGAAGGGCTCTACCGCGACTGGCCGAACAGCACCGAGGTGATCAGCTCGCTCACCGCGGACGAGCTGCGTGAGATGCTCCCGACGCTGAGCTCCGGCATGGTGCCCAAGATGGAGGCGTGCCTGCGGGCGGTGGATGGCGGCGTCCCGCAAGCGCACGTGATCGACGGGCGAGTGGCGCACTCACTGCTGCTGGAGATCTTCACCGACGCTGGTATCGGCACGATGGTGCTGCCCGCGCGGCAGGAAGCGGAAAAGGAGAACTCGTGAGCCTGTGGCCGCAGTACGACAAGTGGGCCGACCGGTTCACCCGGGCGCTCATGCCGACCTACGGCGTTCCACCGGTGGCCTTGGCCCGCGGCGAGGGCTGCACCGTGTGGGACGTCGACGGCAACGCCTACCTCGACTTCATCGCCGGGATCGCGGTGTCCTCGCTCGGGCACGCCCATCCCGCGGTGGTCCGGGCGGTCTCGGAGCAGGTGGCGACGATCGCCCACACCTCGAACCTGTTCATCCACCAGCCGGAGGTCCTGCTCGCGGAGAGGCTCCTCGACCTGCTTGGCCACGACGGCCGGGTCTTCTTCACCAACAGCGGGACGGAGGCGAACGAAGCGGCGCTCAAGCTGGTCCGCCGACACGCCGCGAGCAGGGGAGCAACCTACGTGGTCGCCGCCGAGCACGGCTTCCACGGCCGCACGATGGGGGCGCTGGCGCTCACCGGGAAGGCGGCGATCCGCGAGCCGTTCGGGCCGTTCGGGATCGACGTGCGCTTCGTGCCGTACGGTGACGTCGCCGCCCTGCGCGACGCGGTGACCGACACCTGCGCGGCCGTGTTCCTCGAGCCCGTCCAAGGGGAGGCGGGCGTCGTGCCGCCGCCACCTGGCTACCTCGCCGCGGCAAGGGAGGTCTGCGACGCCACGGGCGCGGTGCTGGTCCTGGACGAGGTGCAAAGCGGGATCGGACGCACGGGTGCGTGGTTCGCGCACCAACGAGAGGGCGTGGTCCCCGACGTCCTCACCCTCGCCAAAGGCCTTGGCGGCGGCCTACCGATCGGCGCGTGCATCGGGCTCGGGAGGTTCGGTCAGGTCTTCGGGACCGGCGACCACGGCTCCACGTTCGGCGGCAACCCCGTCGCCTGCGCTGCCGCGCTCGCCGTCCTCGACACCATCGACAAGGAGGACTTGCTCGCGCATGTGACGAAGGTCGGGGAGCAGCTCGCCGACGGGATCGCCGCGATCCAGCACCCTCTCCTCGCGGGAGTCCGCGGCGTCGGCCTGTGGCGAGCCGTGCAGCTCACCCAGCCGGTGGCCGCGCGAGTGCAGGCCGCCGCGAAGGACGCCGGTTTCCTCGTCAACGCCGTGCAACCGGACGCCGTCCGGCTCGCTCCTCCGCTCATCGTCACAGCCGACGAGGTGCGGCGCCTCGTGGAAGCCCTGCCCGCCATTCTCGACGGCGCACTGGTGAAGGAGTCCTGATGGTCCGGCACTTCCTGCGTGATGACGACCTGACTCCCGAGGAGCAGGCGCGGATCCTCAACCTGGCGGATCAGCTGAAGAAGGACCGCTTCGCCGCGCGCCCGCTGGAGGGTCCCCGAGTCGTGGCGATCCTGTTCGACAAGCCGACCTTGCGGACGCAGACGTCGTTCGCGGTGGGGATCGCCGAGCTGGGTGGGCACCCGATGGTCGTCGACGCCAGGCTCGCCCAGGTGGGGGTGCGGGAGTCGATCGCCGACACCGCGCGCGTGCTCGGACGGCAGGTCGCCGCGATCGTGTGGCGGACCTACGGCCAGGAGCGGATCGAGGAGATGGCGGCGCACGCGGGTGTTCCCGTGGTCAACGCGCTGACCGATCAGTTCCACCCCTGCCAGGTGCTGGCCGACCTGCAGACGATCCGGGAGCACAAGGGTCGCCTCGCGGGTCTGCGCTTCTGCTACCTCGGCGACGGCGCCAACAACATGGCGCACTCCTACCTGCTGGGCGGAGCGCTCGCGGGCATGCACGTGCGGATCGGGACGCCCGAGGGCTATGACCCGGATCCCGCCGTGGTCGCGCGGGCGACGGAGATCGCCGCGACGACAGGCGGCTCGATCGAGGTGCTGCGCGATCCCCACCGGGCGGTCGCCGACGCCGACGTGGTCTCGACCGACACGTGGGTGTCGATGGGACTGGAGGACGAGGCCAGCGAGCGGGAGCAACGGTTCGTCCCCTACGCGGTGACCGAGGAGATGCTGGCGGAGGCGGACTCCGACGCGATCGTGTTGCACTGCCTTCCCGCGTACCGAGGCAAGGAGATCGCCGCCGAGGTGATCGACGGCCCGCGCAGCGTCGTCTGGGACGAGGCGGAGAACCGCTTGCACGCCCAGAAGGCTCTGCTGACTTGGCTGCTGGAGCAGTCCGAGGCGGAGGTGACCCGACCATGACACGTGGGCAGGCGATGACACGTGGTCAGGCGGGACCGCGGCTGCCGGCCACCAAGACGGCCCGTCAGCAGTACATCGTCGAGGTCCTGTCGCGGCACGCCGTGCGCAGCCAGTCCGAGCTGGCGGAGCGGCTCGCCGAGGCGGGCATCGCGGTGACCCAGGCGACGTTGTCCCGCGACCTCGACGAGCTGGGCGCCGTGCGGGTCCGCAACGCCGAGGGTGTCCTGGTCTACGCGCTGCCGGGCGAGGGTGGCGACCGCACCCCACGCGCGGTGCCCCACGAGCCGACCGCCGTGGAGAGCCGGCTCGCAAAGGTGTGCGGCGAGCTGCTGGTGTCGGCCGTGGCGTCGGCGAACCTCGTCGTGGTCCGCACCCCACCGGGGGCGGCGCAGTTCTTCGCCTCGGCCCTCGACCACGCCGAGCTGGCCGACGTTCTCGGTACCGTGGCCGGGGACGACACCGTGTTGGTCGTGGCCCGGGACCCCGCCGGCGGCGACGCGGTGGCCGACCAGCTGCTCAGCCTGGCTCGCCGGAACCGACCCAAGACGCGGCTGGCCGACACCCCGGAGCCGCGAACCGCGCGAGCTGGGCGCTCGCCAGCAACCGGCGACGACACGTCCGCCCCTGACGAGGCCGCCCCCAACGAATCCGGCAGCCCGCACGATTCCAGCGCTAACGAACCCAGCACCGACAGCCCTACCGCCTGACCGACGTACGAAGGAGTCACAACCATGACCGAGCGCGTGGTGCTCGCCTATTCGGGAGGTCTCGACACCTCCGTGGCCATCGGCTGGATCGCCGACCAGACCGGAGCAGAGGTGATCGCCTGCGCGGTCGACGTCGGCCAGGGTGGTGAGGATCTCGAGACGATCCGCAAGCGGGCGCTGGCCTGCGGTGCCGTCGAGGCGGTCGTCGTCGACGCCAAGGACGAGTTCGCCGAGGACTACTGCATGCCCGCCCTCGCGGCCAACGCCCTCTACATGGATCGCTACCCCCTCGTGTCGGCGCTGTCCCGGCCGCTGATCGTCAAGCACCTCGTGGCCACCGCGAAGGAGCACGGCGCGAGCGTCGTGGCGCACGGCTGCACGGGCAAGGGCAACGACCAGGTGCGCTTCGAGGTGGGCGTCGGCGCGTTGGCCCCCGACTTGAAGGTGCTCGCGCCCGTCCGTGACTTCGCCTGGACGAGGGAGAAGGCGATCGCCTACGCCGAGGAGCACGGCCTGCCGATCGACGTCACGAAGAAGTCGCCGTTCTCCATCGACCAGAACGTGTGGGGTCGCGCGATCGAGACCGGCTTCCTCGAGGACTTGTGGAACGCGCCGACCGAGGAGATCTACTCCTACACGCAGGATCCGAGCGTCCCGCGGGAGCCGGACGAGGTGATCGTGACGTTCGAACGTGGCCGCCCGGTCAAGATCGACGGCCACCCGGTCACTCCGCTCCAGGCCATCCAGCAGCTCAACCGGCGCGCCGGAGCGCAGGGAGTCGGTCGGCTCGACATGGTCGAGGACCGGCTGGTCGGCATCAAGAGCCGGGAAGTCTACGAGGCTCCGGGGGCGATCGCGCTGATCACGGCGCACCAGGAGCTGGAGAACGTCACGGTGGAGCGGGACCTCGCGCGCTTCAAGCGGCAGGTCGAGCAGCGCTGGGCCGAGCTGGTCTACGACGGCTTGTGGTACTCGCCGCTCAAGCGGGCGCTCGACAGCTTCATCACCACCTCGCAGGAGCACGTCACGGGCGATATCCGGATGGTGCTGCACGGCGGCCGTGCGGTGGTGACCGGCCGGCGGTCGGAGTCGTCGCTGTACGACTTCAACCTCGCCACGTACGACGAGGGCGACGCGTTCGACCAGTCCCTGGCGCGTGGCTTCGTCGAGCTGTGGGGCTTGCCCAGCAAGATCGCCGCCAAGCGTGACCTGCGGGCCTGACCCTTGGCGCGGGCGAGGGAACGGCGCAGCCGGACGACAGTGGTCGACGCGACGGAAGGACCAGGGTGAGCGACGAGCAGCAGCCGGCGACCCGCCTGTGGGGTGGTCGCTTCGCCAGCGGCCCGGCTGAGGCCGTGGCGGCGTTGTCGAGGTCAGTGCAGTTCGACTGGCGATTGGCGCCGTACGACATCAGGCAGACCGGCGCGCACGCGCGGGTGCTCCACCGCGCCGGTCTGCTCACCGACGACGAGCTGGCCCGCGTCGAGCAGGCCCTGGAGGAGCTCGCGCGGGCGGTCGTCGCGGGCGAGGTCGTGCCCGCGCCGGAGGACGAGGACGTCCACACCGCCGTCGAGCGTGAGCTGCTGGCCAGGCTCGGCCCGCTCGGTGGCAAGCTGCGCGCCGGCCGTAGCCGCAACGACCAGGTGGCCACCGACTTCCGTCTTTACCTGCGCGACCAAGCCCGCGGGATCGCCGCCGACGTCGTCGCGTTGCAGCTGGCGTTGCTCGACCAAGCCGAACGCCACGTCGACACCCCGGCGCCGGGGTTCACCCACCTCCAGCACGCCCAGCCGGTGTCGTTCGGCCACGAGCTGGCCAAGCACGTCCACGCCCTGGCCCGTGACCTCGACCGGTTTCGCGACTGGGACGCCCGCGCCGCCGTCTCGCCGCTCGGCGCCGGAGCGCTGGCGGGGTCGTCGCTGCCGCTCGACCCGGAGGCGGTGGCCGTGGAGCTCGGGTTCGACCGGGCCGCGGCCAACTCGATCGATGCGGTGTCCGACCGGGACTTCGTGGCCGAGTTCCTGTTCTGCGCGGCGATGCTCGGCGTGCACCTGTCCCGGCTGGGGGAGGAGTACTGCCTGTGGGCGTCGACGGAGTTCGGCTGGGTGCGGCTGGATGACGCCTACGCCACCGGCTCCTCGATCATGCCGCAGAAGAAGAACCCCGACGTGGCGGAGTTGGTGCGCGGCAAGGCGGGGCGGCTCATCGGGCACTTGACGGGTCTGCTCGCCACGTTGAAAGGACTGCCGTTCGCCTACAACCGCGATCTGCAGGAAGACAAGGAGCCTGTCTTCGACGCGGTGGAACAGCTCCGCCTCGTCCTGCCCGCCTTGACAGGGATGGTGGCGACCAGCACCTTCGACGTCGAGCGCATGGCGGCCGCCGCACCGTTGGGCTTCGCCCTCGCGACCGACGTCGCGGAGTGGCTCGTCCGGCGGGGGGTGCCGTTCCGCGAGGCGCACGAGATCGCCGGCGTCTGCGTCCAGGAGTGCGAGAAGCGCGGGATCGACCTTGCCGAGCTCTCGGACGATGACCTTCGGGCGATCTCCCCGCACCTCTCTCCGGAGGTACGCGCCGTGCTCTCGGTCTCGGGAGCCCTGGCCTCGCGGTCAGCGCTGGGCGGCACCGCGCCGGAGCGGGTCCGGGAGCAGCTGCGGGCCCTCCGCGAGCGAGTCCGGGAGGACCAGGAGTGGGCCAGCGCGCGATGACCGACCCTCGGGAGCTCCTCGACCGGCCGGTGCTCGAGGCCGCGCCGCTCCTGCTCGGTCAGATCATCGAACGCGAGACGCCGGAGGGAATCGTCGCCGTCCGCCTCACCGAGGTCGAGGCGTATGACGGCGAGAGCGACCCCGGCTCCCACGCCTACCGGGGACGGACGCCTCGGAACGAGGTCATGTTCGGCCCACCGGGGCACGTCTACGTCTACTTCACCTACGGCATGCACTGGTGCATGAACCTCGTCTGTGGGGTCGAAGGCCGAGCGAGTGCGGTGCTCCTGCGCGCCGGCGAAGTCATCGCTGGCGTGGAGCTCGCCCGGGCTCGTCGTCCCACCGCTCGGTCGCTGCGTGACCTCGCCCGCGGACCGGCCCGGCTGGCCCAGGCGCTCGCCGCCGACCGAAGCTGCAACGGGCTCGACGCGTGTGATCCCGCGTCTCCTCTGCGGCTGCGGCTTGGGACGCGGCCACCTCGCTCCCGCATCATGCGCGGGCCGCGGGTAGGACTCGCCAATGGCGCGGATCGGCCGTGGCGATTCTGGATCGACGGCGAGCCAACCGTCTCGCCCTACCGGCCGTACACCCCACGACGACGGGCTTCCTCGAGGAAGGCCTCCTCGACCGAGGCTGGTCCGGTTTCGAGATCCGATGGCGGCTCGGGCACTCTTGGGGAAGGATCCGCTGGCTGACCGGCTGGACTGTCCCGGTCGGCCGCCGATGTCATGGGAAGGAACCTGTGGTGATCGACATCCTGGACGAGTTGCACTGGCGGGGCATGGTCGCCCACTCCACGGACGAGGCCGCCCTCCGATCCGCGCTCACCTCCGGATCGATCACCTATTACGCCGGGTTCGACCCGTCCGCCCCGAGTCTGCAGCTCGGCAACCTCGTGCTCTTGGTGACCGCACGCCGGCTCCAGCTCGCCGGCCACCGGCCCATCATCCTGGTGGGTGGTTCGACCGGGCTCATCGGCGATCCGAAGCCGGACGCCGAGCGCACGTTGCGCGACCCCGAGGTGGTGGCGGGCTGGGTCGAGAAGATCAAGGAGCAGGTCCGCCCCTTCGTGTCGTTCGAGGGGAAGAACAGCGCGATCGTCGTCAACAACCTGGACTGGACCGCGCCGCTCAGCGCGTTGGAGTTCCTGCGTGACATCGGGCGGCACTTCCGGGTCAACAAGATGATCCAGAAGGAGGCGGTCAGCGCCCGGCTGAACTCCGAGATCGGTATCGGTTACACCGAGTTCAGCTACCAGATCCTGCAGGCCTACGACTACCTCGAGCTCTACCGCCGGTACGGCTGTGTGCTCCAGATCGGCGGCTCCGACCAGTGGGGCAACATCACCGGTGGCATCGAGCTCATCCGTCGGGTCACGGGTGCGACGGTGCACGGTCTGGCCACCCCTCTGCTGACCGACGCCGAGGGGCGCAAACTGGGGAAGACCGAGGGCGGCGCGGTGTACTTGTCGGCCGAGCTGACCTCGCCGTACGCCTTCTACCAGTACCTGTACAACGTCCCGGACGCGGACGTGGGCACCTACCTCCGCGCGTTCAGCTTCCGCTCCCGGGAAGAGATCGAGGAGCTGGAGAAGGCGACGGCCGAGCGACCCGCTGCCCGCGAGGCGCAGCGGGCGCTCGCGGAGGAGCTCACCACGCTGGTCCACGGCGCGGACGAGTGCGCGCGGGTGGTAGCGGCGTCGCGGGCGTTGTTCGGCCGCGCCGAGCTGCGGGACATCGACGAGCGCACGCTCGCCGCCGCGCTGCACGAGGCGCCCCACATCCAGGTGCCTGCCGGTGACGGGTTGCCTCCCGTGGTGGACCTGCTGACGAGCGTGGGGCTGACGCCGAGCAAGTCGGCTGCCCGGCGGGCCATCCAGGAGGGTGGGATCAGCCTCAACAACGTCCGGGTCACCGATGTCGAGGCGGTGCCGACGTCGGCTGACCTGCTCCACAACCGCTTCCTCGTCCTGCGTCGCGGGCGCCGACACGTGGCCGGTGTCGAGATCGTCTGAGCGGGAAGCGAGCCCGTCAGGGGAGGGCGGAGACCCTCGGGGGCGAGGGCTGTCGCGGGGCCGAGGCGGCGCCCGTCGGCGTCCCTCGAGACGGCGCCGTCACGACGGTGCCGATGACGGTCCTGAGGACGCCTTCGGTGCCGGGCGCCACGGACGCGGGGCCCACCAGCCGCGCGGGCTTGACTCCGGCAGGCGCCGTGCGTATGGTCCCAAGTCGCCTCGGGCGGCGGGCGCACGGCGCCACCGACCGCGGCGGCCCCGCCTCCGTGGTGTGCGGGTGACTCCGCCCTCATGGGGCGGGGGCGGGAGCCGGACCCACCCCCGGTTCGTCCGGACTGGAACGGGTCCGGTATGGTTGAAGCCGTCCGATGCGGGACGCCGCGAGGCGGCCGGCGGACGAATCCCGACGTGATCAGCCGATCTGGCTGGCTTGCGTCAAGCGTCGGGACGAAGCTCCACTGCAACCGTGTCAACCAGCTCGGTGGCTGATTGACGTGGTTGGGTGGGGTGGGTAGTGTTGGTGGTTGGCCCTGCTTCTGGGTGGCTGCTGTGTGTGGTGGTTGCCTGGGGGTGTGGGTTTGATTCTTGAGAACTCAACAGCGTGCCTGTTAGCCGATGTGTAGTTTTTGGCCCTCGCAGCGCCGCGGCCTCGTGTGGGGTTGTGGTGTTGTGGTGGTTCCTTTGGGTGGATGACCCTGTGTTGGGGTTGTTTGCCTGCTGGGATCGTTAGGGCTTTCTGTCTTGGGCTGCTGCCTGCCTTTGTGGTGGGTGGTGGTCTGTTGGTTTTTGGACGGAGAGTTTGATCCTGGCTCAGGACGAACGCTGGCGGCGTGCTTAACACATGCAAGTCGTGCGGAAAGGCCCCTTCGGGGGTACTCGAGCGGCGAACGGGTGAGTAACACGTGAGTAACCTGCCCCTAGCTCTGGGATAAGCCTGGGAAACTGGGTCTAATACCGGATATGACTTCTGCCCGCATGGGTGGGGGTGGAAAGGTCTTTGACCGGCTAGGGATGGGCTCGCGGCCTATCAGCTTGTTGGTGGGGTAATGGCCTACCAAGGCTGTGACGGGTAGCCGGCCTGAGAGGGCGACCGGCCACACTGGGACTGAGACACGGCCCAGACTCCTACGGGAGGCAGCAGTGGGGAATCTTGCGCAATGGGCGAAAGCCTGACGCAGCAACGCCGCGTGAGGGATGACGGCCTTCGGGTTGTAAACCTCTTTCAGCGGGGACGAAGCGAGAGTGACGGTACCCGCAGAAGAAGCGCCGGCCAACTACGTGCCAGCAGCCGCGGTAATACGTAGGGCGCGAGCGTTGTCCGGAATTATTGGGCGTAAAGGGCTCGTAGGCGGTGTGTCACGTCGAAAGTGAAAATCCGGAGCTTAACTCCGGACCTGCTTTCGATACGGGCACACTAGAGGTAGGCAGGGGAGAGTGGAATTCCTGGTGTAGCGGTGGAATGCGCAGATATCAGGAGGAACACCGGTGGCGAAGGCGGCTCTCTGGGCCTTACCTGACGCTGAGGAGCGAAAGCGTGGGGAGCGAACAGGATTAGATACCCTGGTAGTCCACGCCGTAAACGTTGGGCGCTAGGTGTGGGGGATTTTCCACGTCCTCCGTGCCGTAGCTAACGCATTAAGCGCCCCGCCTGGGGAGTACGGCCGCAAGGCTAAAACTCAAAGGAATTGACGGGGGCCCGCACAAGCGGCGGAGCATGTTGCTTAATTCGAGGCAACGCGAAGAACCTTACCTGGGCTTGACATGCAGGGAAAAGCCGTAGAGATACGGTGTCCTTCGGGGCCCTGCACAGGTGGTGCATGGCTGTCGTCAGCTCGTGTCGTGAGATGTTGGGTTAAGTCCCGCAACGAGCGCAACCCCCGTCCTATGTTGCCAGCGGGTAATGCCGGGTACTCATAGGAGACTGCCGGGGTCAACTCGGAGGAAGGTGGGGATGAGGTCAAGTCATCATGCCCCTTATGCCCAGGGCTGCAAACATGCTACAATGGCCGGTACAATGGGCTGCTAAACCGTGAGGTGGAGCGAATCCCAAAAAGCCGGCCTCAGTTCGGATCGGGGTCTGCAACTCGACCCCGTGAAGTCGGAGTCGCTAGTAATCGCGGATCAGCAACGCCGCGGTGAATACGTTCCCGGGCCTTGTACACACCGCCCGTCAAGTCATGAAAGTCGGCAACACCCGAAGCCGGTGACCCAACCCCTTTTTGGGGAGGGAGCCGTCGAAGGTGGGGCTGGCGATTAGGACTAAGTCGTAACAAGGTAGCCGTACCGGAAGGTGCGGCTGGATCACCTCCTTTCTAAGGAGCAGTTGTCCCGCCCCTGTGTTTGGTGTGGGGGTTGGGGCTCGCCCTGCCTGGTTGTGGGTGGGGTGGTGCTCGATGGTGTGGAACGTCGGCTGAAGGCGCTCGGCTGGTTTGGTGTCATGTCCTAGTACTGCCCTGCTGTGTGTGGGGTGTGGAACGGGTGGCGCTGGGCTGGTTGGGTGTCGTGGCACGCTGTTGGGTCCTGAGGGATCAAGCCCACGTGTGGGGTTTGGTTCTGCGGGCCGCTCTGGTTGCCGCGCGACCATTGCCGCTGTTGGTGGTGGTTGTGTGGTGGCGGGTGGGGTGGTTTCCGCTTGTGTTTTGAGAACTGCACAGTGGATGCGAGCATCGTGATCGCCGAGGACAAGTTAGTAAGGGCACTCGGTGGATGCCTTGGCACCAGAAGCCGATGAAGGACGTGGGAGCCTGCGATAAGCCCCGGGGAGCTGGCAACCGAGCGTTGATCCGGGGATGTCCGAATGGGGAAACCCGGCTGGGGTCATGCCCAGTCACCGGCGCCTGAACACATAGGGCGTTCGGAGGGAACGCGGGGAAGTGAAACATCTCAGTACCCGCAGGAAGAGAAAACAACCGTGATTCCGTGAGTAGTGGTGAGCGAAAGCGGAAGAGGCTAAACCGTGCAGGTGGTAAAGCTGGCAGGCGTTGCCTGTGCGGGGTTGTGGGGCCGTCCAGCTGGGGCTGCCAACCCGGCAGGGAGTGAGAAACCGTTGCTGAAGTCGAAAGGTCTGGAAAGGCCTGGCGGAGAGGGTGACACCCCCGTAGACGTAAGGCAGCGGCTCCCGGACGTGTCCCCAAGTAGCACGGGACCCCGGAAATCCCGTGTGAATCTGGCGGGACCACCCGCTAAGCCTAAATACTCTCTGGTGACCGATAGTGAACCAGTACCGTGAGGGAAAGGTGAAAAGTACCCCGGGAGGGGAGTGAAATAGTTCCTGAAACCGGGTGCCTACAAACCGTCGGAGCGGCTGGCTCTCCTTGTGGGGGTTGGCTGTGACGGCGTGCCTTTTGAAGAATGAGCCTGCGAGTTAGCGGCATGTGGCGAGGTTAACCCGTGAGGGGGAGCCGTAGCGAAAGCGAGTCTGAAGAGGGCGTTGAGTCGCATGTCCTAGACCCGAAGCGGGGTGATCTACCCATGGGCAGGGTGAAGCGCGGGTAAGACCGCGTGGAGGCCCGAACCCACCGGCGTTGAAAAGCCGGGGGATGACCTGTGGGTAGGGGTGAAAGGCCAATCAAACTCCGTGATAGCTGGTTCTCCCCGAAATGCATTTTGGTGCAGCGTCACGTGTTTCCTGCCGGAGGTAGAGCACTGGATGGCCTAGGGGGCCCACAAGCTTACCGAAGTCAGCCAAACTCCGAATGCCGGTAGGTGAGAGCGTGGCAGTGAGACTACGGGGGATAAGCTTCGTAGTCGAGAGGGAAACAGCCCGGACCACCAGCTAAGGCCCCTAAGCGTCCGCTAAGTGGAAAAGGATGTGGAGTTGCTTAGACAGCCAGGAGGTTGGCTTAGAAGCAGCCATCCTTTAAAGAGTGCGTAATAGCTCACTGGTCGAGTGATTCTGCGCCGACAATGTAGCGGGGCTCAAGCGGACCGCCGAAGCTGTGGCATTCGCACGTGAACCTGGCCCTTCGGGGTTGGGTGTGCGGATGGGTAGGGGAGCGTCGTGTGGCGTGTGAAGCGGCGGGGTGACCCAGCCGTGGATGCCACACGAGTGAGAATGCAGGCATGAGTAGCGAAAGAGGGGTGAGAAACCCCTCCGCCGGATGACCAAGGGTTCCAGGGCCAGGCTAATCCGCCCTGGGTAAGTCGGGACCTAAGGCGAGGCCGACAGGCGTAGTCGATGGACAACGGGTTGATATTCCCGTACCGGTCTTGCCGCGCCCATGTCGAATCCGGTGATGCTAAGCGCCCGGCCCCGCGCTGGTCCTTCGGGACTGGTGGTGGGTGTCCGCGCGTGACCCGATCCGGTAGTAGGCAAGCGATGGGGTGACGCAGAAGGGTAGCTCTACGCGGCGATGGTAGGCCCTTTCGGGCTGAACCGCGGGCAAGGGTGTAGGGCGAGGCGTAGGCAAATCCGCGCCTCATACAAGCCTGAGACCTGATGCCGAGCCGATTGAGGCGAAGTGAGTGATCCCATGCTGCCGAGAAAAACCTCTAGCGAGTGGCAAGGCCGCCCGTACCCGAAACCGACACAGGTGGTCAGGTAGAGAATACCAAGGCGATCGGGCGAACCGTGGTTAAGGAACTCGGCAAATTGCCCCCGTAACTTCGGGAGAAGGGGGGCCGGATCCGTGACGGAACTTGCTTCCTGAGCGGTGAAGGTCGCAGAGACCAGGCCCAAGCGACTGTTTACTAAAAACACAGGTCCGTGCGAAGTCGCAAGACGATGTATACGGACTGACGCCTGCCCGGTGCTGGAACGTTAAGGGGACGAGTTAGCTGACCCTTCGGGGTTGGCGAAGCTCTGAACTTAAGCGCCAGTAAACGGCGGTGGTAACTATAACCATCCTAAGGTAGCGAAATTCCTTGTCGGGTAAGTTCCGACCTGCACGAATGGCGTAACGACTTGGGCGCTGTCTCAACCACGGACCCGGCGAAATTGCACTACGAGTAAAGATGCTCGTTACGCGCAGCAGGACGGAAAGACCCCGGGACCTTTACTACAGCTTGGTATTGGCGGTCGGTTCGGCTTGTGTAGGATAGGTGGGAGACTGTGAAGCCTGGACGCCAGTTCAGGTGGAGTCGCCGTTGAAATACCACTCTGGTCGTACTGGCTGTCTAACCTCGGTCCGTTATCCGGATCAGGGACAGTGCCTGGCGGGTAGTTTAACTGGGGCGGTTGCCTCCTAAAAGGTAACGGAGGCGCCCAAAGGTTCCCTCAGCCTGGTTGGCAATCAGGTGTTGAGTGTAAGTGCACAAGGGAGCTTGACTGTGAGACCGGCGGGTCGAGCAGGGACGAAAGTCGGGACTAGTGATCTCGCGGTGGCATGTGGAAGCGCCGTGACTCAACGGATAAAAGGTACCCCGGGGATAACAGGCTGATCTTGCCCAAGAGTCCATATCGACGGCATGGTTTGGCACCTCGATGTCGGCTCGTCGCATCCTGGGGCCGGAGCAGGTCCCAAGGGTTGGGCTGTTCGCCCATTAAAGCGGTACGCGAGCTGGGTTTAGAACGTCGTGAGACAGTTCGGTCCCTATCCGCTGCGCGCGTAGGAGACTTGAGAAGGGCTGTCCCTAGTACGAGAGGACCGGGACGGACGAACCTCTGGTGTGCCAGTTGTCCCGCCAGGGGCACGGCTGGTTAGCCACGTTCGGAAGTGATAACCGCTGAAGGCATCTAAGCGGGAAGCACGCTTCAAGATGAGGTCTCCCACCGGGTCAACCGGGTAAGGCCCCCAGCAGACTACTGGGTTGATAGGCCAGAAGTGGAAGCGAGGACTAGCGACTCGTGAAGCTGACTGGTACTAATAGGCCGAGGGCTTGTCCTCTAACACACGTATGCTCGTATTCCACTGTGCGGTTCTGGAAACACAAGCCACCACCCCCGCACACACCCCCCAGGGTTAGGGGTGGGCGGCTCGGGTTGTGACAACAGAACAACGAGCCCACCCGGGACCGTGAGCATTTCCTAGGTTTTTGAAGGGTGTGGGTTGTCTCGGTGGTCATAGCGGAGGGGAAACACCCGGTCCCATTCCGAACCCGGAAGTTAAGCCCTCCAGCGCCGATGGTACTGCAGGGGAGGCCCTGTGGGAGAGTAGGACACTGCCGGACAACCACAACACGTGAAGCGAGGTGTGGGAGAAGGCCACCACCGAGTGGTTCTCCCGCACCTCGCTTTTTCTTGTCCGGACTCTCGCTCGACTCCGCGTTTCCGGGAGGGCGTCTTTTTTCCGTTCCAGGGCGGGTGTTGGGCCTGTCCGTCTCGGGGGTGTTTGGCAGGGATGCGCCCTTCCGCGGTTGGACGCCCGGGTGGGAGCTCGCTCAGGGACGTGGCTAGGTTTACAGCGGGACCGGCCGGAAGGGACACGATGAGCGAGAACGCGGGGCACGCTGGAGGCGAGAGCGACGGCAGGCAGGGTCAGCCGTGGCGAGGGCGAAGCCGGCCCAAGCGGGATAGGGCTCGCCATCCATCCCGGCCCCGGGACGGGCGCCGTCGACCCCGGCCCACCCGAGACTCCGGTCGAGAGACCACCCGGCCGTTGGGGGAGCGAGCGCACGGGACGCCGGAGCCAGATGTACCGGAGGAGATCACCGGTCACGAGCTCGATCCAGCCGTGCGGCGCGAGCTCGGCACGCTCGCCAAGCCCACTGCGGTACGGGTGGCACGTCACCTCGTCGCCGCGGGCCAGCTGCTCGAGGACGACCCCGAGCTCGCGCTGGAGCACGCGCAGGCAGCCCGCCGAGCGGCCCCCCGGCTGGGTGTGGTCCGGGAAGCCTGCGGCCTTGCCGCGTACCAGGCTGGACGGTATGACCTCGCACTCGCCGAGCTACGGGCGGCACGACGGATGACAGGCTCGGTCGAGTACGTGCCGGTCATGGCGGACTGTGAGCGAGGGCTGGGGCGTCCCGAGCGTGCGCTCGACCTCGTCGCAAGCGTCGACCGCGCCACGCTCGACCTGGCCACGCGGATCGAACTGCTCATCGTCGAGGCGGGCGCCCGGCGCGACCTGGGGCAGCTCGCGGCCGCGCTCACCGTCTTGGACGTTCCCGAGCTGCGCATGAGGAGCGCCCACCCAGCGATCGCGCGCCTTCGCTACGCGTACGCCGACACGCTCACTCAGCTGGGGCGGCGCAAGGAGGCGGCGAGCTGGTTCGCGCGAGCCGCTGAAGCCGACCTCGAGGGTGAGACCGATGCGGAGGAGCGTTACGCGGCTCTGGTCTCGGAGATGGATGTGTCCTGACGCCAGGGCGGGGGAGCTCGATCCACAACGCTGAGGATCGGTGCGCAGCGGTCAGTCCAGGTCGGCGGTCGGTGACGTGCGTTCGGTTGGGGGAGATGACGACCGGGCGCGACCTTCACCCCCACGCCGGCCGGTTCGGACCG
Organism: Thermasporomyces composti; assembly: GCF_003386795.1. NCBI lineage: Bacteria > Bacillati > Actinomycetota > Actinomycetes > Propionibacteriales > Nocardioidaceae > Thermasporomyces > Thermasporomyces composti. Next base: position 3,971,491 of record NZ_QTUC01000001.1, read on the forward strand.
GGAGACCGCGTCGTCTGGTCGTCGAAGGCCCGCATGACGAAACCCGTGCGCGGCTTGGGCCCGAACGAGGTCGACTTGCGTGGCATTCGTCCGCCCTCGCCGGCCACCGTCCACACGGTGGCCACGTCGACGGGGTTGAGCACGAACGCCACACCGCCGCCGTCACGCACCGCGTCGATGACGGCCCGCTCGTCGTGGACGTAGCTGATCGCTTCCTCAGCAACCCGGAGGGGGCCGCCCAGGAGGAGCCCGTGGAGGACGTCGGTATCGAGAAGGGGGCGTGACGCAAGGAGCGTGCTCTGGAACGCGGCCGCTCGGTCGTGCGGGAGCCGGAGGAGTACCCACTGGCTCCCATCAGTCGCGATGAGAGCGTGGGCAACTCCGGCGCACCCGGCGAGAGCCTTCCGGGCCGCCGCGCCATCGGCACCGAACATCTCGACCTGGAAGACCCCGGACGCGGCGTCGACCACGTCACGCAGGGTGCGGCCGGTGACGGTGCGATGGATCGCCGCAATCCCCAGGGGATGCGCGCGTTGGTCGACGAGGAGAGCGAGTCCGGCGTCCCACGGCCCGTTTCCGGCTCCCGCGGCGTGCATCTCCTCTCGGAGCCGGAGATAGGCGGCGTAGCGGTGGTGGCCGTCGGCGATGAGCGACTGCCGTGGAGCCAGGTCTTGCGCGATGGTCGCCAGGCGCTGTGGGTCGCTGATCCGCCACAGCCGGTAGCTGGTGCCGTCCGGCCCGTGTGCTTCGACCATCGGTGGCGTGGCGCTCACCGCCTCCACGATCTCGGTGGTCGTGCCGCCGCCCTGGTAGACGAGCAGGATCGGTTCGAGGTTGGCTCTCGTGACGCGCATGAGAGCCAGGCGGTCCTGGACCGGCCCGGGAAGGACGTCCTCGTGGGGGAGGACGACCCGCTCGTCCGGATCGCGTAGTTCCACGGCGCCGATGAGTCCGCGGAGCACGCCGGCCGGCGACCCGCGGTTCTCAGGTCGACCGTCGACCTGCTCGTAGACGTAGAGGGCCGGCTCGGGGTCGACGACCAGCACGCCGTCGCCGCGCCACCGGGCGAGGAGGTCACGTGCCTCGTCGTACCCGGCGTCATGCGCGGCTGCCCGTTCTGGCCGCCGAGTGGGTTTGGTGGCCCGTGGAAGAATGATTCGGACGATGTTGTGCGGGTCGGTCGCTCGCAAGGCGGCGACGCCGGCTCGGTCGAGGGTGTCGTACGGCGGCGCCGTCACCGCGGCGAGGTCCTCGACCCGCTCTGGCGCATACCGCAGGCCGCGGAAGGGTTCGAAGGTCAGGGGGCGCCTGCGACGCGCGGCATCAGTCACGCTGGGCCATGGTAGGTGCTGGCTGGCGGCGCCCGGCGAATCGATCGGCATTGGCGTCGGAGAGGAGGCGTGGCCATGGAGCAAGCCGGTAGGCCCGCAGGAGAGGTCTACGACTGGTATCGGCGAGGCCTCGATCTGCTCGCGTCCGGAGACGCGGCCGCGGCGGCGCAGGTGCTCGGCCACGCGCACGCCGTCGAGCCCGGTTCGAAGGCGATCCGCGAGGCGTTGGCTCGGGCGCAGTTCAACTCGCGGCAGTACTCCGACTCCGCCCGGACGTTCGAGAGCCTGGTCGCGGACAACCCCGCCGACGACTACGCCCACTTCGGTCTCGGTCTCGCGTTGAGCAGGATCGGCCAGCACCGGGAGGCGGCGCCTCACCTGGCGATGGCCGTGGCCATGCGTCCGTCCTCGAAGCACTACGCGAACGCTCTCCGTCAGGTACGTGCGACCTTGCGGGCACGCGAGGAGATGGAGTGAGCCATACCCTTCCCACCGGCCGGCCCCTGGGACTCCAGCCACTGAGCGAGGCGCCGCGTCCGCTGGTCGACCTCTACGACACCGGCCTGTTCGACCTGGATGGTGTGGTCTACATCGGTGCCCACGCGGTGCCGGGTGCGCCCGCCGCACTGGATCAGGCGCGGTCGAGGGGGATGCGGGTGATGTTCCTCACCAACAACGCGTCCCGCACGCCGGAGGCGGTGGCCGCGCACTTGACCGGTGTCGGCGTGCCGGCGACCGCGGAGGACGTGGTCACCGCCGCCCAGGCGGCGGCCGGCCTGGTCGCTGAGCGTGTCCCGCCGGGCGCTCGAGTGCTCGTCGTGGGCGGTGATGGGCTCGTCGCGGCGTTGCGGGAGCGCGGTCTCGTCCCGGTCTTCTCAGCGTCGGAGCGGCCGTCCGCGGTCGTGCAGGGCTTCCATCCGGATGTCGGCTGGCGGCAGCTGGCGGAGGGCGCGTACGCCGTCGCGGCCGGCATTCCCTGGGTGGCCTCCAACGTCGACGTGACCCTTCCCACCGACGGCGGACTGGCGCCGGGCAATGGCGCGCTCGTCGAGGTGATCCGGCTGGCGACCGGACGCGATCCGGTGGTCGCTGGCAAACCGGGTCCGACGCTGTTCACCGAGGCGCTCACGCGCACCGGCGGCCGGCGTCCGCTCGTCGTCGGTGACCGCCTCGACACCGACATCGAAGGTGCCCACGCGGCCGGGCTGCCGAGCCTGCTGGTGCTCACCGGGGTGACTCGACTGCGTGACCTGCTGACCGCGCCCCCCGCGCGCCGACCGACGTACATCGCCGCCGATCTCGGCGGCATGTTCGTCGCCCACCCGCGCCCGGTGGTGCGGCCCGGGCACGCGAGCTGCGGTGGATGGGCGGTGGACGTGCGGCCCGGTCACGACGGTGCGCGTCGTGCTGTCCTCACGGGGGAGGGCGACCCGCTCGACGGGGCTCGTGCGCTCCTGGCGGCGGTCTGGAGCGTGCCCCAGCCTGTCGACGCCGACGAGGCGCTCGAGCGCCTTCGCCGCGGGGGCGCCGCGGTCGGCTGACGCGGCGGGTCGTAGGTTCGTCGAGCGGGTAGGAGCTCGCCGACGTACGAGGTGCGGAGGTGGAACCATGAGCCACGAGACGCCGGAGGTCGCGCGGACGTCGTATGAACCGACCGGGCGACCCGAGATCGACGTGGTTCTGGATCGCCTGGAGGAGCTCGACGGACGGCCTCCGATCCAGCACGTCAGCATCTACGAGGACATCCACCGGCGCCTCCACGACGTCCTGCTGGAGGCGGGAGAGTCCAGTGACCAGGCGACCGGAAGGTCGTGAGCGAGCCGCTCGGCTGGACGTGGCATTGGTGCGCCGAGGCTTGGCCCGCTCCCGTTCCCACGCGGTCGAGCTGATCCAGGCAGGTCGAGTGCGGGTCGGCCAGCGCCGAGCCGTCAAGGCGGCTATGCCGGTTCCCGCCGACGTCGTGGTGACGGTCGACCAGGACGCCGTCGAGTACGTCTCTCGTGGCGGCCACAAGCTCGCGGGCGCCCTCGCCGCCTTCCAGCCACAGGGCCTGCGGGTCACCGGTCGGCGGTGCCTGGACGCGGGCGCCTCGACGGGCGGCTTCACCGACGTCCTGCTCCGGGCGGGCGCGTCGACGGTGGTCGCCGTCGACGTCGGTCACGACCAGCTCGCACCCTCGCTCCGCGCCCACCCAGCGGTCGAGGTCCACGAGCGAACCCACGTCCGTGACCTCACCGTGGAACGGATCGGCGGCCCGGTCGACCTCATCGTCGCGGACTTGTCCTTCATCTCCCTCACTCACGTGCTGCCGACCCTGAGCCAGCTGATCGTCGACGACGGTGACCTCGTCCCGCTGGTCAAACCACAGTTCGAGGTGGGGCGCGACGGTCTGGATCGCAACGGGGTGGTTCGTGACGCCGCCCTGCGCGCGCACGCGGTTCGCAAGGTCGCTCACGCTGCCGCGGAGGTCGGGCTCGGCGTCGCTGGCGTGGTCGCCAGCCCGCTACCCGGCCCGACCGGCAACCGGGAGTACTTCCTGTGGCTGCGACGGGGAGCGGCCCCACTCGACGAGATCGAGCTCGCCCGCGTCTTCGCGAAGGAGACGTCACCGTGAACCAGGACCGCACGGTTCTCCTCGTCGTCCACACCGGGCGTCCCGAGGCGGTCAGCCTCGCCAGGGCCGCGGCGGATCGTCTCCACGACGCCGGCATTCGCGTGCGGGTGCTCCGGTCCGAGGCCGACGAGCTGGCTCTCGCCAGCGCCGAGGTCGTCGAGGCATCAGGCGATGCCGCCGCCGGCTGCGAGATCGTCATGGTGCTCGGAGGGGACGGCACGATCCTGCGCAGTGCCGAGGTCGCTCGGACGACGCGGACTCCGATCCTCGGCGTCAACCTCGGTCACGTCGGCTTCCTGGCCGAGTCCGAACGCGACGACCTGGCCGCGACCATCGACCACGTCGTCCACCGCAGGTACGCGGTCGAGGAGCGGATGACGCTCGACGTGACGGTGACGCTCGACGGAGTCGTGACCGCCCGGCAGTGGGCGCTCAACGACGCCAGCCTGGAGAAGTCCGCTCGAGAACGCATGCTGGAGATCGTCGTCGAGGTGGACGGTCGGCCCTTGTCCCGGTGGGGCGGTGACGGCATCGTGGCGTCGACGCCGACCGGTTCGACGGCGTACGCGTTCTCAGCTGGCGGTCCGATCGTCTGGCCGGAGGTGGAGGCGATCCTGGCGGTTCCGCTGAGCGCGCATGCGCTGTTCGCGCGTCCGCTCGTGGTCTCCCCGAGGTCGGTGATCGCGGTGGAGCTTCTCCAGCACTACAACGCCGGCCCTGGCGTTCTCTGGTGCGACGGCCGGCGCACCGAGAGCGTCCCACCGGGATCGCGTGTCGAGATCCGCCGCGGCGACCTGCCCGTCCGACTGGCTCGCTTCCACCAGGCGCCGTTCACCGACCGGCTGGTGCGCAAGTTCGACCTGCCCGTCCACGGCTGGCGCGGTCGGGTCCGTCGCGAACGTCGTGAGCCCGAGCTCTCCGCTGACCTGCGAAATCCTCCGGACGTCGACGCCGCGCCGTAAAGTTCCAGCGATGCTGGAGGAGATTCGGATCCGAGGGCTCGGCGTGATCGAGGATGCCGGGCTGGAGCTCGACCCAGGCTTCACCGTCGTCACCGGTGAGACAGGGGCCGGCAAGACGATGGTCGTCAGCGGCCTGTCCCTGCTGATGGGCGGGCGCGCCGACGCCGGTCTGGTCCGTCCCGGAACTGACCGCGCGGTCGTCGAGGGTCGGATCCGCGTCGATCCGACCTCACGCGTGGCGAAGCGGGTTGCCGAGGCGGGCGCGGAGCTCGACGACGACACCCTCATCGTCATGCGCACCGTCTCGCGAGACGGGCGCTCGCGCGCCTACGCGGGCGGCACTGGCGTGCCTGCCGGTCTTCTCGCGGAGCTGGCGGAGGATCTCGTCGCCATCCACGGCCAGTCTGACCAGATTCGGCTGCTCCGACCCGCGCGGCAGCGCGAGATCCTCGACCGGTACGCGGGTCCGGCGGTGGGGGAGCCGCTCGCCGCCTACCGGGAGCGCTACGCGCGACTCGGCGAGGTCGACGCGGAGCTGACCGAGCTCGTGGAGCGTGCTCGCGAGCGCGCCCAGGAAGCGGACCTGCTGCGGTTCGGACTGGGTGAGGTGAGCGCGGCTGACCCGCAACCCGGCGAGGACGAGGCCCTGGCGGCGGAGGAGGCCCGGCTCGCCCACGCGGATGCGCTTCGCAGCGCGGCCGAGGAGGCGCACGCCGCCCTGGTCGGCACCGAAGACCCAGCTGTCGAACCCGTCGACGCCTTCGCCCAGGTCGCCCGTGCCCGCAAGGTGCTCGACGCGGCTGGCGTCCACGACCCGGCTCTGGCGGCGGTGTCGGAGCGCCTCGCCGAGGCCGCGGCGATCCTGGCCGACGCGGGCGCCGACCTGGCGTCCTACGCCGCGAGCGTGGACACCGACCCGGCTCGGCTGCGCGCGGTCACGGAGCGGAGGGCGGTGCTCGCCAACCTCACCCGCAAGTACGGCGACACCATCGACGAGGTCCTGGCGTGGGCGAGGCAGGCGGCCGAGCGTCTGGCGACCCTCGAGGGCTCCGACGACCGCATCGCCGCGCTACGGGCCGAGCGAGAACAGCTCGTGAGCGACCTCGCCCAGCTCGCGGAGAAGGTGAGCGCGGGTCGTGTCGAGGCCGCCGCTCGCCTCGGCACCGAGGTCACCGCGGAGCTCGCCGCCCTCGCGATGCCCCACGCGACGCTCACCGCCGCTGTCACCCAGACCGAGCAGCCAGACGGAGGCCTCGCGATCGGGGGACGTTCCCTAGCCTTCGGGCCGTACGGCGTCGACGACGTGGAGTGGCTGCTGAGCCCGCATCCGGGCGCGCCGGCTCGTCCGATTCACCGTGGCGCCTCCGGTGGCGAGCTCTCGCGGATCATGCTGGCGGTGGAGGTCGTGGTCGCGGGCAGCGACCGCATCCCGACCTTCGTCTTCGACGAGGTCGACGCCGGGGTTGGCGGGCGAGCCGCCGTCGAGATCGGTCGCCGGCTCGCCCAGTTGGCCCGGACCGCCCAGGTGGTGGTCGTCACCCACCTTCCCCAGGTCGCCGCGTTCGCTGACCGCCACTATGTCGTCCAGAAGAGCAGCGACGGGTCGGTGACTCGGAGCGGTCTGGTGCGGTTGGACGACGCCGGCCGGGTCGAGGAACTCGCCCGGATGCTCGCCGGGCTGGAGGGGTCCGCGAGCGCTCGTGCCCACGCCGAGGAGCTGCTGGCGACGGCGGCGGCCGTGCGAGCGGGGGAGGCTGCGGCACGACGCGGCCGCCGGACATCCGCGCGACGACGCCGGACCATGGCGTGAGCTCGACGAGCCCCGACTCTCGTCACGCCCGGTGGCGCGAGTCGAGGATGGCGCCTCGCGGGTTGTGCGACACAGCGACGGCGGGTATGTCCGTGATTGTCCGTGCCGCCGCCCTGCAATGATACGGGTCTGTCATGAAACTCCCGCTCTCGCGCCGTGCCCGGTCCGCGCCGCTGCCCGGGATCGTCGGCGCCGCCAGGCTGGACATCCGCACCAAGAACCTCCTCAAGCGCTTGCGCCCGGGCGACATCGCCATCATCAACCACCTCGACCTCGACCGGGTGAGCGCTGAGGCTCTCGTGGAGGCTGGCGTGGTGGCGGTCGTGAACGCCGCCCCCTCGATCAGCGGGCGTTACCCGAACCTCGGTCCCAGCATCCTCGTGGAAGCGGGCATCCCGCTCGTCGACCAGGTGGGCATGGAGGTGTTCGCCAGGGTCGCCGAGGGTGACACCGTTCGCTTGGACGGGGGAGTGCTCTACCGCGGCGAGGAGCCCATCGCCGCGGGTGTCGTCCAGACCGCTGAGTCGGTCGCCCGCGCGACGCAGGAGGCTCGGGCGGGCTTGTCGACGCAGTTGGAGGCCTTCGCCGCGAACACGATGGAGTACCTGCGGCGGGACCGCAATCTGTGGCTCGATGGGGTGGGCTTCCCGGACCTCGCCACCGACCTGGAGGGTCGGCACGTCCTCATCGTGGTGCGCGGGTACCAGTACCGCGAGGATCTCCAGGCACTGCGTCCCTACATCCGCGAGTACCGTCCGGTGCTCATCGGTGTCGATGGCGGCGCTGACGCTCTCCTCGAAGCCCGCTACCGACCCGACATCATCCTCGGCGACATGGACTCGGTCTCCGACATGGCGCTGCGCTCGGGCGCGGAGCTCATCGTGCACACCGACCGGGAGGGACGTGCGCCGGGTGCCGAGCGCTTGGAACGACTCGGGCTGCGGGCTCAGGTGGTGGTGGCGGCGGGAACGAGTGAGGACGTCGCCATGCTGCTCGCGGACGCGAAGGGCGCCCAGCTCATCGTCGCGGTCGGGGTGCCGCAGTCGCTGGAGGAGTTCCTCGACCGCCGCCGGTCGGGTATGGCGAGCACGTTCCTGACGCGGTTGCGGGTGGGCGCCAAGCTGGTCGACGCCAAGGGGGTGAGCCGCCTCTACCACCCTCCCAGGCCCCAGGTCTGGCCCAGCGTTCTCCTCGTGGTGGCCGGGTTGGTGGCCTTCTGCGCGGCGGTCGCCGCGACGCCCGGCGGCTCGGGACTGCTGGAGAGCGTGAGTGCGGTCTGGAACGACCTTCTCGACTGGATACGGGACGTGGTGACGTGATCGATTTTCGGGTCGTACTCGCCTCGCTCGCGTCGATCTTCTTCGCTCTGGCCGTGGGGGTCACCCTGGGCGCCGGGCCGCTTCGAGGTGACGCCGACGAGCATCTGCGAGCCGAACTGCGCCAGATGGGTGCCGAACAGGTGACGCTGCGACGGCAGGTGGAGCGCCTGGAGCGCATGGCGCGCTACCACCAGGCCTTCGCCTCGGCCGTCGCGCCAAGCCTGGTCAAGGAGAGGTTGAGTGGGCAGCGCGTCGTCGTGGTGGCACTCCCGGGCGCGGACGACGCGACGGTCACGAACGTGCGGGGCATGCTGGCCGCTGCGGGCGGCACTGTGACGGGCACGGTACGGGTGAGCGAGCGGTGGGCCGACCCCGCGCAGCGGCAGTTTCTCGACGAGCTGATCAAGCGTCTCCCGGCGAGGGTCGCCGACGGCGCCTCCACCTACGAGCGCGCCGGCTCCCTCGCGGCCCGTGCGCTCGTCACCCGAAGCGAGGACTCCAGTCCGACGGACGAACCGCGGGACTCTGAGCAGACGCCTGAGCCCGGCCAGACGCCGGAGGAGACGCCTGGCCCCGAGCAGGTACCGGACGGCGAGCAGGCACCGGCGACGGATTCCGCTGGGACGGATTCTGCTGGGACGGAGGGGTCGTCCCGTCCGGACAAGACAGCTGCCATGATCATCGGTGCCCTGCGGGAGGGGCGGCTTCTCCAGGCCGACGCCACGCTCTCGCCCGCTGACCTCGCGGTCGTCGTGGCGCCGGCGCGGCCGGGTCAGGGGAACGAGGCCACCGAGGCATGGCTGGCTTTGGCTCGCGCCCTCGACCAGAACAGCCGCGGCGTCGTCGTCGCCGGCGGCGGCGCGTCCACGCGGGGGCTGGTGGCGGACCTTCGCGCGAACGCTCAGGTGAGCGCGGAGGTCTCCACGGTTGACGTCGCCGACCTGACCAGCGGCCAGGTCGCGGTGGTGTGGGCGCTCGTGGAGCAGCAACACGGTGGCGTCGGTCACTACGGCGCCGTCGAACACACCCATGGCGCCGCGCCGAAGGAGACACCCGGGCCGGAGCCGCGGGAGTCGGGTACCGAAGAGGTTGGCCCCGGTCAGGCTGGACGCGATCAGTCGAGCTCCGAGCAGACCGGGTAGGTCGAGCCTTCGAAGGCTTTCGTCGGCGGCGGGCCTCGGTGTCGCGTCGACGTTCAGCTGCTGTCCAATGCGGTGGGCCGAGCCGACGGGTTGGCCGCGTGTCGGTCGTTTGTCCCGTCGATGCCGTTCGCGACACTGGGCTCGTGGGTCACCGTGGCGCTGTTCCCGTCGTTCAGCCGTCCGGACGCCGCGTCGGTGGCCTCAGGCCACGTGCTGGGGCGCTGACGCCGGCGGCCGAGGCTAGGTCCTCCCACGGGAGCGGCGTGTGAGCAACCTGCGGGTGACGCTCGTGCTGGGGCCGAGCGAGGGTGGCGTCGGTCGCCATGTCCGCTCCCTGGCGTACCGGCTGTCGCAGGAGGGCGCCGCGGTCCGGGTCGTTGGTCCGGCGGCCACGGACGACCGGTTCGACTTCTCCTCTCACGCTGAGTTCGTCCCGCTCGAACCCACGTCGTTGAGAGACCTCTGGCGCCTTCGGCGTCGCCTGGCGGACGCGGACGTGCTCCACGTCCACGACCACGTGGCCGCCCGGGCGGCCCTGGCGGTGCCCAGGTCGACGCCTGTCGTGGTGACCTGGCATCACCCCTTGCCGACGCGGAGCCTGAGCGGGCGAGCGTCGCGGGCGTTGGCGTCGGTCATCGTCAGGCGTGCTTCCGTCGTCCTCGGCGCGGCCGCGGATCTCGTGGAGGCAGCCTTCGCGTTGGGGGCACGCGACGCTCGGATCGTCCGCGTCGCGGCTCCGGAGCTCCCGTCTCCCACACGGACCCGAAGCCAGGCACGGACGGCCCTGGGGGTGGCTGGCAGGCCGCTGGTGCTCGCGCTCGGCGCGCTGGTGCCGGCCAAGCGGTTCGACCTGCTGCTCGACGCCGCGGCGGTGCTCATGCGGAGGGACGCCCTGCCGCCGCTCATCCTGGTCGCCGGTGAAGGACCGGAACGGGAGAGGCTGAACGCCCGGATTCGGCGGGAGCGGCTCCCGGTGCTGCTCGCCGGCCGGCGTGGTGACGTTCCTGAGCTTCTGCTGGCCGCCGACGCGGTGGTGATCCCCAGCGACTGGGAGGCACGGTCGACGGTGGCCCAGGAGGCGCTGCGGGCGGGCGTCCCGTTGGTCGCGACCAAGACAGGTGGCATTCCGGACCTCGTGGGGGACGCGGCGTTGCTGGTGCCGCCCGGTGACGCGGATGCCCTGGCCGCCGCCCTCGTCGAGGTCCTGGAGGACCCCGAGGTGGCCGCGCGTCTGCGGGAGCAAGGGCCCAAGCGGGCCGCCGAGTGGCCGACGGAGGAGGACACCGCGCTCGACATGCTCCGGGTCTACGGAGAGGTCACGGGCACGTCGGTCTGAGGGGTCGAAACGTTCGGTCAGAACCGGGCTGGTTGGTGCCTCCCGTTCTGTCCAAGGTCACGGTCGGTGCCCGAACCGTTCCGTATCGACACCGTCTGTCGACACCACAAACGGGGCGCGGCGCCGTGGGTGGCGAGAGCCCGATCGTTGATAGGCTGAAAGCCCGTGGACCTGCTGGATTCCGCCCTGGTGTCCGGCCACCGACCAGACCACGGGGAGTCGTTTTGAACGCCTCGACAAAGCACGTGTTCGTTACTGGAGGCGTCGCCTCCTCGCTCGGCAAGGGTCTCACCGCATCGAGTCTGGGCAATCTGCTCAAGGCCCGCGGACTCCGGGTGACGATGCAGAAGCTCGACCCCTACCTCAACGTCGACCCGGGGACAATGAACCCTTTCCAGCACGGGGAGGTATTCGTCACCGACGACGGCGCAGAAACCGATCTTGATATCGGGCACTACGAGCGTTTTCTCGATGTCGATCTCAGCCGTAGCGCCAATGTGACGACGGGGCAGATCTACTCGAGCGTGATCGCCAAGGAGCGTCGCGGAGAGTATCTCGGCGATACCGTCCAGGTCATCCCGCACATCACCAACGAGATCAAGGCGCGGATCCGGGCGATGGCCGGGCCGAACGTCGACGTGGTGATCACCGAGATCGGCGGCACGGTGGGTGACATCGAGTCGCTGCCCTTCCTCGAGGCCGTGCGCCAAGTGCGTCATGACGTCGGCCGCGAGAACGTGTTCTTCCTCCACGTCTCGCTCGTGCCCTACCTGGGGCCGTCCGGGGAGCTGAAGACGAAACCGACCCAACACTCGGTCGCCGCGCTTCGCAGTATCGGTATTCAGCCCGACGCGATCGTCTGCCGGTGCAACCGGGAGCTGCCTCCGAGCGTCAAGCGCAAGATCTCGCTGATGTGCGACGTCGACGAGGAAGCGGTCATCGAGAACCCCGACGTCCCGAGCATCTACGACCTGCCCAAGGTGTTGCACTCCCAAGGGCTTGACGCCTACGTCGTTCGTCGGCTCAACCTGCCGTTCCGCGACGTCGACTGGACGAGGTGGGACGAGCTTCTGCGCCGAGTGCACCACGCGACCCACCGGGTCACGGTGGCGTTGGTCGGCAAGTACATCGACCTGCCTGACGCCTACCTCTCGGTCACCGAGGCGCTCCGGGCGGGTGGCTTCCACCACGACACCAAAGTCGACATTCGCTGGGTTCCCTCGGACGCCTGCGCCACTCCTGAGGGCGCTGCGCAGCAGCTCGCCGACGTCGACGCGGTCTGCATCCCGGGTGGCTTCGGGATCCGAGGTGTCGAAGGCAAGATCGGCGCGATCCGGTACGCGCGGGAGAACCAGATTCCCACGCTCGGCCTGTGCCTGGGACTGCAGTGCATGGTGATCGAGTACGCGCGGAACGTGGCGGGACTGGAGGGTGCGAACTCCACCGAGTTCGACCCGAGCTGCGCTCACCCGGTGGTCTCCACGATGGAGGAACAGCGCGAGATCGTCGGGGGAGCAGGTGACCTGGGCGGCACGATGCGGCTGGGTCTGTACCCGGCGAAGCTCAAGGAGGGCACGCTCGTCAGAGCGCTCTACGACGAGCCGTACGTCGAGGAGCGTCACCGTCACCGCTACGAGGTCAGCAACGCCTACCGGGCCCAGCTGGAAGCGGCCGGTCTGGTGATCTCCGGGACCTCGCCCGACGGTCGCTTGGTGGAGTTCGTCGAGCTGCCCAGGGATGTCCACCCGTACTTCGTCGCCACGCAGGCGCACCCGGAGCTGCGTTCCCGGCCCATCCGGCCGCATCCGCTGTTCGCGGGTCTCGTCGCGGCGGCCCTCGCCCGTCAGCGGGAGATGCAGCTTCCGGTGGACGAGGTCGCCATGACCTTCACCAACCAGGACGAGGTCTTCGCCAACCAGGACGAGGACAGCCCCGTCACCAGCACGCCGTCGGCGGCGGAGGCAACCTCGGCTGAGGTCGGGGGGACCTGGATCCAGGCCGGTGCTCGTCAGTGACGGGCGAGGCGAGGAGAGAGGGCCGGACGGTGTCGTCCAGTCTGTCGAAGGCCGACGCCTCGAACGTCGTCCCAGTGGAGTCGCTTCGCGACGTACCGGAGCGGTGGCCGGTCCGGTCGTCCCACTGGGCGCTACGGACGGGGCGCGTCATCGGAGTCCGCACCGACGAGGTGGTGAACGCCGAGACCGGATTCCGTCGGGACGTCGTCGTCCACCCGGGAGCGGTCGGCATCATCGCCCTCGACGAGCGGGAGCACGTGCTGCTGGTTCGCCAGTACCGCCATCCGGTGGGGCATCGCCTCTACGAGCCTCCCGCCGGCTTGCTCGACGTCGCTGGGGAGGACTACCTCGCCGCCGCGAAGCGTGAGCTGTATGAGGAGGGCCACGTCCGTGCCCGTGACTGGCGGGTGCTCGTCGACGGGTTCACCTCGCCCGGCATGACGACCGAGGCGCTCCGCATCTACCTCGCCCGGGGGTTGGAGGCGGTTCCTGAGCACGAGCGCCACAACGGCATCCACGAGGAGGCTGACATGCCCGTGGCGTGGGCGCCGCTGTCGTCCATCGTCGCCAACATCCTGGCGGGGGAGCTGCACAACCCGACTCTTGTCATGGGGTGCCTCGCGGCGTGGGCAGCGCGCAACGGCGCCGGTTACGACGCTCTGCGACCCGCCGACGCCCCGTGGCCAGCGCGGGACGTCATCCCGTTCGACATGCCACCCTCCGCATAGCGGCTCGTCGTCGGCTGCCCGCCCTGACCGCGGTTGCGTGTCGAGCGCTTCCCAGGGTCGGAATGCCGTCAGGTGAGCGCCTCGACCGCGCGGTCGACGTCCGCCTCGGTGGTGTAGACGTGGAACGACAGCCGGACGCGGCCGGCGCGGACCGCGGCCCGCACTCCGGCTCGTGCCAGCCGCGCCTCCGCGTCGGGGATGGCGGTCGTGACGATCGCGGAGTCGCCGGCGGGGAGGCCGAGCCCGGCGCGGAACCGGTTGGCGAGTCCCACGTTGTGGGCGTGCACCTGTTCGACACCGATGTCAAGGAGCAGCTCCATGGCGGGAGCCGCCCCGACGAAGCAGAACCACGCGGGCGACACGTCGAAGCGTCGCGCGTTCGTGGCCAACCGAAGCGGGGGTCCGTAGTAGGCCTCATGAGGGTCTTGGCCGGCGTACCACCCGGCGGCCAGGGGAGTGAGCCGCTCCCGGAGGTGTGGAGCCAGGTACGCGAACGCCGCCCCTCGCGGCGCCATCAGCCACTTGTAGGCGGACACCACCACGGCGTCGGCTCGGCTCCACCGACGCGGCAGCCAGCCAACCGCCTGGGTAGCATCGACGACCACCGTGGCTCCGATCGCTCGTGCCGCGTCGACCACCGCGTCGAAGTCGGCGACCTCACCGGTCGCCGACTGCACGGCGCTGAACGCCACGACCGTCGGCTGTCGGCTTGTTCGCGGAGCCTCACAGACCGCCTCCGCCAAGCGCCCCGCCGGGACGAGGTCGACGTCGACGCCGCGGCTGGCTTGCACCAGCCAGGGGAACAGGTTCGAGGTGAACTCGGTCTGCGGGGCGAGGACCCGGGCCTTCGGCGGGAGCGCGGCCGCCACGAGGCCGATCAGGGCGGAGGTCGTGCTCCCGATCGTGATGTCGTCTGGCGAGGCGCCGATCAGCTGTGCGAACGCCGCCCGAGCGGTCGCCGTGGACTCGTCCCACGACGCCCAGTCGCAGCGGCCGTGTCGCCACTCGTCGAGCGCGGTCTGGAGGGCGGTCCACGCGGGCCGAGGCGGAAGGCCGACGCTGGCGGTGTTGAGCCAGCCAGGCGCGGCGTCCCAGAGCCGCTGTGCCTCGCTGATGTCCATGGCGTACCACTGTGCTACCACGGGCGTCTCCACCACGTCGCGGGTGGTCCTGAGAGCGTCCAGCGACCTCGACGGTCTCAGACGTCGACGGTGCCGCCGCTTCGCCAGTAGACGCCGTGGTGGCGGCTGAGGAAGCCATGGTCGACCAGCGCCCGGCGAAGCGTGGCGTGGTCGTCGTAGACGGCCGAGAGGATCCTGGTGACCACCGGCTCGGTGTAACGCAGGCCGGGCTCGAACAGCTGGGCCACGTGGTCAAGGAGCTGGACGCGTCGGACGGACTTGGCCGGCAGCGTGACGAGACGTCCGTCTCGCACGAACGCACGGAAGAGCGCACGGGTGGCCTCGTCGGCGTACTCCGGTAGACGGAGACGACGGCCGACGGTGGGGGGAGAGGACCGCGACGACACGGTGTCGCTCCCTTCCGGGTGAGCCGCTCCGCGAACACCTCGATCCAGTGTCGCAGCGATCACCGGAAAGGGAAACGATCGTGTCTGTCCCCCGTGGGACTCCTCACCGCTCGGACCGCCCACCACCGGTCAGCCGCCGTCCGCGCACGCGTAAGCCAGCCACCGGCGGTGACCCGGTCACCACTGGTACGGGAGGAACTTGCCGTTGAGGGTGACGACGACTCGGTCACCTTCGGGGTGGGGGACCTTCTCCACGTCCAGCCGGAAGTTGATGGCGCTCATAATGCCGTCGCCGAACTGCTCGTGGATGAGCTCCTTGATGGTGGGCCCATACACCTGGAGCACCTCGTAGAAGCGGTACATCGTCGGGTCCCTGGGAATCGCGGTCTCGAGGGCACCCCGCGTTGGCTGCAGCTGGAGAGCCTGGGCGACCTCCTCGTCCAAGTCCAGGATCCCAACGGCCGCCTGGGCCTGCTCGGCACTCATCGGATGTTGGCCGAGCAGGGCCGCCGTCGTCCACGCCACGGGGGCGCCAACCGCCTCGGCGATCCGCGCCCAGGTCAAGTTCTTCCGCACCTTCGCCGCACGCACCCGCTGCGCGGCCTCTTGCTTCGACAGCATGGGTTTCTTTCTCCCCCCGATGGTCCGGGCCACGCCTGCCGCGGCGTGGCGGCTGTGTCCTCAGATGTCGCGGAAGGTCTCGATCTTGGCGCCGAGGAGGTTGAGGCGTTCGGCGAGGTCCTCGTAGCCACGGTTGATGACGTAGACGTTGCGGAGCACGGACGTGCCCTTGGCGGCGAGCATGGCGAGCAGGATGCACACCGCGGGACGCAGCGCCGGGGGACAGATCACCTCGGTCCCCGACCACCGGGTCGGCCCTTCGACGTAGATGCGGTGCGGGTCGGCGAGCCGGACGCGCGCACCCAGCTTGTTGAGCTCGACCAGATGGATCGCGCGGTTCTCGTACACCCAGTCGTGGATGAGAGTCGTGCCGTGGGCCGTGGCGGCGATCACGGCGAAGAACGGCAGGTTGTCGATGTTGAGGCCCGGGAAGGGCATCGGGTGGATCTTGTCGATCGGCGCGCGCAGTTGGGAGGGCCGGATCGTGAGATCGACCAGCCGGGTGTGACCGTTGGCGGCGAGGTACTCCTCGCCGCGCTCGTAGTCCAGCCCCATCTCCTCCAGGACGGCCAGCTCGATCTCGAGGAACTCGATCGGGGCGCGCCGAATGGTGATCTGCGACCCGGTGACGATCGCGGCGGCGATGAGGCTCATCGCCTCGATGGGGTCCTCCGACGGCGCGTAGTCGACATCGACGTCGATGTCGGGGACGCCATGCACGGTCAGCGTCGTCGTGCCGATTCCCTCGATGCCGACGCCGAGCTTTGTCAGGAAGAAGCAGAGGTCTTGGACCATGTAGTTGGGGCTGGCGTTCCGAATGACCGTCGTGCCCTCCCGGCGTGCGGCCGCCATGAGGGCGTTCTCCGTGGCCATGTCGCTGCGCTCGGTCAGCACGATGGGACGGGTCACCTTGACCGAGCGGTCCACCTCCGCGTGGTAGAAGCCGCCGGTGGCCTTGACCTCCAGTCCGAGCTTGCGCAACGCCACCATGTGGGGCTCCACCGTGCGGGTGCCCAGGTCACAGCCTCCGGCGTAAGGGATCTTGAACCGGTCCTCGAGGTTCATGAGTGGACCGAGGAAGTTGAGGATCGTGCGCGTCCGCCGCGCCGCCTCGACGTCCATGTTGTCGAGGTCCAGCCGCGCAGGGGGGACGATCTCCAAGTCATTGCTGGCGTTCAGCCACCTCGTCCGCACACCGATGCTGTTGAGCACCTCGAGGATCCGGTTGACCTCCTCGATGCGAGCGACCTTGCGCAGCGTGGTCCGGCCCTTGTTGAGCAGTGAGGCGCAGAGCAGGGCGATGCCAGCGTTCTTGCTGGTCTTGACGTCGATGCTGCCGGAAAGCTCACGTCCGCCGACGACCCGGAGGTGCATGGGACCAGAGGTGCCGAGGGACACGATCTCGCTGTTCAGGGCGTCACCGATGCGCGCGAGCATCTCGAGGCTCAAGTTCTGCTGCCCGTGCTCGATTCGGTTGATCGCGCTTTGGCTGGTGCCGAGGACCTCCGCCAGCTGGGCCTGCGTCCAGCCGCGGTGTTTGCGGGAGTCACGGATCAGGCCACCGATTCGACGCAGGTACTCCTCGCTCATGGACGCGAGCTTATCTCACATGTGGTGTCGTGCTTCGCTTGACCCCTGGCTTTCAGTCCCTGATCCGAGGATTTTCGCTCGACATGACCTGCCTGGTGATGTTCGCAAAGGAGCGACACGGCGCTAGAGTCACGGGACGCGAGGGTGGCCGGGTCTACACTCGCCGGCCATGACGACACGGGACGTCCTACCACAACAGGATGGCCCGCGGGTCGGCCGCCACCCGTGGTCGACCATGGAACGTGAGGAAGGCGCTGAGGCAGCGTGAAGATCGGCGTGCCGAAGGAAGTTCAGCCGCACGAGTACCGGGTCGCGCTCACTCCGGCGGGCGCGCACGAGCTTGTCCGGCATGGTCACGAGGTGCTCATCGAGCAGGGGGCGGGCGTCGGCTCCACGATCCTCGACCGTGACTTCGAGCAGGCCGGTGCCCGCATCGTCCCCTCTGCGGAGGCGGTCTGGGCGGAGGCTGAGCTCATTCTCAAGGTCAAGGAGCCCGTCACCGCTGAGTACCACCTGCTCGGTAAGGGACAGGTCCTGTTCACCTACCTGCACTTGGCCGCGTCCCGAGCCTGCACGGACGCGCTGCTGTCGTCCGGGGTGACCGCGATCGCATACGAGACCGTTCAGCTCGCGGACGGTTCGCTCCCTCTTCTCGCCCCGATGAGCGAGGTCGCGGGCCGGCTCGCCGCCCAGGTGGGGGCGTACCACCTCATGCGCTCCTGCGGAGGTCGGGGCGTCTTGATGGGAGGGGTTCCTGGCACCTACGGCGCCGAGGTCGTCGTTCTCGGCGCGGGAGTCGCGGGGCGCAACGCGGCTGCCGTTGCGACGGGAATGGGCGCGCACGTCGTCCTCATCGACAAAGACATCGAGCGCCTGCGGCACGTCGACGAGATCTACCAAGGCAGGGTGCGCACCGTCGCCTCCAACGCGTACGAGATCGAGCGCGCGGTGCTCAACGCGGACCTCGTCATCGGTGCGGTCCTGGTACCGGGAGCTCGGACCCCTCGACTGGTCGACAACGCGCTCGTCGCCCGGATGCGCCCGGGGAGCGTGCTCGTCGATGTCTCCATCGACCAGGGTGGATGCTTCGAGGACTCCCGGCCGACCACCCATGACGCCCCCACGTTCCGGGTGCACGAGTCGGTCTTCTACTGCGTCACCAACATGCCCGGTGCCGTGCCGCACACCTCGACGTACGCGTTGACCAACGTCACCCTGCCGTACGTGCTGCAGATCGCCGACCAGGGCTGGCGGGAAGCGTGTCGACGCAACCCGGCCCTCTTGCGTGGCCTGAACACGTTCGACGGTCACGTTGTCCATGCCGCCGTCGCGCAAGCCCACGGGCTTCCGCATGTCGACCCTGCCGAGGTGGTGGCCTGAGCACTCGTTCGTCGTCCGTCACCGACGCCCGCGACGCGGGCGCCGGTCGTTCCGCCGCGTGGGCGAAGTCCACGGCCCTCGAAGAGGCTGTCGAGGGTTACCTCGACCACCTGAGCGTCGAACGCGGACTCGCCGCCAACACGCTCCTGTCATATCGCCGGGATCTGCGACGCTACGCGGACTTCCTCACAGCGCGCGGCGTTACCGAGCCCCGGCAGGTCGTCCCCGAGGACGTCACGGCCTTCCTGCTGTGTTTGCGTGAGGGCGACGACGAGCACCGCCCGCTTGGATCCAGCTCCGTCGCCCGCACGGTGGTCGCGGTCCGCGGGTTTCACAAGTTCACCCATCGGGAGGGCCTCACACCCGACGACCCGGCCCGTGACGTGCGTCCACCCGCCCTGCCCAGACGACTTCCCAAGGCGCTGCCGGTGGCGGATGTCGAGCGCATCCTGGAGGCCGCCGGCACCGGCGGGACGCCCCTCGCCTTGCGAGACCGAGCCCTCCTCGAGCTGCTCTACGGCACGGGAGCGCGGATCTCGGAGGCGGTCGGGCTCGACGTCGACGACATCGACCTGGACGCGGGGACCGTCCTGCTGCGCGGCAAGGGCGGCAAGGAGCGGGTCGTTCCGGTGGGCTCCTACGCGTGTGAGGCCGTCGCGGCGTACCAGGTCCGCGCCCGACCGGCTCTGGCCAGCGCCGGACGAGGTACGCCAGCGCTGTTCCTCAACGCGCGAGGCGGCCGACTGTCCCGACAAAGCGCGTGGACAGTGCTACGGAACGCAGCGGAACGGGCGCAGGTGCGTGCGGAGGTGTCACCTCACACGCTGCGGCACTCCTTCGCCACCCACCTGCTCGACGGCGGCGCCGACGTCCGCGTGGTTCAAGAACTGCTCGGCCACGCGTCGGTCACGACGACGCAGGTTTATACCCTCGTCACTGTCGACAAGCTGCGTGAGGTGTATGCCGCGACACACCCTCGCGCGCGGGCCTAGGGGCGTCGGATACGACTACCGTCGTAGAGAGCACGTGCCGCACGGCTCGCGGAACGCACGGCCGGTCGGTTCGGTACCTGGCTCGTCGCCAACGCCAGGACAACGTGAACTAGAGTCACCGAACCTGGGAGCCGGTCGTATCCGCGGACGGCGGGCTCGAGGATGTGGCAGGAGGTTACGCGAGCCGTGAACGACACCACGAACGGTCCCGGTACCGAATCTGCCAAGCTGTCGTCTCTCCAGCTGTCCCGCGACGACACCGACGGTCTGGAGGACGCGCCGGCTCCGCGGGTCCGTTTCCCCACGCCGCCGCCTCTGGACCACCACGGCCCAGCTCGCATCATCGGCATCGTCAACCAGAAGGGTGGCGTCGGCAAGACGACCACCGCGATCAACCTCGGCGCCTGCCTCGCCGAGCTCGGGCGCAAGGTGCTCCTGGTCGACTTCGACCCGCAGGCGTCGCTGACCATCGGTTTGGGGATCGACCCACTCTCGCTCGACGGGTCCACCTACGACCTGGTGATCGACCCCGAGACCACCGCCGAAGACATCCGGGTCAAGACCTGCGTGGACGGCATGGATCTGCTGCCCTCCGACATTTCCCTCTCCGGCGCGGAGATCCAGCTGGTCAGCGAGGTGGCCCGGGAGACGACGTTGTCGCGGGAGCTCGAGCCGCTCCGGCCCGACTACGACTTCATCCTCATCGACTGCCAGCCGTCCCTCGGCCTGCTCACGGTCAACGCCCTGACCGCTGCCGACGGCGTGATCATTCCCCTCGAGTGCGAGTACTTCGCGTTGCGCGGTCTCGGCTTCCTCGTTGATAAGACGATCAAGACCGTCCAGCAGCGGATCAACCCCAAACTGCGCATCGAGGGCATCCTGGCCACGATGTTCGACATGCGTACCGTGCACGCGCGCGAGATCCTCGAGGAGGTCGTGGAGCGCTTCGGCGAGACCGTCTTCCACACGATCATCTCCCGGACGGTGCGGTTCCCCGAGACCAACAAGCTCGGTGAGCCGATCACGACGTACGCGCCGAACAGTCTGGCCGCCGAGGCCTACCGTCAGCTCGCTCGTGAGCTTCTGTCCCGGCTGTGACGGCGACATCGGGAGTGACCGGTACCGACCTCGACCCGGGTGACCTGGCGGTGCCGGAGCGGACGGAGTCGGACGGTTTCACGGTTCGGCTGGAGAACTTCGAGGGTCCCTTCGACCTGCTGCTCGCGCTCATCTCCAAGCACAAGCTCGACATCACCGAGGTGGCGTTGTCGGTCGTCACCGACGAGTTCATCGAGTACATCCGGGCCAAGGGGCCGGAGTGGGACCTCGACCAGGCGACCGAGTTCCTCGTGGTCGCGGCGACATTGCTGGACCTGAAAGCGGCCCGGCTGTTGCCGCAGGGCGAGGTGGAGGACGAGGAGGATCTCGCGCTGCTGGAGGCGCGGGACCTGCTGTTCGCCCGCCTGCTGCAGTACCGCGCCTACAAGCAGGTCGCGGCGATCCTCGCGGACCGGATGGCCAAGGAGGCGCGCCGGTTCCCCCGGGCGGTGGGCATGGAGGAGCGCTACAGCAAACTGCTCCCCGAGGTGCTCATCGGCCTGGGAGTGGAGGAGTTCGCCCGGCTCGCGGCCAAGGTGCTGCAGCCCAAGCCGGAGCCGGTGCTCCCGCTCCACCACCTCCATCAGCCGCGGGTCAGCGTGCGGGAGCAGGCGGCGGTGCTGGTGGAGCGCCTGCGGCGGGTCCGGTCCGCGACGTTTCGGGCCCTGACGGCCGACTCGCCGAACCTCATGACGACGATCGCCCGGTTTCTCGCGCTCTTGGAGCTGTTCCGAGAAGGCGTCGTCGCGTTCGAGCAGGCCGCGCCGCTCGCGGAGCTCACCATCCGGTGGTCTGGGAGCGAGGAGGGAGAGATCTCGGTCGGGGACGAGTTCGATGAGGACGACGGCCCGGACTCCACCGGCGACGACTCGGAGGCTCGACCGGGATCGTCGGAGGACTCGCCTCCGGAGCAGGATGGTCACGAGGAGCCCGTGACGGAGGAGCAGCGAACGGGAGAGGTGTCGTGACGGAAGGTGAGCGTGAGGTGCCCGAGAGCGCTGGCACGGAGCGGTCGGCCGACGACGTGTGGGCCGAGACCTCGGGCACCGCGGACGTGCGCGCCGACGCCGCGGTCGAGGCCGCTGGGGCGGCCGAGGGTGCTGGGGCGGCCGAGGACACCGACGACTCCGGTGCTCGCGAAGCCGAGGCGGACGGCCTCGACGTCACGATGCCCGACGATCTCTTCGGACCCATCGAGGCGATCATGATGGTGGTCGACGAGCCACTTCCGGCGATCACCCTCGCGCAGGTGCTCGACCGACCCGTACCGGAGGTGGAAGAGGCCCTCCAGAAGCTGGCCGAGTCCTACACCGCCGAGGGACGCGGCTTCGAGCTTCGGCAGGTTGGGGGCGGCTGGCGCTTCTACACCCGCGAGAAGTACGCGGAGATCGTCGAGCGCTTCGTCCTCGATGGCCAGCAGGCCAAGCTCACCCAAGCTGCCCTGGAGACGCTGGCCGTGGTCGCGTACCAGCAGCCGGTCAGCCGGGCTCGGGTGTCGGCCATCCGTGGTGTCAACTGCGACGGCGTCGTGCGCACCCTCCTGGCCCGGGGCCTCATCGAGGAGGCTGGGACCGATCGGGAAAGCGGCGCGACCCTGTACCGGACGACCTCGTACTTCCTGGAGCGTCTGGGGCTTCGGTCGCTCGACGAGCTGCCGAGCTTGGCGCCCTACCTGCCTGAGGTCGACGAGGTGGAGCAGGAGGAAGCGATTGCTCCCGCCGCCACCGACGTCGGTGTGCCGGGTGCTGGCGGGTCCGACGGTTCGGAGCCGACCGTGTCGTCGGAGGTAGAGAGCGACGAGAGCAAAGTGCGCGTGGACGGCGGGGGCGCTTCTGAGACCGACGCGGCCGGCGTGGAGCCTCGCGTGGACGATGGCGGTGGCGGCGAGGAACGGACCGCCGGAGCAGGTGGTGCCGAGGCGGATGGCGCCGACGCAGCCGCCGTCAGTGGGACGCGTGTTGAGAACACCGACGCCCAAGCTGTGTCGTGGGAGAGACCGGGGGCATGAACGAGCCAACTGACCGGCAAACCGAGGACCAGCCCACGGGTGTCCGTCTGCAGAAGGTGCTCTCGCAGGCCGGGGTGGCCAGCCGTCGCGCCGCCGAGGACCTCATCCGGGCGGGACGGGTCGAGGTCAACGGCCAGGTCGTCACGATCCTGGGTACCCGTGTCGACCCGTCCCGTGACGTCGTCCGCGTCGACGGGGAACGCGTCCCGGTCGACGTGAGCAAGGTCTACCTCGCGCTCAACAAGCCTCGCGGTGTGGTGAGCACGATGAGCGACCCTCAGGGACGGCCGTGTCTCGGCGACCTGGTCCGCGACCGTAAGGAGCGGCTCTACCACGTGGGGCGGCTGGACACCGACACGGAGGGGCTCCTCCTGCTCGTCAACGACGGCGAGTTCGCGCACCGGATGGCGCATCCGTCCTATGAGGTTCCGAAGACCTACGTGGCCGAGGTTCCTGGCCCGGTGCCAGCCCGGGTCGGTCGCATGCTGCGCGCCGGAATCGAGCTGGAGGACGGCCCGGCTCGCGTCGACTCGTTCCGAGTGCTGCAGCAGGTGGGCCGCCGGGCGATGGTGGAGCTGGTCCTCCACGAGGGCCGTAAGCACATCGTGCGCCGCATGCTCGCCGAGGTGGGCCATCCTGTTCGTCGGTTGGCGCGGACCGCGATCGGACCGGTCAAGCTCGGCAACCTGCGACCAGGCGAAACCCGACCGCTGACCCGGCGAGAGCTCGGTCAGCTCCTGGACGCCGTGGGTCTGTGAGCCCGCGCCTGTTGCGCCGGTGCGGACTGCCGGACGACGCGAGGAGGCTGTGCCCCGTTAGGCTCGGGGCCTACCTGAGGGCTGGGACGACGGAACGCCGCACCACGCGGCTCCGTTCTCGGCGGACGGTGGACCAGGGACTGCGATGAGCGTGAGTGCGACGAGGCCGGGAACGACCGTCGGGCGCTATCGGCTCGACGAGCTGCTCAACACCGGCGGGATGGGTGAGGTCTGGCGGGCCTACGACACCACGCTGGGTCGCCAGGTCGCGGTCAAGCTCTTGCTCGCCGGGGTCAACGAGCCCGCCGACCGGCGACGCTTCATTCGCGAGGCCCGCGCCGCCGCACAGCTCAACCACCCCAATGTCGTCGCGATCTTCGACGTCGGCGACTGGTCGGGCCGACCGTACCTCGTCATGGAGCTGCTCGACGGACGCACGCTCGCGGAGGAGCTGCACGAACGCGGGCCACTCCCCGTCGAGGAAGTCCGCGACCTGGCGGCGCAGGCGGCGAGCGCGCTGCACGCCGCGCACTCGGCCGGGGTGGTGCACCGCGACATCAAGCCGAGCAACCTGTTCCGGACGCGCGAGGGTGCTCTGAAGATCCTCGACTTCGGGATCGCGCGGGTGCTCGACGAGGCGTCCACGCGGCTCACCCGTACCGGGACGGTCGTCGGCACGGCGGCCTACCTCGCGCCGGAGCAGGCGCGCGGCCAGGAAGCCGACGCTCGCACCGACCTCTACGCCCTGGGATGCGTGATCTACCAGCTGCTCTGCGGACGGGCACCGTTCACCGGTGGTGTGACCGAGGTGATCTACGCCCACGTGCACACGCCGCCGGAGCCTCCCTCCCGGCTGCGTGCGGACGTTCCCCCCGACCTCGAAGCACTGGTGCTCGCGCTGCTGGCGAAGAATCCCAACGAGCGTCCCCGCGACGCCGCCCAGGTCCGGACCGCTCTCCTCGCCAGGTCGCGGGCGCCCACCGTCGTCCTGAGCCCCCGGGCGAGCGTGGGCACCCAAGACCCGGGCGGGCTCGGCGGTTCGCACAGCGTTGCCGGTTCGGGTGGGGAGGTCGGTGATCCGACCCGACCACTGACGGTGGACATCCGGGCTGGGGAGGGCACAGGGCGTCGGCGCCGCTGGCTGCCGTGGGTGGTCGTGGCGGCCGCTGTCGCGGGTCTGGTGGCGCTCGCCACGCTCCTTCCGGGCACGGTGCTTCCGGGACTGGGGGCGCCACAGACGCCCTCGGCGGGGGAGACCGCGCGACCCTCCTCCGGCGTCGGTCAGTCGGCGAGTCCAGCCCCGACTGACACGCCCAGTCCCTCCTCGACACCTCCACCGACTCCCCTCAGCCAGGCGACGACGCCGGTACCTGAGATCGGCACCTACACCTGGCTGCGTCGCCTGGATGCCGCGCTCGCCCTGCTGGCGACGACGGGGGCGGACCGCGACGTCGTGGACAAGCTCCGGGACCGGGTCGACGACGCGCTCCAGGCACTCGACGAGGGCCGGGAGGGGAAGGCACGCAAGGAGGTCGTCAGGCTGCTCCGCGACCTGCGGAAGGCCCGCGACAAGGGTGACCTCGAGGTGAGGGGTCCGCTCGCGGACCTCCTGAAGCTCCCTGGGGAGGACGGTCGATGGGGCGAGCGCGACGGACAGAACGATGATGGGCCGCCGAAGCGACGGCGAGGCGGCAACGACTGAGGGGGAGTGCGTGGGATGGACGTGATCCGCTGGCACGAGCAGACCCGGGAGCAACTGAGTGCCGTGCTGCCCGACGCTCTCGTGGTGCTTCCGGTGGGCGCGACCGAACAGCACGGCCCCCACTTGGCCACGGGAACCGACGCGCTCCTCGCCGAGACCGCGGCGAGCCGCGCGGCTGCCCGTGCCGCCGCTTCCTCGCCACGTCCGCTCGTCCTGACGCCCACGCTGCCGTTCGGTGCCTCCGATCACCATCTCCCGTTCGGAGGCACGCTCTCCTTGCGGGCGGAGACGTTGCTGGACGTCCTGGTGGACGTGATCCGATCCATTGCCCGGTGCGGCGGGCGCCGCCTGGTGATCGTCAACGGGCACGGCGGCAACCGCGGCATCTGCTCGGCGGCGGCCGCGGCGGCATCCGTCCGTTACCCGATCGCGGTGGGCTACCTCGACTACTGGGACGCCGCGACCGAGGCGGACCTGCGGGGAACGCCGCTCCCCGGGCACGCGGGTGGCTTCGAGACCTCGCTCGTGCTCGCGGTCGCGCCCCACTGGGTGGGGGAGCGGACCGAACGCGTCGACGTGCCGTCCGTCCCGGCCGTCGACGGGATCGAGCTTCATCGGCAAGCCTCCTGGCACGAGCAGGGCGGGTTCACCGACGAGCCGGCCCGGGCCACCGCCGAAATGGGACGGGAGTGGCTCGACCACCTGGTCGACCGGCTGGCCGATCGGCTCGTCGAGCTGGCCAAGGCGCTGTAGTCGGACGTGCCCGCCGAGCGCCTCGTCTCGGGCCGCGTCTTCGTGACCTCAGCGAGTACCTCGCCACTCGGCTCCGGGCCCAGATCGACGAGGGCGACCCGGACGCCATGGTCGCCGTGCTCGGTCCTACGTCGCCGGCTACCACGCGGCCTACCCGTTGACCGAGCGCGAGCGAGTCGCCGTCGCGCCGCTCCTCTTCAACCGTCCTGGTCGGCAGTGCCCGATGGTGTCTGTTCGGCTGGGTGCCTGACCCGGCCGGCTACGAACGAAACCTCCGGGCCATCGCGTGGGTCACGTCCCGCTACGAGCGACTGGCCAGTGCGGCCGCACTCAACGATCCGGCCCGGGGATGACGCGCTGTGCTCGACTGACTCTCGGCACAGTGGCGAGGGCGTGGAGGAACCGGCTCGAAAGCTGATCCTCAGCCGTCGCGGCGTCCCCGGTCCGGGAAGGCGGCCAGGAGCCGCTGAGCCATCTGTGCGATCTGATTGCTCGACTCCTTGGCGGCCTGCAGGATCTCGCCGAGGTTGGCTTCCATCTGCGGGAGGTTGGCCACGAGGTTCTGAGGATTCATCGTGGATCCGAAGGTCTCCTGCGCGACCTCGGCGGTCTGGCGTCGGAAGTCGTCGCGCGCCTCGTTGACGAGCCGCTCGATGGTCGCCGCGAGGTCCTCCGACGGCATGCGGAGCGCGCGCGGGTCGAGCTGCAGGTCGTGCACGCCGCGAGGCTCCGAGTACGCCACGCTGATGCGGCCGTCCTCACTCTCCGCGCGGCCGACGAGCGATTTGATTCGCTCCTGCAGCTCCTGCAAGCGACCCATCTGATCCCGCTGCGCCAGTTCGATCTGTGCCGGGTCGCGAAGGGAGAAGTCGGGGAGGTCATCGAACCCAAACATTGCCGGTCCTTACGTGTCCGTGGGTTGGCCGAGGTCAGGCAGTCGCGTGCTGCGTGCCCCAGTCGACGTCGCCGAACGGTCCGCTCTCCGGGTTTCCCCAGGTGTCGCTGAACCACGGGCTTCCGTGCAGGACCGAGCCTCCGGCCCACGGCGACCTCGCGCCGTACTTGGCGGTGAGGTTGTTCTCGAACCGCTGGATGTATCCGCGCGCCGCGTCGTCGAGCCCGCTGACCAAGGCCTGGCCGAGGTCGATGACCGTCTGCAGGCCTCCTCCGAGGAAGATCTGGGTGACGACGCTCAGGCCCGTGAGGGCGCCGAGGATGCCGGCCCAAGCGTGCTGCATGGCCGTAAGGGCGGTGTTGAAGCCCTTGACGAAGGTGTGGCACATGGTCGCCAGGCGGTTGCCCCACATCTCCACCTGCAGTCCCCACCCCAGCGACCAGGGGAGCAACGCCATCGCCACCCAGAAGGCGATGGCGAGCGCGAACAACGCGACAGCGAAAGCGAAGAGGACGGTGATCAGGATGAAGATCAGGAACGTCAAGATGATCGTGAAGGTGCCCGTCATGAGGCAGACCATCTGGGTGAGGCCAATGCGCTTGATGTAGTCCTGCGCCTTGCCCTCGAACGCCTCGCGATCGTCGGCCTGCCAGACGTCGTCGTCGATCCGGTCGAGCTGTCGTCTCACTTCGTCGGCCGCTTGGGCGCCGAAGTTCCCGGAGCGGAACAGTGCCACGCAGGCCTGCCCCATCGCCTGGGTGTCGGTCTGCGCAAGGACCGCTTCGCGCACCAGGGGAATGGCGGTGGGGAAGGCGAATGACGCGGTGAGCATCATGGCCCAGGCGGCCTGCGCCATCGCCGCGCCCGGCGTCAGGATGCCGACGACAGCCTCGGCCGGGTTGCTGTAGTCGGCGCTGGTCATCGGCTCCCAGTAGTCGCCGGTCGTCGTGGAGGGCCGGAAGTACTCGAGAGCACCACTCACGGGCAACGTCTCCAGTCGATGTCGGGTCGGTCTTGAAGGCCTCGGCGGGGATCAGTCGGTCTTCAACGTGCTCTTCTGCTCGGCCTCGTTCCAGTTGTCGGCCAGGTGGCGGATGGCCGACTGGACGTCTTGAGCGTCACTGATCTTGGTGTCCCAGTCCTGGGTCACGAACTCGACCGCCGCGATGTAGGCCCCGGCGTACGTGTGCTCGACCGCGGTGTAGTTGGCGATCTGAACCTTCTGCGCCTCGCGTGCCTGGTCGAGAGCCTTCTGCAGCGGCTCCCGAGTGTTCGCAGCGATCTGGTCGCCGATGTTCCGAATGAGATCCCGCGTGATACGGCGGTCGCCCCCGCTCACAGCAGCCCCCTTCCGGTGCCTCACCGCGTGTCAAGCGGCGGCCTACTCTAGCCGGGGCCGTTCGCGCTCCGAGGCGGAGGTCGCTCACGGCGTCAGGTGACCCGTGGTCGGTCGACATCCGGCGGCAGCGAGCCCGCGAGGTCCACCAGCACGTCGAAGACCTGCTCGATCCACGTCGCGTTGAGCGCATACTTGTCGATCGGGCCGAGCTCCCAGGTGAGCACCGCGTCGCCGACGAAGCGGTAGGGCCGTCTCCCGCCCTGAAGGAGGCGGCGGCGAAGCTCGGGCCGCAAGAGAGCCGCCGCACCGGCGTCGTGACACCGGATGCGAAACGCTCTGTCGAACTCCTCGTCTCCCACCGTCACGTCGGCTTGTCCGAGGAGTCGTCGACCTCGGTCCGCCAGCCCTTGTGGCGTGAGCTCGAGGGACGGGACCGCGCGTGGTAGGCGCACGACGAAGACGGCGTAGACGTCGCGCACGGTACCCCCAGCGGGGTGACGTCGTTCGTAGGAGTAGTCGAACGCCAGCACAGCGTGTCCGCGGTAGGCGCCGGAGATGACGTTGGTCGCCCGAGGGTTGGTTCCCTGGCCGAACGGTGCCCCGCGCCAGCGATCGACGAGCGTGGGGTCCTCGGGCACCCTGCTCCATCCGTGCTTGCTGAGCAACGCCTCGACGTTCCTCCGCCGCATGCGAGCGGCCCTCCAGGCCAAGAGCGCGAGAGCGCCCGCGAGCGCCACGCCGACGACGAGCTGCCACCACTGCACGCGCCGATTCTCACAGAGCCCGCCACGGCGCGCTCAGGCGATCCCCCGGCAGGCTCGGAGGGGCGGCCGGGAAGTCAGCGCCCAGTGGGAAGATCGCCCCGACTGTAGACGCGCACGTAGTCGACCTCGAAGACGTTGGGGAACACCGTCGTGGCGTCCGGAGGGCCGCCGCGGTCGTCATTGACCCAGACGCCGCTGTTGAGAACGACGTACATCGGCTTGTCGGGGACGAAGGATCCCTCGAACGTCGCGGTCACATGGCCGTCGATGGAGAAGACCGCGCGGCCTGGCTCCCACAGCAGCGCGTAGGTGTGCCATCCGGTCGTGGGCGCCGGGTCGTAGGTCCAGTGACTGTCCCAGCGCACATCCGGCCAGGTGCCCGACGCGATGCCTTGATGCATGCCGTCGATGCCGCCGAACCACTCGGCGACGTCGAACTCTGGCGGCCAGGTGCGGTCCTGCGGCACCAGCCAGAAGGCGGGCCAGAGTCCGCGTCCAGCGGGGAAACGCGCGCAGATCTGCCAGTAGCCGTAGGCCTGGAAGAACTTGTCGTGGGAGGAGATGAAGCCTTCGGAGTAGTCATAGACGCCTGGCGGGTCGTCCCCCACGACCGGCTCGTCGTTCGTGATCAGGTGGAGCCGGCCATGGCGGAGGACGATGTTCTCCTCGAGCGCGTAGCTGCCGTAGTTCTCGTTGTGGTAGTGGCCGCCCGCCCGACCGGGGAAGTCCATGACGGTGTTCCACTTGGTGCGGTCTAACGCCTTCCCCTCGAACTCGTCGTGCCAGGAGAGCCGCCAACCCGAGCCGGGTGGTCGCGTGGGAGAGCAGGTGCGTCCGTTGTCGCTGTGCGAGGAGGAGACCGTGGTGGACGTCACCGTCGGCGGCGTCGCGGTCGCGGGCTGCAGGGAGGCGAGAGCCACCACGACGCTCGCCCCGACGACGGGCAGGATCCTTCGGCTGAGACGGGCCACGGCCACCTCCGCGCGACAGGCCAGACGCTCACGGGGAAATCGCGTGGTTCTCGATTCTGTGGTGCGGACGAGGATCTCCGTCCAGCCACTGTCCTGCACTGGCCCAACCCCTGCGAGGTGAGGATGTCGTCGAGCGCCCGGACGAGAACGACGTCACCGTCGACGCCAGCGGATGCCGCCGCGCCCCTGCGTGGTGTCTCGCCGGTGCTGGAGGTTCCGTTCACCGCGGCCGGCGAGGTGGACGACCGCGGCTTCGAGCGGGTCGTCCGGCACGTGTCGCGCTCCGGCATCAGCGGCGTGATGTTCCCAGGGTTCGCCTCGGAGTTCCACAAGCTGTCGGAGCAGGAGCGGTGGCGGCTGTGCGGCATCCTGCTCGACGTTGTGAAGCGGCACGGCGACGACGATCAAACCGTCGTGGTGATCCTCGCCGTCCAGGAGCACGCCACCAAACTGGCCGTCGACCACGCCCGCCGACTCGTCGAGATGGGCGCGGACGCGATCAACCTGCTGCCGCCGTCCTTCCTCAATCCTTCCGTGGCGGCGGTGCGGGCACATGTGTGCGCGGTCCTCGAGGCGGTGGCGCCGACGCCGGTCGTCCTGCAGCACGCGCCGCACCAGACCGGCACCAGCCTCGACGCGTCGACGATCGGCGAGATCGCGCGGACGCATCCGAACCTACGGCTGGTCAAGGTCGAGTCGACCCCGCCGGGTGCGCTCATCGCGGCGTTGCGTGCACTCGACCCGCCGCTGCCCTCGATCGTGGGGTACGCCGGTGTGCAGCTGCCTGACGCCTTTCGGCGTGGTGCCGTGGGTGTCCAAACCGGATGTTCCTTCGTCGAGATCTACGTCGAGATCTGGCGGCGGTTCGAGTCGGGCGACCTCGACGGGGCGCTGGAACTGCACCGAAGGCTGTTGCCCTACATCTCCTACTGGATGTCCGGCGTCGAGCTGATCGTGGCGGCGGAGAAGCTCATCTCGGTCCGTCGAGGGCTCTTCGCCGACGCGCACTGCCGGGCGCCGGCTCACCATCTGGACGCCGAGGAGGTCGCGATGGTCGACCGTTTCCTCGCGGAGTTCGCCGAGTTCCTTCCCGTGGTCCAGGTCTAGGGCGCCTGGTGCGATCGCCATCCGACACAGCGAAGGGTCGCGAGGTCAGGACGGCGACCGGCGTAGGGCGTCGTAGAAGGCGCGCAGGTGGCCGCTTCGCCGCACCATGGCCAGGACGTCGGTCGAGTCGACGAACTGGTCGACGGATCCGACGAGAGGCAGGTCTCGCAGCGTCGGGTCGCGTATGGCGGCAACGCACGCCTCGGCGAACCGATCGGCCATGAGCACCCGGTAGGGCCGGTTGTGGAAGCGGCGTGGCGTCGGGTCGACCCACTCGGTGAGACCGAGGGTGTTGTGCCGAGCCGCCACCGCCTCGTAGGCACGCACCAGCGCGTCCTCCCGGCTGGCGATGTCGGGTGCGCCGACCGCTTGGGCGAGCGGCTCCGTGAGCGTCGTCGCCGCCTCCAACTCGGCGAACGCCGTGCCGAACCACTTCTCGTAGGGCCAGTAGCGCCGTTCCAACAGGAACACCAGGCGCATGAGGGCCCGGACCAGCCGACCGGTGATGAGCCGCGAGCCCAGCTCGTCCCCCACCTCGGCGGCTCGGCCGACGAAGGCCTCCTCCTGGCTGATCCAGCGCCACTGGGAGGCCAGCATCCACAGCCAGACGTCGCGGGGATACCAGGCGAGCCGTCGGCGGACGGCCTCCAGCTCACCGGTCGGGTCGGCGTACACCGATCCGCGAACCACGCCCAGCAGCTTCTGCTGCGGGATGACGAGCCAGTCGACGGTCGCGAGGCCGGCGCGCGGATCGACGCCGAGCTGGTCGACCAGCCACTCCCCGAGGGGTAGGACCTCCACGTGGTGCCGCACGGGTTCGTCGTCCCAGCCGTAGCGAACCGGCCAGCCGCGAAACGACTCGGGCAAGCCCTGGTCGACGGCGCGGCGGACCGCTTCGACATGGGGTGGCTCGACGAAGACGAGCAGTCTCGGTCCCCACCCGTGGTCGGTGGACCGCTCCGTGTCGTAGCCGAGCACGTCCGAGCCCCAGCCGAGCAGGGCGGCGGCGTGTGGCCAGGCTGCGACCAGTGGGGCGACGACCTCGCGGTAGAAGGCGCCGTTCAGCTGCAGGGACGGCACGAACGTCGGAGCCACGACTCGCCATCCTGCCCGCGCGACCTCACAGTGTCACGCGGGTTTCTCCGCGCCGTCACACGGGTTCTCTCCTCGCCGCGCACCTTCGTGGGCATCCGCGGTCGTGGTGCACTGGTTAACCTGGCGGGATGAGCATGGACGCCGCACGCGACCTGTACCGACGGTTCCTGCTGGAGCTGTGGCACGCGCCAGCCGAGCGCCTGCCGGCGTTGGCGACCGAGGTCGTCGCGCCGGACTTCGTCAGGCACCGCGGTGGTGCACCCGATCAGCACGGGCCCGCGGCGATCGTCACGCTCATCGAGCAGAGCACGGCTCTCTTCGATGACGTGGCGGTCACGATCGACCAGGGGCCGGTCGCCGACGGCGACCTCGTGGCGGCGCGCTGGATCTTCGCGGGCGCCTACCGCGGTGGGATCCCAGGGGCGACCGCACCCGTCGGCACCCGGGTGGCATTCTCGGGCATGGATCTGGTTCGGTTGGCCAACGGGAAGGTCGCGGAGTACTGGGTGTCCTCCGACGGCGACCACCTGATGGCTCAGCTGGGTGTCGACGGGAAGGCGGGTTCGTGAACGCAAAGCTGGACGCCGCGACGATCGTGGCCTGGCTTGGTTCGGGTGAGGAGTACACCACGTGGGTGGAGGAGCTGGACCGGGTCGGTCCACCGGAGGTGGAGGTTCAGCTTCCGAGCCTGTCCGAGCTGGACGGGCTGCTCGATCGGCTCGCGGTACGCCCGGATGACGCCGCCGAGATTCGCGCGACTCGGATCAGCGCCGAGACGGACCCGGAGCTGTGGTGGCTGCTCCAGCGCTGCCACCAGATGCTCGTGGCGAGCATGGGTGACCTGGACGCGTCGTGGCTGCGGTGGCCGAACCTGCCCGCCGAGCTCGGCGCCAAGGGCCGGTTCTTCTACGTGCACGTCTTCCTCGCCACGGTTCCGGCGGTCTTGCGCTACCACGAGAAGCGCGGCATTCCGGAGGACGTCAGCTGGGCGACCTTGGCTGACCTGGGCCGCCAGATCGCGATCTACCGTCGGATCCACGGCCGCGGGGGTCTCGACGTGCAGTTCTGGTTCTCCTTGCACTTCCGCGGCCTCATCTACGACATGGGTCGGCTGCAGTTCAACCGCGGCCGGATCACGTTCGACGAGGACGCGATCAAGGCGAGCGGGGCGCCGTTCCGGAAGGGCGACACGGCGCTCGGCGTCCATATCCCGGAATCGGGTCCGATGACGCCGGAGGCGTGCGACGAGTCGTTCCGTCGGGCGAAGGAGTTCTACGACCGCTACTTCCCGGAGGAGCGGTACCGCTACGCTGTGTGCACGTCGTGGCTGCTCGACCCGCAGCTCGCCGAGTACCTCCCGGAGGACTCGAACATCGTGCGGTTCCAGCGGCGCTTCCACCTGATCCCGGGCGGTCGCGACGGCGACAAGGATGTGTTCCAGTTCGTCTTCCGGATGATCGATCCCACCATCGACCAGCTGCCGCGGCGAACCACCCTCGAGCGGGCCATCGTCGCCCACCTCGAGGCCGGCCGACACTGGCAGGTGCGCTCGGGATGGGTAGCCCTGTGATCGCTGGGCCCGATGGGGCGGATCGCCCACCCCGGTGGTCGGCCTCTAAGGTGAGCCCGAGCGTCGGACGGGCCGGACGGTAGGGAAAGGGAAGACACGACGGTGGCGGTTCGGGCGGTACGTGGCGCGACCCAGCTCGAGGTCGACGAGCGCGAGCACCTCCTGGAGCGGGTGGCCGAGCTGGTTCGAGAGGTGCTGCGCAGGAACGCCCTCACCAACGACGACCTGATCAGCATCATCTTTACCGCGACCGCGGATGTGCGCTCGGAGTTCCCCGCCTACGCCGCGCGGCTCATGGGCATGACCGACGTGCCGCTGCTCTGCGCTCGCGAGCTCGAGATCGAAGGCTCGATGCCCCGCGTCGTCCGACTTTTGGCGCATGTCGAGACTGACCTGACTCGTGACCAGATCACCCACGTCTACCTCCACGGCGCGGCCGCCCTCCGACGTGACCTGACCCACGTCTACGCCGCGCCGGACGAGCCGGACGCCGCGCCTGAGGGCCGCACCGGCGTGGCCGGGACGGAGAGCGGGGAAGCGGCCGGCGCGAGAGCCGCTGGCGGGGAGCGAGCGTGACACGTCCCCACCGCGTCCACGTCATCGGCACCGGGCTGATGGGCACCTCGGTGGCGCTGGCTCTACGTCGGCGTGGCGTGGAGGTGTTCCTCGAGGACGCGAACCCGCACCACCTTCGACTGGCGGTGGGCCTCGGCGCCGGCACCCCGGTCGACGAGGGCGTGCGGCAGCCCGACCAGGCGCCTGACCTCGTGATCGTCGGTGTTCCGCCGGCCGCGTTGGGCGCTGTCATCGCCGAGGCGTTGGAGCGCTACCCGGGCGCCGTCGTGACCGACCTCGGCAGCGTCAAGGCGGCGGTCCTCGCCGATGTCTCGGCTCGCGCGCCACAGTGGCTCGACCGCTACGTCGGCGGCCATCCCATGGCGGGGAGTGAACAGTCCGGGCCGCTGGCCGCGCGCGCCGAC
The DNA here is from genome assembly GCF_003386795.1 of Thermasporomyces composti. Classification (NCBI taxonomy): domain Bacteria; kingdom Bacillati; phylum Actinomycetota; class Actinomycetes; order Propionibacteriales; family Nocardioidaceae; genus Thermasporomyces; species Thermasporomyces composti. The sequence goes on from NZ_QTUC01000001.1 coordinate 4,005,899, forward strand.
CTCTTCGACGGCCGGGCGTGGGCCGTGACACCGCATCCACGATCTCGGCCGGAGGCGGTGGAGATAGTGGAGGAGTTGGCGCGGCTCTGCGGCGCGCTCGTCGTCCGGATGAGCTCCACCGAGCACGACGAGGCTGTCGCACTGGTGTCGCACGTGCCGCAAGTGGCCTCTTCCGTCGTCGCGGGCCTGCTCACCACGGCTTCCGAAGGACAGCTCGCCCTCGCCGGACAGGGACTCCGGGACGTGACGAGGATCGCGGCGGGCGACCCGAGCCTGTGGAGCCAGATCTTGTCCGCGAACGCCGGGCCGGTCGCGCGCCTGTTGCACGAGGCCGCGGAGAGCCTGCATCGCGTGGCGGTGGCGCTGGAGAAGGGGGAGACGTCGGAGTACGCGGGCAGGGAGGTCCGCCGCTTCCTGGAGCGCGGCGTCACCGGCGTGCGACGGCTGCCCGGCAAGCACGGCAAGCGTCCAGAGACCTTCGTCTCCGTGACGGTGCTGCTGCCGGACCGTCCCGGCGAGCTGGCGCGGCTGTTCTCCGACGTCAGCTCCGCTGGGATCAACATCGAAGACGTCCGGATCGACCACAGTCCCGGTGCGCCGGCCGGCCTGGTGCAGCTCGCCGTCCACCCCGACGCCGTCTCGCCACTGTTGGAGGCCCTGGCGCGGCATGGATGGGACGTCCACAGGTAGCCTCCGATCGACGCCGAGGAGGAGACGAAGGTGGAAGCAGCCGACGACGCGGACCTGCGCCGGATCGTGGTGGCCATCGACGGACCATCCGGGTCCGGCAAGTCGAGCGCGGCGCGAGGCGTCGCACGGCGGCTCGGCCTGCGCTACCTCGACACCGGAGCGATGTACCGCGCCGTCACCTGGTGGGCTCTGCACGCCGGCGTGGCGGTCGACGATGCCGACACGCTCGCCGCTCGCTGCGGTGAGCCGGTCATCGAGGTCGACACGGACCCCACGGCGCCGCGGGTGACCGTCGACGGTATCGACGTCTCGCGTCCCATCCGGTCCCGCGAGGTGACGAACGCCGTCAGCCTGGTGTCGGCCGTACCAGCCGTTCGGCAGCGGCTGATCGCCCGTCAGCGCGAGCTCATCGGCGACGGCGGAATCGTCGTCGAAGGCCGGGACATCGGCACGGTCGTCGCGCCCCAGGCGCATGTCAAAGTCTTCTTGACGGCGGACGAGGACGTCCGCGCGCGCCGGCGGGCCGCTGAGGGCCTCGCGGGGATGCGGGTCGAGGTGGACCTCACCCGGCGGGAGATGGCGCGGCGCGACCGGCTCGACTCCAAGCAGATGATGAAGGCCTCCGACGCCGTCGTCTTGGACACCACTGACCTGGACCTCGACCAGGTCATCGACGAGATCTGCGCGCTCGCCAACGAGCGGGTGGGCGCCTGCGGCCAGCGATGACCGGGATGGTGGTTCAGCCGTACTGGCGAGCCGAGGACGGGCCGTCGCGTCGGGTTCTGCGGCTCGTCCGGCCGTTCGGCTCCCGGGTGGTGCGCACGACGTGGAAGGTTCGCGTCCACGACGCTCACCACGTGCCCGAGTCGGGTCCGGTGATCCTGGCGGCCAACCACGTCGGCTTCCTCGACGGTCCGCTCGTGTGGGCCGCCGTGCGCCGGCCCGTCCACGCGCTCGTCAAGCAGGAGATGTTCCGCGGTGTGGTCGGCCGGGCGCTGCGGGCCATCGGCCAGATCCCGGTCGACCGCCAGGCGGTGGACATCGCCGCCGTCAAGGCGTGCTTGGCGGTGCTCGAGCGTGGGGACGTCCTGGCGATCTACCCGGAGGGCACCCGCGGCGCCGGCGACTTCTCGAGGATCAAGCCAGGGGTCGCCTACCTGGCGCTCTGCACCGGCGCTCCCATCGTTCCCGTCGCCTGTCTGGGCACCCGTCAGCCCGGGCGTCCGGTGGGGTCGGTGCCCAGGCCGCGAACGCGGCTCGACGTCGTCTTCGGCCCTCCCGTACGGCTGGATCTGACGCCCTGGCCCCGGCGTCAGGCCGTGGTCCGAGAGCAGGCACGCTGGTTGCAGAAATGGCTGATGGCCCACGTTGGTTACGCCTGCGAGAAGACGGGACAGGCTCTCCCCGGGCCTGTCTCGCGGGGCGGGCCCGGACCTGGCCCAACCGTGGCGAGTGACGCGGGTCAACACACGAAGGACGTCTCGTGACGATGGACGACTTGGCGGAGTTCGGCGAGTTCGAGTTCGTCGAGGAAGGCGCGCAGCTCGATGACCGTGGCGGCGTCGCCGAGGACGTGCCGGTGGTCGCGGTCGTCGGGCGTCCGAACGTCGGCAAGTCCACGTTGGTCAACCGGATCCTCGGCCGTCGGGCCGCGGTGGTCGAGGACGTCCCCGGGGTGACCCGCGACCGGGTGGCCTACGACGCGGAGTGGCGTGGCCGGCGCTTCACCCTGGTTGACACCGGTGGTTGGGACCCCGACGCGAAAGGGTTCATGGCGCGCGTGGCGGCCCAGGCGGAGCTCGCCGTGGCCGCGGCTGACGTCGTGGTCTTCGTCCTCGACGTCACCGTGGGGGCGACCGACATCGACGAGGCCGTGGTCCGGATCCTCCGTCGGGCGGGCAAGCCTGTGATCGTCGCCGCGAACAAGGCCGATGACGTCCGGGGTGAGGCGGACGCGGCGGCCTTGTGGAACCTCGGCCTGGGTGAGCCACACCCGGTCTCGGCACTGCACGGTCGTGGCAGCGGTGACCTCCTCGACGCGATCTTCGCGGTGCTCCCTGAGGCCCCGCGGCGGCGGGAGCCAGCCGAGGGCGGGCCGCACCGTGTCGCACTGGTCGGCAAGCCCAATGTCGGCAAGTCCAGCCTGCTGAACCGGCTGGCGGGTGAGGAGCGGGTCGTCGTCGACGCCGTGGCCGGCACGACGGTTGACCCCGTCGACGAGCTTGTTGAGCTGGGCGGCAAGGTCTGGCGCTTCATCGACACCGCCGGGATCCGGCGAAGGGTGCGGGAGGCGTCCGGGCACGAGTACTACGCGAGCCTGCGCACGGCCGCGGCGATCGACCGGGCCGAGGTCGTCGTCGTCCTGCTCGACGCGGCCCAGCCGCTGTCCGAGCAGGATCTGCGGATCATCTCGAACGTGGTGGAGGCCGGGCGCGGGCTGGTCCTCGCCTTCAACAAGTGGGACCTGGTGGACGAGGAACGCCGACTTCGCCTGGAGAAGGAGCTCGACCGACAGCTCCGGATCCGCTGGGCGCCCCGCGTCAACCTCAGCGCTCTCACCGGCTGGCACGTCGATCGGCTGGTCCGGGCCATCGAGACGTCTCTGGAAGGGTGGTCGACGCGGGTCCCGACGGCGGAGCTGAACGCGTTCCTTGGCCGACTGGTGGCCGCTCACCCTCACCCGGTGCGCGGGGGCAAGCAGCCGCGAATCCTGTTCGGCACCCAGCCGCAGACCTCGCCGCCGAAGATCGTCCTCTTCACCACCGGCTACCTCGAGCCGGTGTACCGCCGGTTCCTGGAGCGCCGGCTGCGCGAGGAGTTCGGCTTCGCCGGGTCGCCGATCCAGATCTCGATGAGGATCCGCCAACGGCGACGCAAGCGGTAGGTCGGCCGCGTACCGCGCTGCGTCCGCCCGGGCGACGCTCTCGCAGGGGGCCACGGTCTGCGGCGGACCGCTCGTGGTCCGATTCGTCCGGGTTTCCGGCTCACCGCCACGGCGGCCGTCGTCGACGCGGGCGCGTGAGCGGAGCGACGCACCCGTGGGGAGCGGCGCATCCTGGCGCGCGAGATCGGGCGAGCCGGTGCTCGGTGCGAGGCCTGACTACGATAAGGTTCCAACCGGCCCGGGAGCTGGTGCCGGGTAACGGGCTGTGGCGCAGCTTGGTAGCGCACTTGACTGGGGGTCAAGGGGTCGTCGGTTCAAATCCGGCCAGCCCGACAAGATCACTCGGAGCCATGCGGCCAGGTCAGTGGCCGGGTTCAGGGCCGTGATCCGCATCCACCGATCACGCCGGGAGTCGACGTCCGGGGACCGGACAAGGAACCACCGGTCCGAGGACGCCGTACCTGCTTCGAGCACCGCACGCTGATTGGGTCCAGATACCCGGCCGTGACCTTCGGATCCTGGTGACCCGCGACGCGCTGTAGCACGTCGCGGTCATGTTCACCACCGCGATGGCCGGGAAGCGCCAGGCCCCTCCCCCATCGGACTGCGCCGTATCCGGAAGCTGTGCAGGCGTCCACCGGCGAGAGGACTCAACGACGCGGCGAGGCTGGCCTGCAACAGGAGACCGGATCATCGGCATGATCCGACGAGGTGTCCGGTGCTGTTGCCTCGGCCACGCGTCTCCAGATGACGCAACGCCCGGATGACGATGGCCCCATCCACTGGGTCTCCTAGACTGTGCCGACCAAGCGTGGCGTCGTTGGAGGTCTCGAGGCGCGAACGGCGGCCGGGTCACTTCGCCTGCAGACCGACCTCCCTCACCCCCAAGGGAACGTTCCATGGCAAGCAGCCTGACCCCCTCGCAGCGGCCAGTGGCATCGGCTCGGAACCGCTTGTGGCTGGTCGCGTACGGGCTGGTCATGCTCGCGCAACTGGCCCTCATCGTCTTCGGCTTGCCGCCGCAGTTCGCGTTCGTCTCGACGTGGCTTGTGGCTGCAGTGTTGGCCGTCTGGGTGTGGAGGGCGCGTGGGCCGGGGCTTCTGGTGGGAGCCCTGTTGCTCTGCTGGGTGGGAGACGTGCTGGGTAACCCGCGTCTGATCGGAATCGGCCCTTACGGACTGTTCTTGAGCGTCGCCGCGTTCGCTGCGGCGAACGTCGTCCTCGGCATCCTCTTCGTGCGGAGCGGGGCGCTTGGCTTCATGCGCTCATCGGCTGACGGGGGCCGACGCTGGCAGGCCGCCATCGGTGTGCTGTACCTGGTGGTGTCGGCTGTTGCGCTGGCGGTCACGTGGAGCAATCTCGACCCCGCGCTTCGTCTACTCGGTCTCGTCTATCTGATGCTGCTCGTCGTGACGGCGACGACCGCGCTGATGCTGGACACATGGACCGGCGTCGGAGCGATGCTGTTCTTCGCATCCCACCTGATGGTGGTGTTGGAAGTGGGAGGTCGAGTCGACGGCACGGCGACCCTGTTCCGTCTGTCGTTCTGGGTGTTGTACATGCTCGGCCTTCTCTTGATCGCCATTCGGATGGTCGAACGCGAGAGAGGCGAGCTGCGACCGGAAGCCGTGTGAGTGGCAAGGGTTTGGGCCGTGCCTTGACGAGCCCCTCGGGGAGGCCCGGCCACCCAGGGCCCGACCGTCAACTACTGGACCGCTGGAAGACACCAGACGGCTGCGCGGCAGCCTGATCGTCCGGCCCGCAAGTCCGGCCAGCCCGACCGGCCTAGAACGTGGTATCGATGGATGGCGCATCGGTCGACTTGTTGCGCGGAGATCTCAGCGAGAGTCAGCGGATGGCCAGCTACTCGTCGCTCGGCGTGGTGAGGCGGGCTAGCAGCTCGGCGGTGACGGCGCTGAGCCTGCGGGCAGCCGCAGGATCCAGGGTGGGACTGGACAGTGGCACAGGCCTGCCTCGGTCGCACGCGGTCAACGCGGCGGTCGGCGGATGGTCGATCCACTCAACAATGGGGGCGATGGACTTCTCGACCGGTCGCGCGAACGCCGCCGCCGCTCTGATCACCATCCGCAGCAGCGGGGGCAGCGGAGTCAGGTCGCCGCTCTTGGTGAAGCCTGGGTGGTAGAGGACGTATCGGGAACGCGAGCCGGAGTTCTCGGCGAAGTCAACCCCGAGCAGGTCGTTGGCGCGACCCGCCTGAAGCTGTGCGTCGATCATGCGGTAGCGGGACGTCAGTTGCAGGTCGTCCCAGTGGATCGTGCCTCTGGTGATGCCCACACCGGCGACATTGATGATCACTGGATGGTCCGCGCGGTCGAGTTCCTCCCGAAGCCCGTGGCAGAGCAGGTACCGGCTCAGGTAGTAGAGGGCGAACGTCTGCTCCAGCCCTTCGGCGGTTTGGACCCGCCGAGGGGCCTGTCGGTTAGCGAACAGGGCCAGCGCGTCTATCGCCGGCCAGCGTTCCTTGATGATTCCGATCACTCTCCGGGTCTCCGCGACGGAGCTGAGATCGGCCCGTACGAAGTGGACGCGTGTCGGCAAAGCCTCGATCGCTCGTCCCTTGTCGGGATTGCTTCCGATGGCGATGATGTCGTCGCCGCGGGCAAGCCGGGCTTGCAGCAACGCCCGTCCCATCCCGTCGGTGCCACCACTGATGACCGTGACGGGCACTCGACCTCCTCCTACGATGGCCATGCCGCGATCGGACTCCGACCAGTGACCATCATCGATCGAGTACGGGGCCCGGGGAAAGAAGGCAGTTGAATGTCCCCTGCGAACACCGATGTTCCTTCCATGGTGGCCAGTTACCTGCCGACTCCAGTCTCGGTGGAGGAGTACGACCGCTGCCCGGTCACGGACGTTCTACGGTTGGTCGGTGACCGCTGGTCGCTCCTCGTCCTGGCACTGTTGGGCAGACGAGCCCACCGCTACAACGAGCTGCACCGAAGCATCGAGGGCATCAGCCAGCGGATGCTGACCCGTACGCTGCGCAACCTGGAAGCCAGGGGACTGGTTCAGCGAACGGTGTACGCGACCACGCCGCCGAGTGTCGAGTACCGGCTCACATCACTCGGCGCAGGCTTGCTGACGCCGCTGTCCGCGTTGGCCGACTGGGCGGTGCGGCATGAGCGGGAGCTGACGGAAGCCCGCCGGCTCGGGGCTCTTCACGCCCCAGCTGGTGATTAGGTGAGACGGCGGCGGACTCGACGCTCACCGCGTTGGCGGCTGCCGCGCCGTGGGGGTGCATCTGAGGCAACCTCTCCTTACGGCCATGTGCTCGGCTCGGTGGCGAGTCGCTTGCGCCTGCCGCAAGCTCACTGTCCAGCCGAGGAGGCGTCGTACTTCTCGCGATGTGCGAGCACCTCGTCCATGTGCGCCTCGGCCCACTCCTTGAGGCCGCGCATCACCTCGAGGAGGGACAGACCGAGCTCGGTCAGCTCGTAGGTGACCGTGACCGGCACTGTCGGGGTCACGGTACGAGTGATCAGTCCGTCACGCTCCAGGGAGCGCAGCGTCTGGGTGAGCATCTTCTGGCTGACTCCGGCCAGCCGGCGGGACAGCTCCGAGTAGCGCAGCGGTCGTGGCGCGCCGACGCAACCGACCCCCGGAGACGGGCCGTCGCTCCCCAGCGCCGCCAGGATCAGCGCGACCCACTTGTTCGAGATCCTCTCGAGCAGCTGGCGGCTGGGGCAGCCCGCCAGGAACGCGTCGTACGCCACCTTCGCCTGCGCTCGCTTCTGGGCCGCCGTCATCGTGGGCATCGCCTGCTCCTTTTCCGCACCGCGGTGAGATACGCACTTCGAAGTGCGTACTTCCCGCTGGAAAGTTACCCCTCCATCGTGGTGTTTGACCCGCGCTGGAAACAACCACGAGGAGCGAAACCATGGGCGGTCCCACCTTCCGTGCCGCTGTCGTCCGCACGCCGAGCGGACCTGACTCGATCGAGATCATCGAGGTACCGGTCGTCGAGCCCGGACCTGGCGAGGTTCGGGTGCGGATCCACGCCGCGGGGGTCAACCCCGTCGACCTCGCGGTCGCGAACGGCGTCTTCCACGCCATGGGAGTGGTCAACCAACCCGAGCACACCGGTCTGGGCTGGGATTTCGCTGGTACCGTCGCCGCCGCCGGACCGGGCGTGGATCTGGCTGTCGGCACCCGGGTCGCCGGCCTCATCAACGGCCTCGACCGCGCCGTCGGCACGTACGCCGAGCAGATCGTCGTGGCCGCCGCTGACGTCGCCGTCGTCCCTGACGGTCTGGACTTGGCGACCGCGGCCACGGTGCCGCTCAACGGGTTGGCGGCCGCGCAGATCGTCGACCTCCTCGGTGACGCGCCCACGGGCGGTCACGCCGACCGCAACCGACTGTTGGTGACGGGGGCAGCCGGTGCGGTTGGCGGGTATGTCACCGTGCTCGCGCACGAGCACGGGTGGCGGGTGACCGGCCTGGCGAGAGCGCAGGATGAGGACTTTGTCCGAAGCCTCGGCGCGGACTTCACCACGGTCGCCGAGCCGGGCTGGGACGCGGTCGCCGACTGTGCGGCGCTGCGGGAGCAGGGCCTGGCACTCGTTCGCGACGGTGGGATCTTCGTCGGCGTACGGCCGAACGCCGGGCCGACCGCGGAGCGCGGAGTCACCGTGGCGGCCGTCGTCACGAGGCCGGACGGCGTCCGACTTCGGGAGCTCTTGACCCGCGTGGCGTCAGGCGAGCTGCCGGCCCGTGTCCACGCGGTCGTGCCGCTGGACCGGGTCGCGGATGCCCATCGCGCGATGGCCAAGGGCGGAGTGCGCGGACGCTATGTGCTCAAACCCTGAGGGTTGGGCCGGCGCGGGGCTCACCGCGCCGGCCCGGCCACTCTCGGCGGGCGACGGCCTGCGCGAGCGCGTGCACGGTCCCTGTGGCGCTGTCGTTGATGCCTGCGACCGACGCCAGGTCCCGTCACTGATCAGGGCGGACTGAAATAGTTACGCGCATAACGTTATGTGCCTCTGTCGAGGAGAGGGCCTCATGGACTTCGAGTCCGCCGACGCCATCAACCAGGCCATCCGCTTGTTGAGCCTGCGCCACCGGGCCAGGGCGGCCGCACTGCTGGCCCCCTTGGGCCTGCACCCCGGCCAGGAGGTGCTCCTACTCCAGCTGGCCCGGACCGGCCCGATGATCCAGGCGGAGCACAGCGAGGCACTCGGCTGCGAGCCGCCAAGCGTCACCCTCATGACCCGCAAGCTCGAGGCCACAGGGCACGTCCGCCGGAGGCCCGCCCCGTCCGACAAGCGCGCAAGCATCGTCGAACTCACCGACAGCGGCAAGGCTTTGGCCGAGCGGGTCAAGCGGCTCTGGTGCGCCCTGGCGGAGGAGACGGTGGCCGGACTGCCCCAGGAGACGGCTGCCGCGCTTCCCAGTCTTCTCAACGCCCTGACTGTCAACGTCGACACCAGACAGCCACGCCACCCCCAGCACCGCCGGCGCGGTCTGACCGCTGAACGGCTTCCCGCCGGGCAGGTCGGCATCGCGTCGACCGGGGAGTATGAGCCGAGTCCGTCTGGCTGGGTCCGCGATCACGTCGAGCAGATCATGCGTACCGGCACGACCGAGGGCGTCACGATCAAAGGACGACCCATCGTGTTGATGACCTACCGCGGCGCCAAGACCGGCAAGGTCCGCAAGGCTCCGGTGATGCGTGTCGAGCACGAGGGTCGCTACGCGGCGGTCGCGTCCAAAGGCGGCGCGCCAACCAACCCACAGTGGTACGCCTGTCTGCTCGCCAATCCGGTTGTCGAGCTTCAAGACGGCACGGTGACCCGGACCTACCGCGCTCGCGAGGTGTGGGGCGAGGAGAAAGCCGAGTGGTGGCGCCGAGCCGTGGACGCGTACCCGGACTACGCCGACTACCAGCGCAAGACCACGCGCCAGATACCCGTCTTCGTGCTCGAGCCCATCAGCGCGGACACGGGTTCCGACCGCTCCGACGGCTAGTTGCCGCCGCTGACCTCGAGCAGGCGGGTCGTCGGCAGGCCACGTGCTGGCGGGCCCCACGTGGATGCGGTCGTGCGCGGCATCGGGCCACCCAGGACGCGTCCAGCCGCTGGGAGATGATCGGTGGAGGCTCTGACGGTTGCGGCGTCTTCCACTGGAGGGGCGACCGGGCCAGACCCGAGCGTGGCCTTGCCGTCATCGGAGTTGAACTCGGCGCCAACCTGGCGCCATCGCTCGCAAGCGACTGGCCGGTCTCCCCGACAGCGACCTGCTGCGCCCGGGTGGTGCGTGGTCGTCGCCGGATGTGTGCGGGCGCAGCCCGCGGACGCGGAACCTTTCTGGACCGACGTGCAGGACGACTACCGGGCGGTGGGCTACGAGGGCGGCCCGCCGCCACCTCCCGAGCAGACGGTCCGCGGCCCCTTCCGCCGGAGGTGCTGAGCCTCTTCGCGGAGTTGGCGAGCCGCCGCTCCCCGGTCGAACTCCGCTACAGCGCCGACGACTACCTCGCCAACCTCGCCACCCAGTCCGGCACCCGCGCGCTCGGCGAGGGCCGAAGCGCTGACTTCCTTGTCCGGGTGCGGAAACGGCTGGAGGCGCTCGGCTGGCCCCGACCTGACCGTCCACGTCGTCGGTCAGCTCACGGTGGACCGGTCGATCTGACGACGTGACCGGTCGGTACGTCGATCCGTCCGCGCTCGGCGCCTTGGACTCCCCGCCGTCTGCGCTGGGCGTTCCGGAGCCGACGCTGTGGGGTCACAGGCTGGCTAACGTTGTCGCGGTCCGCGGCCGCTCGTCCGGAGCTGGTCGACCGGATCGCGAGAGCTCGCCACCAGGTCGTACGCACCGACGGCAGGGTTGGTTCGTACGAAGCAGGGAAGCCCCGTCAAGTCCCCAGACCGCCGAGACCGCGAAGACGCTGAGCATGAGCCGACACGACTTGCCCGCCAGCCCGCCGTCCGCCCAGGGCGTCGACGCGCATGGGATCCACGCCTTCCTCGACACGCTGGAAGCCGCCCCGGACATCGAGCCGCACAGCCTGATGATCCTGCGGCACGGCCACGTCGTCGCGGCCGGCTGGTGGTACCCGTACACCCCCGACCGGCTGCACCTGCTCTACTCGCTCAGCAAGAGCTTCACGTCCACAGCCGCCGGGATCGCCATCGGGGAAGGCCTGGTGCGGCTCGACGACCCGGTGATCTCGTACTTCCCGGAGTTCGAGGCGGACATCACCGATCCGCGCAGCCGTGCCATGCTCGTGCGACACGTGGCGTCCATGGCCAGCGGCCACATGGAGGAGACCCTGCATCGCGCGATCGCCGTAGACCCGGACGAGATCGTGCGAGGTTTCCTCCTCATCCCGCCCGACCGCGAGCCTGGCACCGTCTTCGCGTACAACCAGCCCGCGACGTACACGCTGGCCACGATCGTGCAGAAGGTGACCGGTCAGACACTCACCAACTACCTCCGGCCGCGGCTGTTCGATCCTCTCGGCATCGGTGAGGTGGCGTGGCAGCAGTACCCACCGGGTCGCGACATGGGCTTCAGCGGCCTGCACGCCACCACGGACGCGGTCGCCCGTCTCGGCCAGCTCTACCTGCAGGACGGGGTCTGGCAGGGCAAGCGCCTGCTTCCGGACGGCTGGGTGGCGGAGGCCACGCGGCCGCACATCGCCAATGCCGAGCAGTCGGAGAACCCGGACTGGCAACAGGGCTACGGATTCCAGTTCTGGATGGCGCGGCACGGCTACCGCGGCGACGGGGCGTACGGGCAGTTCTGCGTCGTCCTTCCCGAGCACGACGCGGTCATCGCCATGACATCGGCGACCGTGGCCATGCAGAGTGTGCTGGACGCGATGTGGGAGCACCTGCTGCCGGCGTTCGGCGACACGCCTCTCGCCGGCCGGGAGAAGGCCGACGGCGAGCTGGCGGAGCGGATGTCAGCGCTCGTCCTTCCTCCGGCGCCCGGCGAGCCGGCACCGCTCACCGAGCCCGAAGCGTGGTCAGGCGCGGAGTTCACTCCCGACGGTGGTACCTGCGCCGATCAGCCGGGACTGACCCGGGTGGCGGTCGGCTGTGACGACGATGGCTGGTCCTTGTCGCTGATCGAAGACACGGATCGACTCGATCTGCGCGTGGGCGGGAGGACCGAATGGACCGTCGACCCCACGGCCTCGGTCCCGACGGCGGTGACCGGAGGCTGGACCGACCCGGACACGTTGGCCGTCGAGATCGTGTTCCTGGAAACGCCTCATCGGTTGGTCGTCCGCTGCTCTCTCGCACGGCGTACGTTCGAGGCGCGCTGGAAGACAGCTCCTCTGCGAGCGGAGACCCTCAGCTCTCTCCGTGCGCCGCGCGCGTGAGGTGGACCTGAGCGCCGGGCCGTGTGTTGGGCGCGTGGGTGTGAGCGAGGGGACGATTCGTCGATTCGTCTCGGCTGAATAACGTCTTGGAGTCGACGGATCAGGCCCGGATTGCGTTCCAGAGATCGGGAACGTACGGTGCCAAGCGATCATTCCGCGACGGTGCGGTGACCGAGCTGTATCGAGCCATTCCAAGCGGGGGAGCGCGACGATGGCGACAGCGGCGGCCCAGGGGGGCGTCCGTGCGGTCGATCCGGGTCCTGGCGACCTTTGGCGGCTTCATCTGCGCGGTCATGCTCATCAAGGGGATCTACGCCCTGGTGAGCGAGGCGCCCGACACGTCGCCTGCCGCGCTCTTCTGCTTCGCTCTCAGTGTTGGTGTCGCTGTGGCGTTCAACGTGCTCCTCAACCACGACTCGGTGACGAGCTGGTGCGCCTCGGACCGGACGGCGGATGTGGAGTTCGCTGATAGCCAGTAGGTTTGCCGCCCTCGTGCTGTCGCTGGCGTTGCTCGCGGGGTTGACCAGCGCCTGTAGCAGACAGCCGCCCCCGAGATGCCTCCGGACTTCCTCGAGGTACGCGCATACGACGGGGCCGAGCCCGTCCTCTTGGTCACGTACAGGTCGAAGGAATCCCTGCTCTTCGGGCCACACTTCGGTCTGCTTCCCCACTGGACGGCGACGTGGGAGTCGCTCTCCGCCGAGGACGCGCAGCGGCTCGGCTTCGACGCACCTGACGGTTTCCGCGCCGCGGAAGGCCACGAGTTCGTGGCGATGCACATCGGCAGCACACAGCTGGATCAGGGCCGCTGGCCTGATGACACTGATCACCCGAAGCTCACCGCCTCCCTGACGATCGGAAACCGCACTGAGGAGCTCGCCACGTTCCCGGGACCGGGCACGCTGATCGTCGCGAGCGTTCCGAAGTCGGCGCCAGTCAAGCTCACGATCACCGACATGGGTCACGAGTTCTCGCTCGACATGCGCACGGCGAAGCCGCATCGTGACGGGTACAAGATCGTGTCCGCGACCGTGGACGAGTGGTACGAGGCAGGCGGTGTCGTTGCCACGCCGCTCGGGCCGGCGTCGCTCAGCGTGAGCTTCATCATCGACGAGGTCAGTCGAGAGCCGTACCTACCCGATCTGGGGTGGGCGAAGCCAGGACGCAACTGGCTGCGGGTACGTCTCAGCCAGCTCAAGTCGACGGCCCAGCTCAGGTCGACGGCCGGCCAGGCCAGGCTCGTGGTCGGCTTCCTCCTCGACACGGCCAAGACCTTCACGCTGGAGGTGGAGGGGACACGGGTCCCGGCGAAGCATGAGTGGATCAATGTGTCGATCCCGGTCAGCCAGGTGTACCCGCACACGGTGGTCTTCGACGTGCCCGAGTCGTTCCGCTCGGGCACGGTGCGGATCACACCCGAGGGCCAACTGTTCATCTACCGCCGCGAGCCCTACATAGACGACTATTACGTTTCCGACCCACCGACGTGCGGCGGTGACGTGCTTTGTCTTCGGTGGCGTGACAGGCCAAGGGGCGAGGCGTTCCAGGTGGAGCTCGCATGACCTCGCCGGCGATTTCGTGGTGGTGGTGGGGCTGGAACTTTGGCATCCCCACCACACCGTGCGTGGGGAAGAACCGAGTCGCCGACGACTCGGCGCAGGACTGGAGCCCTGACGAGCTGGCTGTCCACGACCGCGGTCTCGATGTCGTCGTCACGTACGCCACGAGCATGCATGCCAGTCGCCTCCAGCACACCGCGATCCTGCGTCGCCTCGGGGTCGACGGAACGGCCAGGAACTGGAGGACTGTCCAGGCGCTCACACGGCTCGCCTGCGGACACTGAGGAGCCTCGGCCGCGGGACACCAGGCTGCACGAGCCGGTCCCGGGCGGTGGCGTGGTGCCCGGTGTCCGCCGACCCCGACTCAGAGCAGCCCGTGCCGTGGTGGCAGGGTCCCGTTGACGACGTAGCGTCCAATGTGCTGGAGCTTCCATCGGGCCGGATCGTGGAGGGTATGCGTCCGTGCGTTGCGCCAGTGGCGGTCGAGGTTGAGCGAGGCGAGTGCCGACCGGGTCCCGGCGAGCTCGAAGAGCGCGTTGCTCATCTCGACGGCGATCCGGCCGGTCGCGACCTTCGCGGCGGCGACGGCGATGGACGCCTGGGCCGCCGTCTCGTCGGTGAGGTCGGCCCGTGCGAGATCGATCTCCTCAGCCGCGCGCGCCAGCAAGGCCTCCGCCGCGCGAAGCTCGACGGTGAGCTCCCCGACCCGTTGCAGGAGCAGCGGATCGTCAGCCGCACGGTCCAGACCGCTCTCGAACCACGGGCGGCTCTTGGTCCGGACGAACTCCACGGCGTCCGCGAGCGCCGCCGCCGCGATGCCGGCGTCGATAGCCGCGTGGAGGATCTGGGCCACGGCGCCGTGCAGCTGCGGGCCTTCGAAGGTCCGGTAGTGCGGCACCACGTGGTCCGCTGGCACCCGAACCCCGCTGAGCCTCACCGTCCCGCTCGCCGTCGTTCGCTGGCCGAGGCCGTCCCAGTCGTCGATCACGGTGAGCCCCGGTGCGTCCGCGGGGACGTACGCCACGTGAAGCTTGTCGTCCGGTGTCCGTGCGAGGACCGGGACCCAGTGCGCGAAGAGCGCCCCCGTGCTGTAGTGCTTCACCCCGTCGAGCAGGTAGCCGCCGGGCACCGGGGTGAGACGGGTGCGGATGTCCTGCACGTGCTTCGTGCCGGCCTCGGACTGCGCGTTGCCGAGCCGCTTGCCGGCGAGGATCTCGCCGAAGAAGAACCGCTGCTGCTCGGGCGTCCCCTGGCGGCGCAGGACATTGATGTAGACGAAGTGGCTCTGCGGGATCTGGGCGAGGTTCGGGTCGCCGACGGCGAGCAGTCGGAGCACTTCGGTGAGCGTCGTCGTCGACACGTCGGCGCCACCGTACTCGGCTGGGACGGTGATCGCCAGCAGGCCGCTCGCGGACAAGCGGTCGACCTCCGCGTGGGGCAGTAGGCGCTCCGCGTCACGACGTGAGGCGTCGGCCGCGAACTCGGCGGAGAGCTGTCGGGCGACCTCCAGCGCCTCCGCGTCGTCTTTGATGACGTGCGCGGGGATGGATTCGGCCGTGCGGTCACGAGTCTGGGAGCGGGTGGCTGTCATGGGCTGACCTTTCCGGGCGACGTCGGGGCGAAGGGGACGGCGAGCGCGGCGCCGTCGGCGCCGCCGCCGGCGAGACTCGGGGCCTGCCAGAGACCACGCTCGGCGAGGATCGGCAGCACACCCTCGCCGAACCAGTACGCCTCCTCCAGGTGGGGATAGCCGGACAGCACGAACTCGGTGATCCCCAACGTGGCGTACTCGGCGATCCGATCGGCGACCTCGCGGTGGCTGCCGACGAGCGCGGTGCCGGCGCCGCCGCGGACCAGGCCGATACCGGCCCAGAGGTTGGGCGCCACCTCGAGGTCCCGGAGACCGGTCCGTGTCCCGCCGCCGTGAAGGGCGAGCATCCGGCGCTGGCCCTCCGACTCGCTGCGGGCCAAGCCCTGCTGGACCCGTTCGATCGTCTCCGCGTCCAGCCCGTCCAGCAGCCGTTGCGCCTCAGCCCAGGCCTGCTCGGAGGTGTCGCGAGTGATGACGTGGAGCCGGATGCCGTAGCGCAGCGTGCGCCCATGCTCGCGGGCCAGCCGTTGGATCCAGTCCAGCTTCGCGGCCACCTGGTCCGGCGGCTCGCCCCAGGTGAGGTAGACGTCGGCGTGCCGTGCCGCCACCGGTCCCGCGGCCGCGGATGACCCGCCGAAGTAGATCGGGGGCGTGGGTGCGGGCACCCGGCCCAGCCGCGCGCCTTCGACACTGATGTGGCGCCCCACCAGGTCGACCGTCTCGCCCCGCCACAACGCCGTGACGACGCGCAGGAACTCCTCGGTGCGCGCGTAGCGGTCGTCCTTGGCGAGGAAGTCGCCATACGCCCGCTGCTCGTGGCTCTCCCCGCCGGTGACGACATTGAGCAACAGCCGCCCGCCGGAGTGCCACTGGTAGGTGGCCGCCATCTGGGCGGCGAGGGTGGGTGAGATCAGGCCCGGACGAAACGCGACGAGGAACTTCAGCCGCTCGGTGCGCTCGACGAGGAACGCTGTCGTCAGCCAGGCGTCCTCGCACCACGCCCCGGTGGGGGTGAGCGCGCCAGCGAACCCGAGCTGCTCCGCCGCCGCGGCGACCTGCCCGAGGTAGCCGAGTGTCGCTGGCCGAACACCTCCCGCGGAGCCGGTCGCCACACCGTGGCCACCGCCGACGATGTGCCGGCTGTCGCCGTACGTGGGAAGGAACCAATGGAATGTCAGGGGCACAGGCGACCTCCTTCGTCGTGGGGCGCCCGGTCGCGAAGGCGCCGTGCGGGGTTGTCACGTCTCATCTGTCGATCTCCGAGGAGCGAGAGTCGCCAAGGGGACGTTGTCGTGATCACTTGTCGAGCCAGGCGGCGGTGAAGACGGGCTGCGGATGTGAGGTGTCGACCGCGATGTCCTTGACGTACGTGTGGTACGCCCATTGCGCGTTCGCCTCCCACAAGGGGAGCGCGGGGACGAGCTCGAGGAGGCGATGCTGCGCCCGGCTGTAGAGCGCGGCCGCCTCGGGTCCGTCCGGTGTCGCGCGGGCCTTCTCCAGGATCGCGTCGAGCTCGGCGTCACGCAGGTACGACGCGTTCTGCCCGATCCGCTCGGCGCTGGGAATCTCCGACGAGTGGTAGCGGATGTAGAGGACGTCAGTGGTGTTGGTGTGCCAGTACCCGCTGGTGAGGTCGTAGTCGCCGGAATAGCGGCGCTCGGTGAGCTGTGCCGGCGGAAGCTGCACGATCTTCAGCTCGAATCCGACCTTTTTCACCTGTCCCTGGAGCTGGACCAGCTGCGGTGAGGGCGTCGCGCTCTCGTTCGTCGGCAGCTCGACCGTGAGCCGTCGACCGTTCTTCGTGCGGTACCCCGCGCTGTCCCGGCCGGTCCAGCCCGCCTCGTCGAGCAGCCGGTTCGCGAGTGCCGGGTCGTACCGGAGGACGCCCTCGGTCGTTGGGTCGTAGTACTTGGAGTTCGAGGCGAGGTAGTTGTCCTTGACCGGGTAGTAGCCGAAGCCGACGCTCTGCGCGATGGCGGCCACGTCGGTCGCCGCGACGAACGCCCGGCGAACCCGGACGTCGTCGAACGGCGGGCGGGAGGTGTTGAACCACACGGCGTTGGGGTGTCCGGGACGCGTGAGGTTCTTGAAGACAAGGTTGGGGTTCGCTTCGACGGCCGCGGCGTTCTGGGGTGGAACGAGGTCGGTGATGTCGTACTGTCCGCTCACCAGCGACTGGTAGCGGATCAGCGCCTCGGGGACGATCGTGACCTCGATCCGGTCGAGATACGCCGGGCCCTTGTGCTTCAGCCAGGAGGGCGCCCAGTTGTAGTCGTCTCGGCGTACGTAGGTGATCCTCTGGTTGCGCGCGTAGCTCTCGACGACGAAGGGACCCGTCCCGATCGGCTTGTCGCACATCGTCTCGGGAGCCTCCCGAATCTGCTTGGGCGACTCCATGCCGAGCCAGGCCTGGGCGAGCACGTAGAGGAAGGGCGTGTAGGGGTAGGCGAGGTGGACCTCCAGGGTGTACTCGTCGATGATGCGGCTGCTCTCGTAGGGGGCGATGTAGGCGGCGGCGAGCGGTGACTTGGTGGCGGGGTCGCGCATGTGCTCGAGGTTGACTTGGAATGCCTCGGCGTTCCACGGTGTGCCGTCGCTGAACGTGACGCCCTTGCGCAGGTGGAAGGTGTAGGTCGTGCCGTCGGGGGAGATGTCCCACGACTCGGCGAGGTAGGGCGCCGGTCGGCCGCGACGGTCAAGCGTCGTCACCGTGTCCGTGATGATCCGCCCAAGGAACTGGTTGAGGCCCGACGAGATCGCGTGCCCGTCGAGGCAGAGGGGATCGCCGGAGACGGAGAACCGCAGCGTGCCGCCGGCGACGGGAGCACGCGACGCCCCGGTGGTCGGGCTCGCGGCCCGGGAGTCTCCTCCCGCCCCACACGCCGTGGCCAGCACGAGCACGGCGCTGACGGCGACAGCGGTCAATGGCGCCGCTCGTCTCGTCGGTGACCGTCGACGAGCGGTCATGCGACCTCACCCGCCAGGAGCGCCGAGCCGCCAGGCTTGCCCGTCGTGAAGCCGGCCGCCGCCCGAACCTCTGGGTCCCGGTACCGCGCGCCGGGATGGTCCTCGGGCAGCCGCGAGCGCCCCTTGCCGAACAGCCGCTCGCGTAGCGTCTCGCCCTCCTCGTAGGACTCCCGGAAGCGGCCACGTCGCTGCAGCTCGGGGATCACCAGCTCGATGATGTCCTCGGCCGTTCCTGGCGTGAGGAACTGCCGAACGTTGAAGCCGTCGACGCCAGCCTCGTCCACCCAGGTCTCGAGCGCGTCGGCGACTTCCTTCGGTGTCCCGGCGACGTAGAAGCCGCCGCTCGACAAGCGCCCGATGTGCGCGAGGATGTCGCCGACCCGTTGGTCGGGGTGGTAGCGCTGGACGAGGCGTTCATAGCCGGGATCCTTGCGGGCGATGATGTCGCCGATCCGCTCCTCGGGTGGGTAGCTGGTGAAGTCGAGACCTGCTCCGGCGTGGGCGAGGTAGCCGTCGACGCTCCGCAGCTTCTCGAACTCGGCGACCTTCCGCGCCACCTCGTCATCGCTGCGGCCAACGATGATCGCCGCGCCCGGGAAGAACTTGATGGCGTCGGGGGAGCGCCCGAGCGCCTGCGCGCGTGCCTTGATGTCCTCGATGTTCGCGCGGACCTTCTCGACTGACCGCCCGCCGATGAAGACGGCCTCAGCGTGCTTGGCGGCGAACGCCCGGCCCGCCTCCGACACCCCGGCCTGGAAGATCACCGGGGTTCGCTGCGGCGACGGCTGGGGGAGATGCGGTCCGGCGACCTTGAAGTGCTGGCCGACGTGATTGATGTAGCGGACCTTCGTCGGCTCGGTGTAGACGCGGTTCGTCCGGTCCTGGACCACGGCGTCGTCGTCCCAGGATCCCTCCCACAGCTTGTAGGTGACGTCGAGGTACTCGTCCGCGATCTCGTAGCGGTAGTCGTGAGGGACCTCCTCGTCGTAGCCGAAGTTGCGTGCCGCGTTGGGCAGGTAGGACGTGACGACGTTCCAGCCGACGCGGCCTTTGGTGAGGTGGTCGAGGGTGCTGAGACGCCGAGCCCATGCGAATGGGGGCTCGTAGGTGGTGGAGAAGGTGATCGCGAAGCCCAGGTGTTTCGTCACCGCGGCCATCGCGGGAACGATCATGGCCGGGTCGTTGTTGGGGATCTGGACGGCTTCCCGGAGCGCTGTCTCCGGACCTCCGCGGAAGCCGTCGTAGGCACCGATGACGTCGGCGAGGAACACCGCGTCGAAGAGCCCGGCTTCCAACAGCTGGGCCAGCTCCGTCCAGAACTCGATGTCGTTGAACCGGTGCCGGTTGTTGTCGGGGTGAACCCACAGACCGTGCGAGATGTGGCCAACGGTGTTCATCTCGAACAGGTTGAGATGGATCTTCTTGGGTTCGTGACTAGCCATGGCGTCGAACTCCTGCCGTGTCGAGTCGAGGGATCGCCTCGAGAAGGGCCTTGGTGTAGGGATGGCGCGGTTCGCGGAAGACCGTGTCGACGTCGCCGGACTCGACGACCACGCCGTCTTTCATCACCAGGACGTGATCGGCGATGTGGTGGACGACACCGAGGTCGTGGGAGATGAAGAGGTACGCGAGGCCGAGCTGGCGTTGGATGTCGACGAGGAGATCCAGGACCTGAGCTTGGACGGAGACGTCGAGCGCCGACACCGGCTCGTCGCAGACGATCACGTCGGGCTCGGCGGCGAGTGCTCGCGCGATGGCCACGCGCTGACGTTCGCCTCCGGACAGCTCGATCGGTCGGCGATCGAGATAGTCCTCGCCGAGGCGGACCCACTCGAGCAGCTCGACGGCACGGTGACGTCGCTCCCGTCCCCGCCGGACCCCGATCGCGCCCAGCGCCTCGTCGATGACGCGACCGACGGTGAACCGAGGATCGAACGAGCTCAACGGGTCCTGGTAGATCGCCTGAACGCGGCGGTGGGTGCGCCGACGGCCGACCCGGTCGAGCTCGGTCCACGAGCGGCCGAGTACCCGGACCGCGCCCTCGTCCGGTGTCTCCACGCCCAGCACCATGCGGGCGGTCGTGGTCTTGCCTGAGCCGGATTCGCCGACGATACCGAGCGTTTGGCCGGCGTGGAGAGTGAAGGACACTGCGGAGACGACCGTGCGGCGCCGGTGATCGGGACCGGTGAAGACCTTCGTGAGGCCGTCGGCCTCCACGATCGGTCCATCGGGTCGAGGTCGCGTCGGGTGTGTCAGCCGCACCGGAGGCGTCGGGGAGAGTCTGCTGCCCTTGGATGCCGCTGACGGGACGGCGGCGAGCAGGTTCTTGGTGTAAGGGTGCTGCGGGTCGCCCAGCACCGCGTCAACAGACCCTTGCTCGACGATCCGACCATGACGCATGACGAGCACCCGGTCGGCGATCTGGGCGACGACGGAAAGGTCGTGGCTCACCACGAGCATGCCGGTGTCCCTGGTCTTCAGCGACCGCAGGAGGTCGAGAATCTGGGCCTGGACGGTGGTGTCCAACGCGGTCGTCGGCTCGTCGGCGATGAGGAAGGACGGTCCGGCGGCGAGCGCGGAGGCGATCAGCGTCCGTTGCCGGAGGCCACCGGAGAGCTCGTGCGGGTACTGCCGGGCACGCAGCTCCGGTTCGGGGATGCCGACGAGGGTGAGCAGCTCGAGGACCTTGCGTTCGCGCTCTCGCGCGGTGAGGTCGGTGTGCAGCTTGAGCGGCTCACCGACCTCCTGACCGACGCGACGCAAGGCGTCGAGGGAGGCGAGAGCGTCCTGGAGCACGAACCCGATCCGCGCGCCGCGGATGCGCCGCCAGCGTCGCTCCGGCAGCCGCAGGACGTCCTCGCCATCGAAGCGCAGCCGGTCGGCAGTGACCGTCGCTCCCGCGCCCGTGAGCCCCACCAGGGTTCGGGCGGTGACGCTCTTGCCCGAGCCTGACTCGCCGACCAGCGCGACGGCCTCCCCTCGGCCGACGGTGAACGAGACCCCTTCGACGACCGTGGTCGGACGATGCCGAGGACCGAACCGTACGGTGAGGTTCGCCACCTCGACCAGAGGAGGGGCCACGTGGTGGGTGTCTGGACGGACGTCCGTTCTCTCGGCGAGGCTCATCGGCCCGTCCTCCCTTCCGAACGCCGCCGCAGCTCGCGACCCACGACGGTGATCGACACGACGGTCAAGGTCAGCGCGGCCGCGGGGACGATCACCAACCACGGCGCGTTGGCGATGAAGTTCCGGCCGATGGACAGCGCCGCACCCCACTCGGGGCTTGGAGGCTCCGCACCCAGGCCGAGGAAGCTGAGCGACGCGCCGGCGCCGATCATCGAGCCGACGCCGATCGTGGCCAGCACGACGAGTGGCCGGATGGAGTTCGGCAGGACGTGCCGGAGGATGACGGTGAGCCTCGTCAGCCCGAGAGTCGTGGCCGCCTCGACGTAGGTGGACCGACGTGCGAGGTGAACCTGGGCGCGAACCATCCGGGCGTAGTAGGGGATGCCGCCCACGCCAAGTGCCCAGATCGCGTTGCTCGTCCCTCCGCCGAGCAAGGTGATCACGACGAGCGCGAGGAGCAGCTCGGGGACCGCCAGCGTGATGTCGAGCAGCCGCATGATCACGCCCTCGAGGACACGGTGGCCGAGCCCGGCGATCAGCCCGACGACCGTGCCACCGGTCGCCGCGATCGCGGTCGCGGCGAGCCCGGTGAGCAGGGACAGCCGGGCGCCGTGGACGATGCGGGTGTAGACGTCGCGACCCGAGTCGTCGGTCCCCAGCAGGTGCTCACCACCCGGCGGCTGGAAGCTCCGCTGTGGATCGACCGCGAGGGGATCACCAGGGGCTAGCAGGTCCGGGGCGACGAACGCCACAGCGAGCAGGACGAGGTACCCGATCGCCAGGAGCAGACCTGGCCGTAGATTCCACAGCGTGACACGTGGCCGAGCCACCGACCGGAGCGCGCGCGTCTCGCTGGCCCTGATCTCGGCTGTCATGCTGTCACCACCCGAGGGTCGATGAGGGAGTAGGCGATGTCGACAGCGAGGTTGATGACGACGTAGACGCCGGCCGAGAGGATGACGACCCCGAGCACGACCGGGACGTCCTTGGCGTAGACCGCGTTGAGCAACAGAGTTCCGAGGCCCTGCCGGGCGAACAACGTCTCGGTGATGACAGAGCCGCCGAGCAATGCGGCGACGAGGAAGCCCGACATCGTCACCGTGGGAATCACCGCGTGCCGGAGCGCGTGGAGCACCCGCACTGACGCGTCGCGCATGCCTCGCGTTCGGGCGGTGAGGATGAACGGTTGCTCCAGCACTTCCTCGAGCTCGTTGCGCAAGACCTGGGAAAGGGTTCCGACGACCGACAGTGCCGACGTCAGCGCCGGCAGGACGACCGACGACGGGCCGCTGTTGCCGCCGATCGGGAACAGCCGGAGCGTGAACGAGAAGACGATGAGCAGCGCGAACCCGATCACGAAGGTCGGTGTCGCGGCGAGCACCACCTCGACCCCGGACACGAGCGAACGCAGCCACGGTCGACGCCGTGCGGTCAGCAGCGCGATCGTGAGCGCGAGGAGGATCGCGGTGGTCGCGGCGATCAGCGCGAGCTGGGCGGTGGACCAGATCTGCTCGCCGATCGCGTCGAGGACGGGGACGCGCAGGACGTACGACTGGCCCAAGTCCCCGGTCGCCACGCGGCCGAGGTAGTGGAGGTACTGCACGATCACCGGGTCATCGAGTCCGTACTCTCGGCGGACTTGCTCCAGCACCTCCTGCGTCGGCCGGGCGTCCGGTCCGCCGAGGATCGCGAGCGCGGGATCACCGGCGGTGAGGTGGAGGGCGGCGAAAGCCAAGGTTGCCGCGCCCCACAGCACGCCGACCCCGACCAGGAGCCGAAAGCCGATTCGCTTGAGGAGTCGCATCGCTATCCCTCGATCCAGGCGCCGGTGAAGACGGGGATGGGGTGTGAGGTGTCGATCTCGATCCCCTTGACGTAACGGTGGTAGGCCCACTGGCTGTGGTTCTCGTGAACGGGAAGACCAGGGACGAGCTCGATCAGCCGATGCTGGGCCGCGGCGTAGAGACGGGCGGCCTCCTCGCCGTCGGGCGCCTCTCGCGCACGGCGTAGCAGGTCGTCCAGTGTGGGGTCGGAGAGGTACGCCGCGTTCTGCCCGATGCGCCTCCCGGTGATCTCGGAGGAGTGATAGCGGATGAAGAGCACGTCGGGAGTGTTCGTGTGCCAGACGCCGCCGAGTGCGTCGTAGTCACCGGCGTAGCGGCGTTCGGTCAGCTGCGCCTGCGGAAGCTGCTGGATGCGCAGGTCGATCCCGACCTTGCGTACCTCGCCTTGGATCTGGACGAGCTCTGGAGTCACCGAGCTGCCCTCGGCGGTCGGCGCGTAGGCGACGAGCCGCTTGCCGTCCTTGGTGCGGTACCCCTCGCTGTCCCGGCCGGTCCAGCCCGCCTCGTCGAGCAGCCGGTTCGCGAGTGCCGGGTCGTGCCGGAGAAGGCCTTCGGTTGACTTGTCGTAGTACTTGGTCGGTGTCGCGAGGTAGTTGTCCTTCACGTGGTAGGTGCCGAAACCGATGCTCCTCGTCACGGCCTCGGTGTTGACAGCGGCGACGAACGCCCGTCGAACCCTGATGTCGTCGAACGGGGGTCTGCTGGTGTTGAAGTGGAGGATCCACGGGTTGCCCGCCCGCACGAGGTTCTCGTAGACGAGGTCAGGGTTGGCTTGAATGGCGGTCGCGTTCTGCGGAGGTGCCGCCTCGGTGATGTCGTACTGTCCGCTCACCAGGGAGTTGAAGCGGACCACGGGCTCGGCGACCACCGTGATTTCGATTCGGTCGACATGGGCAGAACCCTGGTGTCGCAGCCACGAAGGTCCCCACGTGTAGTCCTTGCGGCGGACGTACGTGATGCTCTGGTTGTGTCGATAGCTTTCGAGGACGAAGGGGCCGCTGGCGATCGGATGGTCGCACAGGGTTTCCGGCGACTCCTTGATCGCCTTCGGCGAGTTCATGCCGAGCCAGGACTGCGCGAGGTTGTAGAGGAAGGGCGTGTAGGGGTAGGCGAGGTGGACCTCCAGGGTGTACTCGTCGATGATGCGGCTGCTCTCGTAGGGGGCGATGTAGGCGGCGGCGAGCGGTGACTTGGTGGCGGGGTCGCGCATGTGCTCGAGGTTGACTTGGAATGCCTCGGCGTTCCACGGTGTGCCGTCGCTGAACGTGACGCCCTTGCGCAGGTGGAAGGTGTAGGTCGTGCCGTCGGGGGAGATGTCCCACGACTCGGCGAGGTAGGGAGCGATGTTGCCGTCCCTGTCGAGCGTGGTCACTGTGTCGTAGAGGATTCGACCCAGCAATGCCTGTTGGGTCGCTGAGATCGCGTGGGCATCCAGGCAGCCCGGCTCAGCCGAGATGGACATACGCAACGTGCCGCCCTCGACGGGGCCGCTCGCTGAGGCGGCGTTCGGGCCGGCGGCGACGGATCCTTGCTGACTCGCGCACGAGGTCAGCGCGGCCGCGAGGACGGCCGCGGAGACACCGGCCAGCGTGGACCTGAGGGTGCGCATGGGTGGGAGAGTCCTTGTCGTGTCTCGTTGCCAGGAGGGGAGGACCGTTTCACGGAAGGTGGGGCTCATCGGTAGGGAGAGGGCGCGGGAACCGCGTCTTTGAGAACGAACGCCCCCAGCTCCTCCTCCTTGTAGGCGACGGGATCGTGCAGGCTGTGTGTGCGCACGTCGCGCCAGAAGCGGTCGAGGCCGTACTTGGCTTGTGTCGAGCGCGCTCCGGTGAGGTCGAAGATGCGACTCGTCACCTCGAGCGCGACCTTGGTGGAGATGATCTTCGCACTGCAAATCAGCTCCGCCACTTCACCGCGCTCTCGGGCGGTGAGGTCCTCGCCACGGCTTTCCGCCCATTCGAGAGCGGCGACCGCCTGATCCTTGAGCGCACTCGCCGCCTGGACTCGTGCCGCTAGGTCGCCGGCCGTGCGGAGGAGGTGGAGGTCATCGACGGCCTTGTCGACAGCGGCGTGGTGCCAGGGCCGGGAGTACGTCCTGGTGTAGTCACGGGCGGCGAGGAGCGCGCCCTCGGCGATCCCGACGTAGAGGTTGACGAATGTGAGCTGGAAGCCGAACACCCCGATGGTCCGGTGAGGAGGCTGCTCGGCGGGGTCACGCGGCCAGGTGCCGACGATGTCGGACTCGGCGACGAAGTAGTCGCGAAACTCCAAGGGGCCGCTGGCCGAGAGCCGTACCCCGAGCAAGTCCCAGTCGTGGTGGATGACGGAACCGTCGTCACGCTGAGGGTCGAGGAGCGTTCGCAGCCGTACACCAGTGTCCCGCAGCGTGCCGCTGCCGAAGATGCGATCGGCGACCCTGGCACCGGTACTGAAGTTCTTGCGTCCGTTGAGCAGATAGCCGCCCTTGACCGGGCGCAAGTCCAGGTCGTCTTCCTGCGCGCTCCCGGTGCCGCCGAGGTACCACTGGTTGGTGAGGGTCTGCTCGGCGACCCAGGCACGTCGATCGGGGTCCTCGATGCGCGCGATGTGCCGGACACGCTGGTAGTGGTAGCCCAGCAGGGTGGCGGTGGAGGGGTCGACGTGTGCGATGCGTCGGACGACGCTGTAGATGGTGCGCAGCCCGCGGCCGGGACCACCGAGGCTGGCGTCGAGAGGGAGCAGAAGCAGGCCAGACTTGCGCAGCCGGCGCACTTCGTCGAACGGTGGCTGGTTCGCTCTGTCCCGCTCGACGACATCGCGGGCAAGGTCGGCTTGCAGCGCCTCGACCGCCTCGTCAAGGTCGTCGACGGTGTCGGGTGTGCCCGGTGGCCAATGGGTGGGAATGATGGAGGCGTTGGACATGGTGGTCCTCCCTGGTGGCGGTCGCGGTGGATCGGCGTTGACGTCAGGCGAGGCGGATCGTGGACAGGTCGCTGAGTAGCGAGAAAGGGTGAGCGCCTACGTCGTCGTTGACGAGGTCAGCAGAGAGCGAGAAGCGGAACGACGGATCGCCCGATGGCACGCGAAGAATCAGCGACAGAGCAGGCTCGCGACTCGCATCAGGTCGATTGCGCGTCGCGTGGTGAGTGCCGGATCCCGTGGCGTCGTCACGTTGTGAACTGTCCTATCTGAAAAGTAGGGATTCAACCGAGGGTCCGCACTCTGAGACTGAGTTTCTTGTTCTGGACATCGTGCGGACGTCTGTCGCGACCTCGTCGATATTTGTCAGTGCCATGGCGCAGTCGTGGCGACCGTCGTGTAGGACCCGGCGTGGTAGAGCAGGGGAGCGTGGTGGCGAGTGGAGGCGTCGAGGACCTCGGCAACGACCAAGTGGTGGTCACCGGTCTCGTGGCGTTGGAGGACTCGCCCGCGTAGGTGGCCGGGCACGTCAACGAGAATCGGCTCACCTGTCGCCAGCCTCGACCATCGTGTGGGCGCGGCGAAGCGGTCGATGCCGCTCGTCGCGAACCTCGCTGCAATGGCGTGTTGCTCGGCGTCCAGGAAGTTGACGACGAGGGTCTCGGCGCGGGCGATGGTTGGCCAGCTGGATGCACTTGTGGAGAGCGCGAAGGACACCAGCGGTGGCTCGAGCGAGATCGAGGCGAGGGACGTGGCGGTGAAACCCGCCGGTCCGAAGCCGGCGTCGGCGGTGATCACCACGACCCCGGCAGCGTAGCGGCGAAAGACGGCGCGATACAGGTCAGGTGTGACAGTGCTGGTCAGCTCGACGGAGCTGGTCATGCGGCACCTCCAGGCAGGCAGGAGACCTTCGTGGCGCGCCGGCGATGCGTGACAGAGGGCGCGACGAGGTCCGAGGAGAGCGGAAGCAGGCAGGCGGGGCAGCGTTGCCCACACGGTCACGTCGATGCGGGGACCTGGTTCGCCTGATCGGAGCTCACGTACGACTGCGGAGCTCAGGGGAGACTGCGGTCGCTGGACGCATGAGAAGAGACGGTGAGCCGGCTTGCGGTCAGCGACACAGCTCGCTGGCCACGCGCATCAGGTCAACGGCCCGGCGGCTGGTGAGGAGGAAACACCGGCGCATATCCCCACTATTCATGTAGGGAATGAATTGATCCAGGCCTGTCCCATGCTGTGGACGCGATTCCACGTCCGACTTGTGCCACCCAGACCGGCCATGCGCTCGGCCACGCTGACCGTCGGTCGCGACCGTGTTCAGGGGCAGAGGACACCGATCGAGGGACGAAGGTCTCCCACATCGACGCTCGACCGTCGGCAGCCTGAAGAGAAAGACGTGAGTGCAAACCGACTTGGCGGAGGTGGAGACCGCCCCGTCGGGCGAAGACCAACGGCTCACCTGCGAAAGGAACGCACCGTGCCCTACGTCACCGTCGGACGCGAGAACACCGCCGACATCCAGCTCTACTACGAGGATCACGGGACGGGCCACCCGGTCCTGCTCATCCATGGATTCCCCTTGAGCGGGCGGGCGTGGGAGAGGCAGGAGCGCGCACTGCTCGACGCGGGCTACCGGGTGATCACCTACGACCGTCGGGGATTCGGCAAGTCGAGCCAACCCAGCGTTGGATACGACTACGACACGTTCGCAGCCGACCTCTCCCACCTCATCAACGGACTGGAGCTGGACGACGTCGATCTTGTCGGACACTCGATGGGCGGGGGTGAGATCGCTCGCTACCTCGGAACGTACGGGTCGGCACGTGTGCGGAAGGCCGTCATCGTCTCGGGCGTGCCGCCGTTCTTGCTCAAGACGCCGGAGACTCCCCACGGCGTGCCGAAGGAGGTCTTCGACGAGATCGTGGCGAGCCTCCGCGCCGACCGCTTCGCGTACTTCACCGAGTGGAACAAGAACTTCTTCAACCTGGACGAGAACCTGGGGACCAGGATCAGCGAGGAGGTCGTTCGGGACGCATGGCACAGCGCGGTGAGCGCGTCGCCGATCGGGACGATCGCCTGCGTCTCCACGTGGTACACCGACTTCCGGGAGGACCTGCCGAAGATCGACGTGCCGGTGCTCGTCCTGCATGGCAGCGCTGACCGCATCCTGCCGATCGAGGCGTGTGGACAAGCCACCCACGAGGCCATCGCCGGGAGCCAGTACGTCGTCATCGACGGTGCCGACCACGGTCTGTGCTGGACCCACGCCGACGAGGTCAACGACGCGCTGCTGTCTTTCCTGGGGAGCAGCTGAGGCGACACTCGCGGGTGCCTTGTGTCACGCGCCTCATGTCACGAGCATGGCGGGCGGACCGCGGTCTCGTCCGCCGCAACGCGGGCGAGGAAGTGGTCGACGGCACGTTGGCTTCGGAGGACATGAACGTCCGCGTCGCGCGCGTGAACCTCGATCTGTCGCAGGACGTGCCGACCCCACCTGCGGCGGTACGTCCACAGCCAGTGCCAGAAGTCGGCACGTTCCCGCCCACGTCGTCGTGCCCGCCAGGCGCAAGTCAGGAGCGGAAAGTCGAGCATGATCACCGTGTCGGCGGCGCGAAGTCGGACGTTGAGGACGTCGTACGGCCCGAGATCTCCGTCCATGATCCACGCGGGGCGCCGAGCCAGCTCACGCTGCGTGGCCGCCCACTCCTCGGGCGGTGTGGCGGTGAGGCCGGGACGCCAGAACACCGTGTCGAGCTCGATGACAGGCAGTCCGGTGAGCGTGCCCAAGCGGAGGGCGAGAGTCGACTTGCCCGCCGCGCCACGACCGACGATCACCACGCGCTTCATCGGACCCCATGCTCCCACTGGCGGGCCAGGACGTCGACGTCGGCGTCGTGGGGGTGGCGCCCTCTAGGCTCCCGAGTCATGTTCTCCACGCCGCAGGTCAACATCTACTCCGCGGGCGTCGAGCGGTCGGTGGGCTTCTACCGGAGTCTCGGGTTCGAGGAGACCTTCCGAACGCCTCGCGAGGGCACACCGATCCATGTGGAGCTCAAACTCGACGGGTTCACGCTGGGCATCGCCGCGGTGACGTCGGCCGTGGCCGACCACGGACTCGAGCTGGACTTGAGCAAGCCGGGCCGTGGCATGGAGATCGTGCTGTGGACCGATGACACGGACGCCGCCTTCACCACGCTGGTGGCAGGCGGCGCCCGTGTGCTCTCCGAGCCGCACGATTGGCTGGGTCGCCTGCGGGTGGCGTGGGTCGCCGACCCGGATGGCAATCCCATCGAGCTCGTCGAGCGTCGGCGCTGAGAAGGCCGGTCGTCGATCGGTCACCTGCTCAGCTTTCGGAACGTGCGGACCGCCAAGGGCAGGAAGACCGCGGTGATGAGCAGCGGCCACGCCACGGCCATGAGCAAGGCGTTCTCCTCGATCCAGGCGCCTCCCGTCGGGAGCGGGTTGCCGAACAGCTCGCGGATGGCGTTGGCCGTCGCGGAGACGGGGTTCCACATGGCGATCACGCCGAGCCAGTCCGGCATCAGGTGCGGTGGAGTGAAGACACTCGAGATCATCCCGAAGGGGAAGGCGAGCGCGAAGAGATTGCCGACGGTCTCGACGCTGCGGGCGACCAAGCCGAGGTACACGCCGACCCAGATCAACGAGAAGCGCAGCAGGAGCAGGAGACCGAACGCCGCGATCGTGGCGAGGAGACCACCCTGCGAGCGCCAGCCGATGACGAGCGCGATGGCGGCCAGGATCACCAGATCGAGGCCCGCGTGCAGCACGTCGGAGACCCCGCGTCCGGTCACCACGGCCGAGTCGGCCATCGGCATCGAGCGGAACCGGTCGGTGACCCCCCGCTCCTTGTCGACCGCGACGGCCATGGCGGTGTTCATGAACCCGAAGGCCATCGTCATGGTGAACATGCCCGGCATGGCGTACGCCGTGTAGTCGGCGCCGCCTCCGATGTCCATCGCGCTGCCGAACACGTAGACGAACAGCAGCACCGAGACGATGGGGAAGCCGAGCTGCCAGGCGATGAGCGACGGCTGCGCGACGAGGTGAGTGAGGTCGCGACGGACGATCGTCCAGCAGTCCACGACAGCCCACGAGGCACGGCGTCCCAGGCTGTCGGGTTCGGTGGTCGACGGATTGGCGGTCGATGTGGTCACGCGCGTGCACCTTCCTGAGTGGCGGTTGCGGATGGCGACGTGTTCGGGTCGGCCTGGTGACCGGTGAGCTGGAGGAAGACCTCGTCGAGGGTCGGTCGGCGCAGACCCAGGTCTTGGACGTCGATGCCCGCCTCCTGCACACGGCGGGCGACCTCGGCGACGGCGTGGACCCGGTCGGTCGCGGGTGCGTGAACCCGCAGCTCGTCGCTGTCGACCTGGGGTTCGGCGCCATTGGAGACCTCCGCGAGCAGCTTGGCGGCGGCGGGCAGGTCGGCCGGGTCGGTGACGACGACCTCGATGCGGTCGCCTCCGATGGCGCGTTTGAGCCCGGCCGGGGTGTCCTCGATGACGGTCCGGCCGCGGTCGATCACGGCGATGCGGTCGGACAGCTTGTCAGCCTCGTCGAGGTAGTGGGTCGTCAAGAGGACCGTCGTGCCCTCGGCGGCGAGACGTCGGACCGCCTCCCACACCTCGATGCGACCCCGCGGGTCGAGACCGGTCGTCGGCTCGTCCAGGAACAGCACCTCTGGCGCCAGGATCATGCTGGACGCCAGGTCGAGGCGACGCCGCATGCCTCCGGAGAACGTCTTGGGGCGCGCGTCGGCGACGTCCTCCAGGTTGAACTGCCGCAACAGCTCTTCGGCGCGCTGCTTGGCTCGATGGGAGTCGAGGTGGAAGAGCCGGCCGAACATGACGAGGTTCTGCCTGGCGGTGAGGACCTCGTCGACGGCGGCGTTCTGCCCGGTGAGTCCGATCCGACGACGGACCTGACGGGGCTGCGCCGACACGTCGTACCCCGCGACCACGGCTCTCCCTGAGTCCATCCGGGTGAGGGTCGACAGGATCCGCACCGCTGTGGTCTTCCCTGCGCCGTTGGGGCCGAGGAGGCCGTAGACCGTGCCTCGCCGGACGGTCAGGTTGAGCCCGTCCAGCGCCTGGGTCTCGCCGTATCGCTTGGTGACACCCTCGGCTAGCACCGAGTAGTCCGAGTGCATGAACCGTTGCCTTCTGTGTTGGGCATCTCAAGAGCGACGTTTTCGTACACCGTACTACATAGTACGGTGTACGAAAACCTTTCGCGGGAGGTCGAGGCTGATGGCACGGCCGGGCATTCCGGATGGACCGGGCATGAGACCTCCTGGCGGCGCCGAGCACCTCGGCAGGGCCTCGGCGGTCAGCAGGAGCCGCGGTCCCAGGTGCGTGCCGGTCGCGGTTGCGCAGGTCCCGCGCGTGGGCGTTGTGGTCCAGTTGCCCACGAGTCGTCGAAGGGTGGTGGCACTAGGATGAAGCCGCCATGACGACCGCGCACAGTGGCAGCGGCGATCCGCGCCGGAGCCTTGAGCTGCTCTGGCGAGGACGGGAGCCCGCGGGCCGCGGACCGAGGCCCGGCTTGAGCCTGGAACGCATCGTCGGCGCGGCTGTGGAGCTCGCCGACAGGGAGGGCATCGCCGCCGTGTCGATGCGCAAGGTTGCGGCCGAGCTCGGCGTGGGCACCATGTCGCTGTACCACTACGTGCCAGGCAAGGGTGAGCTGCTCGACCTCATGCTCGACTACGTGGTCGAGGTACCCCAGGCGCCGAAGGGGAAGCGGCGTCAGACCTGGCGCGAGGTCCTGGAGACGATGGCGTGGCGTACGTGGCGTCTCTACCTCAGCCACCCGTGGTTGCTGCAGGTGAACCAGGCCCGTCCCGTCGTGGGACCCAAGGCGTTCGCCGCGCTCGAGTCGGTCGTCGCCGGGCTGGACGGGCTGAGCCTCACCGGGCAGGAGAAGATGGCGGCGATCGCGGCGGTCGAGAACTACGTGACTGGCGCCGCCCGCACGTACCTCATGCGGCAAGAGGCGAGCCAGCGGTCCACGATGACGGAGGAGGATTTCTGGGCGCTGCAGGCGCCCTACCTCTCTGAGGCGATGGCCGATGGCGCGTGTCCCCATCTTGCGGCGCTGCCCGAGGATTCCTTCCAGCTCGTCCCTGAAGACGCATTCGAGTTCGGGCTCCAGGCTCTGCTGGACGGGTTGGCGGCGACGATCGAGCGACGGAAATCCGCTCCGAGGCGGAAGACAGGCTGACCGGTCGGGCTCAGGTCCGTCGAACGTTCCGCAAGTACTCCTTGCGGTTGAGTGGGTTGTGGTCGGTGCGCGGCCGCACCGGGATCCGGCCGCGCACAGGCGCGTAGCGGTCGAAGCCGCTCTCCAGAATGCCCTCGCCGCGGGTGAGCCCTGGCAGCCTGCTCTGCAGCGCGCGCACCCGCGCCGCGGGTATGTCGCCCTCAAGCACCCAGGTCGTTCCGAGATCTCGTTGCGTCCGTGGCACCGCGTCGACCGTGGCGAGCGTCGGCAGAAGCGCTCCCACGGTGTCGGATGGGACCTCCAGGCGGAAGCGGTGGAGCGGCTCGAGGACGCCGGTGCCGGCGCGCCGCAACGCCGCCATGAGGACGAGTGGTGTCAGCGCGCGGAAGTCGTTCGCGGAGCTGGAGACTCTGGGGTCGAAGGTCACACCGCGTCGACCCTGACGGGCGGCGTACCCCGCGTGGGTCATGGTGACGAGGCAGTCGATCACCTCCCAGCCATAGAGCCCTTGGCGCAGCGTCTGGCGGACGGACTCCTCGACCGCCTTGAAGAACGCTGGCGGCATGGCGCCTGGCTCGACCTCCAAGCGGAACTGGATGCCGCTGCCGGTTGGTGCCGGCTCGACACGCAGGCCGACAGTGGCAAGGAACGGGTTGGGCTCCGCCGTCGTGGGCGCAACGCTGTGGTGCGTACTGACCCGATGGGCGCCAAGGAACTCCACCGCCGCGCCGACACCGATCGGTCGTTCGACGCAGACCGTCGTGGTCTCGCGGAACTCGACGTCGATGCCGTAGTCGTCGGCGAGGGTCGCCTGGATGACCTCCTTCTGCACGTCACCGTAGAGAGAGACGAGGAGCTCCTGGCGACCATCCTCCTGGCGCAGATTGATGAGGGGATCTTGCTCGGCGAGCTGGGACAGCGCGGCGTGTAGCCGACCTCGGTCGGCGGCTCGCCTCGGAACGATCACGGCCTCCAGGGAGGGTGGGGGGACGTACGGTCGTCGCGACCGATGACGGGTGGCTCCGATTCGGTCGCCGATCTGAACGTCGGCTAGGCCCCACACCTTCGCGATGCGTCCGGCCCGGACCAGTGGACTGGGCGACGCTGTACCGCGCTCGAAGACGCTGATCGACGTGACCTTGGCGTCCTTGTCTGGTCCGAAGCTGACGCGATCCCTGGTCCGGAGGGTTCCGGTGTGCATGCGGACGTACGCGATCTTCTCACCGCCCGCACCACGCTCGATCTTGAACACCGTTCCCGACACCGGGCCGTCGGCGTCGCCGGTCGCGGCGGGCAACAGCTCGGTCATGGCCGACATGAGCTCGGCCACACCCGTGCCCGTGATCGCCGACCCGAAGAGCACCGGATACACGAGCCCTTGTCGACTGAGCGCGGCGAACGACGTTCGCAGTCGTGCGGTGGGAATGGTGGCGCCGTCGACGAAACGGGCGAGCATCTCCTCGTCATGGTCGGCGAGCACCTCGACCAGCCGAGTCGTGAACGTCGGATCGTCACCACGGTACGGCACGACGTGAGCGTCGCGGGTTCCGCTTCCGCGGACGAGGTTCACGGGGGCGGTCGAGGGCGACAGTTTCTCGGCGATCTCGCGGAGCACGGCGTCGTCTCGGGCGCCGGTGCGGTCGACCTTGTTGACGAACAGCAAGGTCGGGACGCCCAGCCGCCGCAGTGTCCGCATCAACACACGGGTTTGCGCCTGTACGCCCTCCACCGCCGACACCACCAGCACCGCGCCGTCGAGAACGTCTAGCACCCGTTCGACCTCGGCGATGAAGTCGGGATGCCCGGGGGTGTCGATGAGATTCACGAGGACGTCGTCGATGACGAACGACACCACGGCGGACTTGATAGTGATGCCACGCTGGCGTTCCAACGCCAAGGTGTCCGTCTGGGTGTCTCCGTTGTCGACCCTGCCCAGCTCGTCGATGACGCCGGCGGCGTAGAGCAGCCGCTCGGTCAGGCTCGTCTTACCGGCGTCGACATGGGCGAGGATCCCCACGTTCAGCGTGCGCAAGCGTCATGTCCTCCAGGTAGGCGGGCTCCTGCTCGTGGGACATGGACGCCGCTGTCATCGCCTTTTCCTTGCCCGATCCGATGTAGCCGATCCGATGAGCCAGATCGGATGGCTCGATCCGATGGCTCGATCCCAGTGCGCCGACAGTCGAGCAGACCGACGCCGACGCGGGCAAGTGGTTTTCGGCTCACGAGGCGCGCCGCTGGGCGCTGCGGGCGGTGGTGTCCTTACTCCGGATCGATGGCGGAGTAGGGGTGCCACAGGACGAGTCCGTCGCCGATGGCGTCGTTGCTGTGCCGGATCCGCTCCAGCTCAGCCGGTGAGAGGGCACGTCGGTAGATCCGTACCTCGTCGATGGTTCCGCGGAAGCGGTCGGCGCCGTCGAGTCGTTGCCCGACGTGGAGGCCGTCGACGTCGGCGGCTGTCACCGATCCGCTCGGCGCGGTCGTCTCGGCGACCCGCGTGCCGTCCACCCAGAGCACGAACCGTTCGTCGGCTCGCTGGAGGACCACGTGGTGCCACTCGCCGTCGTTGTAGGCCGACGGGGACGCCACCGTCGCGGTGCCCTCAGCGGTCGCGATGAGGGCACGGATCCGGTCGCTCGCGGGCTCGGCCCGCAGCCACACCTGCGGCGTGGGACCTGAGCCTTGTTGGTGGGCCCAGAGGATCGCGTGCCCTCCCGATGTGGCGTCGTACCGAATCCATACTGTCCAGGTGAAGTCGTCCTCGCCCAGGGCGAGCGAGTCACTGTACGGGACCTCGACCCGATCGTCCTCGCCATCAAGTCCGATCCCCGTGCCGAAGCGTCCCTCGGTGAGGGTGGCACCGCCGCGCACGTACCCGTGGTTGCCGTACGACGAGAGATCCGGTGTGGTGGCTCCTGGCTCCGGCGGCGGGGTCTCGACTCGCTCGAAGGGAAGCCAGAGGGAAAGCTTTCCTTTGATGGGCGTATTGCGTGTGCGAACTCGCTCCAGCTCCGCCTCCGAGAGCGCACGCCGGTAGATCCGCACCTCGTCGATCGCCCCGCGGAAGCGGTCGAAGCCGTCGAGGCGCTGCCCGACGTGAACACCCCAGATTCCGAAGTCCTTGCCCGCCGTCACCGAGCCCGGGGGCGCCTCCGTGGCCGCGACTTCGGCCCCGTCCACACGCAACACGAACCTGCCCTTGGTTCGCTGGAGGACGACGTGGTGCCACTCGCCGTCGTTGTAGGCGCCCACCGAGGCGACGGAGCGGTTGCCCTCCTCGGTGCTGATGAAGGCGCGGATGCGGTTCTGGGAGGGCTCGGCGCGCAGCCAGACCGCCGGAGTCGCGGAGATGCCCACCCGGTACGCCCACAGGATGGCGTGGCTACCGGAGGTCGCGGTGTAGCGAATCCACGCCGACCACGTGAAGTCGCCGTCGCCGAGATCGAGCGAGGGTGAGTACGGGATCTCGACCCGATCGTCGATGCGGTCCAGGACGAGCGCGCTTCCGAACACGCCCTCGCCGCGCTGCGCGCCGCCGCGGACGTAGCCGTCGTTGCCGTACGGCGAGAGATCCGGCGTGCGCGGCCCGGGCGCGGGAGGCTCGGGGACATTGGGCGGGACGCCGTTCGGGGTCGCGAGGAAGGCCTCGTTGAAACGAGCGAACCGGATCTCCTGGTATGGGTCATTGGCGCCGTGCTCGTAGAGCAAGCCGATCGTGTCCTCACCGAGCTTCACCATGTCCGAGTACGCCGAGAAGCCCCAGTTGATGACCTTTCCTTCCTGCCAGGTCTCCCAGGTGCGAGCCTCGTCGTACGAAGACCGGACGGTCATCGCCTCGCGGGAGGCGGGGTGGGCGGGGGACGAGAACAGGATGCGGTCGTAGGCGTCGCCCTCGTCGGTGGCGCGCAGCCGCAACAGGGCGCCTTGCACGGTTGGCGCCTGCAGCTCGGGGACGGTCCGGACCGGCCCATCGAAGGTCTCGCCTCCGTCGCTGCTGGTCACGTAGCCGCGATGGCCGGGATCGGTGCCGTGCTCCCGCACGTTGACGTAGATCCGGCCGTCGGTCAGCTCCACCAGCGTCGTCTCGTTGGGTCGCACCGAGCCGTCGGAGTGGTCGACGATCGCTCCGAGGCGCCAGGTCTCGCCTCCGTCGTCGCTGTAGGCCAGGTGCACGCCGTAGACGTGCTCGCCGGTCGCGGCGTCGTAGGACTCGTGGTTCGCGCTGATCACCAGTCGGCCGGCGTGGGGACCTCGCTTGAGCTGGATGCCGTGCACCGGACCGGTGGCGTACCAATGGTTCCACTCCGGCAGCTTCAGCTCGGGAAGTTCACGTGCGGGTGACCACGTGAGGCCGTTGTCCTCGCTGATCTGGACGAAGGGGTCTCGATCGCAGCCGTTGGCGCAGGGATCCGGTCCGTTGCGGGTGGTGAAGAGGACGACGCGGCCGGTGCGCTCGTCGACGACCGGCATCGGGTTGCCGCGGGTCTCCCCATGGCCCTCGAGGACCACGCGGAGCGGCGACCAGGTGGCGCCACCGTCGGTGGAGCGTTTCACGACCAGGTCGATGTCACCGTCGTCGCCGCAGTCGGTGACCCGACCTTCGGCGAAGGCGAGCAGTGTCCCGTCGGTCGTGCGGACGATCGCGGGGATGCGGAAGCAGGAGTAGCCCTCCTCACCGCGCCGGTAGAGGACCTGCTCGTCGAAGAACGGCTCCGAGGTGGTTGTGACAGTCGCTCGGTCCGAGCCGGCGTCGGACGCGGTGGCTGGCGAAGGGTGGAGTGCGGCGGGGATCGCGGGGAGGACGAGCGCGGGAAGCACGAGGGCGGGAAGGAGGCGTCGGCTCATCGCGGGCTCCCAGAGACGGGGGAGACGACGCCGACATCCTACGTCCGACGTGGGATGTCTTCTCTCGCCATGACCTCGTTCGGTCACCAACGCGGATGTGCGCGGATGTGTCGAGAAGGTTCTCGCTCACAGGTGGACGACACCGACCGTGTGCGAGACCTCAGACGGAATCAGTCGGCGCTTTGCCCGCCTTCAGCGAACTCGTACCAATGGAGCGGTAGCCAGTCGCCGTCGACGAAGCCGTCCACAGTCGCTCCACGTCCCCGGACCACGACCGCCGTCCCCGCGGGGTAGACGACGCCGGACAGCCCGGCGACGGGAACGAGGAGAGTTCCACGGCGCGTCACTCGATCTCCCTTCGATCTCCGCACACGTGATGCCAGCGTGGACGGAGGTACATCGTGCGGGCGGATGTCTGGTCCCGGCTACGAGTTCAGGGGGTCGTGGGCCAGCCCGCTCACCAAGCTTGCCCAGGGTAATCGGTGGGCCAGACCCGCCTGTCAGGCGGCTCGGTCCGACTCGGCATCGGTGAGACTCGGCATCGGTGATGCGTGCCCACCGAGGCCGCCCAACGGCGTGCGCGTTCGTCTCCCGCGGCTCGGCGCCGGAAAGACGTAGATCTGGAGTGCGGGGAAGCTCACGCAAGCCTGGCAGCACAGGTCTTGGCGAGGAAGGCGCGCGAGTGTTCCTTTTCGCCTTTGTCGTACCGGCCCTGTCACCGACAAACCTGGCATCGGTGACCACCGTCTCATCCGGCGATGTCAATCACTCCTTGTCATGAGCGGCCGTGTCACTGCCCGGCCGCCGCATCGGACTCTCCGGGGACGAGCGCGAACAGCGCGCAGAACGCGGCGGAGGCGGTAAGAGAACGGCATGAGCGAGCCTCCCCGGCCCGGGCCGGAGTTGCGGATCCACGGCCCGTGGCTCAGCCCGTCTGTCCGGTCCTTCCTCGCCAACGAGACCGGCGGGGCGTTCATGCTCCTCCTCGCCACCATGGTGGCGCTGGCGTGGGCCAACTCGCCGTGGTGGGAGACCTACGAGGTGTTCTGGCGGACACCTGTGTCGGTGTCGGTCGGCCAGACGCACCTCGACCTCAGCGTCCACGACCTGGTGAACGACGGGGCGATGGCCCTGTTCTTCCTGGTCCTGGGGCTCGAGATCAACGAGCAGCTCACCACGGGATCCCTGCGTGATCGGCGAACGGTGATGGTCCCAGCCTTCGGCGCCCTCGGCGGCGTCGCTGTGCCGATCGCCATCTACCTGGCCATCAACCCAAGCGGCGACGCTGTCCACGGATGGGGCACCGTGATGTCCACAGACACCGCGTTCGTCCTCGGCATCCTGGCGCTCTTCGGCCCCGAGTGCCCGGACGCACTCCGGCTGTTCCTCCTCACGCTGGCCGTGGTGGACGACGTCGTGGCCATCACCTTGATGGCCGTCTTCTACAGCTCGGAGGTGCAGCCGTGGGCGTTGCTCGCCGCGGCGGTCATCGCCGTGACGATCATGGTCGTGCGCTGGATCGGTGTCTGGCGCCTCACACCCTACGTGCTCCTGGGCATCGCCCTATGGGCGGCGACCTTCCGCGCCGGTGTGCACCCCACCCTCGCTGGTGTCCTCATGGGGCTGCTCGTGTCCATGCGACCGACTGGTGTGGAGCACGCGAAGCGCCTGCGGATCTACGGGCGAGCGCTCCTGGAGGAGCGGAGCGCCGAACGCGCACGGATGGCACAGCTCGCCGTGGCGGCCACCGTGCCGGCTGGAGAGCGGCTGCAGCGGGCCGTGCACCCGTGGACGGCGTACGTCATCGTGCCGGTGTTCGGCCTAGCGAACGCGGGCGTCCATCTCGACGCGGAGCTGCTGCGCGCCGCCGCCACCTCGCCGGTCAGCCTGGGCGTCGTGGCCGGCCTCGTGGTGGGCAAGGTGGTCGGGATCAGCGGGGCGTCGGCGCTAGCGCTGCGCACCCGTCTCGGCGTGCTCCCGGGACAGGTGCGCTACAGCCATCTGGTCGGTGGCGCGGCGCTGAGCGGGATCGGCTTCACGATCTCGCTGTTCATCGCCGAGCTCGCCTTCGGCCACCCAGTCCTGCGCGAGGAGGCCACGATCGGCATCCTGATCGCCTCGTTGGTCTCCGCCGTCGCGGGATCGGCGTTTCTGCGTCTGATGGGACGCCGCTGGTCCCTGTGCTCTCCGGAGTCGGAGACCCCACCCGACCTACCGCCGCCACCATGGACGGCGCCGGAGAGACCGTGACAGACCAGTCGCCCGTTGGAGGGCGCGAAGCTCGACCCGATCGGCGTACGGCTCGTCGTTGACGAACAGGGTCGGGGTGCCGCGCACGCCCTGGCGGACACCAGCCGCGTAGTCGCTGCGCACCTTTGGGACGAAACGTTGCGCGGGCTCTCCGACGGCCAGGTCCGGGTCGGCGCCGACCGCGTCGGCGTACCCGCGCAGGGCTGCGTCGTCGAGTCGGTGCTGTCGCTTGAACAGCAGGTCGTGCATCTCCCAGAAGACACCGCTCAACTGCGTCGACTCCACGGCCAGGGCGGCGGTCAGGGCGTGCGGATGGGTCTCGAAGAGCGGGAAATTGCGGAAGACGAGACGAACCACGCCGTCGGACATCTCGACCAGCTCACGCAGAACCGGCGCGGCGGCCGCGCAGTAGGGACATTCGTAGTCGCCGTACTCGAGGACCGTCACCGGTGCGTCGAGAGCGCCCCGGATGTGCTCGACCACCTCGTCCGACATCCGTCCAGTGTGCCGCGCCGAGCGCGCGACTCGGCTCCGGTCGACCCGCCCCACCTCGAGGGCAGGCATGCCGGGAGGATGAAGCGGGAAGAGGACAACTGCCGCGCCGCAGATCGGCGAGTGTGGCAGGACGGCGGCTCCCACGGCCGGAGATCGCCACCAGCTCCGGCAGGAACGCCTGCGACGATGAACTCGGCGGAGGGATGCCAGCGTGGTCGGTGTCGCGCGATCGTTGCCGTCCACCGCGCGCCCGCGCATCTTGGTCGTCTCGGCGAGGATCGGCGGTGGCCACGACGCCGCCGCCCGCGCGCTCATCGAGGCCGTCCGTCAGCGGTGGCCGCGCGCCCACATCCGGTGGGTCGACACGCTCGACGCGATGGGTCCCGGTGTCGGGCCGGCCTTCTGCTGGACCTACGCCACGAGTGTCGAGCACGCTCCGTGGCTCTACGAGCTGTTCTACGCCGCGACCTGGCACGTCGGGTGGTTCCGTCGGGCGTCCAAGCGCTTCACGGGGAGCTGGGCGGGTCGACGGTTGGCGCCGGAGATCGACGCTTTCGCCCCCGAGCTGATCCTGAGCACCTACCCGCTCGGCAGTGGAGGCTTGGCGTGGTTGCGCCGCCATCGAGGGCTCACCGTGCCCACGCTCGCGTGGGTCACTGACTTCGCTCCCCACCCCTTCTGGGTGTACGGCGACCTCGACCTCACGCTTGTGCTCCACGAGGTCGCTGTCCCGGTGGCCAGGATTGCTGAGCCGTCCACGAACGTCGCGGTGTCAGCACTGCCCGTGCAGCGAGACTTCCGACCCGGCGACCAGGTGGCCGCCAGGCGACGGTACGGCTTGCCCAGCGATGCCTTCGTCGTCCTGCTGTCGTGCGGAACCTTCGCGTTCGGCGTGCGTGAGTCGGTCGTACGCGCGCTCCTCGACGTGGACGACCGGGTTCACGTGGTCGTGGCGTGCGGGCGCAACCGTGCCGCACTCGCTCGACTCGAGCGACTGCGAGTTCGTCTCCGTCACCGGGACGCTCACGAGGGAGGCCACCTGCGTCCCGCCTGGCGCCGCCTGCTGCCGTTGGGGTGGACCGACGACATGGCCGGCGTCAACCAGGCCGCGGACGTCGTGGTGACCAACGCCGGTGGGGCGACGGCGCTGGAGGCGATCGCCACCGGTCGTCGGGTCCTCATGCTCGACCCGATCCCAGCGCACGGCACCGCCAACGCGAGCCTCATGGCGGTGGCCGGCCTGGCGGAGGTGTGCCGTTCACCAGCCGAGCTCGCCGCCAGGGTCCGCACCCTGGTCGACGAGGCCGGGGCGGAGGCGCCCGGGCTCGCCGCTCGCGAGCCGCTGCCAGGTCAGGACCTCGCGGGTCAGGTGGTCGAGCTCGCGACCAACGCGGTGGCCGCCTCGACCGTGGACCCCGGTGAGCTCGAGGTCGGCACACCGGGGCCGGTCTGGCCCATGCGCCCGCAGGACGCCTTCTTCACCAGGGCCGAGCGTGACGGTGAGCCGCAGGAGCTCGGCGTGGTGCTGGAGCTCGAGCCTCCGGAGTCGGGACCACCTGTCGACCTCGACGTCCTCGTCCGGCTCTTCACCGAGCGTCTCCCACACCTTCCACCGCTGCGGCGGCAGCCGATGCGACGGGGGGCGAAGCTCGGCTGGTCACCCTGCGTCGACGTGGACGTGCGGGCTCACCTCGCCGAACGAGTCGTCCACTCGCCGGAGGAGGCCGCGGAGGCGATCGACGCGTTCTGGTCGACGCCGATCCCACGGGACAGGCCGCTGTGGCAGGCCCTCCTCGTCCGCCCACCGGCCGACGGCGGTTACCAGCTGGCCCTCAAGCTCCACCACAGCGTCGGCGACGGGCTGTCCGCCCTCGGGCTGCTCGAGAACCTCTGGGACGCTGAAGCCGACCCGAGCCGAGGGGCCCACGCAGGTGACCACATCGAGCGCGGAGAACGAGGGCGGATCCGGCCGCATGGAGCACGTCGGGCGCGTGGCGGGCTCGGGGAGTATGGCGGCCTCCGTACCGCGCTCCAGACGCTGCGAGGTTTGGCCCGTCTAGCGGTCCAAGGGGGCGCGCCCGCCCACCCGCTCAACAGGGTGGCCTCCACGCCCGATGGGTCTCAGACGGAACCGTCTGCGGCCTCTCGGACGGTCGTGGCGGCCGCGCTGGCGGCCGACGAGCTTCGCCGGACGGCGCGTCGCCACGGCGTCCGCACGTTCGAGCTGGCGCTCGCCGTGATGGGTGAGGTCGTGGACCGCATGCTCCGACCGGCCGGCCTGCTCGCACCCGGTCGACCCCTGCGCGCGTTCGTTCCGCTCACGGTCCGACCGCGCACACCGTGGCGGGTGTTCGGCAACTGGACCACCGCAGTCACGGTGGAGCTGCCGACCGGACCGCTGGCGCCAGCGGAGCGACTCGCTCGGATCCGAACCGGTCTCCACCGTGGCGTCGCGCGCGGCGAGCCCGTGGCGGCCGCGTTCGTCACAGGGCTCGCGGGACATCTCCCGGCCGCGGCTCATGCCTGGTTCGCTCGGCACACCTACACCAGCCGATTCCTCAACCTGGTTGTGACGTACCTGCCCGGTCCACGTGAGACACGCCGCCTCGCCGGCGCGAAGGTGCGCGCGATCTATCCGGTGGCGCCTTTGACTCGAGGGGTTCCGCTGACCATCGGAATGGTCACCACCGGCACCACG
Organism: Thermasporomyces composti; assembly: GCF_003386795.1. Taxonomy (NCBI): domain Bacteria; kingdom Bacillati; phylum Actinomycetota; class Actinomycetes; order Propionibacteriales; family Nocardioidaceae; genus Thermasporomyces; species Thermasporomyces composti. The sequence continues at coordinate 4,048,338 of NZ_QTUC01000001.1, forward strand.
GCGGGGATCGGCCTGCTCGCTGACAGGAGGCTCGGCCTAGACGCCAAGACGCTGACCGCGACCGTCCGCGACGTCATGCAGGACTTCGCGGAGGGCTGAGGTGGGCCCGGGTGACGCGCTCGCCGTCCTCTTCGCGCTGAGCGCGGCGGCGTCCTTCGGCGGTGCCGCAGCATTGCAGGAGAGAGCCGCCCACCGAGTCCCCGACACCGGCCTGGCCAGCGTCCGGCTGCTGTTGGCGCTCCTCCGGCAGGAGGGTTTCGTGCCGAGCCTGTGGCTGGCGATGCTCGGGTTCGTCCTCCAGGCGGTGGCCTTGCGGTTCGGTCCGCTGACCCTCGTCCAGCCTTTGCTCATCACCGGGACGCTGTTCTTCATCGGCTTCACCTGCGTGATTCGTCGGCAGTCTCCCGACCTGTGGCTGGTTGTCGGGAGCGTCTTGGCCCTGGCCGGTCTCACCGCCTTCATGCTGGTCGCGCAGCCGTCCGGTCAGGCGAACGAGTTCCACCCGAGCAGGTCGATCCCGCTCGTCATCGGCCTGGTGGCGACGGTCGTCGGCTGCCTGTTCCTCGCTCGGCGACTCTCCGGCGGCGTGCGCGCCTTGCCCCTCGCCGTGGCGACGGCGATCTGCTATGGGGTCACCGCCGGTCTGGTTCGCAGTCTGGCCGCCAGCTTCGACGGCGACCTGCTCTGGCTCGTCGGGCAGTGGCGGCTCTACGCGATTGCGCTCGTAGGGGCGGCCGGCTTCGCGCTCAACCAGCAGGCCTACCAGAAGGGCATCATCGGTGTCCTCGCGGTTGCCACGATCACGGTGGGGGATCCTGCGGTCTCGATCGGCGTCGGCGTGGCGTGGCTGGGGGAGTCCATCCGGGGCGGACCATGGGCCACCTTCGGGGAGGTGGTGTCGCTGTTGGTGGTCGCGGGCGCCATCGTGCTGCTCGCCGCTCGGTCTCAGCGCCTCGGCGGGCGGATGGCCGGGAAGCCGACGCACACCGTCCAAGCGATCGATCGCGACTGACCGTGGCGCGGGTCGTCCGCCGCTAGCCTGTCCCACCCACCTTGTCGAGCACCTTGTCCCACCATGTGCGCATACCGCTCGGGTAGCGGGCTCGCGACCTGGCCAGCCGCTGGCTCCCGGGCCGGTACCACCGACGCGCCCACAGCGAGCCCGGCTTGGCCAGCCGCAGCGCCGCCACCACGGCGACGATCGGCACGACGATACCGATGATCCCGGCGCTGGTCTTGCCCTTGGCGATCGCCACGAACGCGAAGGTCAGGTTGACGGCGACCGTCACGCCGACGGCCAGCGCGCCGGTTCCGGCGTCAGGGGCCAGCGGATCAGCGCCGAGGAGCAGCAGGCCGCCGATGGTCGCAGTGACCAGCACGGCATCGACCGACGTGCGGCCCTCGTTGGTCCAGTAGACGTCCTGCAGGCGCAGCCACAGCGCGAACTCGTCCAGCGTCAGCGCAGCGCCGCACGCGAACGCCGCAGCGAGCACCTCCAGCCAGGGCGACGGCGGCTGGTAGGCGAACTCGAGCGCGCCGGTGACGAGCATGAGGAAGATCCCGTAGACCTCGTGGTGTACGTGCACGTTCCCGAGGCGGAGGTTGTGGAACGGGCCACGGTGTGCCCGGATCATCCGCGTGATGAGACGAGTCACGAGGAATGTCACGACGAAAGCGAGGAGCATCCAGGCCAGGACGCCGCGCCCGGGACCGCCGCCCAGCTCGATGTCGATCACGCCGGTGACCCCCTCCTCGTCGCGCGCCGGTGGCGACGTGGCTCGCCTCGGACTATTAGGGCCTTGACCCGCGACTCACACCGCAAACGGAGGTCTCGCCGGCAGGGGCGGAGAGCGCGACCAACCGCCCGCCTCGTGACCTTGTGCCTTGCGAATCCCTCACAGGGACAGGAGACTGAGGCCGACGACGGGCTTTCGAGCGGGGGGCGGGAGGTGCTCATGGCGGACCCGCTGCCGATCACCATCCTCACGTCGACGAGCGAGGTTCTGCGGCAGACCGCCGTCTCGGCGCTCCTGTGCGACGTCCCGCGGTTGGTCGTTCTCCAGCACGACCTTGACACCCGCCGAGGTGACGAGCCACTCCGCCGAGTGGTCTACGACCTCGAGGGTGTGGTGGAGAGCGGCAGCGTCCCGCTCGAGCACGCGTGCTTGAGCTGTGCGTTGCGGGAAGACGTCGTCCCCGCTCTCGTGCGCCTCGCGCTTCGCGGTCGGTGGGAAAGGGCCATCCTCGCCCTGCCCGTCACGGCCGAGCCGGGTCTGGTCCTCGACGCGTTGACCGTGGGCGTGGTCGCCGGACGTCCGGTCTCCTCGGTCATCCGCCCAGGTGGTGTGGTGGCCACGGTCGACCTGACCAGCGTGGTGGCTGACCTGTTCGGTGACGACTTGCTCATCGAGCGGGGTATGGCGATGACCTCCGACGACCGACGGGCGGTCGGCGAGGTCCTGGCTCACCAGATCGAATGCGCCGACGTGGTGGCAACGTCGGGGCGGCCCGTGCCGGGTGATCGCGAGGCCGCGGTCCTGCGACATCTCGCGCCCGCGTCGTCGATGGTGGGGGACGTCCACGAGCTGGACTGGATCGAGGCACTTCGCCACGCGGGTCAAGCGCAGGGACCCGCGCGTGGGGACTATCGGCGTGCGGTCCTCCCGCCCGCCACCGAGGAGCACGGCGTGTGGACGGTGGATCTCACCTCGTGGCGTCCGGTCCACCCGGCTCGGCTCCACGACCGGATCGTCGAGTTGGCCGGGGGTCGTCAACGCAGTCGCGGGTGGTTCTGGTTGCCGACGCGACCGCACGCGGTGTGCGGCTGGGACAATGCGGGTGGCCAGCTGAGCATCGGCACGGTGGGACGGTGGTCCAGCACCCCGCGGCATACCCGCATCGTCGTGACCGGGATCGACGACAGTCGTGCGAGGCTGCGAGAGGTCTTCGAAGGCGTGCTGATGACCGACTCCGAGCTCGCCCGCGGGCTAGCGCACTGGGAGGACCGCGACGACGGCTTCTCCCCGTGGCTGGGCGAGATCGACGAGGCGGCCTGAGGACACCGGCGAGGCAGGCCCGGCTAGACGGGCGCCGCGAGGCAGACGGCGAAGTCTCCGGCCGGGTCGGTCCACCACGCCTCGAGCGCGAGACCGGCTGCCGCGAGCTCCCGCTCCACACCGTCGCGGCGGAACTTCGCCGAAACCTCGGTGCGCATCTCCTCGCCTTCGGCGAACTCCACGGTGAGGTCGAGACGGGCGATGCGAACCCGCTGGCGCACGACCGAGCGCAGCCGCATCTCGATCCACTCGTGCTCGGCGTCCCAGAGCGCGACATGCTCGAACGCCTCTGGGACGAAGTCCCCGTCCAGCGCCCGGTTGATGACATGGAGCACGTTCCGGTTGAAGTCGGCGGTGACACCGGCCGCGTCGTCGTAGGCGCGGACCAGACGGTCCGGGTTCTTCACCAGGTCGGTGCCCAGGAGGAGGCGGTCGGACTCGCCGAGACAGGCTCGACAGGCGGCCAGGAACCTCGCACGGGGGCCCGGGGTGAGGTTGCCGATCGTGCCGCCGAGGAAAGCGACGAGACGGGTTCCCACGCGTGGCAGCAGGGAAAGGTGGCGCTCAAAGTCGGCGACCACGCCGTGGGTGTCGACGTCTGGGTAGTCCACCCGGAGGGACTCGATCGCCCCCTGCAAGGCGCTGTCGCTCACATCGACCGGGATGTATCGAGTGAGCGTCTGAGCGGCCCGCATGCCGTCCAGCAACAGTCGGGTCTTCGTCGACGAGCCGGAGCCCAACTCCACCAGCGTGTCCGCTCCCGCCCGCGTCGCGATCTCAGCCGCGTGGGCGGCGAGGATCGCCTGCTCCGCACGGGTGGGGTAGTACTCCGGCAACGTGGTGATGCGCTCGAAGAGGGCGCTGCCCCGGGCGTCGTAGAAATACTTCGGCGGCAGAGACTTCGGCGTACGACGCAGTCCGTCGCGGACGTCGCGGGCGAGGCTCGCGGCCAGGTCCGCGTCGGTGAGGTAGCGGGTGAGCTGGACCACCTCGCGGCAGCCGGACTGGTGGGTCACGCGGTCGGTCACCTGAGCCTCCCTTGCGGACACGCGGCTGGTCGAGTGCTAGAGCGGGGTGATCTCGACGCCGTCCTCGTTCGCCTCGACCAGTGAGCGGGGAGGAACGGCCGTCCAGTGGAGGTCATCGTGGGGCTCAGACGCCAGGACGATCGCCGTCGGCGTCTGTCGGACGAAGAGCGTGTCGCCCCAGGTCGTGCCTGCGACACGGGCGCCGTCGGTGGCCAGCAGGTTGAGCCGACCGCCGCCGACCGCCACGACGTCGCGGATCGTCTGGGCCAGACCGGTGGCCAGGTCCGCGCCGGCCTGCCAGTGCGCCACGGCGCGTCCGAACAGCAAGGCCGAGTCGAGCGGGGCGAGGGCATCCGGAACCCATGCCGTGGCCTCCGTGAGCGCCTTCCGGGCGAGCTGGAGGTCGTGGAGGACGCCGTTGTGGCTGAACAGCCAGCGGCCGTAGGTGAACGGCGCGACGCCGGACTCCTCGCAGGGGTAGCCGGGAGTCGCGGACCGAACCGCGGCGAGGACGGCGGTGGAGACGATCGTCGGGGCGAGGCTGGCGAACGACTGGTCGCTCCAGATCGGCTGCGCGCGCCGGTACCGAACCGGCTCCGGACGCAGCGGGGAGTACCAGCCCACGCCGAACCCGTCGACGTTGACCGAGCCGAACCGCTGCTGGCGAGGTGCGTACGCCTGCCGGGACAGCGAGTGCGGCGGCTCGAGCAGCAGGGCCGACAAGGTGATCGGGTGGCCGAGGTAGGCAAGGTGGCGGCACATGGTCGGGACCCGTCAGGCGTCGCGAGCGCAGCGGAAGCCGACGAAGATCTGCCGGCGGATGGGGAAGTCCCAGTTGCGGAACGTGGTTCGACAGGCAGTGGGATCGGTCGCCCACGAGCCGCCGCGCAGCACCTTGTACTTGGAGCCGAAGAACACCTCGGAGTACTCCCGATACGGGAACGCCCGAAAGCCGGGATAGCCGGTGAAGGACGTGGACGTCCACTCCCAGACGTCGCCCACCATCTGGAGTGCCCCGACCGGCGAGGCTCCGCGCGGGAACGAGCCCACCGGAGTCGGCTGAAGACGGACCTGGCCGAGGTTGGCGTGCTCGGCTCCGGCCTGCTCGTCACCCCAGGGGTAGCGGTACTTGACCTTCCGCACCGGATCCCAGGACGCCGCCTTCTCCCACTCCTGCTCGGTCGGCAGTCGCTTGCCGGCCCAGCGCGCGTAGGCCTCCGCCTCGTACCAGCACACGTGCTGCACCGGCTCGTCCATCGGCAAGGGCTCGACGCGGCCGAACCTGCGCCGGAACCACTCGCCGTCGGATCGCAGCCAGAAGGCCGGGGTGCGCTTGTTCGACCGTTGCCGCCACTCCCAACCGGCCGGCGACCACCACCGCGGGTTGTCGTATCCGCCGTCCTCGACGAAGGCGACGTACTCGGCGTTGCAGACCGGGGTGGTGTCGATCCAGAACGCCGGGAGATTGACGACGTGGGCGGGGCGCTCGTTGTCGTAGGCCCACGGGTCGGTCGACGTGCCCATGACGAACTCGCCGGCCTCGACCAGCACCTCCGCGGGCGTCGGCGCCGTCACGCGGGGAACGGGCGGCGGGTCGGTGCCGAGCAGGACCGGTTCGCCGCGGCGTAGTTGGTGGGTGGCGAGCATGGTCTCGTCGTGCTGGTGCTCGTGTTGGATCACCATCCGGTAGACGAAGCCGTCGGCGAGGAGCGGCTTGTCCGGGGAGAAGCGAACACTCGCCAAGGAGTCGAGCACCTTCCGGCGGACCAGGCCGATGTAGTCCTCCGCCTCGGTCGGGTCGAGCAACGGAAGTGAAGGCCGCTCCGCCCGAGGATGCTCGAAGGCGTTGTACAAGTGGTCGATCTCGGGGCGCATCGGAGCGACGCCGACCGCGGCACGCAGCAGCCACAGCTCCTCGTAGTTGCCCACGTGGGCGAGATCCCAGACCAGCGGCGACATCAGACGCGAGTGCTGCTTGACCAGCTCGTCCTCGTCCAAGACCCGGGTGGTGAGGGCGAAGCTGCGGGCGCGGACTCGCTCCAGCTCGCCGGCGAGGAGCTCCCTGAGTCGCTCGGTGTCGGTCTCAGTCGGCGCGTCGGAGGACGTGAGCGGTTCGGTCTCGTTCATCTGGGTCCTCCCTGTGGATCCCGGTCTTCGCGGCCTCCCCGTCACCGCCCGCCTTCGTGGTGGCCTCCGACCGCCACGCGCGTCGGGACCCGGTGGTCTCGGCGCACGCGGAAGAGCGGACGTCGTCGGCCGGGCTGCGGCCTCGGGCCACGTAGCGGTCGGTGTAGGACTCGACGAGCGAGATGAGCGCCGGATCGGCGTTCGAGGTGGTCAGCTGGTCGAGCGCGGCGTCGAAGCAGACTCGGGCGGCGCGCGCGAGGGCCGGGGAGGCCAGACCGTCTCGCGCGGCTTCCTCCCAGGCGTCCCGCACCGGCTCGACAGCGGCCTCGACCCGGTCGCCCACCGCTGGGTCGTCGACCAGCGCGCTCAGCACCGCCAGCGGAACCGGCCAGTACGCGGTCGATTGAGCGTCGAGGTAGCGGACCTCGAACCAGCCGCGGGGCCGTACCGGTGGAAAGAGGGTGGTGAGGTGGTAGGCGAGGTCCTCGGTGGTGGGTCGCGTGTCGACGCTCTCGACCCACTGCCGGAAGGTGAGTCCGGGATCGGTTCGGCGGCGTCCGTCGGAGAGCCAACGCACCATGAGAGGTGCGTCGAGCGCGTAGTCGGTCCAGGCGCGCACAGGGTTCGCGCCCTCAGGCGGGCGTGTTCGAGGAGGATCGAGGCGTAGCCACACCGCCTGTCGGGTTGACTTCCAGCCGGTGTCGCGTCCGGCGTGTCGCGACGAGTTGGCGAACGCGGCGACGAGCGTCGGTCCGATGGCGTGGAGGAGCCGCCAGCGGCGGGCGACGTCCGCGCAGTCGACTCCGACGTCCAGATTGACCTGGAGGGCCGCCGTGCCGCACATCATGACCCTGCCAGCCGGGCCGCGCCGGTCGAAGTAGGCCTCCATCGTGTCGTAGCGCGGGTTGAAGACCTGGCGTCGCGGACGTCGCACCGGGTCGGTGCCCGTCCCCAGCAACGCGAGTCCGCTGGCGGCGAGCGCGGCCTCGACGTGCTCGAGGTCGGCTGTCACGCCTTTCCAGCAGGCCACGACTCCTGGCGCGGCTGGGGAGCTCAGCTCGAGCTGACCGCCAGGTTCGAAGCTCACGCGGCTCCCACCCGGCAAGGGTTCGGCATGGTCGAGGACCGAGCGGATGGCGTCCAGCGGGACATGGCGGCTCGGATCGGACGGAGCGATGACGAACCACTCCAGTTCGACACCCACCGTGACAGCCGGGCCGGTGGGGAAGCAGGTGGTCGCGACGTACCGATGGACGTCCTCGCTCGTGCTCAGCTGTCTCGCCCCGGCCACGGCACCTCCCACGAGCACTTCGAGGTGAGGATGCCCGTGTCCGTGCGGGGCTAACTTTTGTCGGTGGTTTGCGGACCGGGCTCAGCGGAACGCGCTGAGCCCGGTGATCGCCTCCCCGAGGATCAGCGTGTGGATCTCGTCCGTGCCTTCGTAGGTTCGGACCGACTCCAGGTTGTTGGCATGGCGGAGGACGGGGTACTCCGACGAGATTCCGTTCGCGCCCAGGATGGTGCGAGCCGTCCGGGCGATGTGGAGTGCGGCGCGAACGTTGCTGAGCTTGCCCATGCTCACCTGCTCAGGCCGGAGTCGACCTTGGTCCTTGAGGCGACCGAGGTGTAGCGCCAGCAGCAGACCTCTGTTGAGCTCCACCGCCATGTCGACGAGCTTCTCCTGGGTCAGCTGGAACGCGCCGATCGGCTTGCCGAACTGCTCGCGTTCCCGGGCGTAGCGCAGGGCAGTCTCGAAGCAGGTGCGAGCGGCGCCCAGCGCGCCCCAGATGATCCCGTACCTCGCCTCGTTCAGGCACGACAACGGCGCCCGCAGGCCCCGCGCCTTGGGCAGCTCCGCATCGTGCGGGAGACGGCACTGGTCGAAGATGAGCTCGGAGGTGACCGAGGCGCGCAAGGAGAGCTTGCCGCGTAGATCCCTGGTGGTGAACCCTGGGGTATCCCGCGGGACGCAGAAGCCCTTGATCCCGTCATCGGTTCTGGCCCACACCACGGCGACGTCGGCGATGCCGCCGTTGGTGATCCACATCTTGGTGCCGTTCAACACCCAGCCCTGGCCGTTGCGCCGGGCGGTCGTTCGCATCGCACTCGGATCGCTGCCGTGGTCGGGTTCGGTGAGGCCGAAGCAGCCGACCGCCTCGCCCGAGGCGAGCCGAGGTAACCAATGATCCTTCTGCTCGGTCGAGCCGTACCGCCACAGCGCCTCCATGGCGAGGGAGCCCTGCACGGAGACGAAGCTGCGCAACGCGCTGTCGGCCGCTTCCAGCTCCAAGCAGGCAAGCCCATAGCTCACCGCGTTGGCGCCGGCACCGCCGTAGTCGGTCAGTCGCATACCGAGCAGGCCGAGCTCACCGAGCCGGGGGATGAGGTGCGTAGGAAAGCGCCCTGTCTCGAACCACTCCGCCACGAAGGGGTGAGCGGCCTCGTCGAGAAACCGTCGAACCGTCTGCTGGACCGCTCGTTCCTCGTCGCTGAGCAGGTCGCGGAGGTCCAACAGGTCGGACGGGTCGAGTGGTCGGGAACCGCTGGTCATGCACCGCATCCTGGCAGGCGCACGGTGTCGAGAGCGAACGCCCTCGTGGCCAGCGCGGATCACCCTCGGAAGAGGAGGACGGCCTTCGCGACGCGCCTCATACTGTCGGCGTCTCGAGACGGGGAGCACACGATGCGGGGTGGAAATCGGGTGGTCGGACCGCGGTCACGCGGTCCTTGGCGCGTGTGGGTGAGCGGGGCTGTGAGCCTCCTGGTACTCGCCACCGGATGCGCGGAGGAGCCGGCTCGCCCGAGTGCCGCCCACCATCGGCCCGACCCCACGCGGGCCGTCCGCACGTCAACGCCGTCGCCCACACCGTCGACGGACCGGGGCGCTCATGATGAAGTCAGCGACCCGCGAGACGTGTGCGCGCGTGCCCGAGCCTTGCAGGTATCCGTTGACGCTCTGCTGGGACTCGATCTCGCGGAGCTCGACGCGGTCGAGCTCTTCCAGGTGCCGCGGCTCGTGGGACGAGTCCAGGCTGATGTGCGGGCGTTTCGTCACGCCGTGCGGACCGAGTGGGACGCCCAGGTGGCCGCGCTGTCTGCGGACCTGGCTCGACTGCGCGAGACGATCGACCGGATCGGTGAGGCTCAGGACCCGTCGGAGGCATGGAGGGCCGTCGAGGCCGCGGGCGAGCGAGCGGTCTCGAGCGCGCGTGCGCTGCGGGACCGCCTGCGGGCCGTCTGCGGGTCGAGCACGACGCCGCCGGCCGACCAGGCTCAGGTGCGCTGATCCACGCTCGGTTGGGCGGTCGCGGGCTCGGCGGTCCGTTGCTGCGGCACCGACGCAGTGAAGGCCTTCGTGACAGCTTGCAGAGCGGCGGTGACCTCGCCTGGGATGATCACGAAGGTGCTTCCCGAACCTGCGGCGATCTGTGGCAGCGCCTGGAGGTACTGGTAGGCGAGGAGCTTGGGATCCGGGTCGTTGCGGTGGACGGCCTGGAACACCTGATCGATCGCCTGAGCCTGGCCGTTGGCCCGCAGCACGGCGGCCTGCTGGTCGCCCTCGGCGGTGAGGATGGCGCTCTGCTTCTCACCCTCGGCGGTCAGGATCTTCGACTGGCGGACGCCCTCCGCGGTCAGGATCGCGGCTCGCTTCTCACGGTCCGCGCGCATCTGGCGCTCCATCGACTCCTTGACCGACGGCGGTGGGTCGATGGCCTTCAGCTCCACGCGGTTGACCCGAATACCCCACTTGCCCGACGCCTCGTCGAGGATACCGCGAAGGGTGTCGTTGATGTGCTCCCGCGAGGTGAGGGTCTTCTCCAGGTCCAGCCCGCCGATCACGTTCCGCAAGGTGGTGACGGTGAGCTGCTCGATGGCCTGGATGTAGTTGGCGATCTCGTACTGAGCGGCACGCGGGTCGGTGACCTGGAAGTAGAGCACCGTATCGATGTGCACGACCAGGTTGTCCTCGGTGATCACCGGCTGGGGATCGAACGAGACCACCTGCTCGCGCAAGTCGATCAACGGACGGACGCGGTCGACGAACGGGATGACGACGTTCAGGCCGGCATCCAGCGTGCGGTAGTAGCGGCCGAGCCGTTCGACGTTGCCGGCGCGCGCCTGAGGGACGATGCGGATCGTGCGAAGGCCGATGAAGATCACCGCGAGCGCCACAGCGATCCAGGCCACTACCTCGACCATGGGTCCTCCTGGGGGTGTACAAGCGCGGTCGCGCCCTCGATGGCGAAGACATCCACCGTCGTCCCCGGCGGGATGACGAGCGAGGAGTCGTACGGACGCGCGGTCCACTCCTCCCCGCCGATGCGGACTCGGCCGGAGTGCCTGGTGACTTCGCTCACGACGAGTGCCTCGCGTCCGACGAGCGCGGAGACACCCGAGCGCAGCACCGGAGCTCGACGGAGCGCGTGCTGAGCGAGTGGGCGGACGAAGACGATGAGAAGGATCGCGCTGACGGTGAACGCGATGAACTGGAATCCACTGCTCACGCCAGTGCTCGCGACCAGCATCGCGACCAATGCGGCGACCGCGGCGAGACCGAGGTAGAGCGTCAAGGTGACGAGCTCGGCAACCCCGAGGAGCAGTGCGATGATCAACCAGACGACCCACGCATCCATAGCCCACCTGCCCATAGGACGTTTCAGGGCTCACTCTCGACCGTAGCTCCGAACGACCCCGCGGGCAGGCCGATACCGCCTGGATACATGGGGGCGGATCCACACAAGGCGGGTGGACTTGGGCAGCGAAACGACAGATTTTCTTGGACGGTCATCTTTTCTCGGACGGTCATCACGCGTTGACGGAACCCGGCCTCGACGCTGCTGCACCTGACGTGCCCGCATCGAGGGAAGTGAGGTGCCTGTATCGGGGGATCGGTCAGACCGTCCGACGTCGCCGGAGGTGCTGGGCTCCCCCGGGAGCGTGCAGCGGCTTCGGTCAGTGCTGCCTCGGGCCGCTCGCTGGAGCCCTCACGGCGAGAGCGGAACCTTCAGGGTCAGGACTGTCCCGCCCTTCGGACCCGGTTCGACCGAGAAGGTGCCTCCGAGGCGTGTGGCGCGTTCGGCCATGTTCGTCAGGCCGCTGTAGCGCGGCGGATTCTCGGGGATACCGACGCCGTTGTCTGTCACCCGCAGCTCGACGCTGCGATGGAGGACGTTGGCGCGGAGCAGGACCTCGGCTCGGGTGGCGTGGGCGTGCCGGACCACGTTGCTGAGCGCTTCCCGTAGCGTCGCCAGGATCTCCGGGCGCATGGGGTCCGGCACGAACGTGTCGAGCGGGCCTTCGAGGACGACCTGCGGCTCGAAGCCCAGGGCTTCTCCGGCCTCCTCGGCGATCTCGATGACCTGGGCTCGCAGGCTGCACTGGTTGTCGCGCTCCTGCAGGGAGAAGATGGTCCGCCGGATCTCTTGGATGATCGAGTCGAGGTCACGCACGTAGCCGACGACGCGGTCGGCCACGTCGACGCGATCCACCTGCCGCGAGATTCCCTGGAGCCCGAGGCCGACGGCGAACAGTCGCTGGATCACGTGGTCGTGGAGATCGCGAGCGATCCGGTCGCGCTCTTCGAACACCGCGAGTCGATCCCGCTCCTCCTGAGCACGGACGAACTCCAAGGCGAGCGCAGCGTGCCCGGCGAAGGTCGTCACCATGTGCATGTCCGGCGGCTCGAAGGCACCCTGGATGTCGCGCCGGGTCACGATCAAGACGCCAAGCGTGTGAGGACCTGAGGCCAGCGGCACCAGGAGCACTGACCCGTCCTTCAGATGTGTGGAGTTGGCGCTCCCATCGGCGAACCCCAGGGCCGCGACGTCTCCGCTGTAGACGTTCGGACGTCTCGTGCGCATGACGTCGCCAACCGCCGTGCCGTCTGTGGAGAGCCGCTCGTTGCGAAGATGCTCTGCGCCGGGCCCAGCGGCCGCCTTGATGATCAGGTCGCTCGCGTCCTCCTCTGGTTCGAGCAGAGCCAGCAGACACACGCGAGCTCCCGCGACAGCTCGTGCCCGCTCGACGATCAAGTCGAGGGTCTCACCGAGAGACGCGCCGCTGAGCAGGTTCGCGGTGATCTCCGTGGACGCCAGCAGCCAGCTCTCGCGCCGTCGTGACAGGTCGTACAGCCGCGCGTTCTCGATCGCGATTCCCGCGGCCGCCGCCAGCGCGACCACGACCTCCTCGTCCTCGTCGGTGAAGTCTCCGCCACCCTCCTTCTCGGTCAAGTACAGGTTCCCGAAGGGCAGGCCGCGCACCAGGATGGGGACGCCGAGGAACGACCGCATCTGCGGGTAGCCGGCGGGGAAGCCACAGGAGCGCGGGTGCTCCCGGAGGTCATGCAAGCGGATGGGGCGCGGCTCGTCGATGAGGAGGCCCAAGATTCCCTTGCCGCTCGGCAGGTGGCCGATGCGCTCGCATTCCTCCGCGCTCATCCCTGTGTGGATGAACTCCTGCAGCGTGCGGTCGGCGCCGATCACACCGACCGCACCGTAGCGGGCGCCTACCAGGTCGCACGAGGCACGGACGAAGTTGTGGAGTACCTCAGGCAAGGACAAGCTGCTCGAGACCGAGACGACCGCCTCCAGCAGCCGGTGGACCCGGCGCTCGTTCTCGACGAGCTGATCGGCGCGATCGACCAGTTCGCCAAGCAACGTGTGCAGGCGCAGCCGACTTAGGTCGGGCAGAACCAGGTCATGCTGAATCTGGGCATCCCCGGGACCAGGACCTGGCAGTTCGTCCATGTCCATGGGGCCTCCTACGGTGAAACCAACCATCAGGCTAGTCGACGGTTGTTCGTCACGGCGGTCAATCTGTCCCGTATTTCCCGAGTTCGCTTTTCGGTTGGACAGAAAGCGCGAGCGCCAACACCAGGGATGTTTCTCATCATGAAGGAGCGCTCAACCGGCGTAATCTCTACCGGCAATACTGTGAAGGTTGGCCTGCTCCCGAGAGGGAAGAAGGGGCGAAGGTCCCGCGACTGACGCGCGAGGTCGACATCCGGTCCGCGCTTCCTGGCCCAGGTTTACGCGGGCGGGCCCTTGGTCATCAGGACCTTGGTCCCTGTACGCGCCCAAGTGTCGCACGAAATTCTGACCGCTGGGTCGTCGTGGGTCGTCGCTGCCGAGCGGGGACCTCGAGGAGGTGTCCCGATGAGCAGGCGTCCGCCGCTGGGCGGGGTTGTCGTAGGGGTGAATGACGGGTCGTCGGCTCGTGGTGCGCTCACGTGGGCCGCTCACGCGGCGCGAGCCCGCGGCCTTCCCCTCGTGGTCTGTCACGCCTACGGAACCGACGAGACGGGGGCGAGCTTGGAGCTGGCCTGCGCCGCTCGCAATCGGGCGCTGCGCACCGCACGTTACGGAGTGGAAGTCGCCGAGTCGGCAGCTCCCGGCGTGACCGCGACGGCGTGGGCGGAGGAAGGTAGTCCTGCGCAGGTCTTGGTTGACGCGTGTGTCGACCCGTCGATGATCGTCGTGGGTTACCGCGCTCATGGTGTGGTCGCCGCGCAGGTGCTGGCGATCCTCGCCGCAGGACCACGGGGGCCACGGTGCCCAGTCGCCGTGGTACCTCCTCGGGTCGGTGGGCTGCGGCGGCTGTCGGCGAACCGGAGCGGTCGGGCCGGTGGTCCGGTCATCGCGGTGGTCACGGGAGGCGACGCGGACTGGGACGTGCTTCGAGTCGCCGCCGCCGAGGCGGAGATGCGGAAGGCGAATCTGGTTGAACTACGGTCGGGTCGCGGGCTCCGCCGCGGACCGCTGCCGACCGTGCCGAAACATGCCGAGCTGCTCGTCGTGGGTATGCCGCTGCAGGTCGCATCGGAGCTTCTCCCGCGGCCTGGCCGGGACGCACGGACGGGCGGGAACGAGCTGTCGTTGGCTGCGGTGCTCGGCTACGGGGCACTCCGTCGCTCCGGTCCGCCTGTCCTGCTCGTCCCGATCCGCAGTGGTAGTCGGCAGTTGACTGATCGAGAGCGGTATGGATCAGGTGTGGCGGCGAAGGCGTTGGCGTCGGCTGAGGATCGTCTGGTGCCGACACAGCACAGATGGTGAGCGACAATGAGAACGAGAGCGAGTTGCGTGCCCGGCGAGGTTGGCGCTTGATCGACAAGACCACGTTGACGTCATCCGACGTCAGGTCTCGTTGACAAGAGCGGGGTATGACGTCAGCAACCGCGGTGGCTCGCGACGTCGCGCGGGATGAGCTGGAGAGAGGTACGGATGGCCATCAAGGTCTTCCTGCTGGACGACCACGAGGTGGTCCGGGTCGGACTACGCCAGCTCCTCGAAGCCGAGGAGGACATCGAGGTCGTCGGTGAGGCGTCGACGGCCGCGCAGGCCCGCGCGCGCGTGCCAGCACTACGACCGGACGTCGCGGTGCTGGATGTGCGGCTTCCAGACGGAGACGGCGTGACCGTGTGCCGCGACATCCGGTCCTCGATGGACCCGCCGCCGGCATGTCTGATGCTCACCTCGTTCTCCGACGACGAGGCCCTCTTCGACGCGATCATGGCCGGCGCAGCGGGTTACCTGCTCAAGCAGGTCAGCAGCACGGATTTGGTCGGTGCCGTGCGTCGCCTCGCCACCGGCGAGTCGATGCTCGACCCGGCGTTGACCGCGGCGGTGCTCGAGCGGCTGCGACGCGGTCCGGAGCAGGAGGATCCGCGTTACGCCTCGCTGACCGAGCAGGAGAAGAAGATCCTTGACCTCATCGCCGCTGGTATGACGAACCGGCAGATCGCCCAGTCGATGTTCCTCGCCGAGAAGACGGTGAAGAACTACGTGTCCGGCATGCTCCGCAAGCTGGGCATGGAGCGCCGGACGGAGGCCGCGGTCTTCGCTGTCGAGCGCGCCCGCCGAGAGCGGGCGGCCCGGTCGCAGCAACAGCAGCATCAGCAATGACCAGCCCTCACGCACGGGGGACTGTGCGTGTAGTGCCGCCAATGTCCTAGGCCTTCGGCCCGGCACTCGGTCGACCTTGGTCCCTCCTCGGGAGAGGTCCAGCCTCCCTAGCCTGTCCGGCGATCAGAGTCGACGCGACTGGGGGACCTATGGGTGGTGGGAAGCGAGCGTCGGTCACCGTCGCGGTGGATGGGCGGCCGGAGAGCTGGACCGCGCTGCGTTGGGCCATCGCTGAAGGATGGGACAGGGGCGGCCTGCTGCGGCTGGTCCACGTCGCTGAGGCCCCCGTGGTGGATGGGTGGTACCAGCCGCACGACTACGACGCCGCCGCGATCGCCGAAGCCGCCGACCGCATCCTCGCCGAAGCCGTCGTCGAGGCCCGTGCCCGTTCCAAGGGGTTGCCTCTCGACGCTGTGCTGGCCGACGGTGATCGCGCCGACCAGCTCCTGGCTGAGTCCGAGCGAACCGACCTGCTTGTCCTCGGGGCCCGCGGAGGAGGCCGGCTCGCTGGAGCCGCTCTCGGCTCGGTCAGCTCGGTGGTGGCAGCGCGGGCGCGCTGTCCGGTCGTGATCGTCCGTGGCATCGCAGGCTACCCGGAGGGACACGTCGTGGTCGGCGTTGACGGCAGTCCTGTCACCGATGCCGTTCTCGCGTTCGCCTTCGACCACGCCAGCCGCCACCAGCTGCCCCTGCGGGCCGTGCTGTGCTGGCGGCCGTACGCGGTGAGCTCGCTGCGCCGAGCCAGGTCCGAGCGCCAGGCGCGGCAGCATCGTCTCCGAGCCGCCGAGGCGATGGCGGAGGCGATGGCAGCCTGGCAGGACAAGTACCCCGAGGTCCCCGTCGAACGCTATGTCCTGGAACGCCATCCCGTGGACGGGCTGATCGAAGAGTCCCTCCGAGCGAACCTGCTCGTGGTCGGGGCGCATGGGCGACGAGGAAGCGGACCGGTGCTGGGCTCGGTGAGCCAAGGAGTCCTCCACCACGCGACCTCGCCGGTCGCGGTGGTCCACGCCGCGACATGTCCGGGTCTCGCCACGGCAACAGCGCCCGAAGGGTCGACGACCTTCTGACAGGCCCGTTCCGGGACCTTTCGCGGATAAGAGTGGACCTCCCGCCGGCGTGGCGGGACTATCGCCCAGCCGACGACTGCCGTCGATCGCCCGCATCCTGAGATGCATAGTCGACGTCCCCCGTTCCTGTGGAGGAGCCCCCATGGTCGAACTGGCTGGTGTGCGCCGTAGGCACGAGGAGTTCGGTGAGGCTGTCGAAGCGCTGCGCGAGACAGCTGACCAGATGGAGGAGGGAACGACCCTCGAGCTCTGGGACCGCCTCACCAACGCGGTCGGCTTCCTCAATCACGAGCTGCTGCCGTACGCGGCGGTGGAGGAAGAGATCCTGTATCCCGCGCTCGCCGTCGCCGCCGACGCCGCCACGCCTGTCGACGTCCTGCGCGCGGAGCAGCTGGAGATCAGGCGGTTGACGAATGAGCTGGACGAGGCACGCCGTGGCTTGCCTCTGGGTGAGGGTGGTGCCTGGTCCAAAGTGCGCTCGGTCCTGTATGGCCTGCACGCTGTGGCGCGCATGCACTTCCGCATCCAGGACGAGGTCGTCTTGCCGCTGCTCGAGGCGGAGCTCGATCCTCGATCCGCTGAGCAGCTGGATGACGCGATCAGAGCGGTCGCCCACACCGCGGGTCGGTCGCCGGTGTACGAGAGTCTGACCTGACATCGGTCCCATCCAGCTGCTGGCGCGGCCGCCGAGAGGACTGTGTGGATCGGGGCCGAGGGCTCGCGTTCGGCGTTGCTCGCGAGGCTCTTGGCCCTGACCGCACAGACCCGAGGACTCTGTGGGGGATCCACGCCGGGTGGAGAGCGTGGATCCATGCCTCGCCCCCACACCTTGACCGCTGAGGAGCAACGGTTCGTCACCGAAGTGGCGTCCCACGCTCCCGCCATCCTCGGTACGCCCTGGCGCGTCGCCTTCGCTGCCGGCCGCGTCGAAGTGTGGGCGGACGGAGACCCGCGTGCCGAGCCTGCCCGCTTGGTGGCCCTCGCCTGCGGCACCGCGACGTACGACGCCTGCCTCGCTCTCCGCGTCATCGGCCGTGAGGCATGGGTCCATGTCCAACCGGAGCCAGCCACCCCTGCCCTGTGTGCGGTCGTGCGTGTCGGCACACGTCGCGCGGCCGGGGTGGAGGACCTCGCCCAGTACCACGCCATCGCGTTGCCGAGGATCGACGATCGACGGCACCGAAGCGGACCTCTGCCCTTCTCGCTCATCACACGCCTGGAGGGTGAGGCAGGTGTCGAGGGCGCGCTCCTCGACGTGCTCAGCACCGCCGAAGCCGACGAAATCGGACGGATCCTCACAGAGCTCCGCCGCGTCCAAGGTGGTGAGGCGACGGCTGGGCGGCCTCGGGACGGCGAGGGCGCGAGGACGGGTTCCTGGAGCGACGGTCTAGCCACGTCGTACCAGGTCGGTCGGCGAACGTTGGCTGTCCTGTCCACGCCGGGCGACTCGGAGAAGGACAGGATCCGGGCCGGCATGGCGATGGAACGCGTTCTGCTCGTCGCGGCGATGCACGGTGTCGTCGCGTCCGTGATCAACGCACCGGTGGAAGTGCTGTCCAGCGGTGGGCCGTTGCGCTTTGCCGCCTCGCCGGACTGCCCGCAAGTGGTGGTCGAGCTGGGGTATGCGCGTGCGTCGGGCGCGGAGACCGCGCGAGTACCGGTGCAGGTGACAGGGACGACGGGAAGGTCCTCTGCATGAGCGACAACGGGGCCCGGACGCCGATCGTGGTGGGCGTCCGAGGTGACGAGGTGTGTTCCGGAGAGCTGACGTTTCCAGTCGACTGGGCTGCTCGAGAGGCGGCCGCGCGAGGTGTCCCGTTGTGGCTCGCGCATGCGTTCCTCAGTGACGGCGACGAGCAAGCGGTCGAGGGCGATCAAGGGATCGCCGCCCATCGGGCGGCTCGCAGTCTGGAACGGACCGCCGCTCGAGTGGCTCACCACTACCCGGACCTCCCGGTCGCTTTGGTCGCACGCCGCGGCACACCGGTCGCGGTCCTGGGTGACCTCGCCACCGAGGCCGCACTCGTCGTTGTCGGACGGCATCGCGGAGGGCGGGTCGCGGCTGCGGTGCTCGGCGCGGTCACCCCCGGACGGCTCCCGAGCCCTTCGGGACCGGTGGTGGCGGTCCCGGCCCGACAGCCGTACGTCGCTCGGGACGCCGCCATCTGCGTGGGTGTCGCCGAGCGAGGACCCGCCGTGAGCGCTCTGGACGCGGCGTTCCAGCAGGCGTCGGCGCACGACATGCCGATTCGCCTGGTGCGCTGCGTCCCGGAGCGTCACGAGGACGGGAGGTATGACGAGCCGGTGTGGGCCGCTGTCGAGCCTTACCGGCGTGCTCATCCGTCGGTGCGAGTCGACGTCGACGTCCTCGTCGGAGAACCGAGCGAGCTGCTCGTCAAGGAGTCACTGACGGCCGGCTTGCTCGTCCTGGGTCCCCGGCCCGGATGGGGTAGGAGACTCGGCCGGGTGGGGTCTGTCGGTCGGGACGTCCTCGGCTCTGCGGCGTGCCCGGTCATGCTCGTCCGCGACGCCGAGCCCGCCATGCACGCACGACCGTTGGCAGCGCGCCGATGAGTAGCTCGACCGTCCGGCCGGCGTCGTCGGCCTCGTGGACCGCGCCTGTTGCTGGTGACTCTGCCGTCCGTCAGACACAACGCTGGGAGGTCCACGGCGACGTGCGCGGTGTCGGGTTTCGACCCTTCGTGCGGCGTGTGGCGACCGAGCTTGGCCTGGATGGCACGCTACGGACCATCGGTGGCGTCGTGCGGATCGACGTGGCCGGGTCTCCCCAAGCCTTGGCCGCCTTTCGGCGCAGGTTGGTCGGCCAGGTTCCGCCGCACGCGATCGTGACGGACGGCGAGGCTCCCCATCTGCCTGGGCCTGCTCCGGGCACTGGCTTCTGTGTGGAGCCAACCGGCCAGTCTCAGCTGGAGTCGGCGGAGGCCATCGTGTGGCACCCACCTCCTGGGGGAGGTCACGTGGCGCGCGGTCACCAGGCGATCGCCGCCGCGGTCGCGGTGGTCGACGCGGGCGCGGTGATCGCGGTGCACGACGCGGACGGTCGCGCTCTGGTCTGCGACGCCACGCGGCCACGTGCGGTCGCCGCGCTCCGTGGTCGGGCGCGTGACTGGGCCAGGCCGCTCCCTGTCATGGTGTCCGATCGTGAGGTGGCGCGTCGTCTCGCCGTGCTGACCGCCGACGAGGAACGGTTGCTCACCTCGCGCGGAAGTCCCATCGTCCTGGTGACCGCCGGACGTCCACGGCCGCCGCTGGCCGCCGGAGTGAACCCGGTGGGCGAGCGAGTGGGCCTGCGTCTGCCGTCCACAAGACTCCAGCGCCTGCTGCTCGCCATGGTGGACCGACCGCTGGTGGTGACGGCCGACGGGGCGAGTTCCCCGCACGTGAGTGGCGTGCCACTGGGCACGCTCCTCGTCGATGCGCCAGAAACACCCCGCTCTTCCTCTCCACCGTCCGTCGTCTGGCTGGTCGACGGGCGGTCCGCGTTCGTGCGGCGCGGTCGGGGCGAGGCGTCCACTCCTGTGCGCCTGCCCATCCCGGCGCGTCAACCGATCTTGGCGTTGGGGGGTGGTCACACGTTCGCCATCGCCGAGGGGCACTCGGCGCACGTGAGCGAGCCAAGCCTCGAGCACTCCGCGAACCCGGGAGCGGCCTTGGACGAATGGCTCGACGGTGCTCTGCGTCGCACCCCGCCCGCGGTCGTGGCGCACGACCTCGACCCGCAGGACCCCAGCACCCGGCTCGCGGCCCGGTGGCCGAAGGCGTGTCGGATCGCAGTCCAGCATCACCACGCGCATGTGGCCTCGTGCGCGGCCGAGCACGAGATCGACGAAGCCTTCGTGGGTGTCGCCTATGACTACCCACGCATGGGCGAGGATGGAACGCTCTGGGGTGGCGAGATCCTCGTCGGTGATCTTCGGACCTATCGGCGGGTCGGACGATTCGCGACGACACCATTGCCGGGCGGGGCGGTGGCGCTGCGGCGGCCCGCTCGTGTCGCGCTCGGGTACCTGCTCGCGGGCGAGCGGTTGGGTCGTGCCTCCATGTCACCCGCGCTCGTGGAGTCCTACGTGCGTCGGCTACCCGCATGGGAGGTCGCGACCGTTCGACGGATGATCGGCTCCGGTGTCAACATCCCAATGACGTCGAGCTCGGCCGTGCTGGTCGACGCGGTCGCGAGTCTCCTCGGACTGCGGGACGACACATCGTTCAACGGGGAAGCCGCGCTGATCCTCGAGGGGGCTACGCGAGGCCAGCGTGGAGAGGAACTACCCTGGCGCCTCGTCAACCACGATGGTGTCTGGGTCTACGATCCCACCCCCACCTTCTCAGCGCTGCTCGCCGGTCTCCGTGACGGTGCGTCGGTGAGTGTGCTGGCGGCGGGATTCCACGCGACCATGGCCAGCGTCACCGTCGCGCTGTGTGTGGAAGCCGCTCGAGCGGTCCATTCCGATGTCGTGTGCCTGTCCGGCGATCTGTTCGCCGCCAGCCATGCCCTGGCGACGTCCGTCGCCAACGCGCTGCGGTCGGCGGGTTTCCTGGTCTACGGTAACGAGCGCGTACCCAGTAGTGACGATGGGGTCTGCTACGGGCAGCTGGTGGTCGCTGCGGCCCAAATGGCATGGCAAAAGGTCACCCCACCATGGGCCGCTCGACCCTAAGGTCATCCTCGCGATCTGTGCTGAACTGGCATGGAAAGCGAGGAAGGTGGTGGCACGGATGGTGACGACTCGACGCCCGATGCGTCGCGCTCTGCCGGATCTGTTCGATTGGGTGGAGACGCTGCCTGAGCTCTTCACCTGGGCGACCTTGCCGACCGTCTCCGGCGTCCGTAGTTTCCGGGTCGAAGAGTACGTCGACGACGGCACCTACGTTGTCCGAGCGGAGCTTCCGGGAATGAGACCGGAGGACATCTCCGTCGAGGTGGATAACGGGATCTTGACAATCCATGCTGAGCGGAAGCAAGAACACCGTGAGCACGGGATGACCGAGTTCCAGTACGGAGAGTTTGAGCGACGGATCGCGTTGCCGAAGGACGGGGTGGACGAGTCGAAGATCACCGCCCGGTATGACGCCGGAATTCTCGAGGTGACAGTGCCGGTCACCCAGACCCAAAGCCAGCCGCGCGCCATCCCGGTCCAGCGCACCGAGCAGCAAAGCATCGAGGGCAGCGGCACCGCCCAGCAGCAACCGAGTCAGCAGCAAGGGAGCTGACAGGGGGAGAGAGCACCGACTACTGGGGGGCGGTCGGTGCGGCGGGTGCGGCGCCGGGAGGCGCCGCACCCGCCCTTCTCTCTTGCCGTGCCTTCACGGGCAGCACTTTCGGTTCCCACGGCCACACTGCCGGTGCCCGGGCCCTTGACCGGGGTCGCAACCGCTTCGTCAGGGGGAGGGCGAAGGACTCACCTGATCTGGCCCAACGGCCCTGTCCGACCGAGGGCGCCGACGATGGAGTGGGTAACGACAGGGGAAGCCCTTCGCGGATCTCGTGGAAGGCGGAGAGATTCGTTGACCGCGATGGTCGGGGCGGGCTTCCCCTGTCACATTTCACGCTGTCAAAGCCACGAGCTGTCAGACCGTGGCCTGTCCGGTCGACCGCTGGAGCGGGACGGTCTGCTCGGCCCAGGTGGATGTGCGACGAGGCGGTCACTATGTCGAGCACCAAACGTTGGAACGTCGACATCTTCATCGACGAGTTCGAGAACAAGACTCGCGCGGAAGCCAAGCTGGTCAAGGAAGACAAGACGCAGTTCTCAGGTGTCGGTCTGGCGCGGCGGAACCCCAGCGATGTCAACGTGCCAGAGATCGGTGACGAGTTGGCGACCGCCCGGGCGCTCTCGGAGCTGGCCCACCGGCTGCTGCACGTCGCCGCCCGGGACATCGAGAGCATGACACATCAGCCCGCACGCCTGGACCAGTAGAACGCTGTCGAGCTGATCGCCACGACTCGAGGCGTCGTTCCCTCGTCCGGGCTTTCTTAGGCGCGCCGAAGGTCCCTCCGCAGTCCTCTGCTCGCCGGCAGGGACGGGTCCTCCGGCACTGCCCGCTCCGACGCGGCGAGAGTGCAATAAGCGCGTAGTTCGTCGGGGTTGTCGGCCACTGGACGGGGGAGTGGTGACCGCGATGCGCCTGGGCAGAACCGTGCTCGTCTTCCTCGCGGCCGTCGTGGCTCTGAGCGGGTTCGGCGCCGTCGTGGTTGGGTCCGTACTCCTGTGGAGCTATGGCACGCAGCGGGACGCCGACGGCTTCCTGTTCGGTGGGGTGAACCAGTTCAGCTCCGCGGGTTATGCCGTCACCTCGACCTCGGTCGACCTGCATGCCAAGCCAGGCGAGTTGGTGTGGCTGCCCGGACAAGACCTGACCGCGGTGAGGATCGACGTCGCACGAACCGACGACGGCCCGGTGTTCGTCGGGATCGCGCCGCGACCCGACGTCGACCGGTACCTTCGCGGTGTCACACACGACCGGATCACCGATGTCCGTCTGCTGCCGTTCGAGGCGCGCTATGACCAGGTGTTGGGAGGGCACCAGCCCGAGTCGCCGACCCGCGTGGGGATCTGGATCCGCTCCGAGGCCGGTCGCGGGACCCAACAACTGACCTGGCAGGTGCAGCCCGGCCAGTGGACCGTAGTCGTGATGAACGCCGATGGACGTCCCGGGGTCTCCGCGGACGTCGCTGTCGGAGTGAAGTCGCCTCTTGTCCTGCCCGTTGCCGTCGCGGTCGCGTCGGTCGGCGTCATCGTTCTCTCGCTCGGAGTCGGCCTGCTGCTCCTCGCCACCAGGAGGAGGGCGCGGGCGGACTGGACCGAACCCTATCGACCACCCAGTGATGGCGAGCCTTCGCCAGCGACGACAGGCCGCGCGCGCTGACAGACGAACGTCCCGCCGACCTTGGGGCCAAGCGCGGACCTTCGGCCCTGTCGGGTCCCAGCTCGGACTCGAAGCCTGGGAGGTGCATGGGCGTGCCGTGGCCGCCGAACGCGCGCGGCAGGCGCACACGCACGAACTCCTACCGGAGGCTTCTCGATGACACGTCCTCAGCTGCGGGAACTCGGACTCAACACCGGCAAGAAGGCTCGCCTGCACCGGATGCTCTTCCGGCACGGCGTCGGCAACGGAACCGCGATCTTCCTGCCATACGACCAAGGTCTCGAGCACGGTCCCCGCGACTTCTTCCCGAACCCGGCCGCGGCCGATCCGGCGTACATCGTCAAGCTCGCTGTCAAGGGCGGTTTCAACGGCATCGCGATCCAGATCGGTCTGGCGGAGAAGTTCTACTGGGACTACGCGGGTGAGGTTCCGCTGATACTGAAGCTGAACGGGAAGACCGACATCCCCTCCGACGCGGAGCCCGTGTCGCCCCTGGTTGCCAGCGTCGACGACGCGGTTCGGCTCGGCGCGGACGCGGTGGGTTACACGCTCTACGTCGGATCGCCCAAGCAGGACGTGGACTTCCGGGAGTTCCACAAGATCCGCGAGGACGCCCACCGGGCTGGCATGCCGCTGATCGTGTGGGCGTATCCCCGTGGCGCTGACGTCGACGCCAAGGGCGGTAAGGACTCCTTCTACGCCGTTGACTACGCCGCTCGCACCGCGGCCGAGCTGGGCGCCGACATCGTCAAGGTGAACTTTCCGCGACCCGAGCTCAAGTCAGGCGTTCGCAAGGAGTACGCCGCTGACTTCACACCACAGCAGGCCATCGACGCGGTCGTCCGCTCGGCGAACCGCACCTACGTGCTGGTGTCTGGGGGCGAACGCGCTGGTGACGAGGCGATGCTGGAGAAGGCGCGCCAGGCGATGGACGCTGGCGCTCTCGGTTTGATCTTCGGGCGCAATGTCTGGCAGCGCAGCTACGACGAATCGCTGGCGTTCATCGAACGGTTGAAGCAGATCCTGGCGAAGTACCCCGGGTCCTAACCGCAGGACCTCCACCGCCACCCCCGCGAGAGACCTGGGAGCGACGATGATCGACGCCAAGCAGGTCATACGCCTGCTGCAGTACAACGACCCGGACAACGTCTTGCTGTCGGTTCACCTCAGCGTGCCCGCCGAGGTCCCGGGGCTGCGAGAGATGTCGGTGCGACTCGACAGCATGCTGGGAGCCTTGGACGCCCCGGCCGACCACCGCGCCCGTATGGCGCTGGCGGCCGAGGTGGAGGCGATCCGGAGCGCGGTGACCGAGCA
This sequence comes from Thermasporomyces composti, assembly GCF_003386795.1. Lineage (NCBI taxonomy): Bacteria > Bacillati > Actinomycetota > Actinomycetes > Propionibacteriales > Nocardioidaceae > Thermasporomyces > Thermasporomyces composti. Next base: position 4,072,721 of record NZ_QTUC01000001.1, read on the forward strand.
CGCTCGGGACTGGTTGGGACACGGCGTCGCGATCTACAACTCGGCCGCCCTCGGCTTCCACGAGGAGGTGGCCGTCGCGACGCCACTGCCCGACCGTGTGGTGCTGGGTCGGCGTCCCTACGTCCGCCTGCTGCTGTCAGCGCTCGCGCACGTCAAGCCCTACTTCGTGGTCGTCGTCGACCGACGCCAGGCCTGGCTGTACCGGGTGGAGGGACACGCGATCGAGCGGTTGAGCCGGTTGGTCGACGAAGGAGTCCGGGACTCCTCCTACGGGGGGTGGGCCGGTTTCGAGGAGTACCGCGTTCGAAACCGAGCCTGGGAGCTGGCCCGCAAGCACTACCGCTCGACCGCCGCCACGTTGGACTCGCTGCTCAAGGACAACGACCGGGAGTTCGTCGTCGGCGGCAACGAGGTCAACATCGTCGAGTTCATCGACCTGCTGCCGCACCCGCTTCGCGAGCGTGTCGCGGGCACGTTCGTCGTCGATCCGCACACCATGACCGCGGGGGACCTGCGCCTGCTCAGCGGTCGCGCCCTCGCCGAGCGACGGGCACGGTACGAGGCGCGCCTGCGCGCGGACTTGTCCGACTGGGCGGCCAGCGGGCTGGCGGTGACCGACCTGCAGCGGTGTGCGGAGATGGTCACCCAGGCGCTGGTGGATCTCCTCATCGTCATCGGCGACGAGGAGATCCCCGGATGGGTCTGCGACTCCACCGGTGACATCCTCGTGGACCAGCCGGTGTGCCCGACCTGCGGGCAGCGTGCTCGCCGGCTGGAGGACGTCATCGATGAGATGGTCGCCCGCGTGGTGAGCTTGGGGGGCCGCGTGGAGTTCCTCAGCGGGCCCGGACGTCCCGGCGAGGACGGTCGTCCCATCGTGGGCGCCCGACTACGGCATCGGCTCGTTCGCCGCGAGAGCTGACGCGAGCGGGGAGGGGTCCGGGACCACCGCGACCGGGCAGCTCGCTCGGTGGAGGAGTGCCCTGGTCACCGTGCCGGGAACGGAGCGCCGCGGCGGGTGCGGCCGGCCGAGGACCACGAGCGCGGCGCCGCGGGCGTGTCGACTGAGGGCGGGGACCGGGTCGGACTCCTCGACGACGGCCTTCGTCGGCGTCGTCGGGTACTTGTCTCGCCACGGGGCGAGGGCGCTCCACAGCGCCTCCTCGGCCTCCGCCCCAGACCTGCGGCCGGGGTCCCGGGCGGGTCGTGCTCCCGGTTCGGTCGGTCTCCAAAAGTGCGGTGACGCGGCGTAGACCGCGAGGATCGGCGCGGACCTTTCCCGGGCTGCCTCGAAGGCGAACTCCAGCGCCCGGTCGTGGTAGTCCGCTTCGATGTCGATGCCGGCGACGACAGGAGCGTCGGTCGGCCGGTCTCCGCTCCAGTCCGGCGGCACCACGACGACCGGAACGTCGGAGTGCACCGCCACGTGGAGTGCGGTGGAGCCGAGGACGTACGACGTGATCCGCCCGCCGCTCCGCCCCACGACGAGCATCCGCGCGCGCCTGGCGTGGTCGACCAGGACCCGACTCGGCGCTCCCGCGACGAGCGCCGTACCGAGACGCGGCGGCGTTGCGGATACGTGGGCGCGCGCATCGTCGAAGATCACGCGACCCTCGTGGTACATCGCGAGCATGGCGGCCTCTGGGCTGCGTCGCTGACGGGCACCGACGGCAGCTGCGTGGATCATCCGCACCGATGCGCCGCGCCGAGAGGCCTCCTCCACCGCCCAGTCGAGGGCGCGTCGCGCGTTCTCCGATCCGTCGACCCCGACGGCGATCACAGGTGTCGAGGTTCCACCTGGCATGCCCGTCCCCCTCCGCTCATCGACTCCCCGCCAGTGTGGGGTCTTCCCGGCACGGCGGCAGGTCGCGCGGGTGGGCGAGGGTCGCGCGTCACGTCAGGTCGGACGGCACGGGCACACCGGACCAACGACCCCTGCGGTGCTGGGCCGTTCCGCGTCAAGCTGTCGCCGGGGTTGCTCCGAGCTTCGCCTGAGTTTTCCGGGCGCGAGGGCTCGCCTGGGAGAGTCCGAGGCTCGCCGAGGAGGTTCGGATGCGTCGACGGTGGTGGCGGCGAGGGATGACGCGGGTAGCCCGTCGCCTCGCGTGGAGCCGGAACCCGCTGTATCGCACCACGGATCGGCTGGAAGGACTTCTCCTGCTGCTCACGATCCTCGCGGCGATCCTCGCCGTCCCCGTGGCCGTCGCCGTCGGACAGCGGACGCACGAGGAGGGGATGCGGACGACGCGGGCGCAGATCGCTACAGGTCGCTGGGAGAAGGCCCGGCTCCTCGAGGCCGCGCCGAGCACGGTCACATCGCTCCCGGATACTCCGACCGACCTCACCGCGCTCGCCCGAGCCACCTGGCGTGGCCCGGACGGGACGATGCGAGAAGGTCAGGTGCCCGTACGCCCTGGGACACCGGCGGGCGCGACGGTTCGTACGTGGATCGACAGCTCCGGCAGGGCGACCCAGCCTCCGTTGACGGCTTCCCAAGTGTCCGACCGAGCTGTCGCCACGGGCCTCACCACCTGGCTCGCTATCGAACTGGGTGTCGTAGTCGTCTACATCTTCCTGCGGTGGCTGTTGGATCGGCGGCGGCTGGCGTCGTGGCGCTCGGAATGGGAGCAGGTCGCGCCCCGGTGGACAGGACGGTCGCGGTAAACGCCGCCTCGCGCTGTCGTGCTGCGGCAAGCAGGGTGGGACTTTCGACCCGTCCCGGCCGACGCCCCCTCCCACAGCGGCCCCTCGGTCGACGATGGTGGCGGCGTCTCGGCCCAAGGCTCACGTGCTGACCGACGGCTCGCCGCCGGAGGTGACGATGGCATTGGAACTCGTACCCACCCGTCAGGTCGTACCGCCGGACGACGGCCGGTCCGCACACCGACTCGGCGACTACGCGCGGGCGAGCCGCGACTTCAGCTGGGAGACCGCTCGACGCTGGCTGGCGGGCGCGCCGAACGGTGGTCGCAACATCGCCTACGAGGCGGTGGACCGCCACGCCGAGGGGGATGGCGCGCAACGGGTAGCCGTGGCGTACCGGGACGCCACGGGTCGGCCGCGCGAGCTGACCTATGCGGACGCGCGAAGGGTGACGAACCAGTTCGCCAACCTCCTGCAGTCGCTCGGGGTCGCTCCTGGTGAGGTGGTGGCCTCCCTTGCCGGCCACACCGTCGACGTCGTCGTCGCCACGATCGGGGCCCTCAAGAACGCGAGCGTGTGCGTGGCACTGCACCCCTGTCTGGACCCGATCGAGATTCGTCGACGGTTGGCGCTCGCTCGCGCGCGGGTCCTGGTGACCACGCCCGAGCTGTACCACCACGTGGTCGCCCACATGTCGCCGCCGTACCTGGATCACGTGCTCGTCACCGGAGCGAGCACGGACCATGTCACCGGCGCGGGCGACAGCGTCGAGACGCACGATCTGCGGACGTCGCTCCCCCGGATGGACGAGGACTTCGACATTCCACCGACCGATCCCGACTCGGCGGCGCTGGTGCACTTCACCAGCGGTACGACCGGTGTGGCGAAGGGCGCTGTCCACTCGCACGAGGCGGTGGTCGCCTACCACGCGACGGCCGCCTACGCACTCGACGTCACAGCCGACGACGTGTACTGGTGCACGTCGCATCCCGCCGAGGTCGGAGGCCTGCCGTACTCGGTCATCGCCCCCCTCACCCACGGTGCGACGGTCGTCCTCGAAGACGTCGCCGGTGATCCGCGGCGTCTGTACGAGGTGGTGCAGGAACGGCGGGTGAGCGTCTTGTGCACGACGCCATCGGTGCTCGCCCGCGCGGAACGTGCCGGCATGGGCGCGGCGCGGGCGTATGACGTGTCGTCCCTGCGGTTCGTCGCGAGCCTTGGCGGGCAGCTACCGCCCGCGCTGGTGACGTGGGGACAAGAAGCGCTGGGCCGTGTCGTGCACGACATGTGGTGGCAGACCGAGACCGGCGTCATCGCGATCAGCAACTTCGCCAGTATGGACGTCCGACCGGGCTCGATGGGCCGACCCGTGCCCGGCGTCACCGTCGGCTTGATGACCGACGACGCCGACGAGCTCGTCTCGCCTGACGACGTCGTGATCGACCCGGACCAGGTGGGGGAGCTCGTCGTTCGGACGGACCTGCCGTCCCTCTTCATCGGGTACCTCGACGACTACGAGTCGTACGACGCGTCGTTCGCCGCTGGTTGGTACCGCACCGGTGACCTCGTCCGTCGAGACCACGACGGCTACTACTGGTACGTCGGACGCGGCTCGCGCGGGTACGTCACACCGGCTTGACGAGAGGACGTCGCCGTCCCGCGACGTCGAGCTGCGCCAGGTCACGGACCACGAGATGGGCACCGGCCCGACGCAGTTCCCGCTCATTCGAGGCCCTGTCAGTCGAGGGCCTGTCACGTGAGGTCCTCTCACCCGGGCCGGTCGAGACCTCCACCGTCGGTCCGCTGTCCACACCGACGACCAGCCCGAAGCCGAGCCGGCGGGCGGCCCTCACGCCGGTCAACGAGCGCTGCACGACCGCGGTCTGGGTTGGTGGCAGGCGCAGACGCCGGACCGACTCCGCGAGCACCGCCTCCTCGAGTTCCTGGCGGAGGTCGCGTTCCTCCCGCTGTCCGGTCCCTCCGCTCCGCACGGTCGTCGGCTGACCGTCGAGGTGGCTGCGGTCGACCCGCACATCGAACAGCGACGCGACCTGGGCCGCGGTCAACACGCGGGTGCCGATCGGGGCGGTGGACACCGCCGCTGTCGCGGCATGGCGGTCTCGCAGCTCGCGGACCAATGCGACGCACGCGCGGAAGGGCGCCACGCCGTATCGTCCGATCTCGCGAAGGAAGAGGGTGACCTGCCGTCTCGTGATGTCGTCGAGAAGGTCGACGCTCTCGTCGTCGACACCACGCGAGGCGAGGAACTCGCGGACACCGTCGGAGACCGTCCGGCCGTCGAGGTAGCGGAGGTAGTCCATCTGGACGTCGAAGGGTGCGGCCTGGACGCCTCGCGCTCGGCAGCGCCCGCGCAGGAACATGTCGAGGCTGTGCTTCCAGGCCGCCGCGTGCACAGGGGCGGTGTTGGCGACGACACCGTCGATCTCGAAGATGACCGCTCCGATGCGGTCGAGGTCAAGGGTCCGGTCGAGGTCAGGGGTGTCGGTCATCACACGCTCCCTCCGGCGACGATCCGGGCGTTCGATGGCGAGATCCGGGCCATCGGCGAGGACTAACGACGGACCAGCGACCGTTCGTGGCGCCGTCCGACGAGAACGAGGTCGGCGAGGTCGTCGACGACGACGTGTGCACCGGCCTCGTACAGCTCCCCGCGGCATCCACGCCGGTCCACCGCGACGATGGGCTCGAAGCAGCCGTGCCACGCGGCAGTGACCTCGGCGAGTCGGCTGGTCACAACCGCGGTCCGGCGGGGCGAGACGCCCAGCCGGTGCGCTACCTCCACCAGGACGCCGGGGTCGGGGGCGGGCGGTAGTCCCAGCGCTGCCACGTCGGCGCCGTCGAACGTCACGTCGAACAGGTCGGCGACGTGTGCGCTCGCGAGAAGCTGTCGTGCGTTCCGATCCCACGACACCGCGGCCGTGCGAAGACCGCGTGCTCGTAGCTCGTGGAGCAGCTCGACCGCCGCGGGGAACGGCCGTGCGCCGCGGGCCCGCAGCTCTCGGGTGAACCACAGGTCCTTCCGCGCCGCCAAGGACGCCACTGTGTCCTCCGATGGACCGGCGTCCACCGATGGGTCGGCGGGCCTCGTGCTGATCTTCACGCCTCGTGCGGTGAGGAAGTCCCGCACCGTCTCCTCGGAGGGGCGTCCCCGCGCGTAACGAAGGTAGTCGGCGGGTACCTCGAAGTCGGGCACCCGCTCGCCACTGCCGGTCCTTCTCCGCAGGAACTCCTCGAAGGTGTTCTGCCAGGCGATCGCGTGGAGCTGCTCGGCATCGGCAACTACATCGTCGACGTCGACCATGACGGCTTCGAGGCGGTCGAGGTGGAGGGTCGGTCGCACGCTCTCAGAGTGGAGGCGCACCGCCGTCACCCGCAGAGGCTTCGGTCATACAGCGCTGGGACGTCCGCCCGCTGCTCGCTGTCGGCGACCGGCGCACGCTGAGGAGGGCCCTCGGGGAGGGGAAGGTTGATGCCGGTACGCGTGGCCCTCAACGGATTCGGCCGAATCGGGCGGAGTTTCCTCCGCTGCGCGCTGGAGCGTGACCTGGACGTGGTCGCCCTCAACGAGCAGGCCCCGGTCAACGTCCTCGCGCACCTGCTGACCTACGACTCGACGTATGGGCGGCTGCCGATCCCGGTCCACCACGATGAGAGCGCCATCTACCTCGACCGCACGCCGGTCAGCGTCTCCGCTATCCCCGAGCCCGGCGAGCTGCCATGGGGCGCCTTGGGCGTCGACGTGGTGATCGACGCGACGGCACACGTCGAGAGTCGGGAGTGGGCGGCGGGGCACCTCAAGGCGGGCGCCCGGAAAGTGATCGTCGCGGCGCCGTTGGAGGACGCCGACCTCACCGTGGTCCTCGGCGTCAACGAGGGTCACTACGAGGCGATGCGCCACGACGTCATCTCCGCCTCGTCGGCGACCATCAACTGCGTGGCGCCGATCCTGAAGGTGCTGCACGACGCGTTCGGTGTCATGAAGGGCTTCGTGTCGGTCGTGCACGGATACACCAGCGACCAGACGTTGCTGGACAGCCCGCACGACGACGTGCATCGCGCTCGGTCAGGCGCGGTCAACATCATCCCCATCAGGACGAGCGCCGCCCGCTCGCTCGGGGCGGTGCTGCCCGACCTCGAGGGGCGGCTGGACGTGGTGATGCTCCACGTGCCGGTCGAGGACGGCTCGCTAGCGGAGCTCACGGTGATGCTGGAACGCCCGGCGAGCGCTGGGGAGGTCAACGTGGTGATCCGGCGCGCAGCCGAGGGAGGCCTGTCGGGGATCGTTCAGGTGACCACCGATCCGATCGTGTCGCGTGACGTGCTGGCAGAGCCGGTCTCCTGCCTGTTCGACATGTCGCTGACGCGCAGCAGCGGCGACTTGGTGCGGATGTTCGCGTGGTTCGACAACGAATGGGCGTTTGCGAACCGCTTGGCCGACCTGGTGGAGTACGTCGGCCATCGGCTCTGAACGGGACCTCCGCCGCCGCTGGTGGGACCGTTGGCGCTCCACCGAAGGTCGTGTCGCGGTCAACCTGAAAGCAACGCAGCCGAGACATGCGTGCGTGGTGCGCCGGGTGCCCAGGGGAGGTGGCGCGTGCTCGACCACGAGCTCGAGGCCATGGAGCGCGAGATTCTCCTCGAGGCCGCCGTCCTGGCGCCATCGATGCACAACACGCAGCCGTGGAAGTTCGCCTTCCGCGACGACACGATCGAGGTGCATCGGGACCCGCTGCGTCAGCTCGGGGCTGAGGATCCCGAGGGACGGATGCTCTGCATCAGCGTCGGAGCGGTCGTCTTCAACATCCGAGTCGCCGCCGCGTCGCTCGGGAGGGCTACACGCACAAGCGTCCTTCCCGATCCCGCCCGGCCCCTGCTCGTGGCCGAGGTTCGGGTAGGCGAGGTCGGCCGCGAGCTCCCAGACCCGGCGGGCTTGTATCCGTACCTGCCGCGGCGACGGACCAGTCGACAGCCGTTCGACGAGCGGGAGATTCCCTCTGATGTGCGGTCCGAGCTCGCGGAGGCGGCGGCACGGGAGGGCGCTGTCGTGGAGTGGGTCACCGAGCCCGCTCGAGTACGACGCCTCCTCGGGCTCGCCGTCGACGCCGAGATCGCCGAGGCGGACGATCCGCGCCGGCTCGTCGAGCGAATGCAGTGGGTGGGTGGGGATCGCGAGCGGGACGGCATACCGTCAGACGCGCTCGGGCCACGACCGGCGGAGGGAGTCGGACCCGTGCGGGATCTCGCCGTCGAACCGAGTGACCGGTTGCGCGCGACCGCCGCCTTCGAGCGCCACCCCCAGCTCGTCGTCGTATGGACGCCGGACGACGACCCGCCCGCGTGGCTGGCCGCTGGCCAGGCCATGCAACGCGTGCTCTTACTCGCTACAAGCCGCGGCTTGGCGGCGTCTCCGCTCACCCAGCCACTGGAGCACGCCGAGCTGCGCGAGGCCGTCCGCCAGGACGCGGAGCGACACGGTCACCCGCAACTGATCCTTCGTCTCGGGTACGGCCCGCCAGGGCCGAGAACACCGCGACGGGCCGTGGAGGAGTTCCTGCTTGACGACACGGCACCGGGAATGGGCGGTGACTAGTGGCTTCCTCCACCGCGCGAGCGTTCGTCGTCGGGATCGACGGATCGGACAGCGCACGTGCCGCGGTGGCGTGGGCCGCCCGTGAGGCTCGCGAGCGGCGCGCGCCGCTGCGGCTCGTCCACGCGTACGTGTGGCCCTTGCTGCATCTGCCGCGAGGTTTCCGGATGGGGCCGAGCGGCGGCCTGCACGCCCACACCGAGCGGCTGCTGGAGGAGGCGCGGCGAGCCGCGTGGGAGGCCGCGCCTGGTGTCGACGTCGATGCCCGCGCGCTCGTCCGGTTCCCGCTTCCGATGCTTGTGGAGGAGAGTCGGGACGCGTCCTGCGTCGTCGTCGGCTCGAGCCGCACGGGCCCGGTCTCCATGGTCGGATCGGTGGCCCTCGGTCTGATCGCCCACGCGTACTCGCCCGTGGCGATCGTGTGCGGCATCGCACCGGATCGGTCCCACCCACGGGTGGTCGTCGGGGTCGACGGATCCCCGTCGAGCTGCGCGGCGATGCGGCTCGGGGTCGATCTCGCGGCCCGCCGGCACGGCACGGTGGTGGCAGTCCACGTCGCCAGAGCGGGCCCGGCCCGGGCGAGGGCAGCCGCCAGCGGCGTGCGGTGGATCGAGGAGGCGCTCGCCGGCTGGCGGCGGTGCCACCCGACGCTCCCGATCGAGGAGCGGATCATGTCGGGCCGGCCGGCCGACGTGCTCGCCGGTCTGTCGGACCAGGCCGCCGCCGTCGTGGTCGGCACCCGCGGATATGGCGTCCTGGCCGGGCTCCTCCACAGGTCGGTGAGTCACGGGCTCGTGCGGCACGCCCGCTGTCCCGTGCTCGTCGTCCCGGAGAAGGCAGCGACCGAGCTGCCCGTCCCGGGCTCGCCGTGAAGGTGACAGAGGAGGAAGACGATGCGGACTCCGCTGTCGAAGGTGGCGGCGCGGTGAGCGCCGCCAACGAGCCCGTCTACCAGGGCGGTCTGGTGGGCACTGCCAACGGACACGGCCACCAAGGCGGCCCGGTGAGCGCTGCCGAGGTCGATCGCGACCGTCCGGTGACGACGGTCGGTCCGGCTCGTTCCGTGGTGCCGTGGCAGCTCCGTGGGGAGCAGGTCCCGCGGTCTCAGGCGTCGACGCCGGTCGCGCGGCTGATGTCCACCGCGGCGCCGACGGTGCGCGCGGACGCTCCGCTCGCGTCGGCCATCGAGCTCTTCCTGGTCTCTCGATGCCGTCACATGCTCGTGCTCCACGCCGACGGCACGTGCGCGGGGGTCGTCGCCGACCGGGACATCCTGGCGGACTGGCCCCTTGACGCCGAGCGGCTCACCGCGCGCCAGGTCCGGCACGTGCTGAGTCACGTGACGCCCATGGTCGAGACGGACTGCTCGGTCGTCGACGTCGCCCGCCTGATGGCGCGGTACCGCGTGGACGCGGTCGCGGTGGTCGACGAGGTGGGTCGGCCGGTCGGCCTCGTGACCTCCAATGAGATCGTGCGCCTTGTCGCGTCGATGTCGTGAGTCCCAGGCGCGCGGTCGCGAGCTACCGACGCCTGGCTCGGCGCTTCTCCCGCTCCGACCGGGACAGGATCGTCTTGCGGAGCCGGATCGCGTCCGGCGTCACCTCCACGCACTCGTCCTCGCGACAGAACTCCAGCGCCTGCTCCAGTGACATGTGCCGGGGCGGCGCGAGCCGCTCCAGCTCTTCCGCGGTGGAGGAACGGATGTTGGTCAGTTTCCGCTCCCGGCAGGGATTGACGTCCATGTCCTCGGCGCGAGCGTTCTCCCCGATGATCATGCCCTCGTAGACCTCCGTGCCGGGACCGACGAACAAGGTGCCGCGCTCTTGGAGGTTGAAGCAGGCGTACGCGGTCACGGTGCCGCGTCGGTCGGCGACGAGGGAGCCGCGGGCTCGAGTGCGAAGGTCGCCGGCCCATGGCTGGTAGCCCTCGAACACGTGGTGGAGCAGGCCGGTGCCTCGGGTCTCGGTCAGGAAGTCGGTCCGGAAGCCGATCAGCCCACGCGCAGGCACGAGATAGTCGAGCCGGACCCATCCGGTGCCGTGGTTGACCATCTGCTCCATCCGGCCACGCCGCGGGCCGAGCATCTGAGTGACGACACCGACGTACTCCTCGGGGACGTCGACGGTGACTCGTTCCACGGGCTCGTGGAGCGTGCCGTCGATGATGCGTGTGACGACCTGCGGCTTGCCGACGGTGAGCTCGAAGCCTTCTCGCCGCATCATCTCCACCAGGACCGCCAGCTGCAGCTCGCCTCGCCCTTGCACTTCCCAGGTGTCGGGTCGATCCGTGGGACGGACTCGGATCGACACGTTGCCGAGCGTCTCGGCGTCCAGGCGGTTCTTCAGGAGACGGGCGGTGAGCTTGTCGCCGCTCTGACCCGCCAGGGGAGAGGTGTTGATCCCGATGGTCACCGAGATCGACGGCTCGTCGACCCGGATCACTGGGAGCGGCTTGGGGTTCTCCGGGTCGGCGAGCGTCTCACCGATGGTGATGTCGGGGATGCCGGCGATCGCCACGAGGTCGCCGGGTCCGGCCTTGTCGGCTGGTACCCGGTCGAGTGCCTCGGTCATCAGCAGGTCGGTGACGCGGACCAACCGCACGTCACCGTTCGCCCGGCACCAGGCAACCGTGGACCCGCGCGTCAGCTCCCCTTGGTGGATCCGACAGAGCGCGAGGCGGCCGAGGTACGGCGAGGCGTCGAGGTTCGTCACCTGTGCTTGCAGCGGTGCGCCCTCGTCGTAGGTCGGTGGCGGGATCGTCGTGAGGATCGTCTCAACGAGCGGCCGCAAGTCGGGGCTGTCAGGGAGAGAGCCGTCCGCGGGCTGGGTGAGGCTCGCGCGGCCTGCCCGCGCGGAGGCGTAGACGATCGGGAAGTCCAGGGCGGACGTATCAGAGGAATCGTCGTCCAGCAGGTCGAGGAAGAGCTCGTAGGTCTGGTTGACGACCTCGGCGATGCGGCTGTCGGGTCGATCGACCTTGTTGACGACGAGGACGACCGGCAACCGCTTCCGCAGCGCCTTCCGAAGCACGAACCTCGTCTGCGGGAGCGGGCCCTCGGCGGCATCGACGAGGAGCAGGACCCCGTCGACCATCTCCAGAGCCCGCTCCACCTCGCCACCGAAGTCCGCGTGGCCGGGCGTGTCCACGATGTTGAGGGTGACGGGCCCGTCCTTGGTCTCCCACCGGACCGCGGTGTTCTTCGCGAGGATGGTGATGCCCTTCTCGCGTTCCAGGTCCAGGGAGTCCATGACCCGCTCCGCGACGTCCTGATTGTCCCGGAACACACCGGACTGCCACAGCAGCGCGTCGACCAGCGTGGTCTTGCCGTGGTCGACGTGGGCGACGATCGCGAGGTTCCGCAGGTCAGATCGGACGGCCATGTGGGTCATCCTGTCGGATGGCGGCGTGAGCGCAGACGACGGATCCTCGTCGTGGCGACCACGTGATCAACGAAGGTCCCACAGGACCGGTGTGGTCAGGACCCCGAGGCGCGGGACGCCGAGGAGATCGGTCAGCACGTCGAGCGGCCGCTGGGCACTTCCTGGCGGCGTCACGAGCAGGGACGTGAGGCGGGTCGTCGGCCCCACGGCGGCCGACGCGGCCAGGTCGTCCGTGGACTCCGGACCCCGCACCCGCTCGGCGAGGCTGAGGTGGGGGAGGGCGCGAACGTCCACCTCCTCACGGCTGACCCCGGCTCGGGCGCACGCGACCTCCACGGCCCGCTCCAGGCCGCCCAGCTCATCGACCAGCCCGCGCGCCTGCGCATCCGCACCGGTCCACACCCGCCCACGGGCTGACTCCTCCACCTGCTCGCGGCTCAGCCCGCGGTCGGCGGCCACCTTGGCGGTGAAGTCGTCGTATACCTGGTCGAGCCAGTGCTCCAGACGCTGCCACTCCTCCTCGGAGAACGCCCGGTACGACGAGAACATCCAGGCGTGCCGGCCCTCCGTGACACCGTCGCGGGTGATGCCGAGCCGGTCCAGCAGGTCACGCACCACGACCTTGCCGCCGAGGACGCCGATGGAGCCGGTCAGCGTGCCGGGCTGCGCGAGGATGCTGTCGGCGGCCATGGAGATGAAGTAGCCGCCGGACGCGGCCACGCTCGCCATGGACACCACGAGCGGCTTACCGGCCTCGCGGACCCGCCGAACCTCGTGGCGAATGGCGTCGGAGGCGACGTAGGAGCCGCCGCCGCTGTCGACGCGGAGGACCACGGCTCGCACTCGTGGGTCTCGAGCGGCGCGGCGCAGAGTGGCGCCGAGGGTGTCACTGCCGATGGAGGTGCTGAGCCCGCGGCGGCTGGAGCGGCCCAGGTGGATGGAACCCGCCCCATGGACGACGGCGACGACGGGGCGGTGAGCGAGGCGGGTGAGCACTCGGCGGGGTTCCATCAGCTTCGACCGCACGTACCGGTGGACGAACCGCAGCCGCACCTCACCGAGGCGCCGACGCAGGTGCTCGTAGACCTCGGCGCGATAGGCGAGCCGGTCCACCAGTCCGGCGTCCTTGGCGTCGCTCGCCGACAGGGGCGCCTCGTCGATGAGCGCGCGAACCCGCTCCGGGGCGAGACCACGACACTCCGCGATGCCCGTCACGATGTGCTCCATCGCCGAGGCCGCCAGCCGAGACGCCGCCTCGCGGTGGGCGTCGGTCATCTGGCTGGCGAGGAACGTGTCCGCGGCGCTCTTGTACTCGTGCCGGCGCGACAGCTGGGGGTGCACGCCCAGCTTGCCGAGCGCCTCCTTGAGGAACACCGCCTCGGCCACAACGCCCGTCAAGCCGACGTCCCCGGACGGCTGGAGCCAGATCTCGTCGAACGCGCTTGCGAGGTAGTAGGGCAGTGTTCCGGGGCCGAGCTCCCCGAACGTCTCGGTCCAGGCGACAGTCACCTTGCCGGTGGCGGCGAACCGGCGGACGGCGGCCCGCAGCTCCTGGATCTGCGCGAGGCTGAGGGCGTGGCCGCCGACGTGGGCGACCAGGCCCGCGACGTCGGGGTCACTGGCGGCGATCCGCAAGCCTTCAACGACGTCGTGCAGCACCGGGCGACGCCGGGCGAGGGCCGCGCTCAACGGGTCCTGGGGCGGGGTCTCGAGCAGCGGAGCGGTGAGGTCGAGCTCGAGCAGCGTGACGGTCATGGGGCCACCTTACGGGCGCCGGAAAGAGACCCGGTGGTGTCCTCGGGCGGCCGGGTAGGTAAGAATGCTCGGGCTGGGAGGGGAGTATTCCCTCGCGACGGCATCGTCATCACGGCTGTCGGGCACGAACGCCCGGACGGCCCGGTGTCGCGGCCCCACGCCGGGGCGGAAGAGACCTCCGGGGAAGTGGACATTCTCTTCTTCGGAGGTACGTGCGTGAACGTCTCGCTGTCGGTGTGGCTCGTGACGGCCGCGGCCTTGATCGTGGTCCTCGTCGCCGACATCCTCGTCATCGGCCGAAGGCCCCACGAGCCGTCGATGCGCGAGGCCAGTCTGTGGGTGAGCGTCTACGTCACGCTCGCGGTCCTCTTCGGCATCGGGATCTACCTCTTCGCCGGAGGCAGGTACGCCGGAGAGTTCTTCGCCGGCTGGATCACCGAGTACAGCCTGTCGGTCGACAACCTGTTCGTGTTCCTGGTGATCATGACCAGGTTCGCGGTGCCCCGGGCGTACCAGCAGACCGCGCTCCTGATCGGCATCATCCTGGCCTTGGTGCTGCGCGGCATCTTCATCGCGCTCGGCGCCGCGGCGATATCGGCCTTCTCCTGGGTGTTCTACATCTTCGGCGCGATTCTGCTCTACACCGCCGTCCAGTTCGTGCGGGGTGACGCTGCCGACGAGTCGGAGTACAAGGAGAACCGGGTCACCAGGTGGGCGACGCGGCACCTGCCCGCAACGGACCGGTACGACGGCATCAAGCTCATCGTCGTCGAGAACGGCCGCCGGGTCGTCACCCCGATGCTCCTGGTGATGGTCGCGCTCGGCACCACCGACCTGCTCTTCGCCCTCGACTCGATCCCCGCGATCTACGGGCTGACCAAGGAGCCCTACCTGGTCTTCACGGCCAACGTGTTCGCGTTGATGGGGCTTCGCCAGCTCTACTTCCTCATCGGTGGGCTGGTCGACCGGCTGGTCTATCTGTCGTTCGGGCTCGCGGCCATCCTCGGCTTCATCGGCATCAAGCTCATCCTGCACGCGTTGCACGAGAACAACCTGCCGTTCATCAACGGCGGGGAGCCCATTCACGCCGTACCGGACATCGGCATCGCCCTCTCCCTGACGTTCATCGTCGGCGTCCTGGCGATCACGACGATCGCGAGCCTGGTGAAGGCTCACCGAGGAGTGCGAAAGGAGCGGGCGAAGCGCGAGGTCGAGACTCGCTGAAGGCTCGCGGGCCGCCCGCGCTCGAGGGTGGGACCGAGGTCGGGCGGCGTCGGGTGGTCTAGTCGGCCAGGACGCCCGCTTGGTCGAGGAGGGTCTCGAGGCGTTCGTCGACGATCTCCTCCTCGCTCACCCGCCTGCCGTTCTGTGGCGCGTGGAGCAGGCGAAGTCCATCGCCGGTCGCGAGGCCGACGTGGTGAATCTTCTTGCCGGGATGGGCGAAGAAGTACGCGTCTCCTGGGCGGACGTCCTCAAGACCGATCCGCGTCGCGGCCTCGGCCTGGTCGTGCGCGTCACGGGGGACGATGCGTCCGAGCGCCCGGAAGCTGAGGTGAACCAAGCCCGAGCAGTCCAGGCCGAAGGCGCTCAGCCCACCCCACAGGTACTCCAGCCCGACGAAGCGCCGCGCCGCCGCGAGGACAGCGTGGCCGTCGACCTGCCGCCTGGGTGTCACCGGGTAGACCACGCAGCTGGTGGGGTCCAGCCAGCCGTCGCGGCCGCCGGGCAGGCCGACCCGAACACCGGCCGGGGTGTCCTCCAGCGCCGGCAACACCGTGGCGTACGAGACATCGTCGATGAGCGGTTCGCCGCCAGGACAACGACGGATGGGAGCGGCCTCCACCGCGACGACCGCGGCGCGGTCGGACGGGACTGGGGCGGGGCCGACGTGGGCGCGTGGGACCCACCCGGGGTAGCCGCGCGGGTGCAGCTCCGACGGCTGCCACAGGGCGACGACCTGCAGCCAGTCGCCTCGTTCCGCGATGACGTCGACCGGCTCACCGAGGAGGAGCTGGCTGAGTACCCGTCCCACCAGGTCGGCGCGGGCGGGTGTGTCGAGGTGGGCGGCCCACCCGCGTGGATCCGGTCGCGCCGCGACGATGGGAGCGTCGAGGTCTCGCACCGCGTCCGGCTCGGTCCACAACGTCGTCGCGGCGACCTGGATCGCCCACGGACCGGGTCGTGAGACGTCAGGCCCGGCGACGGTGGACGGGCGGTGTGACGGATCGGTCATGGAAAGCCACCGTAGCCGAGCGCGGACCGTGACCGTCCGAGCGCGGTTCTGTCGCCACGCGCGTGAGCGTCAGCGGTCTTTCGCGGGATCGGCACGTTCGTGCGGCTTGGACGCCTCGCTCGTGGATGAAGCGGCCGAGCTCATGCGTCCACGAGCTCTCCGCGCCAACTGGCGCGCCTCGCGGAGAGGAAGCGGCGTTCGGTACACCCGGGTCGCCAACCGGACGACCTCGACCGCGACGTCCGGCGTGGTGCGCCAAGCGGCGTGCACCACGAGCGGACGCCTGGTCGCCCGCGTCCGCATCCATGCCCCGACGACCTCGCCCTCCAGCACGACTGGACTGGTCGCTCCCGCGGTGTCGGCCGGCCACGCTCCGGTCGCCAGCAACGGACGATGGGTGACACCGACCGTCGGCAGGTCGAGCACGGCCCCAAGGTGCAGCGCGAGACCCGCGCGGCGTGGGTGGTCGCGCCCGGTGGCGTTGACGAGGAGGACGTCGGGTTGGACCGGCAGCGCCCTGACCGCCGCTTCCAGCGCGACGCCTTCCCGTCGGGCCAGTTGACCGGTGACGTACGGCGCACCCGCGTGGCCACGGTGGACGCGGGCCGCGACGCGCCGACCGGTGTCGCTGGCGATCGTGACCGCGGCCGCCCACACCTCGTCGCCGGCGTCGCCTCGCCCCTCGGTGCCTCGCGGAGAGCAACAGAAGCAGCCGCCAACCAGAATCGGTCGACCTCGCGGCGGCCACCACGGCGGCGGGGTTGCAGCGGCGAGATCGCGTTGGATCGCGGCCAGGCGCTCAGGATCCTCCGGCCACGAGACAGCGAGCGGGCCCATGTGTTCAGCACACCACGACACCGCTCCGGGGATCCCGTGCTACCGCAGGCCCGTGACCCCCAGCCCGGGCGCGTCGGGCAGGACGACCTCGGGTCCCTCGTACCTCATCCCGCCCTCGACGGGGGATTCGGCCAGCCACCACGCGGCGTCCAGGTCGCTGACCAGGGTGGTCCCACACGCGGCGGCGAGACTGGCCGCCGCTCCCACGCCGATCGGCCCTTCCACCATCGAGCCGATGAGCGTGCCCATCCCATGCGCCTCGGCCAGGTCGAGCAAGGTCCGCGCGGGGCCGATCCCACCGCACTTGCCGAGCTTGACGTTGACCAGGTCGGCGGCTCGACGGCGGATGACCTCGACGAGGTCCCGGGCGCCGTAGACGGCCTCGTCGGCCAGGATCGGGGTGGTGACCCGGTCGCTGACGAACGCCAGGCCGTCCAGGTCGGCGGCGGCGACGGGCTGTTCGACGAGCTCGACGTCGAGGTCGGCGTCCTCGAGCGCGTGGATGACCCGGACCGCCTCCCGTGGAGTCCACCCCTGGTTGGCGTCGATGCGGATGAGCGCGTCGGGCCCGACGGCGTCACGGACCGCTCGGACGCGGGCGACGTCGGCACGCGCTCCCGCCGCCGTGCGTTGACCGACCTTGACCTTGAGGACGGTGAACCCCTCCTCGAGTCGGGCGCGTGCCGCCTCGGCGAGCTCGTCAGGCTCTCCCGCGGAGAGGGTCACGTCGGTGAGCACCCTGCGGCTGGTGCCACCGAGCAGACGTACCAGAGGGATGCCGAGTCGACGTGCCGCGAGGTCATGAAGGGCGACGTCGACAGCGGCCTTGGCGTTGTGGTTGCCGACGACCGACGTGTGGACGGCGCGCAGCAGCCTGGTGAGGTCGTCGGGATCGGCGCCCACAAGAGCGTCGCGCAACGGCCCCATGACACAGGCCTGGGCGCCGGCCATCGACTCGCCGGTGACCCGCCACACCTCCGGTGCCTCACCCCAGCCGCTGTTCCCGTCGTCGTCGAGCACCTCGACGAGCAACGACTCCGATGTCGTCGCGCGGCGCAGTGCGGTCACGAAGGGGGTGTGCAGTGGGGCGCTGACCGGGTGGCACCGGACCTCAGTGATCCTCGACACGCCAGCCGACGTTACCTGCCGCTTGGGGCGCTCCATGTCCCTGGGTCAACGTCCCTGGGTCAACGTCCTCCGCGCGGGAGTGGGTGTACGGCGTGGCCGTCACCAGGGAACGGCTGGCTCCGGAACCGCTTCCAGTGACTCGTCGACCAGCAGGCTGTCGAGCAGGAACGCCCGCGCGCCACCGTGCCGCAGTCGGAGGAGGTACGACACCACCCCGGAGAGCCCGACACCGTAGTCGGCGCCGTGGCTCCGAAGACTCTCGTCTGGCAGGAGGACGCGCCCGCGGCGACGGCAGTGACGCACGGCGAGCAGCGGGACCAAGTCCTCGGCCCAGGCGCGGTAGGTGGGGTCGGCGAGCCACGCGGCGGCGTCGAGGAGGAACTCACCGTCCCCGGCCAGCCCGTGGCAGACGACAGGCGAGGCGGTCCACCGAGCACGGTGGACCGCGCCGGCGGCGGCCCGGGCGTACTCGGCGAAGCGCTGTTCTCCGGTGACGGCGAACAGCCGAAGGAGGAACGTTCCAATCCCGGAGGACCCGTCGCACCAGTGCGACCTGCGCGTCGAGTCGTGCGGTCCGACCGGCCACCACGCGGCGCCGTCGTCGTCGCTGGAGGCGGCGCGACACAGCGCGGACCCGGCCTCGGCTGCCAAGGTGAGGCACGCCTCGTCCTTGAGCGCGGTGCCCAGGCAGAGCAGGGCGTAGCCGATCCCCGCGACGCCGTGAGCGAAACCGTAGTGGCACGTTCCGGCGAGCCGAGACCGGATACCGGTGGGGACCGGCCACGTCGGCCCGCAGGATCCGGGGACCGCCGCGTCGCGCAAGGAACGCGCACACTGAGCGGCCCGTTCGAGGAACCTGCCATCACCGCCGCGGTACTCGCCCGCGCCTGCCCGGCTGACGCCGGCCAGGTGAAGGTGGGCGAGCGCCGCTCCCGCTAGCCCGTGCGCGATGCCGGGCACGGGCCAGCTGGTCGGGAGCCGCAGTGCCACCCGTTCGGCGTGAGCACGCAACTGCGGTTCGTCGAGCGCCACCGCTGCGTCGGCGAGAACCCACGCCGTACCCGCCAGGCCGTCGTACAGGCCGGGAAGGAGCGGCTGGCCGTCCTCGCAGCGGTCCGCGAGCCACGAGGCCGCCTTCCGTGCGGCGGCATCCAGACCCAACGGCGTCCGCTCTGGCGGGATGCGGGCCCGCGCCTGGAGCAGCACGGAGAGAACACCAGCGGCGCCGTGGTGGACGGAACGAGGATCCGTTCGGCGCCCTGGCTCGCTCGTCGGCCACAGCCGATCCTCGTCGGGACGCATGGTGGCGATGAGGTACTCGAGGCCGTCGGCGAGCAAGGCGTCGACCGACGGATGGTGGACCGGAGGAGGGGAGGGCGGGGTCGTGCGGGCAGCCGACAACAGCTGGCTCGCGCTCGGCAGGTCCCCGCGCTCCGCGGGATCGTCGGCGAGCAACGTCATGATCGCCGGCGCGAACAGACGCGCGGTGTCGCTGTAGCGTGCGACGAGACCCAGCCAGGGGGCGAGCCGCTCACGCATCGGTCGGTGCTCGTGGCCGTCATCGTCAGGGAGCACGGGATCGTTCCCTGTGGCGAGGAGGAACAGGAGTGCCCCAAGCCCGAACAGGTCCTGGACTGGCGTCGCTGGAACTGGCGTGTCCGGATCGTGCACCTCGGGTGCCCGGTACTCGCGGGCCCCTCGGCTGGGCGCGACGTGCCCGGTCGGCACCGCGTCGCTCACGGTGATGAGCGTCGGCCACCCGTCGGCGCCGACGACGATGTGCGACGGGTCGAGGTCCCGGAGCACGTACCCCGCCCGGTGCACTGAGGCCAGCAAGGACATCAACCGTCGAGCCACCAGCAGGGCCGCTGGCGCGGGCACGCCGCCCTCGCTCCCGGCATGCTGCTGAACCCACTGCCGCAAAGGTGTGGCTGGCCGGCTCTCACAGACCACGAACAGGTCGCCGGCGTTGGCGAACGCCTTGAGCGGACGAGGTACGGGCACCCTCCGTGCCAGGTGGTGGAGGGTGTGAACCTCTCGGAGCAGTCGAGCGCGGGCGTCGGTGCCGTCAGCGTCGACGTCGGTGTGGGCGCGAGCGTGCTTGAGCACGACGTCGGTCGACCTGGGTTCTGCAGCCAGGTCGGTGGCGAGGTACACGCCACCTGTCGTAGTGACCCGCAGAGCGGAGGTGACGAGGTATCGACCGTGCAGGAGTATCGGACTCCTGGAGCGGTCGTGATCGTCGGCGCGATCGACGTGGAGCGGCGGGCGCTCGGCGCCGAGGCGGAGGTAGGGCCTGCGCTCGGAGACCTCGCACGCCACGACGGTCGCGGACGCAGCTCGTGCCGTCGTGAGGTCCACGTCGCCGTCACCGTCACTGATGTGGACGATGCCGCCGATCCGGTAGGGCCGAGCCTGCGGGATGCGTGGTCCGGGCAGTCCTCGGGTCGCCGTGTAGAGGTGCCTGGCCAGGTCGAGCAGGTGGGCGTCGTCGCCGTCCTCGGGCGAGGTGCTCAGGAAGATCCCGAATTCGCTGGCGGCGCATGTTTGACTGCCGAGGTGACGGACATGCTCGACCGTGGGAGCGAACGCGAACGGCAGAGCTCGCTGGGCAAGGAGGGGAACCACCACCTGAAGGATCGTCAGGGCCGAGTGCGGCGCTGCCGACAGGTGCAAGCGCCACGGCCTCCCGGTTCTGCCGGTGGAGGGCACGGCGACGTACCAGGGTGTTCCAGGGACGATCCGCCACGACCCCGGGTCGAAGTCGTCGAGCAGACGCGCGACCTCGTCAGCCAAGGTACGTTCCTGTGATGCCCCTGGCAGCGCCACTGATCTCTCGCCCCCTCGGTGTCGTGTCCGCCACCCCGCCGGGGCGTTCCCGAGCAGTCGCCGACCACCGTGCCGCGCAGAGACCGGTCAGTCGCGCGGATGCCACCCACAGACGCCCCTTCTGTCGGTGCTCCGCAACTATGCGTGCACATACGACTACCAACTGGTGTTACGGGGCGCAATGACTTCGGCGAAGAAAAGTCGCGGAGTCAGGTCACGATCCGAGCACGACGTTCCACAATCGCCCGAGGTGCCCGTCGGAGGTGCCGGTCGTCTGTCGGGGCGTCGACCACCCGGACGCGCACTCAGGAGCCCGCGACCAGGCGTCGATCACTCCAGCTCGCCGCCGCGACCCGCGCCACCAGGTCGCACGCCTCCTCGTCTCCCAGTGGCGCGCTCACACAGGTCACGAGAACGTAGGCGGGCGCGTCCGGTGGAAGGACCACAGCGGCGCTGTGGCGGATGCCATCGACCCACCCGTTCTTGTGCGCGACGGCTGTGCCGGGTGGCAGGCCTCGCACCACGTCGTCGGTGACCTCCTGGGCGAGGAGGTTTGACAGCATCTCCTCGCACGCCTCCGGCGAGGCCAGGGCGCGGTCACCGTGAGCCGACCGTCGGGCGCCGAGGTAGACCGCGGCGAGGAGGGCGGCGAGGTCGCTGGCGGTCACGACGTTCGACAGCCCTGCGTCCTCCGCGGCATAGTCCTGGATGCCGCGCGCCACGGTGGAGCGTCGGGCACCGACCGCAGCCCAGACCTCGGCGACCGCGGCCATCCCGACCCGCTCCAAGACCAGGTTGGTGGCGAGGTTGCTCGACCGCACGATCATTCGCCGGACCAGCCAGCGCAGCCGGGCGGTTCGGCCGAGCCTCTCCCACGGCTGCGGGTCATTGTCGTAGTCAGCCGTCGACCGGTACGTCGTGCCATCGCCGAGGGCGGAGGGGAACTCGTCGTGCACCAGGACCTCGGCGTCCAGGTCGAGCCGCCCCGCCTCGGCGAGCCGGTAGGCCGCGGCCATGACGGCGACCTTCATCGTGCTGGCCGCGTAGTGGGGCTCGTCCGGCAGCCGCGCATAGACCGGAGGGCGTCCCGGCGGGCCGCACCACACCGACACGGTGCCGGGCACCGCGTCCAACGTGGGCTGCAACCGGGCGAGGGTCGGCGGGGTCGACGAAACCGCGGTCACCCACCCAGTGTGCCGGGCGCGGCCCGCGCGACGGATCGCGGCGTCGGCTCAACCGCTCCTTTCGCCACGCCGCCACAGCGCGGGGTGGACGAGGACGGCCACGCACAGCGCACACCCGGTCAGCACGGGCGCGAGGAACGAGTCCAAGATCTGGTGGACGGGTGGCAGCCAGCCGGGCAGGGCGGGGAAGTCCCAGGCCAGAGCAGGAGGCAACGCGCGCTCGACCCACACGTCCAAGCGAGGCATGACGATGACGGTGAGCCGACGGAGAGCGGCGATGGTGAGGAGTGCGCAGGCCAGCGCTCCGGTGCCGAGGGCGACGCGTGCGGTTCGCAGGCGCAAGACCGCATCGAGCGAGTCGTCGGGCTCCGGATACCTGAACAGGCTGAGCCACACCGCGGCCGTCGTCGCCGCCGCGACCGCGACGAGCAGGGTGAGAACCAGCCAGAGACGTGCGAATCCCTGCGGTGGCGTGGCGACGGCCCCGATCAGGTCGGCGCGCTGGGAGTACCAGGTGACCACGTGATGCGCCCACCGCTGGGCGGCGAAGCCCACCACCGCGGCGAGGAGACCGCAGACGAACAGGGCGAGAGTGACGACGATGGCCGCGAGGTGGAATGGGTCGAGCGACCGCAGGACACGACACGGCCGCCGGCGCAGGCGCCCGGTGCTCTGCCGTCGCGACGTGCTCCGCGAGACCTCGGCCACCACCAACGTGAGGAGCGCTCCCCCGACCAGACCGCCCGCCAGGCCCCAGATCAGGCTCGCCTCGCCCTCTCCGACCAGTGCCGTGAGGCCGGTAAGACCCGGTACCAGGAGGACGACCAGGACCAGGAAGATCTGGCGATGCTGGCGGAGATAGGTGGCGGCCCGCTCGCACTCCTCCGGCGTCGGCGCCGCCACACCGCAGCACTGCAGGAACGCCTCGCCACGCCGTGGGGTCGGTGACGAGAACCGCAGCCCCAGGCCCGCGGCGGCGGCCCCGGCGAGGCCGAGCCCCAGCAGCTCCGCAGGTGTCGGTGTCGGCATCGTCGCCCCTCGTCCGCGCCGACCCGACCCATCCGCGTGGCCGACGCACAAGTCCTCGCGCATGAGGTGTCGTGCCCACGAATCGCGGAGCTCATGCGTCAAGGCGCGACATGCCGCCCACCCGCCGCGGCGGGCCTGCTCACCGTGAGCCGTTGCGCAGCGGACGAGCGCCGCTCAGGGAACGACCTGGATCTTCCGGCCGATGCCGGCTTTGAACCTCTCGAGCGCGGTGGCGTAGTCGTCGAGCGGGAAGCGGTCGCTGATCAAGACGTCCGGACGCAACACGCCGTTGACGAACAGGTCGCCCGCTCGCTCGAAGCTGTGGAGCACCGCCATCGAGCCGGTGATGGTGATCTCCTGGTTGTAGATCCGGTACGGCTCGATCTCCACGCGGGCGTCGTACGACGAGACGCCGAACTGCAGGAACGTACCCCCGCGACCCACCCGGGCGAGCCCGTCCTGGATGGCCGCCGCCACCCCGGTGCAGTCGATGACGACGTCCCAGCCGCGCGGGAAGTCATCCGCGAGCTCGTCCGCGTTCGTCGCCGCACCGGAGCAGCCGAGCTCGCGCGCCGTCTCCAGGCGAGCCGGGTTGAGGTCGACGACACTGACGCTGCCCGCGCCGGCCCGCTTCGCCAGCTCGAGCATCATCAAGCCCATGGTGCCCGCGCCGTAGATGAGGTAGTGGTCGCCGAGCACGCGGGGGAGGACGTCGAACCCGCGCACCGCGCACGACAGCGGCTCGATGAGCGCCGCGTCGGCTGTGGACACCCCCTCCGGGAGGCGGTAGCAGTTGCGCACGGGTGCCACGGCGTACTCGGCGGCGCCGCCGGCGGTCGTCACACCGATCGCCGCCCAGTTCTCGCAAAGGTTGCCTCGCGCTCGCCGGCAGTAGTGGCACTCCCCGCAGTGAAGGGAGGGATCGACCGCCACTTGGTCGCCGACGCGGACCTCGGTGACGTCCTTGCCTACCGCCACGACCTCACCCGCGAACTCGTGCCCGGGCACGACGGGGAGGGTCGGGGCGAACTCGCCCTCCAGAATGTGCAGGTCGGTGCCGCAGAGCCCGCACGCGGCGACCCGGACCACGACGTCCCGAGGGCCAGGGGAGGGGTCGGGCACCGTCTCGACGCTGACCTGTCCCGGAGCGCAGATGACCGCGGCCTTCAAGGGCATGTCCTTCCAGTCGTAGGGGAGAGACCAGTCGTCGTGGAGAGACCGGTCGCAGTGGAGAGAGCTGTCATTCCTGGGGACGCACCACCGGCTTGAGGGCCGTCTCGTCCTCCGCCGTGATGGTGAGTGCCCGCTCGGTGTCGGCCAGACCCATGTGGTGGGTGACCAGGCGGTCGAGGTTGACCGCACCGGACGCGGCGAGGGCGATCGCCGCCGGCCAGGTGTTGGCATACCGGAAGGTACCGGTCACCTCGATCTCGTGGCGCTGCACGTGCGCCAGCGGGAGGGAGATCTCGTCGCCGCCCATGCCGACGAGGACCACCCGCCCGCCAGGGCGCACGCGTCGGATCGCCGGACCGATCGCCGCGGGCGCGCCGGAGCACTCGAGGAGCACATCCGCCTCGACCTCGGCGTCCGCGAGGGACGTCGTGGTCACGTCGACGGTCATGGTGGCGCCGAGCTCGGCGGCCACGGCCAGCCGCTGAGCCCGGACGTCGGTGACCACGACCTCGGGCGCGCCGAGGGCGCGCGCCACCTGCAGCGCGACCAGTCCGATCGGGCCCGCGCCTGTGACGAGGACGCGAGTGTCCGGACCGACGCGGGCCTTGCGAGCGCTCCAGACGCCCACGGAGAGAGGCTCCAGGAGGGCGGCGGCGTCGTCGGACAGGCTGTCGGGGACCGGGTGGGCGAACTCCTCGTGCAGGACCACGTACTCGCAGAAGGCGCCGTCGACCGGAGGTGTCGCGAAGAACCGCATGTCGGGGCAGAGGTTGTAGCGCCCCAGACGGCACTCCACGCACGTGAAGCACGGCACGCCGGGTTCGAGAGAGACCCGCTGACCCGGGGAGAGCCGGGTGACGTCCGCGCCGCAGGCAACGACCACGCCGCTGGGCTCGTGCCCGAGGATGAGCGGCGCACGGACCACGAAGTCGCCGATGCGACCGTGCTCGTAGTAGTGGACGTCGGAGCCGCAGATGCCCACCGCCCGGACCTGGATGAGGACTTCGCGAGGCCCAGGCACGGGCACCGGACGCTCCTCGAGGACAAGCTCGCCAACCCGACGAAGCACTGCGGCTCGCATCGTCTTCGGCACCGTGTCAGTCATGGTCAGCTCCACGCTCCCGAGTCGGTCGAAGCCCGCCAGGCGGTGGTTCAGTGGTCGTTCCGCGCCGAGCTTCCCGAGGAGGTCGGACAGCCGTCAAGGGTGGGCGGACGGATCCGGTCAGGTCGCTCGACCCTAGGCAGCGTCCCTGGGCAGCGTCGTCGCTCCCTGGAGGTCACAGCTGCTGGGTCCGCTGATGACCCGGCCTAGAATCCGGCCGGCTACGAGGCAGGCCACGCTCGGGTGGCCGGTAGGCGGAGGACAGGAGGCGTGATGGACTCCGGCACCTCGCGGAGCGACCCACCCGTGTCCCAGGTGGTGGGCCCGTGATCGTCACGGTCACGCCGAACCCGTCGCTCGACAGGACCCTCGATGTGCCCGATCTCGTCGTCGGCGGCGTGAACCGGGCCGCCGGGCGGCACGTCGAGCCGAGCGGCAAGGGTGTCAACGTCACCCGAGCCTTGGCGATCAATGGCGTGGAGTCCGTCGCCGTGCTGCCCTCCGGCGGTCCGGAGGGCGAGCAGGTGTTGCGCCTGCTCGAGGCCGAATCCGTGCGTTACGTCGCGGTCCCGATCCGCGAGCCGGTGCGGGTCAACATCACCGTCGCCACCGTGAGCGGCGTCGCCACGAAGATCAACGAGCCCGGCCCCACGCTGACCGACAGCGAGGTGGCGGCTCTCATCGATGCGGTCCTGCGGACGAGCCGTCACGGCGACTGGGTCGTCGCCTCGGGCAGCCTCCCTCCTGGGGTCGCCGCCGACTTCTACGCCGACCTGGGATCCCGCCTCCGCGCCGAGGGACGCCGCTTCGCGCTCGACACCAGTGGCGAGGCCCTGCGGCACGGACTCGCCGGCCGCCCGGAGATCCTCAAGCCCAACCTCGAGGAGCTCGCCGAGGTCGCGCATCGTCCACTGCGCACGCTCGGTGACGTGGTGGCCGCGGCAGAGGACGTCCAGCAGACCACGGGCGGTGCGGTCCTGGTCAGTCTCGGTGCGGCCGGTGCCGTCCTCGTCGACGGTGAGCCACCCCTGCACGCCCAGGCGCGGGTCGGCGAGATCCGCAGTGCCGTCGGCGCCGGGGACAACGCGCTGGCCGGTTTCCTCGCCGCGATCGACGCCGGTCGCGACCGGACGGCCGCGCTCAGGGAAGCCGTGGCCTGGGGGTCGGCCGCTGTCCGCGCCCCGGGGAGCCTCGCCCCGCCCGTGACCGACGTCGACCGCCAGGCTGTGCGCCTCCAGCCACGGCTCGACCTCGACCGAGTGGTGTCCGATCCTCGACACGCTGGCACCCCGTTCCGGCCCGACACCTCAGCTCAGGAGGACTGAACGATGCGGATCCTCGCCGTCGGCGACCACTTCATCCCAGCCTCGGCGTATGTCGAGGCGCTCGCCGAGGACGTCAACGTCGACGTCCGGACTGTCGAGTGGTCGGGGGACAAGGCACAGCAGCACGCGGCGCAACAGCTGATGGAACGTCACGGTCCCGACGCGGTCGCGGTGCCCACCGAGGTGGTCGAGGCGGTCGCTGACGCGGAGGCGCTCGTCCTGCACTTCGCGCCGGTGCCGGTCGCCGTGCTGGACGCCGGCCCGAAGCTGCGGGCGATCGTCGTCGCTCGGAGCGGGCTGCAGAACGTCGACATCGCGGCGGCGACCGCCCGAGGAGTGGCGGTCGTCCCGGTGCACGGCCGCAATGCCACCGCGGTCGCCGAGCTGGCGATCGGCCTGATGCTGAGCGAGGCCCGGGCCATCGCACGGGCGGACGCGTCGGTGAAGTCCGGCGGCTGGCGCAAGGACTTCGGCGGCCCTGGCCGCGAGGTGGGCGGAAGCACGGTGGGTCTGGTCGGCTTCGGACACGTCGGCCGGGCGCTCGCCCGACGTCTGCGAGGCTTCGACGTCCGCCTCCTGGTCAGTGACCCCTACGTCGAGGCCAGGGTGCTCGACGAGTACGGGGCGGTCGCGGTCGACTTGGACACCCTCTTCCGTGAGTCGGACTTCGTGCACGTTCTCGCCCGACTGACCCCGGAGACCGAACGCCTCATCCGGGCGGAGCACTTCGCACTGATGAAGCCGACGGCGTACTTCATCAACACCGCTCGGAGTCGCGTCGTCGACTACGACGCTCTCTACCAGGCGCTGGCGGAGGGACGCATCGCGGGCGCCGGTCTCGACGTCTTCGACGAGGAGCCGCTCCCCGTCGACAGCCCGTGGCGCCGGCTCGACAATGTGACCATCACCACCCATTTCGGTGGGGACACCACCACCACCGTCAGCCGATCCGCCGAGCTGGTGGCTCAGGCGGTTCGGGAGCTGGTGCAGACCGGACGGATCTCGTCCGCGGTGAACGCCCGCGACCTGGGGTGGAGCTGACGAACCATGACGGCTGACCTGTTGCTCGGCGTGGACGCCGGCCAGACCGTCACCAAGGCGTGCGTGTTCGATCGGTCCGGCCGTGAGCTCGGCGGTGGTAGCGCGCGGGTCGAGGTCCACAGCCCACGTCCCAGGTGGGTCGAACGCGACATGGAGGAGGTGTGGCAGGCGACCGGCGTGGCCATCCGGAACGCCTTGGCGGACGCGGGTGTGACTGGGGACCGGATCGGCGCGGTGGGCATCGTGGGGCACAACGACGGGCTCTACCTGGTCGACGAGAACGGTGCGCCAGTCCGTCCCGCTGTGACCGCGATGGACACCCGCGCTCACGAGGTGCTGGAGGAGTGGCGATCCGGCTCGGTCTGGACGCGCGCCCTCGAGCTCACCGGTCAGGTACCGTTCGCGGGCTCGCCCTCGGCGCTGCTGGCGTGGTTCGCGCGACATGACCGTGGAGCGCTCGAGCGCGCTCGATGGGTGCTGTTCTGCAAGGACTGGCTCAGGTACCGCCTGACCGGGCGCGTCGCGACTGACCCGAGCGAGGCGAGCGCCGCGTTCACCAACGTCCACACCCAGCGGTACGCGGACGAGGTGCTCGCGCTGTATGGCCTCGGCTGGCTCGCTGACCGGTTGCCACCCCTCCTGCGGAGCGAGGAGATCGCGGGGGAGGTGAGCGACGCGGGCGCGGCCGCGACCGGGCTCGCGGCCGGCACCCCCGTCGTCACCGGGGCGCACGACGTCGACGGCACAGCGGTGGGCTGTGGAGCGGTACGCCCAGGGATGCTGAGCCTGGTCGCCGGGACCTTCAGCATCAACCAGGTGGTGAGCAAGGAGCCGATCGTCGACGAGCGGTGGCAGGCACGCACCTTCGTCCGGCCGGGGGAGTGGCTCACCATGGCGACGTCTCCCTCGTCGGCCACGAATCTGGAGTGGTGGCGGGGCGTGTTCGGCCTGAGCGCCGACGGGGAGGCGTACGCCACCCTGGAACGTGAGGCGAGCGCCGTCCTCGACGGCCCGAGCCGGCTCCTCTACCACCCCTTCCTCTACGGCTCCCCGTACGGGGAGCTCGCGAGCGCGGCCCTGCTCGGTCTGCGCGGCTGGCATCGCCGCGGTGACCTCGCGCGCGCGATCATGGAGGGCGTTGTCCTCGGGCACCGCGTCCACGTCGACGCGCTGCGAGAGCGGTTCAGTCTGGAGGGACCCGCCCGGCTCTCCGGCGGCGCAGCACGCAGCGCCGTGTGGTCGCAGATGTTCGCCGACGCCCTCGGCATGGAGATTGAAGTCCCGGCGTGTGAGGAGGCCGGGGCCCGCGGTGCCGCTCTCCTCGCCGCGCTCGGCATCGGGGTGTACGCGAGCCTCGACGAGGCCGCGGCGACGGTGCCGATCGCGCGCCGACACGCCCCGGACCAGCGGCGTCGGGCCGTTCTGCAGGAGGCCTACGACGCGTTCGTCGCCGCCGCGTCGGCGTTGCGCGACGTGTGGGCTCGCTGGGGCTGACGGCCGTCGGGGACTTCGCTGGGCCGCGCGGTCGAGATGATCGCCGCCGCGATGGCCTCCGCATAGCCCGTGGGGTTGTCGTAGGCCATGGTGTGGCCGGCGTCAGGAACGACGTGGACGGTGACCCCCGCGGCGGCCAGGTCGGTGGCGTCCACGTCGCCGGACCGCTCGCCGACCAGGTAGGCACGGGGCATGGGCGCGGCGAGCAGCTGGGCGCGGAAGGTCGGGTCGCGCTCGGCCAGCAGCGAGACGGCCGCGCGGTACATCGCGAGCGGGGACCAGCGTCCTGTCGTCGCGTAGAACAGCGATTGGCCAGCCGCCCGTTCCTCTCGCTCGACGCTCGCTCGCAAGACGTCGTATCCCCGCATGACGAAACGGGTCTCAGGCTGGTCGGCGATGTGCCGGCTCAGCCTCCCCACGCCGGGGTCGAGGTTGGGCTCGCTGGTGACGAGCTGGCCCACCAGGTCAGGTCTGGTGTGAGCCAACGTG
Organism: Thermasporomyces composti; assembly: GCF_003386795.1. NCBI lineage: Bacteria > Bacillati > Actinomycetota > Actinomycetes > Propionibacteriales > Nocardioidaceae > Thermasporomyces > Thermasporomyces composti. The sequence goes on from NZ_QTUC01000001.1 coordinate 4,101,971, forward strand.
ATCGCCACCGAGCCACCGAGGCTGTGGCCCACCACCACGCAGCGGTGGAGTCCGAGGCCGTCCAACAGCGCGGCGACCGTTGCCGCGTGCTCCTCGATCGTGTGTCCGAACCACCCTGGTCCGGGGTCACTCCATCCGGTGCCGAGGAGGTCGACCAGGAGGGACCTGCGACCGCGCAGCGCGGGATGGGTCACGATCTCGGGAAACTCCGCGGTGGCGGCGGAACCCAGCCCGGCAAGGTAGACGTGAGCTGGACCATCGCCGGGCAGGTCGAGATAGCGAATCCAGGCGTCGTACGCGGAGAGCCGATGTGCACGCATTGGCGTAGTTTAGGCGGCTTCGTCCGTCTACGTCTTCGCTCGCGTACGTCTCGTCACCGGTGATCGGCAACCTTCTCAGTCCCGCCGGTCGCCGATCGCCGCGGTGATCGCGGCTGTCAGCTCGATCAAGGTCGCCGGAGATGCCTCGATCTGTAGTCCGCGGCGGCCGGCGGAGAAGTAGATGGTCTCGAAGTCGAGGGCAGATATGTCGACGACGGTGGGCAGCCGCTTGCGTTGGCCGAGTGGGCTGATCCCGCCTACCACGTAGCCCGTCGCGCGCTCCGCCTGGACCGGGTCGGCGAGTGTCGCACGCTTGCTGGTGAGCGCAGCGGCGCAGGCCTTCAGGTCGAGCCGTACGGCCACCGGGACCACCGCCACGGCGAGTCCACGGTCGGTCTCGACCACCAGTGTCTTGAAGACCCGCTCGTACGGCACGCCGAGCGCGTCGGCCGCCTCCTCGCCATACGACTGGGCGCCGGGTGCGTGCTGGTAGGAGTGGAGGACGAAATCCGCGCCCGCCTGCGTCAGGGCGACGGTCGCTGGCGTCGCGTTCCTGACCTTCCGCACGCGTGCAGCCTACTGGTCCGATTGCGCAGGGTCCGTGCCGCCCGAGAAGCCGAGCCCGAGGCCCGGACGAACGAAGGCCCTGAGCGAGTCGGCGGCGAGGCGGCGCACGGCTGCTTGCCCCACCCGAAGGTCTCGGCAGTTCGTCCGGTAGACCCCACCGACGTAGCCGTCGACGTATGCCGGGTCACCGGAGTCGACGGTTACCACGAGCTTGACTCGAGCGGGGCAGCGAATGCCCGGCGAGGGAGGGGACCACGTCGAGTCGCCGACGGCGAGCGGTACCTGCTCGTCGGCCAGGTCGTCCGCCCACTGTCTGTGCCGGTGCGGTCGCCTCAGGCCGCGGTCGCTGTCGTCGACGCTGTTTGTGGACCGAGGCCGGGGGTAGGTCGCGGAATGATGGTGGGCCACGGTGATGGCACGCGGACATGACGAACCCGTTGGATCTTCTCGACGAAGGGCAGCGGCGTCTCCTGCGCCCGTCCTCTCGTGTCGAGTGGCGTCAACCTATGCTTGCCACACTGACAGACAAGCCCTTCTCTCACCACGATTGGGTCTTCGAAGCCAAGCTCGACGGCGTCCGAGCGATCGTGGTACGGACAGGCGGCGACGTCTCGCTGTGGTCGCGCAACCGCAAGGACATGTCCGCGAGCTATCCCGAGCTCGTGGACGCCTTCGCCCAGCAGGTGGCGGACAATTTCGTCGCCGACGGGGAGATCGTCGCGTTCGACGGCGACCTCACCAGCTTCGCCAAGCTCCAGGCGCGGATTCACCTCACCGACCCGAGACGAATCGCCGCTACCGGCGTCGACGTCTGCATCTACCTGTTCGACTTGCTGGTCTACGACCGCGTCGACCTGACCGGCCTGCCGCTCATCGCGCGCAAACGCGTCTTGCGCGCGGCGTTCGACTACCACGGTCGTCTGCGGTACTCGTCGCACCGGGCCACCTACGGCGAGGAGTACTACCGACAGGCGTGTGCCCACGGATGGGAGGGTCTGATCGCGAAGCGGGCGAGCTCTCGGTACCAGGAGGGACGCCGCTCCCGCGACTGGCTGAAGCTCAAGTGCGTTCGCGACCAGGAGTTCGTCATCGGCGGCTTCACCGACCCGAGCGGCTCTCGACAAGGGTTCGGCGCTCTCCTCGTCGGCTACTACGACAAGGGCCGGTTGCGCTACGCCGGCAAGGTCGGCACCGGCTACAGCGACCAGCTGCTTCGTGACTTGCGGGCCCGGCTGGACCGGATCGTCCAGCCATCCTCACCGTTCTCCGAGCCAGTTCGGGAACCCGGTGCCCACTGGGTGCGTCCCGAGCTGGTCGCTCAGGTCGGCTTCACCGAGTGGACCAGTGACGGGAAGCTGCGTCACCCCCGTTTCCTCGGGCAGCGTCTCGACAAAGACCCGACCGAGGTGGTGCGGGAGACCTAGCCGGCGCGCGGCGGAGCGCCAGCGACGGTCACCGCCCGTGCGCAGTTTCCGAGATGGGCCCCCTCGTGGAGTGTCTGCCTCATCACCGTCGACGTGGCCGACCGCACGCCCACGGCGCCGTGGCCGTTCGACGTGACGGTCGGAACGTCACGAGCGAAGGACCTTCGTGCGACGGCGCTGCTCCCGGGCCGCGTTCACGGTGGCGACACAGAATCCGATGGCGATCAGTCCACCGATTGTGCCCACGATGATGCTCCACCGTTTCTGCATCGCCGCCTGCTCCTCGTACGACCTGGCCTCCTCGTCATGCCCGATCGTGATGCAGGTGTCGTTCTCCCCCATGGACACACCGTCACACGTCACAGGGCCGTCGTACCTGATGACTGCCACTGCGCAGAGGAGCAGACCGAAGAGGACGCCAAGAAGCCCTTTGGCGATCACTTTCACAGGAGCCACCTCGTGAGGGACCGTCGGATCGGAACGCAGAAGGTTCTAGTGACCTCGCGCACGGGGTGACGAGCTCTTTCGATGCTGATCGAACGAGGTGGCAAGCGGCTGATCGAACGAGGCGGCAGGCGCCGAAAGGAACGGATGCCGACGGCTTCGGCGACACCGTGTCGGCGCACGACGTGCGCTGCGTCCTCGCCGTGGCGGTCGAAGCCGTGGCGACGATCACACAGCCGCCAGGGAGCTCCCCGGCGGTGACGTCGGCCGCGTCGCCGATCCGGACGCCGGAGATCACCCCGGCTCCACGTCGGGGCCCCGGCCGCGTGCTCGCGGTGCCCGACGTCGACGCGTCCGGAGCCGCCGGGCGCTCACCAGCCCCGGGCGCGCCACTCACCGAGGTGAGGACGCTCGGTGCCGAGGGTGGTGTCAGCTCCGTGTCCGGGGTAGACCCAGGTCTCGTCCGGCAGCCTGTCGAACAGCTTGCGCTCGACGTCGTTGATGAGGCTCTCGAAGTTCTCCCTCGACCCGTGGGTGTTGCCGACGCCGCCGGGGAAGAGGCTGTCGCCGGTGAACAGGTGAGGCCGGCCGCCGGGCTCGTCGTACAACAAGGCGATCGACCCGGGCGTGTGCCCGACGAGGTGGATCACCTCGAGCTCCGCCGCGCCCACCCGCACGTGATCGCCGTCGTGAAGCGGCACGTCGGTCGGCACCGGGATGCCGGGCGCGTCGTCGACGTGGGCTGCCGTGCGGGCACTGGTGGCCTTCACCACCTCCGCGAGCGCCTGCCAGTGATCTCGGTGCCGATGCGTGGTCACGACCAACGTCAAGGGTCCGGGGCCGAGCAGGCCGAGGAGGGTCGGCGCTTCGGCCGCCGCGTCGATCAGGAGCTGCTCGCCGGTCTTGACGCACCGCAACAGGTAGGCGTTGTTGTCCATGGGGCCGACCGCGACCTTGGTGAGCACCAGACCAGCCAGCTCACGGACCGCGGGCGGCCCGCCAACCGTCACATTCCCGTCGTACGCCACGAGCCGACACGCTAGCGCACGGGAGACCCGCCAGGCCTCCGGCCGGTTGAGCGCCCGTGAGAGCATGCATACCGTGACCGACCTTCCCCAGCTGCTCACTGAACGCCTGGCCCGCGCGTTCACCGAGGTCGCGGGCGAGCCCACCGACCCCGCGGTCCGGCGCTCCGAGCGTGCCGACTACCAGGCCGACGGTGCGCTGCCGCTGGCGAAGACGTTGCGTCGCCCGCCGCGGGACATCGCCACCGAGGTGCTGAACCGAGCGGATCTCGGCGACCTGGTCGCCCACGCGGAGGTGGCGGGCCCAGGGTTCATCAACCTCACCTTGGCCGATACCGCCCTCGCCGGCCTGGTCGAGCAGATGGCGTCCGACGAGCGCCTCGGCGTGGCGAAGGTCAGCGAGCCCGAGCGGGTGCTGGTCGACTACTCCGGCCCCAACGTCGCCAAGGAGATGCACGTCGGCCACCTGCGTTCCACCATCATCGGCGACGCGCTCGTCAGACTCCTCGGTCACCTGGGGCACGAGGTTGTCCGCCGCAACCACATCGGTGACTGGGGCACGCCGTTCGGCATGCTCATCGAGCATCTGCTCGACATCGGCGCCGACGAGGCGGCGACCGAGCTGTCGGTGGGCGACCTCGGCCGCTTCTACCAGGAGGCGCGGAAGAAGTTCGACGCCGACGAGAACTTCGCCGAGCGCGCCCGGCGTCGGGTCGTCGCCCTGCAGAGCGGCGATCCCGAGACGCTGCGGCTGTGGCGGTTGCTCGTCGACGAGTCCGCCCGCTACTTCCAGCAGGTCTACGAGCGGCTGGACGTCCTGCTCGAGCCGTCGGACATCGCCGGTGAGTCGAGCTACAACGACCAGCTCGGGCCGGTGGTCGAGGAGTTGGTCCAGCTGGGCCTGGCGGTGGAGAGCGAGGGGGCGCTGTGCGCCTTCCCGAAAGGCTTCACCGGACGCGACGGCAAGCCGATCCCGCTGATCCTGCGCAAGAGCGACGGCGGCTACGGGTACGACACCACCGACCTGGCGGCGCTGCGGCATCGCGTGCGCGACCTGAAGGCCCGGCGGATCATCTACATCACCGACCTGGGGCAGCGGCTGCACTTCGAGATGCTGTTCGAGGTCGGCCGGGAGGCGGGATGGCTCGGCCCGCACGCGACCGCGGAGTTCCACGGCTTTGGCGTCGTCCTCGGCTCGGACCGGAAGCGGCTGAGAACTCGGGCCGGTGAGTCGATCAAGCTGATCGACCTGATCGACGAGGCGGTGCGGCGGGCCGCGAGCATCGTCGCGGAGAAGGCGCCACACCTGAGCGCTGAGGAGCAGCAGGACGTGGCCCAGGTCGTGGGCGTCGGCGCGTTGAAGTACGCCGACCTGTCCAACGACCGGGTGAAGGACTACGTCTTCGACTGGGACCGGATGCTGTCCTTCGACGGGAACACCGCGCCGTACCTGCAGTACGCTCACGCCCGGATCCGGTCCGTCTTCCGTCGCGGTGAGATCGATCCCGCCACGCTGCGCGGCGCGTCGGTGGTCATCGCGGATCCGACCGAGCGGGCGCTGGCGATGCGGCTCGCTGAGTTCGAGGGTGTGCTGTACAAGGCCGCGGAGACGGTCGAGCTGCACCGGATCTGCGGCTACCTCTACGACGTGGCGACCGCGTTCACGGCGTTCTACGAGCGGTGCCCCGTGCTGCGAGCCGAGGACGAGCGGACCCGGACGAGCCGTCTCGTGCTGTGCGATGTCACGGCCCGGGTGTTGGCGACGGGCCTGGCGACGCTCGGGATCACCGCACCCGACCGGATGTAGTGGTCCTCCGGCCCGACGCACACCGGGTCGGGTGGTGTCGCTCTGTCTGCACGGCGTGGAAAGATGATTGCCATGAGTGAGTCCGCGAGTGCGGCACACGAGCTCCGCGCGGCGATCGATCGCAGTGGGTACTACCCCGACGTCGTCGCCGACGCGCTGGAGACCTGCCTGGCGGGCGAGCGGGTGGTCTCGTTCTTCGTCCACCACGAGCCGACGTTCTCCCGCGACGAGGTCACCCGGCACGTCACGGTCTTGGTGCTCACACCGACTCGGCTCATCACGGGTCACACCGACGAGCACCCCGCTGACGACACGATGCCGATGCCCTACGCCACGGCGTCGACCGAGGCCATTCCCCTCGATCGGGTGAACTCCGTCGTGGTCAACCGCGTGGTGGCCAACCCGGCTGGCTACGAGCCCGGAGGGCCGGTGCACGAGGCCATCCTGACCATCGGCTGGGGCGGGATGCATCGCGTCGACTTGGAGCCGGCCGGGTGTGCCGACCCCAACTGCGACGCCGACCACGGGTACACCGGCACGATCTCCTCCGACGACGTCACCGTGCGGGTCAGCTCCGCCGCCGAGGGCGGCGAGGCGGTCGGTCGGTTGCTCGGCTTCGCCCAGGAGCTGTGCACCCTCGCTCGGCGGCCACCGGTGCGATGAGCTCGCTCCCAGCGGCGTACGCAGCGGCGGTGTCCGCGGGCACGGTGGTCCCACCTCGCTACGGGGAGGCGTCCTTGACCGACGTCATCCCGTCGGTGCTGGCCGCGCTCGGGGTCGAGGCCATGACGAACGTGCTGGGTCTGCCATCGGCGCACCGCTACGTCGTCTTGCTCATCGACGGCCTCGGGTGGAACCTCCTCCACCGCTACGCCGACGAGGCTCCGTACCTGGCAGCTTTGGCCGCGGATGGGCGGACGGTCACCGCGTCCGTTCCAGCCACGACCTCGACGAGCCTGGTGACGCTGGGCACGGGCGTGCCCCCGGGGGTTCACGGCGTGGTCGGGTACACCATGGCGGTGCCCGGTACCGACCAGCTCCTCAACACGCTCCGCTGGGACACCACCGTGGAGCCGCTGGCGTGGCAGCCCCACACCACCGCCTTCGAGCGCGCGGAAGAGGCCGGCGTCGCGGTGACGACGGTGTCCCGCAAGGCCTTCCAGGGCACGGGATTGACCGTGGCTGGTCTCCGCGGTGGCGACTACGTGCCGGCCGACAGCGCGGGCCAGCGCATCGACCGGGCCGTCGTCGCCAGCGAGCGAGGCACCCGGAGTCTGGTCTACCTGTACGAGGGAGACCTGGACTGGACGGCGCACCGCGACGGGGCCCACTCCGCCGCGTGGCGGCATCAACTCGCCACGATCGACGCGTTCGTCGCCCGGCTGCGCAAGGCCCTGCCGGCCGACGCCGTGTTGGTCATCACCGCTGACCACGGCATGGTGGACGTGCCCTTCGACCGGCGAGTCGACGTCGACAGCGACCCAGCGCTCCGGCGTGGTGTCTACCTCGTCGGTGGCGATCCTCGGATGCGTTACCTCTACACCGAGGCCGGCGCCACCGACGAGGTGGTGGCGGCCTGGCGGAGCAGACTCGGCCCGGACGCCTTGGTGCTCACCCGTGGCGAAGCGGTGGACGCCGGCTGGTTTGGTCCGGTGGAGGACCGGGTGCTGCCCCGTCTGGGTGACGTCCTCATCGCCTCTCTCGGCGACACGGCCGTCGAGTGCCGGAACGCGTTCCCGACGGAGCCCACGCTGCTCGGCCTGCACGGCTCGCTGACCCCTGACGAGATGATCGTTCCGCTCTTGATCGCGGTCTGACGACTCGGCGTGCGGTCGCGGCCGAGGGAGCGTGGCGCTTCGGAGGTCTCGACGCGATCGACCCGCTCGCGTCCGTTCCTCCCGATGCGCAAGGATGAGGGCCCGTGGCCGAACTCGTCTTCTTCACGGGAACGATGGACTGCGGCAAGTCGACCCTTGCCCTGCAGATGGACCACAACGCGCGGCAGCGCGGCTTGAGCGGGAAGATCTTCACGTCCCGGGACCGCGCTGGAAAGGGCACCCTCTCGAGCCGGCTCGGATTGGCGGTCCCCGCGATCGAGGTCACCCACGACCTCAACTTCCAGCAGCTCGTCGTGTCCGAGATGACGGCCGGAGCCCGGATCGACTACCTCATCTGCGACGAGGCCCAGTTCTACACCGCCGAGCAGATCGAGCAGCTCGCCAGAGTGGTCGACGATCTCGGAGTGGACGTCTACGCGTTCGGCATCCTGACCGACTTCCGTACCCGGTTGTTCGAGGGCAGCCAGCGGCTGGTCGAGCTGGCCGACCGGGTCGAGACCCTGCAGGTGCAGACGCTGTGCTGGTGCGGGCGGCGGGGCACGCACAACGCCCGCACCGTCGGCGGTGTCATGGTCACCGAAGGAGAGCAGGTCGTCGTCGGCGATACCGAGGAGGAGCGCGCTCTCGACCTCGGGTACGAGGTGCTGTGCCGACGCCACCACCGGCGTGGGGTAACCGCCAAGGTCGGGGGCGCCGCCCGGCCGGAGGTGCTGCCATTCGACAGGAGCTGACGGAGGGGTCGGCGATCGCCGCCCGAGGTCAGACGGTCAGCAGGAAGCGGTCGAGCACCCGCGCCCCGAACCGCAACCCGTCGACGGGCACGCGCTCGTCGACGCCGTGTGCCATCCCGCTGAGCGGGTAGTCCTTCGGCAGCCGAAGCGGGGAGAAACCGTAGCCGGCGATACCCAGCTTGGCGAAGGCCTTGGCATCGGTGCCACCGCCCATGCAGTACGGCACGACCACCGCGTCCGGGTCCTCCGACCGCAACGCCTCCGCCATCGCCTCGAACCAGGGAGAGTCGATGGGCGCGGACACCGCCTCGGTGTAGTCCAGGATCTCCCGCTCGACGCCTTCCCCGAGCAGGGAGTCGATCGTGTCCAGGAACTCCTTCTCCTGCCCGGGAAGGGCTCGCCCGTCGAGCTTGGCGTGGGCGGTACCAGGGATCACGTTGATCTTGTACCCCGCGTCGAGCATGGTGGGCGCGACGGTGTTGCGCAGGGCTCGCGCGGCGAGCTGGCCTGCTCGGCCGAGCCGGCGGACGGTCCCGTCCACATCGTCGAGGTCGACCGGAACACCGAGCGCCGTGCCCACCCGCTCCAGGTACGCGCGCACGGTGGGGGTGAGCCGCGCCGGCCACTGGTGGGCGGCGATGCGTGCGACCGCGTTGGCCAACTTGACCACGGCGTTGTCGTCGGTCGGCCGCGAACCGTGTCCGGCCGTGCCCCGGGCAGTGAGGCGAAGGTGGATCGTGCCGCGCTCGGCGGTCGCCACGGGGTAGAAGCGGACGCCGTCCACTTCGTAGGTGTGCCCGCCTGACTCGCCGATCCCCACCACGCACCCGCGGAAGAGCTCCGGGTGCTTGTCGACGAGCCATGCGGCGCCATAGTCACCGTGGGCCTCCTCGTCCGCCACGAAGGCCAGGACGACGTCCCGTCGGGGACGCAGGCCTCGGGTGGGCCAGGAGCACACCGCCGACAGCACCATCGCGCACATGTTCTTCATGTCGATGGCGCCGCGCCCCCAGACGTAGCCGTCCTTGACCTCGCCGGAGAACGGGTGCACCGACCACTCGTGCGGGTCCGCGGGCACGACATCGAGGTGCGCGTGCACCAGCACCGCGGGCAGCTCCGCGTCCTGCCCCGGGATCCTGGTCACGACATTGGTGCGACGAGGCGCCGATTCCAGGATTCTCGGATCGAAGCCAGCTGTCGCGAGGGTGGCGGCCACGAACTCCGCGGCCTCCCGTTCGCCGACCGAGTCGCCGGGCCCGCGGTTGGTGGTGTCAAAGCTGATCAGCTTGGAGCACAGGGCAACGGCGGCGGTGTCAGGGCTGGTGGGATTCTCGGCGCTGGTGTCTGAGTCCACGGTGGTGTCTGAGTCCACGAGTCCCATGCTTTCGTGTCGTGTGCTGGTCAGTCGTGGGCGGTCCGCGGATCGGTCAGCGGGGCGCCGATGACCCGCCGAGCGGACCCGCCTGTCCTACTGGAGAGCGGCCTCGGCGAGGGAAAGATGAGCCACCGGGGGCTCGGCGACCAGCTCGACCTCCGTGCCGAGGGGGATCGCGAGCTGGCCCTCGCAGTGGCCGAAGCCGAGTTCCCAGATGATGGGGATGCCGAGGTCGCCCAGGCGATCGACGAGCACCTGGCGGACCGTCGAGATGTCGCCGCAGTCGACCCAGGAACCGAGGGCGATGCCGCCGAGGCCGTCGAACCAGCCGGCCCGGCGAAGGTGGGTGAGGTACCGGTCGAGCCGGTAGGGCTCTTCGGTGACGTCTTCGAGCAGGGCGATCGCTCCCGCCGGCGGTCGCTCGGCGTCGGGCGTGCCGAGCCCACTGGCCACGAGGCTGAGGTTGCCGCCGACCGTTCGCCCACGTGCCCGTCCGGGCACCAGCGGCTCGGCCCCCGGTCCGGTGAGCACCGTGCCCGCGTCAGGCTGGAACAGCATCCGGCGGAGGTTTGCCTGCGCGACCGGGTCGTCGACGAACGCCGAGGTCGCCACCATCGCGCCGAACACCGTCGGGATCCCCAGGTGTCGGGCGAACGCCTGGTGGAGCGCGGTGATGTCGCTGGAGCCGGCGAAGACCTTCGGCGGTGCGGCCGCCATCGCGTCCCAGTCGAGCAAGTCGAGGAGGCGCATGGCGCCGTAACCGCCCCGAGCGCACAGGACCGCCTTGGTGCGTGGATCGCACCAGGCCGCCATGAGGTCGTGGGCCCGGTCGGCGTCGTCACCGGCGAGGTAGTCGAGGGTGGGATGCCGGTCGCGAACGTGGTCGCCGGTGCAAACCTCCAGGCCCCACGACTCCAGAATCGCCAGACCTTTGTCGAGCACTGCCGACGGGACCGGGCCAGCGGGAGCGATGACGCAGACCCGATCGCCCGGGCGTAGCCGGCGCGGCTTGGTCAATCGGTCTGATGATCGCTCGTCCGCCTGACCAGACTCCGGCGTCGACATCGCCCACCCCTCCCATGCATGTCGCGCTCGCGGGTTGCTCGGGCACCACGGTAAACCCCGCACCATCGTGGGGCCTGGTGACACCGGACGCGCGGGTCCTGTCCGGTGGAGGCCGTGCGATTTGTCACACTGCCGTCGTGAGCGCACTGATCACCGCGAACGAACTTGCCGACGCTCTGCGGTCCGACCACCCGCCCGTCGTGCTCGACGTCCGGTGGTCGCTGACCGGACCACCGGGTCGTGAGCGGTACGACGCTGGCCACATCCCGGGCGCTGGCTTCGTCGATCTCGACCAGGACCTCTCCGCCCCACCTCGACCGGATCGCCACGGGGGCCGTCATCCTCTTCCGGATCCAGCTACGTTCGGGGAGGCCATGAGACGGCTCGGGGTGAGCGCGGGCCGGCCGGTCGTGGTCTACGGCGACCCGGACGGGTGGGGCGCCGCTCGGGCGTGGTGGTGTCTGCGCTACTTCGGGCACCCCGACGTACGGTTCCTGGACGGCGGGTACGACGCGTGGGTCCGCGCCGGCCTTCCGGTCGAGACAGCGGAACCGACGTTGACGCCGGGGGACTTCCAGCCGCGTCCTGGAGGGATGCCCGTGCTGGACGCCGCGGCTGCGGCGCGGCTCGCTGAGCAGGGCGTCCTTCTCGATGCCCGGGCGGCTGCCCGCTACCGCGGCGAGGAGGAGCCGGTCGACCCGGTCGCCGGCCACATCCCGGGTGCGGTCAACGCTCCCACGACCGACAACCTCGACGCATCCGGCCGCTTCCTGTCGTCCGAGGACCTCCGCCGCAGGTTCGAGGAGGTGGGCGTCGACGGCTCGGTGCCCGTCGGTGTCTACTGCGGCTCGGGTGTCTCCGCAGCGCACGAGGTCCTCGCGCTCGACGTCGCCGGCCTCTCGGCCGCTTTGTACGTGGGCTCGTGGTCCGACTGGGTCAGCGATCCGTCCCGGCCGGTGGCCACCGGTCCGGAGCCGGGCGGGAGTACCTCCGACCCCGGGCCGGGTGGCGCGACGGCCACCCTGTGACCGCGGTCACGACGTGGGTTGTCGGGCCACCCGATGCGACGTTCCTGGGCTGAGGTCACGGGCTCGGCAGGGGAGCCCTCGGAGCAGCCGACGATGGAGCTGCTCGCACGGTCGTCCCCTCCGGCTGGGTGGCGGTGAGCGCTGGGAGGAGAGCGTCGAGCAGCACAGCGGCCTCCTCGACGCGCAGGAGCCCCGCCTCATAGCCCGACCAGCCACGCTCGACCGCTCCGTCGTAAACGGCGGTCGCGATCGGCCGGGCTCCCGGGCGGACGGCGACCCGGGGCGGTGTCATCGGCGCCGGCAAGTGGCGTCCGCACCCGCACGCGCACCACGCCTCGGGCACGACCAGCAGGACATCAGCCTCCGCGTAGCGCTCGAGCGTGACTCGGGTACCTCGGCAGCGGAACTCCAGGAGCCCACCATCGGGCGGCAGGATCGAGAGACGGACGGGCACCGGATGGCTGGGCGGAACGACGTCGAGTCCGCGGTCAGAGAGCGATCTGGTCCAGGTGGCGAAGTCCATCGAGGGTCCTCAGGGCTGTGTCGCTGGAAGGCGCGGCGCGGCGGCCGCTCGGCCGAATCAGCTCAGCGGCGACAACAGCAACACAGCGGGTGCGGACCCACGGGGGACATTCTGCCATCGGTGTCTGGAGCCCAAACCACCGGGGTCACTCACCGTGGTCGGGTGGCCGTGAGCCGTCAACGCCTCACGACACCCCAGAGGACGCGGGTCCGCGGAGCCCTGCGCACGTCAGGCGTCGTTCCGTCCGCGGCCCCCGCCGAAGAGGATGTCGTCCCAGCTCGGGACGTTTCCGCGACGTCCGCTCGACCTCACGCGCCTCCGGCGGGCGTCAGCGGAGCGACGGCGAGCGGCGGTCTTGGCGTCGTCCTCGTCCGTCCGCGCGTCCACGCTCGCCTGCGCCGCGGACGCCTGGCCTGGCTCGTCCACGGCGGACGTCGCGTTGGCCGGCCAGGGCGACGAGGCGGCACGGTCGGACGCCCATCGCTGTTCTGGCGGCGCCTGCCTGGTCTGCCGCAGGGTGTGGGAGAGATCGACGGTCTCCTCGGTCTCCGGATCCTGGACGCTGGCCGGCCGCGAGGTGTCGTCGTCGAGGTCGTCCTGCTGCGGCGACGGTACGGGCGCGAGCCTGAGGTAGTGCGTGCCGTCCCGGTGCCGACCATCCGATGCCTGCTCGCTCGACTCCTCCGGCGCGGGCTCCGGCGACAGACCCGGGTAGGTGCCCTCGCCGACCAGCGCGCGAGCCTTGTCGTCAGCGGTCGTGACGACTCGGCCGACCGGGTCGTAGTGGAACGTCGCCTGGATCTCGGTGCCGTTGAGGCTGAAGTTCACGGCGACGACCCAGCGGCCCTCGGGATTGCGCCACGCGTCCCAGTGCGCCGTGCTGAGGGCACCGAGCTCCTCCAGGCGCTTGTTGACCGCCTCCTCGAGGATCTGTCCGGGGCCCTCCCGCCCGGTGCGCCGGAGGGCGCATCGGCGCCCCTGCTCGGCCATGTACTCGCGCTCGGCGAGCACCGGCCCGGCGTAGCGCAGCACCCGCTCGAGCGGGACGCCGGCCGCGGCGGCGATGGACTCGGACGACTCGCCGGCACGCAGGCGAGCCTGGATCTCCTTCGGCCGTAGCCGGCTCTGCCTCTCGCGGGGAAGCGAACCTTGACGGGCCCGATCGCTCACAACTGCCCCCCGTAGTCGGTCGTCAACGCGAAGCGCGAAGTCCTCGCCAGTGCCCTCGTGAGTAAGGACCAGATGAGTGCCGTCGTCGCTGAGTCGCACCAGCTTGACGTCGCGCATCGTCTACGCCTCCCCACATCTCGAGCCCGCCTAGTGTCTCCCGGCATGGGAGGGCGATGCCAGTCAGCACGCCGATAACTGTGCAGGTCGTTCGAAAGGTCGCGGCTCTAGCGCGCGGATCCTCTCAGACCCAGGGGTCGAACCGGGCCGATGCGGTCAGGCTACCCCGAGGCGCCGGAGAGAGGCGCGACCCGCCGGTGGCGGCCTCACCGCTGTGGCGTCGGCTCCTCTCCCGCGGGAGAGCCGACGGCGGTCTCCGCCCGCCGACGCGAGACCTGCAGCGGCACCCCCGGGACCTGGTCACCCGCGAGCGCCTCGGCGTTCGGTGCTCCGGGCTCGGTGGACGTGGTGGTCAGGACGACCGGCTGGTCAGCCCGCCCGCGTCGCCCGGCGGCCGTGACCACCGCGGTCAGGATCCCGGCGCTCACCGTCACGAAGAAGCCGGCGTGACCGCCCGCGGCGTCGATCACCTGACCGGCGAGGGCGGCGCCGGCCGCGACACCGGCGGACATCCCGGTGGAGGTCCACGCCATGCCCTCGGTGAGCCGGGCGGGCGGGACGGTGCGCTCCACCACCGCGGTCACCGCGACCAGGGTGGGGGAGGTGGCGAAGCCGGCGAGGAACACCGCGACCGCCAGGAGCCCGAGATGGTCGATGAAGGGAAGTGGGAGCGTCGTCGCCGCCAACGCGGTTGCCCCGAGCCGCAGCCGGGTCAGCGGATGGCTGCGCGGCCGGAGCATCCCGAGCACGAGGGCGGCGAGCATGCTGCCGGTCGCCCATCCCGCGATCAGGAGACCCGCGGCGGCTCGCTGCCCGGCCTCCGACGCGACCGCCACGACGACGACGTCCGCGCTCCCGAACAGCGTGCCGAGGCCGAAGCACGCCACGACGAGGGGGACCAGACCCGCCCAGCCCAGCCTGGGCTTGTCGCGGTTCCCACGGCGGACCGGGTGCGCGGGCGGCTCGGTGGCGCGCTGCGCCGCCAGCAGCAGCGTGCCGAGCACCCCGGCGGCGACGGCGACCACGAGGCCGGCGACAGGGCTCACCCCGGTGGCGAGGAAGGTCACCAACGGTGGGCCCACCATGAACACGACCTCGTCGAGGAGCGCCTCCAGGGCGTACGCGGTGTGCAGCTCTCCTCGGCCCTCCAGTAGGTGGGTCCAGCGGGCCCGGACGTAGGAGCCGATGAGCGGGCCCACGGCACCGGTCGTGGCGGCGAGCAGCTGGGGGACCGGCGATGGCGCGCCGCCACGCACGGCGACGATCAGAGCTCCCATGGCCACCGCGTTGAGGCCGGCGAGGACGGGCAGTACGCGGTGCTGACCGTGGCGGTCGACGACTCGTGCCTGCACAGGGGCGAACAAGGCACCGGCGATGACGTACGCCGCGGAGACGGAGCCGGCCAGGCCGTACGAGCCCGTCGAGGAGGAGACGAGGAGCACCAGGCCGAGGCCGACCATCGAGATCGGAAGCCGGGCGACCCATCCGGTGGCCGAGAAGGCCAGGGCCCCGGGCAGGCTCAAGATCGTGCGATAGGGCGTCGGCATGGACAGCACTCGCTCCGTGGACGGGACGACGGTGGGGACAGTGGGCAGGCAGGTACGCGGGTCGGCTGACCCGTTGAGGCTGGACGGAGGTGGCCGAACCGGCCGGTGTTCGTCGCCGCGCCCGGAGACCGGAGGGACGGGCGGTTGGTCGGCGGTCGACCAGTGCACACCCTAGCGGGCCATGGCAAACGACCGCCTGGGAATATCGGGCCATGGCGGTTGGACAAGTCGACGCGCTTCTCCTCGTCTCCTTCGGCGGCCCTGAGGGGCCCGACGACGTGGTGCCGTTCCTCGAGAACGTCACCCGAGGTCGGGGCATTCCTCG
This sequence comes from Thermasporomyces composti, assembly GCF_003386795.1. Taxonomy (NCBI): domain Bacteria; kingdom Bacillati; phylum Actinomycetota; class Actinomycetes; order Propionibacteriales; family Nocardioidaceae; genus Thermasporomyces; species Thermasporomyces composti. The sequence goes on from NZ_QTUC01000001.1 coordinate 4,117,277, forward strand.
CGAACGGCTGGAGGAGGTGGGCGAGCACTACTTCCGCTTCGGCGGGCGAAGCCCCATCAACGACCAGTGCCGCGGATTGATCCGGGCGATCGAGGCGGACTTCGTCGCCCACGGGATCGATCTGCCGGTCTACTGGGGTAACCGCAACTGGCACCCCTACCTCCCGGATGCGCTGCGACGGATGCGCGAGGACGGAGTGCGTCGGGCGCTGTGCCTGTTCACCAGCGCGTACGCGTCCTACTCCGGCTGCCGGCAGTACCGCGAGAACCTCGCCGCGGCGCTGGAGGAGGTGGGGAAGGAGGGTAGTGAGGAGCTGCCCGACCTCCACCGACTGCCGCACTACTTCAACCGGGCGGGGTTCCTCGAGCCGTTCGTCGACGGAGTCCTCGCCGCGCTGGAGGAGTTGCCCGACGGCGCGCGCGTGGTTTTCGTCACCCACTCGATCCCCACGGCGATGAACGACGCGAGCGGCCCGGACGGCGGCCGCTACGTCGCCGAGCATCTCGACGCGGCGGCGAGCGTCGCCGGCCGGGTCAAGGACCGTCGGGGCGCCGCCGTGGAGTGGGATCTCGCCTACTGCAGCCGCTCGGGTCCGCCGAGCCAGCCGTGGCTTGAGCCGGACATCAACGATCACCTCGAGGAGCTCGCAGGCCAGGGCGTACCGGGTGTGGTGGTCGTTCCGATCGGCTTCGTCTCCGACCACATGGAGGTTCTGTACGACCTGGACACCGAGGCGCGGGAGACCGCGGAGCGACTTGGCCTCGCGTTCGCTCGAGTGCCGACGCCTGGGACGGCGCCCGACGCCCGGTTCGTCGCGATGGTCCGGGACCTGGTGCTCGAATATGCCGCGCAGCCCCCGCAGGAGCCGCCGGCCGAGCGACTCCTCGGCGCGTTGGGCCCGGTCTGGGGCGATTGCCCGGGGGGTTGCTGCGCCAACACCCGCGGATACCGACCGGCGTGCTGCGGCGCTGACTGATCGCCCGGACCCTGCCTGGTGTCGGGAGGCAGGGTCCTCAGTGGCGCTCCGGGTGTCGGTAGAAGAGCTGCTCCGGCCACGTCACGCCCTCGTGGCCGGTGCGGTAGCTGCCGACCGCCTCCTCCTTGACGTTGACCAGGTCGTCGGCGACGACCACGGGCTGGAACGGTGCGGACACCGTCCCGATGATCCAGACGTTCTCGTCGTGCATGGCGAGGATCTCTCGGCCGAGCCGGAGGCGGGTCTCGTCGTCCGGTGCTCGGGTGAGCTGGTCGTACAGCTCTTGGAGTCGACGCAGGAGTGGGGGAGGCTCCTCGCCGCTCCGACCACCGGACGCGTACCACTCGCCGAACAGCGGAGCCCAGTACGTCGACACGTCGGTGGGGACGAACCACCCGGGATTGATGTCCCACATGTAGCCGGCGACGATGTAGCCCGCGATGTCGAACTGGTTACGGGTGATCCGGGTCGACCACAACGAGCGGTCCATGTTGTCGACGTGGGTACGGATCCCCACCGCTTCCCAGCCCCGCTTGACGAGCATGTAGACGTCGACCGGCTCGATGCCGCTCTCGAAGGTGAAGGTCGAGATCGTGAGCCGGAGCGGCTTCCCGTCCGGGCGGAGGCGGAAGCCGTCGTCGTCCCGCTCAGTGAGGCCGACACGATCGAGGAGGCGGTCGGCGGTGTCCGGGTCGTACTCGAGGAACCGCTGACCGGACCCCGGGACGTAATAGGGGTCCTCCGGGATGGCGACCGGGTGCCCGGGCGTGCCGGCACCGTTGTAGAGGACCTGGTTGATCTCGTCGCGGTTGATGGCGTGGGAGAGCGCCGCCCGGAAGTCGAGGCTTTGCATGAGGCGCCGGATCACTGGGTCGGCGTGGGACTGGTTGGTGTAGAGGTCCACGCCGGGCGCGTCGTACTTCCAGCGGAGCACTCGGTAGCCAGCAGACTCCGCGCTGCGAGCGAGGACGGGCATGTTGCTCGTCCCCAGGTAGGAGTACTGGAAGTCGATCTCTCCGCCGGAGGCGCGCAGCACGACCACGTTCTCGTCCATGGCGGTGATCTCGAGCCGATCGATGTACGGAAGCTGTCGACCCTCGGTGTCGACTTTCCAGTAGTAGGGGTTGCGCTCCATCACCGCCCGGGTGCCGCCGGAAGGGGGTCGGCTCACCTTCCACGCGCCGAGCACCGGCCGGTCCGGGTTGTGCCACGCGTCGGCGCGGTTCGAGAAGTAGGCCATCCAGTTCTCGAAGCCGGCTTCCTCGACGAGCTTGTCGAGCTCGGTCGTCTGGGTGTGCTCGGGGTGGAAGCGTCGCAGGTAGTGGGCCGGCAGCAGGATGGACAGCCCGTTCGGTGGATACGCGAGGTAGCGGAGGAACAACGAGTTCGGCTCGGCGAACCGGAACTCCACGCTGTGGTCGTCGAGCTTGACGAGCTCGACCGGCTCCGACCCGCTCCGCAGCCAGCCGGGCACCACCGGCGTCAACTCTTCGTTGCGCAGGACGGACTCGTACCAGAACACCAGGTCGTCGGCGGTGAAGAGGGCGCCGTCGGACCAGCGGACGCCTTTGCGGAGCTGGAAGCGGTAGACCCGCTGGTCGGGGCTGACCTCCCAGGAGCGGGCGAGGGCGGGAACCGGCTCGACCTTCTCGAGGCCCCACTCGACCAGCGAGGCACGCGCGAAGACGACGATGTTGCGCCCTGTCTCCAGCGACAGCTCGCCGCGTCGGATGGCTCCGCCGTAGCGACCAACCTCCTGCACGGGCGTGACGACCAGCGGCTCCTCGGGGAGCCGTTCCTCCAGTGGTGGGAGAGCGCCGTCGGCGACCAGGCGCGCCAACTCAGGCGCCTCCTTGGTGTCGGTCGATGCCGGTGGGCTGGGTTCGGTCGACGGCTCGGTGGACAGGAACTCGCATCCGGTCAGTGACGCGCCGAGGACGGCGACTCCGGTCAAGCCGAGCAGATCCCGTCGAGCCATCCCGCGTGTCATCGGCTGCCTCCGCACTCCGCCGGCGAGTCACCTTTGTGTACGTGGACAGCCACGGAGCGTCAAGATGTTGACTCGAGGCGGACAGCGACTCCGGCGGGAAATCAGTTCGCACTCGGGCACGAGTGAGGGCGCCAGTGATGTGCGTCGGTGCCAGAGAAGTATTCCCTGTCGACTACGAACAGTGGAAATAAGGCAACGGATTGCGATCGTCACACAGATGAATCCATGGCGAGTGAGGTGTGACCATCCGCATTGGTGTGGTCCGCGGCCGTGATCATCCTCTCATCTCGCCGTGCACCCACGCGTGCCTCTTCGTGAGCGAGCCAGACTAGGATAAATCGGACGAAGAGGACAAGATAGGGACGTAACCTGCGCGAAACCGGCCACACGATGCCCTCAACGAGCACTTTTCGACAACAAATCGGGCTACAACTTGCTCCGCATGGTTCCATTCAGGGCACCCGACGGTATAGCTTCCGGGCAGTAAATCTTCCTCGCGTCGAGCGCTCGAGAGGAAGTGGGCCGAACCAGCGTGCGCTCCTGTATGGAGAGTTCCAGTCCGATCGCGTTCAGTAATTGACGCATCAGGTTGGGAGTGTGTGGGAGGTGAAGGTGGCTGCGACACAAGGCCTGGACGAGCCGGTCGACGCACCCTCGCGACCGGCAAGGCGAAGATCGACCGCGAGGTACGTCGTCGGGCGCGTCCTCAAGGCCCTCTTCACCGTCTACGTCGTGGCCACCGCGACCTTCTTCCTGGTCCGCTTGCTGCCCGGGAACCCGGTCGACGTCTACATCAACCAGCAGATCGCGCTCTACGGTCTGAGCTACCAGGAGGCCGCCAACCAGGCCGCGGGTCTGTTCGCCTTCGACCCCAACGAGAGCAAGCTCAAGCAGTACCTCGACTACCTGGCCGGTCTGCTGCGCGGTGACCTGGGGACGTCCCTGCTGTCACCGGGTACGTCGGTGGCCGACCAGATCGGCGCCTACCTGCCCTGGACGTTGTTCAGCGTCGGCATCGCCCTCGTCATCAGCTTCATCTTGGGCATCGGCATCGGCATGGCCATGGCGTACCGGCGTGGCAAGGTGTTCGACCACGCCATGACGCTGTTCGGGTCGGTCACGCACTCGATCCCGAACTTCCTGCTGGCGATGATGATCATTGTCTTCTTCGGTGTCCAGCTGAGCATCCTGCCGATCGCGGACATGCGCGGGGCCTACTCGCCAGGGGTGACCCCCGCGTTCAGTCTCGAGTTCATCCTGGACGCCGCCTACCACGCCGCGCTGCCGATGTTCGTCTACGTGCTCACCTCGCTGGGCGGCTGGATGCTGGTGATGAAGTCCTCGACGATCGAGGTCCTGGGCGAGGACTACGTGACCGTGGCGCGAGCGCGTGGTCTCACCGACCGACGGATCCAGGTCCAGTACGTCGGTCGCAACGCGATGCTGCCGTTGTTCACCAGCTTCGTGCTCTCCCTCGGCTTCGTCGTCGGTGGCTCGATCCTCGTCGAGCAGGTGACCCAGTACCAGGGCATCGGCTTCCTGCTCTACGAGGCGGTGCAACGCCGCGACTATCCCGTCCTGCAAGGAATCCTGCTGATCGTGACGGTCTCGGTGGTCCTGGCAAACCTCGTGGCCGACCTGCTCTACAGCCGGGTCGACCCACGTGTGCGGATCGCGGGCGAGGAGGCGTAGGTCATGGCATCCATCGTTGACGCCGGCTCGACCAACCTCCAGGCGCCACCGCCTCCCGAGCAGGGCAAGGAGGCCGGGGCGTTCCGGCTCGCGCTGCGCGCCCTCATGCGGAGCCGGACGGGCTTCGTCGGGTTCCTGGTCTTCACCGGCATCGTCCTGGTCTGCTTCATCGGGCCGTTCTTCACGCCCGACAACCTCCCGTCGGACACCAGCAAGATCTACGGACCGGCCAGCTGGTCGCACCCGTTCGGCTTCGACTCCGAGGGCCGCGACGTCTTCGTCCAGGTCGTCGACGGCGGTCGGACAGTCATCCTGGTCGGCTTCCTCGCGGCCGCCATCTCGACCACGATCGCCGTCGTCTTCGGCGCACTCGCGGCGTACCTCGGCGGTCGGGTCGACTCGATCATCGTCACCGCCACCGACATCGTCCTCACCGTGCCGAGCATCGTCCTGCTCGCGGTGCTCGCGGCGTTCTACCGGGTCGGCAGCGCCTGGGCGCTCGCGGTGATCCTCGGTGTCCTCGGCTGGCCCGGCTTGCTGCGGGCGGTGCGGGCGCAGGTGTTCTCGTTGAAAGAGCGGGAGTACGTCGAGGCGGCTCGTCTGCTCGACCTTGGCACGCCGCGGATCGTCCTGCGGGAGATCCTCCCGAACATGTCGAGCTTCATCCTGATGAACTTCGTCATCGGGATGACGAACGCGATCTACGCGATGGCCGGCCTCTACCTGCTCGGTCTGGCTCCCATGGAGGGCTCCAACTGGGGGATCATGATCAACTTCGCCTGGACCCGAGGAGCCATCTTCTTCGAGGGAAGCCTCGGCTACATCCTCGGCCCGGTGTTGGCGATCTGCATCCTCCAGCTGTCCCTCGTCACCATGGCGAGGTCCTTCGAGGAGATCCTCAACCCGCGGCTGCGGAACAACTAGGAGGACGCTGTGGACGACAGGAAGCAACCCTCGGGCGCTCCTGAGCCGGTGCTGTCCGTGCGGGACCTGGTGGTGGAGTACCGCACCGGGCAGCGTCCCAGCGATCCGGTGCACCGCGCCGTCGACGGGGTGAGCTTCGATCTCTATCCGGGCGAGAGCATCGCCTTGATCGGGGAGAGCGGTTGCGGCAAGACCACGCTGGGTCTCGCGCTTCTCCGGCTGCTGCCGAGGCTGGGTCGGATCGCTTCGGGTTCGATCACCTATCGCAAGCGGGACGGCTCGACCGTGGACGTCCTCGCGCTCAACGAGAGTCGGCTCCGACAGTTCCGTTGGTCGGAGGCGGCCATGGTGTTCCAGGGCGCGATGAACTCCTTCAACCCCGTCTTGCGCATCTGGGACCAGATGCTCGACACCATCCGCGCCCACGACCGTTCGATGAGCAAGAAGGAAGCCTGGGAGCGGAGCGCGGAGGTCCTGCGAGAGGTCGAGCTCGAGCCCGAGCGCGTGCTGAAGTCCTACCCGCACGAGCTGTCGGGGGGCATGCGGCAGCGGGTGCTCATCGCCATGAGCATGCTGCTTCGACCGCAGATGCTCATCCTGGACGAGCCGACCACCGCCCTGGACATCCTCACCCAGCGGGCGATCGTCGACCTCATCCACGATCTGCACGACCGGCTGGACTTCGCGATGATCTTCGTCTCGCACGACCTCGCGGTCGCCGCCGAGCTCGCGACACGGGTCGCGACCATGTACGACGGCAAGATCGTCGAGATGGGCGACGTCCGCGACATCTTCTACCGGCCCCAGCACGAGTACACCCGCAGCCTCATCAACGCCGTCCCGACGGTGACCGAGGACCGCAAGGAGGTGCCGTCGCATGGCTGACGAGCCTTCGACCGGCTCCGCTCTGGAGCTCGACCACATCACGCAGGTGTTCCATACCCGCCGCGGCGAGGTGCGCGCCGTCGACGACGTCTCCTTGCGGCTCGGCAGAGGCGAGGTGCTGTGCCTGGTCGGGCAGAGCGGCTCAGGGAAGAGCACCACTGCCAAGATCGCGTCCGGTCTGCTCCACCCCACCGCGGGTGACGTTCGCTTCGACGGGTACAGCATCCTCTCGCGCGGGCGGGAGAGTAAGAAGCGGTTCAAGGAGTTCCGCCGCGCAGTGCAGTACGTCCACCAGGACCCGTACGCATCGCTCAACCCGACCCAGGACGTGTTCTCGATCCTGTCGGCGCCGTTGCGTCGCCACCGTCTGGTCTCCAGTCGGTCCGAGGCGAAGGAACGGGTCGCCGAGCTGCTCAGCCAGGTGGGCCTCACACCGCCGGAGACCTTCCTGCCGAAGTTCCCGCACCAGATGTCGGGAGGTCAGCGCCAACGCATCGCGGTAGCCCGGGCGCTGACCGTTCAGCCGCGGCTCATCATCGCCGACGAGGCGACGTCGATGCTCGACGTCTCGATCCGAATCGGACTGCTGAGCATGCTGACCGAGCTGCGCAAGAACCTCGGGGTCGGGTTCCTCTACATCACCCACGACCTGGCGATGGCCAAGTACTTCGGTCGTGAGGGGAACATCGCGGTGATGCACCACGGGCGGATCGTGGAGTACGGGCCGACCCTGGAGGTCATCGCCAACCCGCAGGACGACTACACCAAGGCGCTGCTCGAAGCGGTTCCCGAACCCGACCCGGACCTGGCGAGGCGGAAGCGGGAAGCGCGGCTGGCCGCGCGGGCAGCGCAGCAAAGTGGGGTGCCCGCCGCATGATCAGCCCAGGCGTTGGACAGGTGGCGTTCCGGTGGGCGGTCTTCCTGATCGTCTTCTCCGGGATCCTGCTGCTGTTCGTTCAGCCTGGGACCGCCTCGTTCGTCATCACCGTCTTCATGCTGGTGGTGGGCCTTCTGTTCGCGGCGTTGGTCTTCGTCCTGGTACGCATCGACAAACGCTGAGGAGATGTCTCCTCGTGCCGCATAGACCTTTCGTTGGGGAGGAACGACGATGAACACAACACCAGGCTCGCTCGGTCGCGAGCTGTCGCGCCGACGAGTTCTTGAGATCCTCGGGCTCGGTGCCGCGGGGGCGACCCTGCTGTCCGCCTGTGGTGGCGACGGCGGTTCCGGCGGGAGCGGGGGTGGCCAGGGCGGCGGTGGCGGCGGTGTGGCCGAGTTCCACGGTGCGTACCCGTACCAGGTCCCGCCGAAGGGCCACTTCAACTTCATGAGCGGCGTCACCGACGCGATCCTGGCGGGCACGCCGTACCAGGACCTCATCCTTATTCCCGGCGGCATGTGGCTGTGGGCCGAGAAGAAGTGGGTCCCCATGCTCGCCGAGAAGTGGGCGTTCGACGAGGCCGCCAAGACCTTCACCTACACCGTCCGGCAGGGCATCACCTGGAGCGACGGGAAGCCGGTCACGGCCAAGGACGTGGTCACCACGTTCTGGTGCCGTCGCGTGATGCGCCAGGTGGAGTGGCAGTTCCTCGAGAACGTCGAGGCGACGGACGACTACACCGTCGTCTTCACCATGAAGAAGCCGTCGACGGTCATCGAGCGGTACGCGCTGCGGCAGGGCATCTTCAGCGACGCGACCTACGGCGAGTTCGCCCGTCGGGCGCAGGAGCTCTTCCAGCAGGGCAAGGACCTCGACAGCCCGGAGGGCAAGAAGCTCAACGAGGAGCTGCAGGCGTACCGGCCGAAGGACCTCGAGAACGAGGTCATCACCAACGGCCCGTACCGCTGGGACTTCAACAGCATCACCAACGCGCAGTTGACGCTGGTGAAGAACGAGAAGGGTTACCTCGCCGACACCGTGCAGTTCGACAAGATCGTGCTGTACAACGGCGAGGTTCCCACGGTCACCCCGCTCGTGCTCAGTGGTGAGGTCGACTACGCAACCCACGGCTTCCCGGTGGCGACGGAGAAGCAGCTCATCCAGAAGGGTGTCCGCATCATCCGCCCGCCGATCTACTCCGGACCGGCGCTGTTCTTCAACATGGACAAGATCCCGGAGTTCCGGGACGTGCGGGTCCGCCGGGCCTTCGCCCACGCGATCAACCGCGATGACAACGGCACCTTCGCGCTCGGCGAATCCGGTGTGGGCGTGAAGTTCATGGCCGGCTTCTCCGACAACCAGGTGCCGGACTGGCTGAGCCCAGAGGACCAGGAGAAGCTCAACAAGTACGAGTACGACCTGGAGAAGGCCGCCGTGCTGCTCGCCGAGGCAGGCTGGCGGAAGCAGGGCGACAGCTGGATCAAGCCCGACGGCAAGCCGGCCGCGTACGAGCTGATCTACCCGGCCGAGTTCGCCGACTGGTCGGCTGCCGGCGAGAACCTCGCGAAGCAGCTCACCGCGTTCGGCATCAAGGTGACCGGTCGTGGTGTCACCCACACCCAGCAGCCGATCGACGTCGACAAGGGCGCGTTCCAGCTGGCCATCCAGGCCTGGGGCTCGTCGAGCCAGCCGCACCCGCACTTCTCGTTCGTGACAGACCTGTTCACCCACAACATCCCGATCGCCGCCAACCAGGGTGGCAAGGGCATGGGCTTCGAGCTGAAGCAGCAGACCGAGGCGTTCGGCGAGGTCGACCTCGAGGCGGTCGTCACGGCGGCGGGCGAGGGCCTGGACGAGGAGATCCAGAAGAAGAACGTCACCACCGCGGCGATCGCGTTCAACGAGCTACTGCCGATCGTGCCGCTCTTCGAGCGCTACGGGAACAACCCAGCGCTGGAAGGCACGCGGGTCGAGGCGTGGCCGGACGACAGCGATCCGATCCTGAAGAACTCGCCGTACGCGGACAACTTCACCATCATGCTGATCCTCGACGGTCGGTTGAAGCCGGCGAAGAAGTAGCGCAGGCGACGTTCACGATGCGGGGTCCCCGGGACCGCGTGGTCCTGGGGACCTTCGCTGTCCCGGTCGCGCGCGGCGTGGCGGTCACGGCGACATCCGAGTCTCGAGGACGGTTCGAGGCCGCTACACCAGCGCGCACAGGAGCTTGGCGTATTCCTCGCCCAGACTGGACTCCTGGGCGCGCAGACGCGCGTTCTCTCCGAGGGTCCGCCGCAGCCCATGGTCGTGGAGGAGGCGGCGTACCGCGTCGGTCAGAGCCGAGACGTCGACTCGAGTCCCGTCCGCGCTCGACCGGACCGGGACCAGCAAGCCGTTGTGACCGTCGCCGACCCGTCCGGTGAAGGGCTCGATCTCGGTGGCGACCACCGGGAGGCCAGCTTGCAGCCCTTCCTGGAGCACGAGACCGTAGCTCTCGGCGGCCGACGGGACCAGGAGAGCGTCGACCTCTGTGTACAGCTGCAGGACTTCCTCGTGTGGGCGGTGCCCCAACCAACGCACGGGGAGCCGATGGCGGTCGGCGAAGGCGCGAAGCTCGTCCTTCTGGACGCCCCAGCCGACGACCCACAGTTCGATCGCCTCGTCCGAGAGCAGACGCACGGCTTCGAACAGCTCCCGCACGCCCTTGTACGGGATCAGCCTGCCCACGTACAGCAGCCGGAACGGCTGGTGGGGGCGGTAGTCACGCTTCTCCGGAGCGCTGTCGGGCCGCGGGTGCGGGAGGATGTGGACGCGTTCGGCACACTCGGGGTAGTCGGCGCGGATCGCGTCGGCGACGGCGACGGTGGGTGCGACGATCGCCTCGGAACGCTTCAGTCCCTCCGCCTCCAGCAAGCGAACGACGTGCCGGTCGGTCGACCGAGGGCGCGACCGACGCTGGGCCCGCTCCAGCATGCTGTCCTGGACGTGCACCGTCGAGATGAGCGGAACTCCCCACAGCTCCGCGAGTTCGATGGCCAAGGGCGTCGTCGCGTAGCTGTGGTTGTGGACCACGTCGACGCGCAGGTCGGCGCGGAGAAGCCGTTCGTACATCGCTCGGCAGAACGCCAACTGTCCCGCGAGAAGGCCGATCGAATGGTGTTGTCGACCCTCCCGGAGGACCTCCCGGTCGAAGTCGGCGTCGCAGCGCAGGACTCGCAGCCGCGGCGCGTCGTAGGTGTCGACGTCGAGGTCGGCGTTGTTGCGGGTGGTGACGGTGACGTCGCAGCCGAGGGACGCGAGGGCGTGCGCGACGGCGGTGACGTGGGTGCCCATGCCGTAGAGCGGCCGCGGACCGTAGTCGTACGACAGCTCGAGAAACGCCGGCAGGTCGCTGCTCATGCCCGTGACTTCTTACCAGCGCCACGAAAGTGGTGGAAGTTTTTGACCGTCGCTGGTCAGAGGCGCCCGCCCGTCGCTCACTGACTCAGTGGCCGGTGCTCTGGTAGTGACGCGCCTGACGATCCCACACCCACCAGGCCACTCCGAACCACACGACACCAACGGGGAAGGTGACGTACGCCAGTTCGGCGGGGACCGCGAGTCCGCCGGTGTGGTCGAGCAGGAGGCTGGCTGGGAGATAGGCGACGAAGGCGAGCGGCAGGACGAACGTCATCAGCCACTGCCAAGCGCCCCGGAAGATGCTCAGCGGATAGTTCCCGAACGTGTTGAAGACCGTGTCGGTCGCGACCTGCAGCGGGCGCGTCGACAGGATCCGGAAGGTGAACGAGGAGATGAGGAGCTGGACGGCGGACTCCACCAGCGCACCTCCGACGAGCGCCAGCAGCAGGTACACCACCGTGACGGGTGACCAGTGGACGTCGACGAGGGTGAGCGCGACGCCGAGGATGGTGACCCCGCCGATGATGTCCCCGAACGATCCCAGCCAGAAGCGGCTGGTGAGCAGCTGCAGGAGTGGGTGCAGCGGGCGGATGAGGTAGCGGTCGAACTCTCCTTGGCGCACTGTGATGTCGAGCTCGAGGAGTCGGTTGAAGGGGACCACCCACAAGCCATGGGCGGTCAACCGGAGCCCATAGAGGAAGGCCACCTCGGCGGTGCTCCAGCCGGCGATCGTCTCGAAGCGGTCGAGCACGACCCAGATGAAGGCGAACCCGGAGCCCTGATAGACCAGACCGACGCAGACCACGAACAGATTCGCGCGGTACTGCAGCTCGGCGCGCAGCGCAGCTCGCAAGAGCGCCCCGGTCACCTTGACCGTACGAACGAGACGTCGCAGCCTACCCACCTTGGATGACCACCTTGCGGAGAGCGCCGCGCCACACGATCCGCCCGACGACGTAGAGCAGGATCACCCACATGGCCTGGAGAGCGATCGCGCGGACCGCCGAGTCCGAGCTCAGGCGCCCGAGGTAGATGGACACCGGCGTGGCGGCGACCGCTTGGAAGGGGAGCATCTCCGCGAGCAGGCGTAGCCAGTCGGGCATGAACCACAACGGCACCAAGGCTCCCGAGAGGAACTGGCTGATGTGCCGGTAGACGAACAAGATGCCCCGTACTTCAAGTGTCCAGAACGCGATGAGTCCCAGGATCGCGCCGATGAGCAGGGCGATCGCGATCGCGAGGACCAAGCTGACGAGGTACCCGACGCCGGCGGCGAGCGAGGCGGGTGGCCGCATGTCGCCGACGATCAGGGCGAGTGGCAGGACCATGGCCGCCAACGGGAGCATCACGCACGCGCGCCCGAGCTGGCCGGCGAACGTCTGCTCCAGCAGGCCGATCGGCCGAAGGAGGTCAGCGGCGATCTTCCCCTCGCGGACCCGCTCCGGCACCATGCTGGTCGAGGACTGCATCAGGAACCACATCTGCAGGCTCGATAGCGTCACGTAGGCGACCATGGTCGACAGCTCGACGCCATCGACCTCATCACGACCTGCGTAGACCGCGGTCCAGACGACCTTCAGCAGCAGGATCTGCAGCAGCGCTCCGATGATGCTGGTCACGTAGTTGGCGCGATAGACCAGCACAGTCCGCGCCGAGGCAGCGGCGAGGTGACGATAAGCGTCGAGCCGTCGTCGCACCTGCTCCCCCGAGGTTGCCGAGCGTCCGCCACTGGGGCCTGTGGGGTGTGCGTTCGACGCACACCCCACGCAAACCGGCGCATCCTAACCGGGAGGCGCAGCCGAACGCCACGTCGTCGATGCCGACAGTGCCGAAGCGGCCAACGCCGCTCGTGTCAGCCGGCCCGTCCGGACACCTCGGGGGCAGCGCGCCGGCCGCTGAGCCAGGCCTCCTTGAGGGACACCTTCGCGCCCATCCGCAGGATGGCTCCGTCGTAGATGCGCGCGCCCAGGACGACGAGCGCGGCGATCGCGGCCGCCATCAGGCCGACGGCGAGACCGGTCTCCCACCACGGCACGAGCCCACCCGCCATCCGGACCGGAGCGCAGAGCGCGGAGAACGGCGGGACCACGGCCAGCAGTCGGGAGATCAGGCCGTCGGGGTTGGAGCTGACGTAGAACGTCGCGAAGAACGACACCATCAGCAGCATGGTCATCGGGCCCACAACGTTCTGCAGCTCCTCCTGGCGGGAGACGCGCGCCGCGGCGGCGGCGAACACCGCGCTGTAGAAGGCGTAGCCGAGGACGAACCAGACCAGCACGAACGCCACTGGCGTGAGCAGGTCCGAGGTCACCTCGACCATTCCGGTGACGTTGCCGACCCCCAGGCCGAACACGGCGATGAGCACGAGCTGGAGGAGTCCGAGCAGCCCGATGCCGAGGATCTTCCCGGCCAGCAACGCGCGAGTGGGGATGGCCGACAGGATCAGCTCGACGACGCGGCTCGACTTCTCCTCGACGATCCCGAAGGCGACCCACATGCAGTAGCCGATGATCTGGGCGTAGAGCAGCAGGCTGCCGATGAAGGCGACCTGACTGCGACGGTCGGCCTCGGGGTCCACCGGCTGCTGGGCCTCCACCGCGAGCGGCGGCACGTTCCGGGCCCTCTCCACCACCGCCGGGTCGAGTCCTTCGGCGCGCAACCGTTGGGCCGCCGTCACCTGCTGGTGCGCGGTCTGCAGGGCAGCGCCGAGCTGGTTGTCCAGCTCCTCGTGCACGAGGATGCGGTCGCTGGTGACGTAGGCGTCGAGGTCGCCCGCCTCGAGCGCCCGCGCGGCGGCGTCGCCGGACAGGTCCGCTTCCTCGATCGTCACGTCGAGCTGGTCCGCCGCGGCCTGAGCGGCGGCGGCGAGGCCGGGGCTGGTGTCCGGACCGTAGGCGACTCGGTAGCTCCGGTCGTCGTCGAACAGGGTGGGCAGCAACAAGACGACGGCCAAGATCACCAGGGTGACCAGCGTCGAGATCCAGAAGGACTTGTCTCGCCAGCGCTCGGTCAGCTCCCGGGCCGCCACCGTCCGGGTGGCTTGGGTGAAGGAGAGGGGCGCGCTCATGCGTGAACCTCCGAGGGCGTGACGGTGGCGGGGGAGGACGGCTGGGACACGGCCTCGCGGAAGAGCTCAGTGAGGGTGGGTGTCACCCGGCGGAACTCGCGGACTGGTCCCGCCGTGCGAGCCGCGTCCAGGACGAGCTGGTCGTCGACGCCGTCGGCCAGCTCCAGGATCGTCACCGTCGTCCACGGGTCACCCGACCGCAGGGCTCCCGCCCCATCCAGGCGGGCGACGTCGCCGTTCTCGGTCTCGTCGCGCACCACGCGAACCCCGGTCAACCCGGCGGCCCAGCCCGGCCGCGCGCCGACGACGACGCGGTACGTGCGGGGCCGGCCCCTGCTGCGAAGGTCCTCGACCGAGCCCGAGGCGATGATCTTGCCAGCTCGGATGATCCCGACGGCGTCGCAGAGTCGTTCGACCAGGTCCAGCTGGTGGCTGGAGAAGAGCACACCCACCCCACGCCGAACCCGCTCCTGCAGGCTGTGGGCCAGCGCGTCGACTCCGACCGGGTCGAGACCGGAGAACGGCTCATCGAGGACGAGGAAGGTGGGGTCGTGGACCAAAGCCGCAGCCAGCTGGACCCGTTGCTGGTTCCCGAGGGACAGCTCGTCCACCCGGTCGCGGGCCCGCTCGGCGAGCCCGAACTCGGCGAGCAGGCGATCAGCGGAGGCGGCGGCCTCGGCCGCGGGCACGCCTCGCAGCCGAGCCAGGTAGACCAGTTGATCCTTGACCCGCATCTTGGGATAGAGCCCACGCTCCTCGGGCATGTAGCCGAAGCGACGCCGGTCCGCGGGTCCCGCGGGTCGGCCCTCCCACAAGACGACCCCGGCATCCTGCTGGAGGACGCCCATGAGGATCCGCATGGTGGTGGTCTTGCCGGCTCCGTTGGTACCCACAAAGCCGAACATCTGCCCTGGTCGGACAGACATGGACAGGTTGTCGACGGCGACCCGATCGCCATAGCGCTTGGTGACACCGCGTAGTTCGAGCACGGCTCAAAGCCTGGCAGGCGCTTCTCTCGGGTCTCGTCATCCTCATGGACCGTTCCGCCTCAGCCCGGGGTAGGATCCGGGCGCCGCGTGAGACGGCGTGAAGGGGGAGAGATACATTCCGTGATCGCTTCGCGACACACGGGGTTCGTCCGTCGGGACCGGTTCTCGATGCGACAGAATCTGCGCCCCGATCGGGCACAACTCCGGGCTGTCGAGCGTTACGTGCACGACGAGCACGACGGGGTTCCATCGCCGTGAATCACGTCAGGCGAGGGGGTCAAGTAGGACAACGCGCACAAGGACGTGCGCATCGCATCACCCGCTGAACTTGGGGGAAGAGGGACATGGCCACCGATTACGACGCGCCTCGGAAGACCGACGACGAGCTCTCCGAGGACAGCATCGAAGAGCTCAAGGCGCGGCGCTTGGACAAGAACTCCGGAAAGGTCGACGTCGACGAGGCCGAAGTGGCCGAGACGTTCGAGCTGCCCGGTGCCGACTTGTCCAACGAGGAGCTCTCGGTCCGGGTTCTCCCGCGCCAGGCCGATGAGTTCACCTGCTCCAGCTGCTTCCTGGTCCACCACCGCAGCCAGCTCGCGTTCGAGAAGGGCGGCCAGCCCGTCTGCCGCGACTGTGCCGCGTAGCAGGAAGGACCGCGGAGAGCTGTCGACGCTGTGCCGATGAGAAGCCCAGCCGATGAGCAGCCGTGCCGCTGAGGACCTCCGAGCTCCTCGGCGAGCGTGCTGGCGGTGAGCTCGCGTGCGCTCCGCATGCGACGGCGCTCATCGGGCGGAAGCACAGGGAGAAGCACAGGGAAGCGTCCGGAGATGCCGACCGCGGGACGCGGCGCGTCTCCGGACGCGGTCGTCCACGCCTTGTCGATCGCGGCGGTCACGAGGACGACCGCATGCCTGGAGGTAGCTCGCCGGTCCACTTACGCCACATCCGGGCGGCTTGCCGGGTGGCCAGCAGACGCGCCACGGCGATCCCGACACCACTGGCGAGCGCCCAGCTCAGGGCTTCCTTCCAGGTGAGATCCGGGTCGTCCGGATCGCTGGGTGGCTCCTTCCCGGTGACCACCCGCCATCCCGTGTCGACCACCTTCTTCGTCAACGCGACGGCGGCGAAGGTGCTGAGCCCGCGAATCACCGACCACCCGAGTTTGGACCCTGCCACGGCATACCTCCGTTCCCGTCCAGAGTCTCGCACGCGTGGCGGCCGGCCGCAGTGCTTGCGCTGGGACGGGGCTGACGCGCCCGGTCTCCGCCACGCTCCTAGGTCGCTCGGCGAGGAGCCGAGTAGGGTCGATCACCGTGACTGACGCCGACGACATACCCGTCCTTATCCGGCGGCTCGACCCGGAGGTGCCCCTCCCTACGTACGCCCATGCCGGCGACGCGGGCGCTGACCTGGTCACGACCGTCGACGTCACGTTGAAGCCGGGGGAGCGTGCCCTCGTCCCCACGGGGATCGCGGTGGCGTTGCCCGAGGGCTACGCCGCGTTCGTGCACCCCCGGTCCGGGCTCGCCGCGAAGTGTGGGCTGTCGATCGTGAACACGCCGGGCACGATCGACTCCGGGTACCGCGGCGAGATCCGGGTCGTCTTGGTCAACCTCGACACCCACGCCCCGATCGAGCTGCGTCGCGGGGATCGGATCGCCCAACTAGTGATCCAAAAGGTCGAGCGGGCGCGCTTCGTGGAGGTCGACAGCCTCCCTGCGTCGTCGCGCGGCGAGGGTGGCTACGGGTCGACCGGTGGCTTCAGCCAGGCTGACACGACTTCACTGGAGGGGACCTGACGTGATCTTCCGGAAGCGGAAGCGCGACCGCGGCGACGACCAGGGCGATCGCCGCCTTCGGCGTCGGGATCGAGAGACCGACCAGGTGGAGACGAACCCGACCCAAGACGACGAGGAGACACGGCCGGCTCCTCAACGCCGCCACGGCCCCTACGACGCCGCCGAGGTGGAGATGCCGGACGACCCGGCCAGCGTCGGCCGAGTCGATCTCGGAGGACTCCAGATCCCAGCGATGGAGGGCATCGAGCTGCGTCTGCAGATCGACCAGGCCTCCCAGACGGTTGTGGCCGCGCTGCTGGTCCGCGGCGACTCCGCCCTCGAGCTGCGGGCGTTCGCGGCTCCGCGCAGCACCGGTATCTGGGACGAGATCCGCAAGGAGATCGCCGTGGAGACGACGCGGCGTGGTGGTGTCGCGACCGAGGCCATCGGCCCGTTCGGGCCGGAGATCAAAGTCGTGCTGCCGACGCGGACACCGGATGGTCGGCAGGTGACCCAAACCTCGCGCATCGTGGGTGTCGACGGGCCGCGGTGGTTCCTGCGAGGCACGCTCATCGGTCGGGCCGCCACCGATCCCGCCGTGGCCGGGCCTCTCCTGCACGCGATGTCGCACGTGGTCGTCGTGCGGGGTAAGGCGCCGATGGCGCCGCGCGACATGATCCCGCTGCGCATCCCGGAGGCGGCCCGGGCGCAGGTGCTCCAGCAGCGCGCCTGAGTCGGCTTCCAGGCCCTTCCTCGCCCCACGCGACCCATGAACCCGTCGGCGAGTACGCTGCCTCACATGAGCGATCGCAAGGGCGCGACGCGACGCGGTGGTGTCCTACGGCGCGCCCTCTCCCGGCTCACCAGCAGCGAGGACGCCTTGGAGGCGGAGGAGCTGCAGGACGAGGTGCGGGAATCCGGCTACCGATCGATCGCGCAGTGCGCGGACCGCGAGCGGGTTCGCGTCTGCGGGGAGGTTCGGTGCATCACCCTGCGGCCCCGGGCTGGTGTTCCGGCGCTTGAGGCCGACCTGTACGACGGCTCCGGCACGATCGTCCTGGTCTGGCTAGGTCGGCGACGGATCGCCGGAATCGAACCCGGACGCCGGCTGGTCGCTGAAGGACGGGTGTCGATCCACCAGCAGCGGTGGGTGATGTACAACCCGAAGTACCAACTCAAGCCGCTGGGAGACGACGAGTGAGCTTGTCCGAGGAGAGCCCAGCCTCCGATGCGGCACAGCCGTCGACCACCTCCGGTCCGGCTGGATCGTCGGTGCAGGGCAACCAGGTCGCCACGGCGCCGAGCGAGGAGGGGTTCTCCCTCATCCGGGCTTTCGGCGGTTGGGGCGGTCTCCTCGACGCCGGCTTGCCTGGCCTCGCCTTCGTCGTCACCTACACGGCGTTCGGCCACAACCTCCGCCTCTCTCTCGTCGTGGCGCTCACGCTCGGCGGCCTGATCGCGGTCATTCGGCTCGTGCGGCGGGATCCGCTGCAGAACGTGGTCGGCGGGTTCGTCGGCGTCGCGATCGCCGCCCTCCTCAGTAACGCGACGGGCAAGGCGGAGGACTTCTACCTGCCTGGGCTCTTCATCAACGCCGCCTACGGCACGGCATACCTGGTCGCCAACCTGCTCCGCTGGCCGCTCATCGGCGTCTTGGTGGGTCTCGCGGCCGGATGGGGCATGCTCTGGCGGCGGGACCCCGTGCTCCTGCGAGCTTTTCAGCGCGCCGGATGGCTCTGGGTGGGCTTCTTCGCCGCCAAGCTGGTCGTGCAGCTGCCGCTCTACCTCGCCGGCGAGGTGGTCGCCCTCGGGGTGGCCAGGGTGGCGATGGGTTGGCCGCTCTGGCTGCTCGTGATGGGCCTCACCTATGTCGTCGTCAAGGGGTCGGTGCCGCCCGAGCGATGGGGTGAGCTGAGGGCGGCGGTCGAGCAGGTCGCAAGGGCACGCGGCCCGTCCTGAGCGTGTCGGTTCCCGCGGGGCGTGGCGCGCCCTCCGCGGTCGTGCCACACCAGTCTCCGCCACGTGCGGGTCGCGCTCGGCCGCCCCGGATGGACGACGGTCCGCCGGAACCCTAGGTGGCGTGCGGAGCGAGCAGTTCCTGAAGGTCCTTCTCTCGCTCGGGAAGGGCGACGAAGAGCAGCTCGTCGTGCCCCTCGAGGGGGGTATCGGGCGTCGGGGTGAGCACGCGACCGTTGCGCACGATGGTGACCAAGGAGGTGTCCGGTGGCCAGGAGACGTCCTGGACACGACGGCCGATCACCCGCGAGTCCTGAGGGAGGGTGAGCTCGACGAGGTTGGCCTCGCCCTGCTGGAACGTGAAGAGCCGTACGAGGTCGCCGACGCTCACCGCCTCCTCGACCAAGGCCGCCATGATGCGCGGCGTCGACACCGCGACGTCGACGCCCCAGGACTCGTTGAACAGCCACTCGTTCTTGGGGTGGTTGACCCGGGCGACGACACGCGGAACCCCGAACTCGGTCTTCGCCAACAGGGAGACGACCAGGTTGACCTTGTCGTCGCCGGTGGCGGCGATCACCACGTCGCACCGGTGCAGCGCCGCCTCGTCCAGGGTGGACAGCTCACAGGCGTCGGCGAGCAGCCACTCGGCGTTGGGCACGGTTTCCGCCTTCGCCGCACGCGGATCGCGGTCGATGAGCAGGACCTCGTGACGATTCTCGACCAGCTCGCTGGCGATCGAGCGGCCGACATTGCCGGCTCCGGCGATGACCACGCGCATCAGACTTCCTCCGGACCCGAGGCGAAGACGTTCTCGACCTTCTCGATCGTGCCCTCGCGAACGATGACGTGGACGAGGTCCCCGTCCTGCAGAACGGTGTCGTTGTCGGGGAGGATGCCCTCACCGAGCCGGGTGAGGAACGCGATGCGCGCGCCTGAGGCGCGTTCGAGCTCGGTCACCCGATGCCCCACCCACGCGGGGTCGACGTGGACCTCGGCAAGCCGGATCGTGCCGGTCGGGTCGCGCCACTCGGGCTCGGCACCCTCGGGGAGGAGTCGCCGAATGATCTGGTCCGCCGTCCACGGGATCGTCGCGACTGTCGGGATACCGAGCCGCTGGTACACCTCCGCCCGACCAGGGTCGTAGATCCGGGCGACGACGTTCTCCACCCCGAAGACCTCGCGAGCGATCCGAGCCGACAGCACGTTGGAGTTGTCACCGCTCGAGACCGCCGCGAAGGCGGACGCCTCCTCGATCCCGGCTTCGATGAGGACGTCCCGGTCGAACCCCATGCCGGTCACCTTCCGCCCGCCAAAACTCGGCCCGAGCCGGCGGAAGGCCTCGGGAGCACGATCAATGATGGCGACGCTGTGGCCGCGGTCCTCCAGGCTGTGAGCGAGCGTCGACCCCACTCGCCCGCAACCCATGATCACGATGTGCACGGTGTCCTTCTTCGCACAGTTCTCCGGCGTAGGAATGTTCCGTCCGCCCGGTGCTTGTCCAGACGGTTTGGCCTCTCCATCGAGGGGCCGAATCTCGGACGCTACACCGCCTCGACGAACCACCGTCGCTCGGCATCACCTCCAGTCTTCAACATTCTGCCGCCGCGTCAGCGGCGTCACCACGTCGCACCTCTAGCATCCTTGCCGTGGGACTCGGCGATCTGGGCAAGCGGCTGCTGGTCGGCCGCAAGCTCCGCAGCACCCAGCTACACCAGACGTTGCTGCCCAAGCGGATCGCTCTGCCGATCTTCGCGAGCGACGCGCTGTCGTCCGTGGCCTACGCGCCTGACGAGATCTTCATCGTCTTGTCGTACGCCGGGATCGCCGCCTACACCTTCTCGTGGAAGATCGGCATCGCGGTCGCCGCCGTGATGCTGGTGGTCGTCGCCTCCTACCGACAGAACGTCCGCGCGTACCAGTCCGGCGGCGGCGCCTACGAGGTGGCGACCGTCAACCTGGGTCAGTCAGCCGGACTCGTCGCCGCCAGTGCCTTGCTCGTGGACTACACCCTCACGGTGGCGGTGTCGATCTCCTCCGCGGCGCAGTACGCCGCGACCGCGATCGAGCCGCTGCAGGGTCACCAGGCGACGGCCGCGGTCCTCGCCACGCTCTTCCTCATGATCATGAACCTGCGTGGGGTCCGCGAGTCGGGAACCGTCTTCGCCATCCCCACCTACCTCTTCATGGCCGCCATCCTCGGCACGGCCGCGCTGGGATTCGTGCGGTACGCCCTGGGCGATCTGCCGCAGGCGACGACCGCGGAGCTGCGCCTGGTGCCCTCGGCGGAGTTCGAGCACGGCCTGACCAGTCTGGCTGGGGCGATGCTGCTCCTGCGCGCGTTCGCCTCCGGGTCCGCCGCGCTGACCGGCGTCGAAGCGATCAGCAACGGTGTCCCGGCGTTCCGCAAGCCCAAGGGAGCCAACGCCGCGACGACCCTGCTCATGCTCGGGGCCATCGCGGTCACCATGGGACTCAGCGTCATCGTGCTGGCCAACCTCATGGGCGTGCGGATGGCGGAGAACCCGGCGACCCAGCTCGTCCGGCCGGACGGGACGTCGGTGGGCCCGAGCTATCACCAGCAGCCGGTCATCAGCCAGTTGGCCGCCGGCGTCTTCGACCACGTCCCCGTCGGCTTCTACATCGTGTCGGCCGTGACGGGCCTGATCCTCATGCTCGCCGCCAACACCGCGTTCAACGGCTTCCCTGTGCTGGGCTCGATCCTCGGCCGCGACGGCTTCCTGCCCCGCCAGCTGCACACGCGCGGCGACCGGCTGGCCTTCTCCAACGGCATCGTCGCGCTGGCCGGGTTCGCGATCATTCTGATCCTCGCGTTCGACGCCGAGGTGACCCGGCTCATCCAGCTGTACATCGTCGGCGTCTTCACCTCGTTCACCCTGGGTCAGGCCGGCATGGTCCGGCACTGGAACCGCCTGCTCTCCGACGAGCCGGACCCAGCGACCCGCCGGCGGATGATGCGCAGCCGGGCGATCAACGCGGTGGGGTTCGTCGTGACCGCGGTCGTCCTCGCCGTCGTGCTCGTCACGAAGTTCGTCCACGGCGCGTGGATCACGGTCGTGGCGATGGCGGTTCTCTACGCGATGATGCGGGGGATTCGCCGCCACTACGACACGGTCGCGGCGGAGCTGGCGGTCGACCCGAGCGAGGAGCTCACGCTGCCCTCGAAGGTGCACGCGATCGTGCTCGTCTCGAAGATGCACAAGCCCACGTTGCGCGCGCTCGCGTTCGCCCGCGCCGCGCGGCCCGATGTGCTCGAGGCGATCACGGTCGACGTCGATCCACCGGCGACGCGCGAGCTGCTCGAGGAGTGGGACCGGCGACGCATCCCGGTCCCGCTCAGGGTCCTCGCCTCTCCCTACCGTGAGATCACCCGGCCAGTCGTGGACTACGTTCGACACATCCGGCGGTCCAGCCCGCGCGACGTGGTCACCGTCTACATCCCCGAGTACGTCTTGGGCCGCTGGTGGGAGCAGCTCCTGCACAACCAGAGCGCGCTCCGCCTGAAGGGACGGCTGCTGTTCACGCCCGGCGTCATGGTGACGAGCGTTCCGTACCAGCTCAGGTCCTCCGAGGCCGCCAACCGCCGGGAGGAACGCCACAGCAGCATCGTGGGGGACGTCCGTCGCGGCGCCTCCTACGGACCGGCGACGGGCACCACGCGGCCTCGCCGACCAGGAGAGCGCCGCTGACGTCGACACCACGTGGCCGTGCCCACGGCCCGGTCGGGCAGGATGGCCCGTCATGGAGCTGCGCATCTTCACCGAGCCACAGCAGGGCGCGTCGTACGACACGCTGCTCCGCGTCGCCCGTGCCGCGGAGGACTGCGGGTATGACGCGTTCTTCCGCTCCGACCACTACCTGGCCATGGGGGACGTCGACGGACTGCCCGGTCCGACCGACGCGTGGACCCAGCTCGCCGGGCTCGCACGAGAGACCTCGCGCATCCGCTTGGGCACGCTGGTCAGCCCCGTGACGTTCCGGCTTCCGGGGGTCCTGGCGATCCAGGTCGCCCAGGTCGACCAGATGTCTGGCGGACGGGTGGAGCTCGGGCTCGGCGCGGGATGGTACGAGGCCGAGCACCGTGCCTACGGCATTCCGTTCCCAGCGAAACGATTCGACCTGCTGGAGGAGCAGCTCGCGATCATCACCGGCCTGTGGACCACACCGGTGGGCGAGCGCTTCAGCTTTTCCGGCGCGCACTACACCGTGGAGGACTCGCCGGCCCTCCCCAAGCCGGTGCAGACGCCGCACCCGCCGATCATCATCGGCGGTGGTGGCCCGCGTCGCACACCCACCTTGGCGGCGAGGTACGCAGCCGAGTTCAACCAGGGCTTCGCCGCGCCGGAGGCCATGCGGGCGGGCTTCGAGCGGGTCCGTCGGATCTGTGCCGAATCGGGGCGCGACCCAGACACCCTCATCCTCTCGGCGGCCTTGGCGGTCTGCTGCGGAAAGGACGAGGGCGAGGTGCGGGCGCGGGCTGACGCGATCCGGCGGGATGTCGACGAGCTGCGTCAGAACGCCCTCGCCGGTACACCCGCGCAGCTGGTCGACCGCCTCGGCCACTACGCCGAGCTCGGTGTGTCACGCGTCTACCTGCAGGTGCTCGATCTGGACGACATCGACCACATCGAGTTGGTCGCCGCCGAGGTCCTCCCGCAGGTGCGCGGTCTTTGAGCCGTGTCGCCACGACCGGCGAGGTGAGGAGACAGCGGGGGAGCGTGGCGGTGGCCTTGACCACGCTCCCCACCGTTGTCACGCCCCGCGACAACGGGATGTGAGCGCGCACCTAGACTGCTGGTCGAGGTCGTCGCGGCAAGCCGTCGTTGCGGACGGTACGGGCCCCAACACCTGGGCCTGGACACCGGAACCGGCCGTGGCTGCCGGCGAGGGCTGGACGGACCACGAGGACCGAGGAACAGATGGGCAATCCGGGCGCTGGACTACTCCGTGCCGGGCGAGGTGTCACGCTCGCGGTCTGCTGCGGCGCGCTCGCCCTGCTCGGTCACGTCTCCGGCGGCGCCCCCGCTCCGCCGCTCTCGGCGTTCCTCACGGTCACCGCGCTCCTTGGAGCCGCCTTCGCGGTGCTGGCCGGACGACGTCGACAGTTCCGCCACATTCTCGCCGTCGCGCTCGGCGCGCAGGTGGCGTTTCACCTCGCGTTCCAGCTCACCGCGGCACACTCCGCTGATCACCTCGGAGTGACGGGAGCGGTGGGACCACTCGCCTTCTGGGATCCACTCACCGCAGCGGGGCACGCGGCTGCCGCCGTGGTGATGTCCGCTCTCGTCGCGCGCGGTGAGGACGTGGTCTGGGCGCTCTACCACCTCCTGGGCCTGGTCCGGCTGCCCTCGCCGGTGGCGCCGGAGGCGTGGCCGCTCGTGCGTCCACTGCCGGTCCGTGTGGAGGAGCCTCGCCCCGAGGAGTGGCTCTGGGCCCGGGTGCACCCTCGCCGGGGACCACCGGGTGGCTGCGCGGGCTGACCGTCGGGGCGGGTCGCGCTGACCATCGCGAGACCCGCGGTCGTCCGCGTCCTCCGGCCACCACGTCGTCCCGGCACGTCGCCTCCCGTCGCCTCGGCATCGCGGTGGGCCGACGTCGCCTGTCACCAGGAGGTTCCATGCTTCCCAGCTCACTGCTTTCCAGCTCACTGCGACGGTGTGCCCAGGTGGGAGCCACGGCCACGGCCGCGGTCGTGGCGCTGGCTGGTCCGGCCGGCGCCCACGTGACCGTCAATCCGGACGAAGCCGCACGGGGCGGTTACGCGAAGCTCGCGTTCAGAGTTCCCAACGAGTCCGACAGGGCCTCGACCGTCAAGCTCACTGTGTCGTTCCCCGAGGAGACGCCGCTGGCGTCGGTACGGGTCCGGCCCCATCCGGGCTGGCAGGCGACCGTGCAGAAGACCACGTTCCCGGAACCGGTCGAGGTCGGCGACCTGGTGCTCGAGGAGGCCGTCACCTCGGTGACGTGGACCGCGGACGAAGGTGGAGGGATCGCGCCGGGGGAGTTCGATGAGTTCGAGGTCTCCGTTGGGCCGCTGCCAGACGAGGACTCCTTGGCGTTCACTGCGGTGCAGACGTACGACGACGGGGAGGTGGTGGCGTGGGACCAGCCGGTGACCGACGGCCCCGAGCCGGAGCGCCCCGCGCCTACCCTCCGTCTCGTCGACAGCGCCGATGACCACGGACACGGTCAAGCCTCCGACAGGACCGCTCAGGCCGCCGCCACGGGCGACGCGACGACCTCCGAGGCCACGTCCGGCGCCGGGCCAGCGGACCCGACCGCGCGGACGCTCGGGGTCACTGGCCTCGTCGCCGGCCTCCTGGGCCTCGTGGTGGCGGTGTGGGGACGCCTCGCGGGCAGGCGAGGTGAGACGTGACCGTGGCCGCGGCAGTGTCCAGACGAGCAATGTCCAGGCGAGCAGTCTCCAGGCGAGCAATAGCCAGGGGAGCGATAGTCAGGGGAGCGATAGTCAGGGGAGATGGTCGGGTTCGGCGGAGAGGGCACCCGGCGGCTGGAGCTCTCGTCGTCGCCCTCATCCTGGTGGGATGCGTCCTCCTGCAGGTGGCCCGACCGGCTCCGGCGGCCGCGCACAACTACCTGGTGTCGAGCACCCCGTCCGACGGCGCGGTGCTCGACACCGCTCCCTCCGAGGTGACGTTGGAGTTCAACGGGCCGGTCGGACAGAAGTTCGCCACCGTCGTCGTCGCTGGGGCCGACGGCACGACCTTCCAGTCCGGCGCGCCACGGGTGGTCGGTGGCACGGTGACCCAGCGGCTGCGTCCGATCGCGGAGGCCGGCACCTACCGGGTCGCCTGGCGGGTCGTCTCATCCGACGGGCATCCGATCTCCGGCACGTTCGAGTTTCGGCTCCGCACCGGCGACGCCACGGCGGGCGACGGCACGCCGAGCCCGGAGTCTGCGACCTCGCCCTCCGGCACGGTCTCGGCACCGTCCACGGCGCCCTCGGGGGCCACGTCGGCGCGGCAAGCCGCCGAGCGCCGGTCCGACGGTGCCGGTGCAGGGTGGCTGCTGGCGGGTGGCGCCGCAGTGGCCGTGCTCGCGGCCGGCGCGGTGGTCGTCGTTCGACGGCGGTCCGGGACGCGTGATGTCTGAGCGGCGTAGCGTCGGGTCCCGTCCGCGCGCGGTGTGGCTGGTGCCGGCCGTGATAGCGGCGGGCGCCCTCGCCACGATGGTCGTGGCCCTTCTCGTCGGAGGTGGCGCGCCCCGACCGGCGCCGCCGGGACTGCCCGACCCCGGCCCGCTGACGGGGTGGGGTCTGCCGGTGTCCCGCCTGGCAATGGACGTCGCCGCCGTGGTGACCACCGGGGCGCTGCTGTTCGCGGTCTTCGCACCCGCCCGGAGGGACAGGCTCGCCGACCGCGCCATCCGAGCGGTCCGGGTTGCGTCGGGATGGGCGTGGGTGTGGGCCGCCGCGGCGGCGCTCACCCTGGTGTTCACGCTCTCGGACTTCCTCGGCCAGCCGGTCCACCGGGTTCAGCCGCAGGAGACGCTGGCAGGCTTCGTCTTCCAGGTCTCGCAAGGGCGGGCCCTGGTGGTCGTGGTCGTCGGGGCTGTCGTCCTGGCGGCCACGGCCCGGGAGGCTCGCACCCTCAACGGGGCGGCGCTCGCGCTGGTGCTGGCGATCGCGACGACGTTGCCGCCTCCACTGACCGGGCACTCCGCTGACGCCGCCAACCACGACATCGCGACGTCGAGCCTCATCCTGCACGTCGTCGCGGTCACGCTGTGGGTCGGTGGCCTCATCGGGCTGGTCGCCTTCGACCGTTCGGCGCCGACCCTGCGGTCGATCGCGCCGCGGTTCAGCACCCTCGCCGTGTGGTGCTTCGCCGCCGCCGCGCTGTCGGGCGTGGTCAACGCACTCGTCCGGCTGGGCGGTCTGGCGGAGGCGGTCACGACCTCCTACGGCTGGCTCGTGCTCGGCAAGACAGCGGCCCTCACCGTCCTCGGTTGGTTCGGGTGGCGGCATCGTCGACGCACCCTGCCGGCGCTGGAGCGGGGGGACGCGAAGGCGTTCCGTCGGTTCGCCCTCACCGAAGTGGCGGTGATGGTGGCCACCATCGGCCTTGCGGTGGCACTGGCCCGCACCCCGACGCCCGTGCCGGAGGAGATCACGAGCGCCTCGCGAGTCGAGGCGATCCTCGGCTACCCTCTCCCGCCGTTCTCGGTGGGAAAACTGTTCACCGAGTGGCGGCCTGACGTGCTCGTTCTCGGGGCGGCCGGGTTCGGCGCCATCGCCTACCTGTGTGGCGTGCGCCGCCTGCGGCGGAGTGGGGTGGCGTGGTCACGCGGTCGGACCGTGGCCTGGCTCGCGGGGATCGTCGTCGCGGTGCTCGTGCTCTGTAGCGGCGCCGCGGCGTACGGACGGGCGATGTTCAGCGTGCACATGGCGCAGCACATGGCCCTGACCATGCTGATTCCGATCCTCCTGGCCATGGGAGCGCCGATGACTCTCGCGCTGCGGGCCTTGCCGACCCGCGGACGCGTCGCTCGTCGCCAGGGCGGCCGTTCACCCGAGGCCAGCTCGGCCGAGGACACCGACGTGCGGCCGTTGCGCGACTGGCTCCTCGCGGTCGTGCACAGCCGCGTGGCACGCGTCGCGACGCATCCGCTCGTCGCGCTCGCGTTCTACGTCATCAGCCTCTACTTCTTCTACTTCTCCTGGGCGTTCGAGCTCGCCCTGCGTTCCCACACCGGGCACCTGCTGATGGTGGCCCACTTCCTCCTTGCTGGGTACCTGTTCTTCTGGGTCGTCCTTGGGCTCGATCCCACGCCTCGGCGTCTCCCGCCGCTCGCGCGGTTGGGCGTGCTGTTCGCGTCCCTGCCGTTCCACGCCTTCTTCGGCGTGATCGTCATGACGAGCAGCACCTTGTTCGCGGCCGATTGGTACAACGCTCTGGCGCTGCCGTGGGTCGATCCCCTCGCTGACCAGAACGTCGGTGGCGGCATCGCGTGGGCCACCGCCGAGATCCCGACCTTGCTGGTGATCGGCGTCGTCGTCGCGGAGTGGGTACGCGCGGACGCCCGAGAGGCACGTCGGTTCGATCGCCGGGTCGACGCGGGCACCGACGAGGAGCTGGCGCGCTACAACGCGATGCTGTCCCAGCTCTCGGAGCGGGATCGCGGGCGGTCGCGCTGACGCCCACGGCGAGCCACCCACGCCGCCGACGCTGAGCGACGATCGACGACGAACGGCGCGACGGCCCCATTTGGGGCACGGTCCCGGGACCGTGTATCTTGATGTCGAGATAGTTTCGGGTCGCCACGGCCTACGGTGAGGTCACCCTTACCTGCGCCCGGCCGACATCGCGAGCGAGGATGGCGACGGGTCAACCGGTACGACGAGGGAGTTCTGTCATGGCGAGCGTCGACAGCTTCGGAGCCAAGGGCCGGCTCGACGTCAATGGACGGTCCTACGAGATCTTCCGGCTCTCGGCCGTCGACGGTGCCGAGCGGCTGCCCTACAGCCTGAAGATCCTGCTCGAGAACCTCCTGCGCACGGAGGACGGCACCAACATCACCGCAGACGACATCCGTGCCCTGGCCAACTGGGACGCGCAAGCCGAACCCAGCAAGGAGATTCAGTTCACCCCGGCCCGGGTGATCATGCAGGACTTCACCGGCGTGCCGGCCATCGTCGACCTCGCCACGATGCGCGAGGCCGTGCGCGACCTCGGCGGCGACCCCGCCAAGGTCAACCCGCTCTCGCCAGCCGAGCTGGTCATCGACCACTCCGTCATCGCTGACGTCTTCGGCACTCCCGACGCGTTCGAGCGCAACGTCGAGATCGAGTACGAGCGCAACCGGGAGCGTTACCAGTTCCTACGCTGGGGGCAGACCGCCTTCGAGAACTTCCGCGTTGTCCCGCCGGGCACCGGCATCGTTCACCAGGTCAACATCGAGCACCTCGCTCGTGTCGTCTTCTCCCGGCAGACCGAGGACGGGTCGGTGACCCAGGCCTATCCCGACACCTGTGTCGGCACCGACTCCCACACCACGATGGTCAACGGCCTCGGCGTGCTCGGCTGGGGCGTGGGAGGCATCGAGGCCGAGGCGGCGATGCTCGGCCAGCCCGTCAGCATGCTCATCCCGCGGGTCGTCGGCTTCAAGCTGTCAGGGGAGCTGCCGGAGGGCGCGACCGCGACCGACCTGGTGCTGACGATCACCCAGATGCTGCGTGAGCACGGGGTGGTCGGCAAGTTCGTCGAGTTCTACGGTCCCGGCGTCGGAGCGGTCCCGTTGGCCAACCGCGCGACGATCGGCAACATGTCGCCGGAGTACGGCTCCACGGTCGCCATCTTCCCCATCGACGAGGAGACCGTGCGCTACCTCCGCCTGACGGGCCGTTCGCCCGAGCAAGTGGCGCTCGTCGAGGCGTACGCCAAAGAGCAGGGGCTGTGGCACGACCCCGACCGTGAGCCGGTCTACTCCGAGTACCTCGAGCTTGACCTCTCCACCGTCGTGCCGTCGATCGCGGGTCCCAAGCGGCCGCAGGACCGGGTGAACCTCAGCGACGCCAAGCGGGCGTTCCGCGAGGCACTCCGCGACTACGTGCGCCACCCCGAGCCGGAAGGCGTCAAAGGCTACGACGAGGCGAGCGCGGAGTCGTTCCCGGCGAGCGACCCGCCGGCGTTCCACGCCACCAACCACAGCGACGCACCTCATGTCTTCCACTCCGCCGCGCGCGGCGCTCAGGGCCGCCCGAGCTCGCCGGTCCGTATCACCTTGCGCGACGGAACCGAGTGCGAGATCGACCACGGCGCGGTCGTGATCGCGGCGATCACGTCCTGCACCAACACCTCGAACCCCTCGGTCATGGTGGGGGCGGCGCTGCTCGCCAAGAAGGCCGTCGAGCGGGGCCTGTCGCGCAAGCCGTGGGTCAAGACGACATTGGCGCCCGGCTCGAAGGTCGTCATGGACTACTACGAGCGGGCCGGCCTCACGCCCTACCTCGAGAAGCTGGGCTTCAACCTCGTCGGCTACGGCTGCACGACCTGCATCGGCAACTCGGGGCCGCTCATCCCCGAGGTGAGCCAGGCCGTCAACGACCACGACCTGGCCGTGGTGTCCGTCCTGTCCGGCAACCGCAACTTCGAGGGGCGGATCAACCCCGACGTCAAGCTCAACTACCTGGCCTCGCCGCCCCTCGTCGTGGCGTACGCGTTGGCGGGAAGCATGGACGTCGACATCACCCGCGACCCGCTGGGCAAGGACCCGGACGGCAACGACGTCTACCTCGCCGACATCTGGCCGTCGGCCGCGGAGATCGAGGAGGTCGTCGAGAACGCCATCGCCAGCGAGATGTTCGCCCGCGACTACGCGGACGTCTTCGCCGGCGACGAACGCTGGCGCTCGTTGCCCACGCCGAGCGGTGACCTCTTCGCGTGGGACGAGTCGTCCACCTACGTGCGGAAGCCGCCGTACTTCGAGGGAATGACGGCGGAGCCCGCGCCGGTGTCCGACATCCGTGGCGCTCGCGTGCTCGCCAAGCTCGGCGACTCGGTGACGACGGACCACATCTCGCCGGCGGGCTCGATCAAGAAGGACAGCCCGGCAGGCGCCTACCTGATCGAGCACGGCGTTCAACCGCGCGACTTCAACTCGTACGGATCGCGCCGCGGCAACCACGAGGTGATGATCCGCGGCACGTTCGCCAACATCCGGTTGCGGAACCAGCTGGCGCCCGGAACCGAGGGCGGCTTCACCCGAGACTTCACCGCCGGGGGTGAGATCACCACGATCTACGACGCGGCCGTCCACTACCAGGAGGCCGGAATCCCCCTCATCGTCGTGGCGGGCAAGGAGTACGGCTCCGGCTCGTCTCGGGACTGGGCGGCCAAGGGCACCGCGCTGCTCGGTGTTCGTGCGGTCTTGGCGGAGTCGTACGAGCGGATCCACCGCTCGAACCTCATCGGCATGGGCGTGCTGCCACTGCAGTTCATGCCGGGAGAGTCGGCGGAGTCGCTCGGACTCACCGGTGAGGAGACGTTCGACATCGTGGGCATCGAGGCGCTCAACGACGGCGTGACGCCCCGCGAGGTGACGGTCCGAGCCGACGGGAAGGAGTTCCGGGCGATCGTCCGCATCGATACGCCCAAGGAGGCGGACTACTACCGCCACGGCGGGATCATGCAGTACGTCCTCCGCTCCTTGCTCACCCGTTGAGCGAGGCGCTGACGAGCCTCGACCCGCATGTCGTCCTCGTCACCGGCATCGCCGTCCTCGTCGGGGCGGTTGTGCAAGGTGCCGCGGGATTCGGCGTGTCGCTGGTCGCCGTGCCCGTCCTGACGCTGCTCGACCCGAGCCTCATGCCGGGTGCGCTTCTCGTCGTGGGCACCCTGCTTCCACTGTTCACGCTCGCCCGCGAGGGAGCGCACATCGACTGGCCGAAGGCCCGGCTGAGCCTGGCGGGACGACTCGTGGGCACGGCGGCCGGGGTCTGGGTCATCTCCGAGCTCTCGCCTCGGGCCCTCACCGCGGGCATCGGCCTTCTCGTCCTGCTCGGGGTGGCGCTGTCCTTGCGCGACCTCACCGTGCCGGTGACTGGTCGCTCGCTGTTCGGCGCTGGGGCGATGACGGGCATCACGGGGACGGCGAGCTCGATCAGCGGGCCGGTCATCGGGTTGGTGCTGCAACGGATGCCAGGGCCGACGATGCGCGCGACGCTCGCGGTGTTCTTCTGCGCCGGCGCCTTCATGTCGCTGGTCGGCCTGGCGGTGGGCGGACAGCTCACCGCTAGGCAGGTCGCGTGCGGGCTGGCGCTGCTGCCGTTCCTCGTGGTGGGCTACCTGCTGTCGAACCCACTGCGGCGCTACCTAGACCAGGGCTGGACTCGCGCCGCGGTGCTGGTGGTGTCGACCTGCTCAGCTCTTGTCGTCCTTGTCAAGGCCGCTCTGTGGTCCTAGCAGGCGAGGTCGATGCCGGCTCGCCCCGAGGCGCTCAGCTTGCCCACGGGACGTCGTGGGGGACGTCCTCGTCCTCGTCTGCCTGCTCGGTCTCCTCTGCCTCCTCCTCGTCGCTCGCCCGTCGGCGAAGCGCGATCGTGGCGAGGAGCAAGAGCACGATGGCGCCGACGCTGATCCACGCGCCGAGTTGGACGTCGCCGATCGCGAACTCAGCCGGCTCCAGCTCAGCGAGCACGGTCGTGATCCACAGGCCGACTGTCACCAGGCCAGCGAGGAATGACAAGACGAGCAGCGGACGCCAGCACAGCAGCGCACCCAAGGTCCCCACCGCACCCGCGACGGCAAGAGGCGCGGCCATCGACTCCCAGTACGACGGAAGCAGGGCCGTGCTTTCAGGCCGGAGGAACAGCTCGCGCAACGGCACCTGCCGAGGTGAGTCGTCGGCCAGCCAGGGGAAGTACGCGCTCGCGGCGAGGGCGAGCGCGGCGATGGTGGCGAGGACGGCCGCCCGGGGACGGACCTGTGTCATGACCCAACCTCCTCGAGTCGACGCTGCGGTCCCCCGTGGGTGCCTGTCGTGCTGGAGCCCTCCCAGCGTGAGAGCCCGAGAGCCACGGACGTGGACTCAGGTTCGTCGCGGGTTCTCGATGCGTTGTGACGCATTCGATACCCGACAGGCTCCGCCCGGCGCGCGGCGTCCGGTTTCGGACACGGTCGCTCGTGGCGCGCGACTCGTGGCGCCCACACGCTCGTCTACCGCCTCGCGCATCGACCGCCTCGTGCCCGCGCGGGCCACGATCAGCCGCTTCTGGGCGCGTGCGGCGAAGCGACGAGGTCACAGACCGCGACCGTCAGGTATCGGCCAGCTCGACGATGTCGTGAGGACTCGCCACCGCCATGTGCGCCAACGTGCAAGGACGGAGGGGCAAGAACGGAGGGGCCAAGAATGAAGGGGCATGGCGTGGGGGAGTCCTGGGGGAAAGTCTGAGGGGATCTCGTGAGGGAGTCGTGAGGGCATGGTGTGAGGGAATGGTGTGGACGTGGTGCAGACCACGTTCGATCCGTCCCCAAACGCCGGTGGACCGTGCACTCTAGACTCCAGTGAACGACGCGACGCGACGAGGAGGACCTGGCATGAGCGTGCTCGAGACGATCCAGGGGCCAGCTGACCTCGCTGGGCTGTCCGAGCAGCAGCTCGCCGACCTCGCGCGGGAGATTCGGGAGTTCCTGGTCGCCAAGGTTTCCCGGACCGGTGGCCACCTCGGCCCCAACCTGGGCGTCGTGGAGATCACCCTCGCGATCCACCGCGTGTTCGACTCCCCGCGCGACCGCATCCTGTTCGACGTCGGACACCAGGCCTACGTCCACAAGATCCTCACCGGTCGGCAGGCCGGTTTCGACCAGTTGCGTCGTAAGGGCGGGTTGTCCGGTTATCCCAGCCGCCAGGAGTCGGTGCACGACGTCATCGAGAACTCCCACGCCTCGGCCGCTTTGTCCTACGCCGATGGGTTGGCCAAGGCCTACCAGCTGCGTGGTGAGGACCGGCACGTCGTCGTCGTGGTCGGCGATGGCGCCCTGACCGGCGGGATGGCGTGGGAGGCGCTCAACAACATCGCCGCCGCCAAGGACCGTCGCATTGTGATCATCGTCAACGACAACGGGCGGTCCTACACCCCGACGGTGGGCGGTCTTGCCTCCTACCTCAACGCGCTGCGCACGAATCCTCGCTACGAGCAGGTGCTCGAGCTGGTCAAGCGGTCGCTGAACCGCACCCCGATCGTCGGCGCGCCGGTCTACGACGTCCTGCACGGCGTCAAGCGCGGTCTGAAGGACGTCCTGGTTCCGCAAGGGCTGTTCGAGGACCTGGGGCTGAAGTACGTCGGCCCGATCGACGGTCACGACCGAGCCGCCGTGGAGCATGCGCTGGAGCAGGCCAAGCGTTTCGGCGGACCTGTCCTCGTCCACTGCGTGACCCGCAAGGGCTACGGCTACCACATCGCCGAACAGGACGAGGCGGACTGCTTCCACAGCCCGCCCACGTTCGATCCGGCGACCGGCATCCCCCTCACCGGGTCAGAGCCGAAGTGGACCAGCATCTTCCGGGAGGAGCTGGTCGAGATCGGGCGCCAGCGCCCCGACGTCGTGGCGATCACCGCCGCGATGGAGCACCCAACCGGACTCGACGCCTTCGCGCGGGAGTTTCCGGATCGCTGCTTCGACGTGGGGATCGCCGAGCAGCACGCCGTCACCTCCGCGGCCGGCCTCGCGATGGGCGGGATGCACCCCGTCGTGGCGATCTACTCCACCTTCTTCAACCGCGCCTTCGACCAGGTGCTCATGGACGTCGCCCTCCACCGGTGCCCCGTGACGTTCGTGCTGGACCGGTCGGGCGTGACCGGGGAGGACGGTCCCAGCCACCATGGCATGTGGGACCTGTCGATCCTCCAGGTCGTGCCAGGTCTGCGGATCGCCGCGCCGCGTGACGGCACCCGACTGCGCGAGCTGCTGTGGCAGGCCGTCGGCATCGACGACGGTCCGACCGTGCTGCGCTTCCCCAAGGGCGCCGTTCCGGACGACGTACCGGCCGTCGATCGCGTCGGCGGTTGCGACATCCTGGTCCGGACGGGTGAGCCGGACGTGCTCGTCGTCGCGGTGGGAGCGATGGCGACGACGTGCGTCGACGTGGCCAGCCGGCTGGCCGGCCACGGCATCGGGGTGACGGTGGTGGACCCCCGGTGGGTCAAGCCGGTCGACCCGGTGCTGATCGACCTGGCTCGCCAGCATCGACTGGTCGTCTCGGTCGAGGACAACGGTCGTGTCGGCGGTGTCGGTGCCGCGCTCGGTCTCGCCCTGGCCGACGCGGGGGTACCGACACCCCTGCACGTCGCGGGAATCGCCCAAGAGTTCCTGCAGCACGGAAGTCGCTCCGAGCTGCTGGCGGACCTCGGGCTCAGCGCCCAGGCTCTGGCCCGGGATATCGTGGAGCGCGTGGCCAGCCTGGAGGGCGCACCACTCGACGCCCTCGCTGGCGGTGAGCACGATCCTCTGCCGCGCGGCTGAGACGTACCCCTCCCGATGCCCGGCCCCGATGTGGGCCGATCCCGTTTCGCCGCGCCGTCGCCGGGACAGGACCAGCGCATGGATCTTCTGCGGACCAAGACAGTCGAGGCGTCGATCGCTGACACGCTCGAACCGGAGCACCGGCTCAAGCGGGACCTGGGCGTCCTGGACCTCATCGTCTTCGGCGTCGGCGTGACGATCGGTGGCGGACTGTTCGTCCTCACCGGCACCGCGGCCGCCACCTACGCGGGTCCCGCCGTCGCGCTCTCCTTCGTGATCGCCGCTGTCGCCTGCGGTCTGGCTGCGCTCTGCTACGCGGAGTTCGCCTCGACCGTCCCCGTCGCCGGGTCGGCGTACGCGTACTCCTACGCCACGCTCGGTGAGCTGATCGCCTGGATGATCGGCTGGGACCTCATCCTGGAGTTCTTCGTCGGCGCCGCGGCCGTCGCCTCCGGCTGGTCTGGTTACCTCGCGACAGCTCTGGAAGGGACGCCGATCGCGATTCCCTCCGCGGTCGCGAACACCTCGGTCGGCTTCATGAACCTTCCCGCCGGACTCCTCGTCCTCGCCCTGACGGCTGTCCTGGTCGCGGGGATCAAGCTGTCGAGCAGGATCAACCAGGCGGCGGTCGCGCTCAAGGTCGGGGTCGCGCTCGTGTTCGTGGTGGCGGGCGCCTTCTTCGTGCGCACGAGCAACCTCGTGCCGTTCGTCCCGCCGCCGGAGCCCTCCGAGCGGGCCGGTGGTGTCGCCCAGCCACTCATCCAGGCTCTGTTCGGGGTGGAGCCCGCCGCGTTCGGCTGGGCCGGCGTGGTGAGCGGTGCGGCCGTGGTGTTCTTCGCCTTCATCGGCTTCGACGTGGTGGCCACGACCGCGGAGGAGACGCGGAACCCGCAGCGAAGCATGCCACTCGGCATCATGGGCACTCTCGCCATCTGCACCCTGCTCTACGTCGCTGTGAGCTTGGTGCTCACCGGCATGCGGAGCTACCGGCAGATCGACCCCAACGACGCGGCGCCGCTGGCCACGGCCATGGTGTCCGCTGGGCATCCGGTCATCGGCCGCCTCATCGCCGTGGGCGCGGCCGCCGGCATCACCGTCGTGGTGATGATCCTCCTGCTGGGTCAGACGCGGGTCGCGTTCGCGATGGCACGTGATGGCCTGCTGCCCGGCTTCCTGGCGCGGGTGCATCCCCGCTTCCGCACGCCCTACGTCGTCACGATGATCGTGGGCGTCGCGGTCGCCGTGCTCGCCAGCTTCACCTCCATCAGCGTGCTCGCTGAGCTGGTCAACATCGGCACGCTGGCGGCGTTCATCCTGGTCAGCGTTGGGGTGCTGGTGTTGCGCCGAACCCGACCGGACCTCCCGCGCGCCTTCCGCACGCCGTGGGTCCCGGTGGTGCCCCTTCTGTCCGCGCTGGTGTGCGTCTACCTCATGCTCAACCTCGCCATCGAGACCTGGATCCGCTTCCTGGTCTGGATGGCGATCGGACTGGTGATCTACGGGACGTACGGGCGTCTCCACTCGCGCCTGGCGAACCAGCAGGCCGAGCCACCGACGCAGACCTCCAGCCAAGGCTGAGGCACGGGGTGCGGCGAGCGTCGGCCCAGTGGACCACCCGACGACGGTCGCGGTCGGCGGTCAGCCGGGCAGGCTGGCCAGCCCGCGGGGAAGGAACCGCCGGCCGGTGACCTTCTCGGACAGGCCACTGCGGTCCAGGTACGGCGTGACGCCACCCATGTGGAACGGCCAGCCAGCGCCGAGGATCATCGCGAGGTCGATGTCCTGAGGCTCGGCGACCACGCCGTCCTCCAGCATGCGGCGCGCCTCGTCCGCGACCGCGGCCATCGCGCGTTCGCGCACCTGCTCCTCGGTGGACGCGGAGCTGCCCTGCTCGAGCAGCGCCTTCGTCTCGTCGTCAAGGAACGGTTGCCCCTGCTCGTTCCACGACCACAGGCCGGGCTTGTTGGCGGCGACGAGGCGTTGCAGGTTCGGCGAGACGTAGAAGCGGTCGGGGAAGGCTTCGTGCAGCGTCTCGGCGACGTGCAGCGCGACGGCCGGGCCGACGAGCTGCAGCAGGACGAACGGTGGCATCGGCAGCCCGAGCGGGAGGACCGCCTTGTCGGCCACCTCGACCGGTGTCCCCTCGTCGACGCACCGCATCACCTCGCCCATGAACCGGGTGAGGACACGGTTGACGACGAACGCCGGCGCGTCCTTGACCAGGATGGCGTTCTTCTTCAGCGTCTTGGCCACCGCGAACGCCGTGGCGAGGGTGGCGTCGTCGGTGCGCTCCGCGCGCACCACCTCCACCAGGGGCATCACCGAGACCGGGTTGAAGAAGTGCAAGCCCACGACCCGCTCAGGATGCGCGAGCTTGGAGGCCATCGTCGTGACCGACAGAGACGAGGTGTTCGTGGCGAGCACGCACTCGTCGGACACGATGGTCTCGAGCTCGGCGAAGACCTGCTGCTTTACCTTCATCTCCTCGAAGACCGCCTCGAGGACCAGGTCGCAGCCTGCGTAGATGGACTTGTCGGTCGACCCGGTGACCAGGGACTTGACACGGTTCGCCTGGTCGGCGCTGAGCCGGCCCTTGGCCTGCAGCTTGTCGACTTCCGCGCGTACCCAGGCGAGGCCCTTGGCCACCCGCTCGTCGTCGATGTCGGTCAGCACGACCGGCACCAGCAGCCGACGGGCGAACAGCAGCGCGAGCTGGCTCGCCATGAGGCCCGCGCCCACGATGCCGACCTTCGTGACGGGGCGAGCGAGCGAGGCGTCGGGAGCGCCGACGGGTCTCTTGGCTCGCTTCTGGACCAGGTCGAAGGCGTAGAGGCTGGCCCGGAACTCCTCGGTCATGAGCAGGTCGGCGAGCGCCTCCTCCTCCAGCGCGAAGCCTTCCTGCTTGGAGCACGTCTTCGCCGCCTCGATGATGTCGAGCGCTCGCAAGGGCGCGGGAGCGGCTCCGTGCAGCTTGTTCTCGACGAACGCTCGTCCGCGCGCCACGGCCGCGTCCCACGCCTCGCCGCGGTCGATCGTCGGACGTCGCACCTCAACCTGGCCGGTCAGCACCCGCGCCGCCCAGTCCAGGGAGCGCTCGAGGAAGTCCACCCCGTCGAACGTCGCGTCGGCGAGACCGAGCGGCTCCAGCTGGGGACCTCGGAGCATTCGGTTGTTGTTGAGGGCGTTCTCGACGATGATCTGCACCGCGCCGTCGGCGCCGATGAGGTTGGGCAAGAGCCAGGTGCCACCCCAGCCAGGGAGGATCCCGAGGAAACACTCGCTGAACGCGACGGCGGGAGCTGAGGCGAGCACGGTGCGGTACGTGCAGTGGAGAGCGATCTCCAAGCCGCCGCCGATGGCCAACCCATTGATGAAGGCGAAGGTGGGCTTGCGGCCGTCACCCAGCTTGCCGAAGACCTCGTGGCCGTAGCGGGCGATCGCGCGTGCGTGCTCGCGCGTCGTGATCCGTGGCATCCCGGTGATGTCGGCGCCCGCCGCCAGGACGAACGGCTTGCCGATGATCCCCACCGCCGCGATGTCATCCCGATCCAGCACCTGGTCGAGGGCGGCGTCGAGTTCGGCCAAGCCCCGGGGACCGAATGTGTTCGGCCGGGTGTGGTCGTGTCCGTTGTCGAGCGTGATCAACGCCATCGTGCCGGCGGCGTGCGGCAGGGTCACCTCGCGCACGTGGGCGTGGGTCACCACCTCGTCGGGGAAGATCTGGGCGAACTCCTCAGCCAGGCTGCTCACGGTGCCTCCTCATCGCTCGTCCGTCCGGCGAAGGCGTCCGGCGGTCGTCGGTCCCTCGACGTGTCGACGTCAGGTGGTGCCGTCCCAGTGGGGGTTCTCCCAGATCACGCTGCCGCCCATGCCGAGCCCCACGCACAGCGTTGTCAAGCCGTACCTGACGTCGGGCCGGTCGGCGAACTGCCGCGCCAGCTGAATCATGAGCCGAATGCCGCTCGCGGCGAGCGGGTGCCCGACCGCGATGGCACCGCCGTAGGCGTTGAGGCGGGGGTCGTCGTCGGCGAGACCGAAGTGGTCGCAGAAGGCCAGGACCTGGACGGCGAACGCCTCGTTGATCTCGATGAGCCCGATGTCGTCGATGGTGAGACCGGTCTTGCGCAGGACCTTCTCGGTGGCCGGGATCGGACCGAGACCCATCAGCTCCGGCTCGACACCGACGAAGGCGTAGTCGACCAGCCGCATCTTCACGGTGAGGCCGAGCTCCTTGGCGACGTCCGCCGCGGCGACGATGCACGCCGTGGCACCGTCGTTGAGGC
Organism: Thermasporomyces composti; assembly: GCF_003386795.1. Taxonomy (NCBI): domain Bacteria; kingdom Bacillati; phylum Actinomycetota; class Actinomycetes; order Propionibacteriales; family Nocardioidaceae; genus Thermasporomyces; species Thermasporomyces composti. The sequence goes on from NZ_QTUC01000001.1 coordinate 4,156,097, forward strand.
CAGAGGAGTTCCCGGCGGTGACGCGACCATGCGGGCGGAATGGGGTGCGCAGGCCCGCCAGGACCTCGACGGTCGTGTCCGGTCGAGGTGGCTCGTCAACGGTCGCCAGCCCCCAGCCCTTCTCCGTGCTCCACGTGGCGACAGGCACGAGGTCTGGCTGGATGACTCCGTCAGCGCACGCCTTGGCGAACTTGCGCTGGCTCGCCGCCGCGTAGGCGTCCGCGCGCTCCCTGGTGATCTGGGGATAGCGGTCGTGCAGGTTCTCCGCGGTCTGGCCCATGACGAGCGCGGACGGGTCCACGAGCCGCTCGGCGATGAAGCGCGGGTTCGGATCGACGCCCTCGCCCATCGGGTGTCGCCCCATGTGTTCGACGCCACCCGCGATCGCGACGTCGTAGGCCCCGAACGCGATGCTCGATGCCGTCGTCGTCACCGCCGTCATGGCGCCGGCACACATCCGGTCGACGGCGAATCCGGGAACCGTGCGCGGCAGCCCGGCCAGGAGGGCGGCGGTGCGCCCCAGCGTCAACCCCTGGTCACCGGTCTGGGTGGTGGCGGCGATCGCGACGTCGTCGACCCGCTCCGGAGGGAGATTCGGGTTGCGGCGGAGAAGCTCCCGGACGCACTTGATCACGAGGTCATCGGCGCGGGTCTCGGCATACATGCCGCCCGCCTTGCCGAATGGCGTGCGCACACCGTCGACGAAGACGACGTCGCGAATCTCACGGGGCACGATGCCCTCCTCGAGTCGGGGGAGCGAGCGAGAAAGCCGCGGCTTGGCGCCCTCGAAGGCTCGCTCCGTTGTGCCGTCGCTGCGCTTGCTACTCCGATGCTACTCGCTGGTAACGAGGCGTGAGGCGCGAAACACCCGTGCCTCGCCGATGGGGGTGGCCCGTCCATCGGCTGCCCCGACTTAGGACAAATGTCAGCTTATGGTCCACCTCCGGCCGACGTCCGCTGGGTCGGTGTCCGCAACGGCGGGTCACGGCGGCCGCGACCCGATCGGGGGACCGGTCATCGGTGAGCACGGTTCGCGGCGAGGGTCTGGGCCAGGCGATCCTTGGTCAGCTCCACCTGCCATGCCCGCGCACCATGTGCACGGAGCGCCCCGGCGACCGCCTCGGGCGTGGGCTCGGCCGGCGGAGACCAGGCGAGCCGGCGCACGATGTCCGGCGCGAGCAGGTTCTCCGTGGGCAGGCGGGCCGAGGCGGCCAGCTCCTGCAGGACCGCCCGGCACGCGGCGAGGCGTTCGGCCGCCATCGGGTCACGGTCGGCCCACGCGCGGGCGGGAGGAGGTCCCTCCGACGCTGGGGAGTGCTCGGGAAGAGCGGTGTCGGGAAGGTCACGAGCCCTGCGGACCGCTGTCCACCACACGTCCAGGTCCCGCCGGGCCGTCCTGGTGTCGAACCCCGGTAACGCGGCCAACTGCGCCCGCGTGGCGGGTCGGGCGACCGCCGCGGCGATGATCGAGTGATCGGCGAGCACCCGACCAGGTGACAGGTCACGGCGCCGCGCGAGCCGGTCGCGTGCCAGCCACAGCTCGCGGACGTAGGCGAGCTCGCGACGAGTCCGAATGCGGTGGATCCCCGACGTGCGTCGCCACGGGTCACGCCGGGACTCGCGAGGTGGCTGGCGCACCAGGGCCTCGAACTCTTCGGCGGCCCAGCGGTCCTTGCCCTCCCGTCGCAGCTCCTCGGCCAGCGCGTCGCGCAGCTCCACCAACAGCTCGACGTCAAGCGCCGCGTAGTTCAGCCACGGCTCGGGGAGCGGTCGGGTGGACCAGTCGACGGCCGCGTGACCCTTCTCCAGGCTGTAGCCGAGAAGCTGCTCCACGAGGGCCGCCAGCCCGACCTTCGGGTACGCCAGCAGACGGCCGGCCAGCTCGGTGTCGAACAGTTTTCGCGGCCGAAGCCCCAACTCGGACAAGCAGGGCAAGTCCTGCGTGGCCGCGTGGAGCACCCACTCGGTATCGGCGAGCACCGCGTTGAGCGCACGCAGGTCGGGGCACCGGACCGGGTCCACGAGCGCCGTGCCGGCGCCGGCCCGGCGCAGCTGGACCAGGTAGGCGCGGTGGGAGTAGCGATAGCCGGACGCACGTTCGGCGTCGACGGCCACCGGTCCGGACCCGGCCGCGAACCGTTCGACGGTGTCCGCCAGCGCCTCTGCCGTGTCGACGACGGGCGGCAGACCGTCCCGGGGAGCGAGCAGTGGAATCGGTTGTCGAGGCATAGGTTGTGCTACCGACGGGCGGTCGGTCACCGACCTTTCACCCGGCGGCCCGGGATGGAGGCTACCCCCGCCTGGACCGGCGGCAGACCCGCGGCCGTGCACAACAGCTGGCCCCATGCCTGGGCGTGGCGTCCAATCGCGTCGTCCACGGGTGTCCAGGAGGCGCGAAGCTCGATCTCTGCCCGGGTCGGCTGGTCGGCCATCGCACCGAAGCTCTCCGACGTGACTCGCGTCACGGTTCCGCTCGGCGCGGTGTACTCGGCGCCCTCGGCCTCCAAAGCCTCGACCAGCCAGGACCACCCCACCGCACCGAGGAGCGGATCGGCCACCATCTCCGGCTCGATGTCGGCGCGGACGTACGTGACCAGCCGGAACGTGCCCTGCCACGCCTCGTGCCCAGCCGGATCGTAGAGAAGGACCAGCCGTCCCGTGGCGAGCTCGACGTCGTCGATCACCACGTCGGCGCTCACCGCAGCGGAGTAGGGCGCCACTCGCCGTGGCGCCGGAGTCTCCTCGCAGACGATCTCCTGGCGTAGGCGGGCGGCACGCAACTCCGTCACGGCCCGTTGGAACACCTCGGGCGGGGCGTCGGTATCCCTGCGCGCGGCCACGCCCGAGAGAATACGTCCGGCTACCCCTGGGACCGGGCGCACGACGCGCCGGCAATCGTGGCCGGCTCCCGCGAAGGACACGGACGAAAGAGGACCATCCATGGCAGAACACCAAGCGGTCGCCGACCCAGGGGACTCGGTCTTCGTCCGGGCCTGTCGCGGCCAACCCGTGCCGTACACCCCGGTGTGGTTCATGCGCCAAGCCGGGCGCTCACTGCCGGAGTACCGGTCGGTCCGGGCAGGCATCCCGATGCTGGAGTCCTGCACCAGACCTGACCTCGTGACCGAGATCACCCTGCAGCCGGTGCGGCGGTACGGCGTGGACGCGGCCATCCTCTTCTCCGACATCATGGTGCCGCTCAAGGCCGTCGGGGTGGACCTCGACATCAAGCCTGGGGTCGGCCCGGTGGTGGCCCAGCCCATCCGCGAGATGGCCGACCTCGCGCCGTTGCGCCCGCTCGAGCCCGGCGACGTTCCCTACATCACCGAGGCGGTCGGTGAGCTCGTCCGGGCTTTGCGGGGAACACCGCTCATCGGGTTCGCCGGTGGACCCTTCACCTTGGCGTCGTACCTGGTCGAGGGCGGTCCGAGTCGCGACCACGCCACCACCAAGGCCCTCATGTACGGGGCGCCCGACGTCTGGCACGCGCTGCTCTCGCGGCTCGCCCGGATCTCGGCGGCCTTCCTCCGCGTGCAGGTCGAGGCGGGCGCGTCAGCCGTGCAGCTGTTCGACTCCTGGGCGGGCGCGTTGGCACCCGCCGACTACGAGCGCTTCGTCCTGCCGTACTCGCGGGCGGTTCTCGAGGAGGTCGGCGAGCTCGGCGTGCCCCGCATCCACTTCGGTGTGGGCACGGGCGAGCTGCTCGGGCTCATGGCCGAGGCCGGCGCCGAGGTGGTCGGGGTCGACTGGCGGGTGCCGTTGGACGCCGCGATCACCCGCGTGCGCGGGCGCGCTGTCCAGGGGAACCTCGACCCGGCGCTCGTCCTGGCGCCGTGGGAGGCGGTGGCTGAGCGGGTTCGCGCGATTCTCGCCATGGGTCGCCACGCGCCCGGCCACGTCTTCAACCTCGGCCACGGTGTCCTCCCGCAGACCGACCCGGACGTCCTCGCCCGTCTCGTCGACTTCGTCCACGCCGAATCGGCTCGTCAGCGGACCGAGCGGGTCCGGTGACGAGCGAGGCGGGGTGGGCTGGGAGCGGGGGACGCCGGTCTGGGAAGGTGGGCCCATGGCGCACGTGGTGGTTGTCGGTGGTGGAATCACGGGTGTCTCGGCGGCATGGTTCCTTCGCCAGGCTGGTGGAGACGACCTGGCGATCACACTGGTCGAAGCCTCCGCGCGACTAGGGGGCAAGCTGCAGACCGTCGAGGTCGGCGACGTCCCCGTCGACACCGGCGCCGAGGCGATGCTCAACCGTCGACCGGAGGCGGTCGACCTCGCCCGCGCGGTCGGCCTCGAGGCGCGGCTGCGGTATCCCGGCACGACGTCGTCGAGCATCTGGTCGTACGGGGCGCTCCGACCAGTGCCCATCGGCACCGTCATGGGCGTGCCCGCCGACCTGGCGGCCGTGGAGAGCAGCGGTGTCCTCAGTCCGGACGGGGTCGCCCGCGTCGCGCGGGACCTCGAGCTCCCGGGCCCCGGCCTCGACGGCGACGTGTCCGTGGGCCAGTACGCCACGGAGCGACTCGGCCGCGAGATCGTCGATCGGTTGATCGAGCCGCTGCTCGGTGGGGTGTATGCCGGTCACGCCGACCAGCTGTCGCTGCGCGCGACGATGCCGCAGCTCGTGCCCTTCCTGCGGAAGGACCCGTCCCTGGTCCGGGCGGCGGCGCGCGCCAAGGCCACGGCTGCCGCTGCGTCTGCGTCCTCCGCGTCGGCGTCCTCGTCCGACCAGCCGGTGTTCGCGGGCCTGGACGGGGGAGTAGGCGGCTTGGTCCCCGCGGTGGCGACCGCCGCCAAGGCGACGGTGCGGGTGAACGCCACGGTCCGCGAACTGCGGCGGACGACGACAGGATGGCGGCTCGTCGTGGGATCGACGACGGACTCCGAGGTGGTGCACGCCGACGGCGTGGTCCTGGCCTGTCCCGCCCCGGCCGCCAGTCGCCTGCTGTCCGACGTGGCCCCCGGTGCCGCCGCTGATCTCGCCGGCATCGAGTACGCCAGCATGGCCACGATCGTGCTGACCTTCCCGAGGTCGGCGTTTCCATCCCCGCTGACTGGTTCGGGGTTCCTCGTTCCGCCCGTGGAACGCCGTCTCATCAAGGCCGCGACCTTCTCGTCCCGGAAGTGGCCGTGGCTGGCGGAGCGGGCACCCGAGATCGAGGTCGTCCGCTGCTCGGTGGGTCGGCATGGCGAGACAGACGACCTGGACCGTGACGACGCTGACCTGGTGCGCGGCGCGCTCACTGACCTGAGGGATGTGACGGGAGTCACGGGTCGACCTCTCGCAAGTCACGTCACCCGGTGGCGCGGTGGATTGCCGCAGTACGCCGTCGGGCACCATGACCGCGTCGCGCGGATCCGCGCCGCGGTCGCCGCGCTCCCAGGGCTGGCCGTGGCGGGCGCCGCCTACGAGGGGTTGGGGATCCCCGCCTGCGTGGCGAGCGCGCGCCAGGCGGCGACCCAGGTGCTCGGCGCGCTCACGTCGCCGGAGAGAATGCAGGCATGACGGATCCGAACACCACCGCCCAGCCCACCCCCGACCTCAACGACGTGATCCGTTACACCATGTGGTCGGTGTTCCGGATCCGCGAGCCCTTCGGTGATCGCGACCGTGGGCCGCTCGCGCAGGAGGTCGAGGTTCTCTTCGAGCAGCTGAGCAGCAAGGACGTCGTCGTCCGTGGCAGTTACGACGTCTCCGGTCTGCGAGCTGACGCCGACGTGATGATCTGGTGGCACGCCCCGTCAGCCGACGATCTCCAAGAGGCGTATAACCGCTTCCGGCGGACCGCGGTCGGCGGACTGCTCGCGCCGGTGTGGTCCCAGATGGGTCTGCATCGGCCGGCCGAGTTCAACCGAAGCCACCTGCCGGCGTTCCTCGCCGGTGAGCCGCCTCGCCAGTACGTCAGCGTCTACCCGTTCGTCCGCTCCTACGAGTGGTACGTCCTTCCCGAGCAGGAGCGGCGGGAGATGCTCGCCGAGCACGGGCGGATGGCCCAGGGGTATCCGGACGTGCGGGCCAACACGGTGGCGTCGTTCGGGCTCGGTGACTACGAGTGGATTTTGGCGTTCGAGGCTGACGAGCTGTACCGCATCACCGACCTGATCAGGCACCTCCGCGGTGCGCGTGCCCGTCTGCACACCCGGCTCGAGGTGCCGTTCTTCGTCGGTCGCCGCAAGCCGATCGTCGACATCCTGAACCAGCTGCCCTGATCGCGGCCAGCGTCGGCGCGACTCTCTCCGGACGCCCAGGCCCACTCGCGACCGCGGCTGGTGTCGCGGTCGCGCGTCGCCGCGCTTCGAGCGCGCGTTCCTCTACGCCATGATGGGCGTCGACACGGAGGACGACGAGGGGAACGCCGTGCGCTGGTTACGACGAGTCTTCAACGGCAAGGACGATCTGGCGCCACCGCCGCCGCTCACGTTGGACGTCGACCGACGTCGAGAGCAGCTCGCGCGCCTGGAACAAGCTCTCGACCGACTGGTCGACGCGATGCGAGCCAACGAGGCGCGCATGTCGAACCCCGCTTGGCGGGAGCGCATGAGCGAGTACCGCCGGCTCTCCGGTGAGACCTACCGGCTCCGAACGGGCACGTTCACCCGCGAGCAGATCCTCGACCTGGTCTTCGAGGTCCGCCCGGTGTTCTCCGGCGACCTGCCGGAGGACGTACAGGTCCTCTCCCCGCTGCAGGACGAGCTGCTCGCCGCTGCAGCCGCCCTCCAGGAAGTCCTACCTGGCGAGCGCCCGTCCGAGTCGGCATGAGGGACGCTGGTGGGCGCCTGAGGCGCGGGTGTCCGCGAGCCTGCTCGGTGCGTGACGAGCGCGGCCGGCAGGTGCCGTCACGCTGCCAGCGAGGTGGTCGAGCGAGGTGGCCGGAAGGGCGGTTGGCCTAGGCCTTCCGCTCCGACTGGTGGTCTGGCTCTGCTTGCTGGGCGGGCTCGAAGGTGAGCGCGATGGAGTTGATGCAGTAACGCTGGTCCGTCGGGGTGGGGTAGCCCTCGCCCTCGAAGACGTGGCCCAGGTGGGAGTCGCATCGGCTGCAGCGCACCTCGGTACGCACCATGCCGTGCGAGCGGTCCTCGAGCAGGCGCACCCGGTCGCCGGCCATGGGGGACCAGAACGACGGCCAGCCACAGTGGCTGTCGAACTTCGTCTCGCTGCGGAAGAGCTCCGCGCCACACGCTCGGCAGCGGTAGACGCCGACCTGCTCGTTGTGGAGGTACTCACCGGTGCCGGGCGGCTCGGTACCGGCCAGGCGCAGCACGTAGTACTCCTCCGGTGACAGCTCGCGCCGCCACTCCTCCTCGGCCTTGACCACCTTCTCGGGCATACCTCGACCCTACGTCGTCGCCCGCCGGTGCTGGTGCGTCGACGTCCGTGACTTCGACGGGGTCGTCCCCGAAGTTATCCACAATCCGATGGACCCGAAGTGCGGCACAAGGTCACTTTCGCGTACCGTCGTCCCCAGCATGGACGATCGCTACTCGGGCGGGGGCGCGCACCGTTCCCCGCGGCGTGGTCCTGCCGGCGACCCGAACCACGACGACGACGGGGAGTGTTCAGGCGATGGCGGTTGGCGACACCCAGATCGACCCAGCAGACCTCGAGCATTTCGCGAGGCGCATGGACGAGCTCGCGGACGACCTCGAGGACGCGAACCGACCGGCGTACAAGCTGGTCCATTCCGACGTTGACGTCTACGGGCCCAATGGTGCCCCCCTCTATCCGTGCGCGGGCAGTTACGCCGCGGCAGAGACGTTCCACAACACCTACAACCAGAAGATCCGAGAGATGTCGGAGGCCTTTCAGCAGCTGAGAGGGCTCCTGCGGGCACTCGGTGACGCGACCCGCGAGGTAGCCAAGCGCTACCGGACGGCTGAGGAGTTCAACAGCGCGAAGTCTCGGGACATCGAGGCGCTTCTCGGCGCGGCGACTCCGCCAGACGGTGGTCAGACTCGTGGCGGGGACCAGCAGCCGGAGGGTGACCAGCAGTCGGAGAACGACAATCCAGCGGGACCGAGGCCGGAGTGAGGGAGGGACTGACCGATGGGTGACACGCCCGCGCTGAGCAGCCTGCCGCACGTCGACATCCTCTGGCGCCTGCTGGGATTGCGCTATGAAAACGTCACGAACGCCCCCAGTGGGTGGGAGAGAGAGCATTTTCCGTGGCCGGAATCGTTCCAGAACGTTGCCGATCTGTGGGGACAGGTGGGTGAACAGATCGGTGGCGAGAATGGCATTGCCGACCAGATAAGAAGGGAGCTCGACAGGGTCCTCGAAGTCTGGAAGGGTGAGGCCGCGGAGGCGTTCAAGACCAAGGTCAACGAGGTCATCTACTACGCCTATCAGGTCGCGCGGCGGTGTGACTCCGATATCGTCATCCCTTCCTCCATCGACGCTACAGACCCCTTGGAGCGAGCGGAGTTTTCCAGGGGATATAAACAGATCTTCAACGACCTCAAGGAGGAGCTCGCCAGCGCCCTCACGTGGGAGAAGAGTCCGAGCCTGCCGTGGATCGGTGACGATCGGAAAGAGGGCGGCGAGTTCTCGCTGAGCATGAGGGGCCAAAAGCCGAGTGGGTCCTTCGGCCTCAAGTATTGGGTCCTCAAGAATGGCGAGCCGGTCGAGATCCCGAAGAAGCACAAGACGGAAATCCCCGAAGATGAAATGTGGGGATATTACTCCGAGGCGGGGATCGGCACGAGGACGGAAGACGGCCCCCTCTACCTCGTCTATGTTTGGCCTAGAGACCATTGGGACTTCACCAAGTTTTACATCTGGTGCGAGTTCAACAAGGAACATGAGGAGACTTGCAAGCAGACGGCTAGGGAGCTCGAGGAGAAGTTGAGCGAGGGCGGGCAGGACATGCCCTCACCGCCCCAGCAGGTGCCGCAGATCGGGGGACAAGGCGCTGACGTTCCGGGGGGCGGCGGCCCCACGGGGGCTGGTGGCCCCGGCGGGCCTGGCGGCCCCGGCCTTCCGGATGGCCCGAAAGGTCCCAGCTCGCCGCCAGAGACCAACCTGCCGGATCCGAAGGGACCTGGCGGTCCCACTGGGCCGGAGGGACCGAAGGGACCGGACGAGATCCCCGGGCCGGACGATACGCGGGATCCCAATATTCCGCCGACTGATCCGTACGATCCCCGACCTCAGGATCCATCTGGGCCGCACGACAAGTTCCCTGACGAGATCCCGGAGGAGTTCCCACGTCCGGACAGTGACGGGGACGGCATCCCCGATGACATCGACCCGTTCCCGAACGACCCGGACCACAACGACGACGGGATCCCGGACGGCGAGCAGTGGCCAGACGGCTACCCGGACGGCGACTACGACACCGGGACCGAGACCGCACGAGCCGGTGGACTGCCCGGCGGGCCGAGCGGCGCGGGTATCGGCGGTGGAGCCGGTCCAGGTGCGGGCGCAGTCGGTGGCCCCGGTGCCCCCGGGGTTGGCCCAGGCGCGGGCGTCGCGGGCGCTGGTGTCGGTGGTTCGCCGGGCGTCGCGGGAGGTGTCCCCGGTGCTGGTTCCGGAGCGGCGGGCCTGCGCGGCGGCATGATGCCGATGATGGGCGCTGGCATGGGCGGTCACGACGCCGGCCAGGACCAGCAGCGCAACACCTACCTCGAGGAGGACGAGGACGTGTGGGGCGCTGACGACGACGCCCCGCCGCCGGTCATCGGTGGCGGCCTCTGACGAGCACAACTCGGGCGTGGAGCCGGTGTGGGTCACGGGCTCCACGCCCGACCATGTCAGCGGTCAGCTTCGCGAGCGACTCATCGACTGCTCCGGGCCTCCTCCGAGTGGTCAGCTCCTCGTGGGTGAGTCAGCTGCGACTCACCCGTTGTCGAGGAGGCCTTGCGCATCGAACGGGATCACGGCCCCAGTCGAGGACGGGCCTCGCTCTTCCAGGGAGTGACCAAGGGCGAACCACGCCACCACGGCGCCGACGAGGACCACGACGACGGCGATGACGAGGATGATCACGACCTTGTTAGGCCCTGTCGGCGGGGATGCAGGCGTGGCCGGACCGGGGCCCGCATGGGGCCATCCGCCAGGTGGTCCCCAGCCGTGAGCCGGGGGCGCCGAACCACCGGGTGGAGGAGGTGGTGGAGGTGGACCGGCCAGTGGTCCCGGCTGGGAAGGCGGGCCGCCTGGCGGCGGAGGTCCCGCTGGCCCCCAGGTGGGTGGCGGCGGTGTCGGGTGGGGTCCAGGTCCCAGCGGGGCCAGCGCAGCCCCGGCAGCTGTCGGCGCTCCCGTGTGAGGAGGAACGGGATGGCCTGCATCCGGCGGTCCCGCCGCAGGCGCCGGCGAGGACTGCGCGTCCCCCGGAGTGGCCGCGTCGGTGTCACGGTTCTGCTCTGGTTGGTCCATGTGCTCTGGGTTGGTGCCCATCGCCGTCCCATCGTCAACGCGTCGTCGGTGCGGCTCAGTATGCCCACACGGCGATCGCCGGAAGGAGCACCTCTCGTCCGGGTGCCGTGACGCACCGTGGGGGTGGGGGACGCTAGCGTGCGGTCATGGCGACGCCCTACGAGGAGATCGAGGTGGCCGGTCGCACCGTCCGCATCTCGAACCCGGACAAACTGTACTTTCCCGAGCGTGGGTTCACCAAGCGGGACGTCGTCCGGTACTTCCTCGCCGTCGGTGACGGCATCCTCGGTGCCCTTCGTGAGCGGCCCACCACGCTCGAACGCTGGCCCGGGGGTGTGGTCCCCGGTGCCAAGCTCAGCACGCGAGGGGAGGCGCGCGGGGACGCCTTCTACCAGAAGCGGGTCCCCAAGGGCGCGCCACCGTGGGTGGAGACCGCCCGCATCACGTTCCCGAGCGGACGCACCGCCGACGAGATCTGTCCCACAGAACTGGCGGTCGTGGCCTGGGCGGTGAACCTGGGCACGTTGACGTTCCACCCCTGGCCGGTCCGTCGGCCTGACGTCGACCACCCGGACCAGATCCGCATCGACCTGGACCCGCAACCGGGCACCGACTTCTCCGACGCGGTTCGGATCGCGCCGCACGTCAGGGCGCTGTTGCACGAGCTCGGCATGGAGGGGTGGCCGAAGACCTCGGGCGGCCGGGGCCTCCACGTCTACGTGCCGATCGAGCCGCGCTGGACCTTCGTCGAGGTACGCCGGGCACTGATCGCGTTCGGGCGAGAGCTGGAGCGCCGTCTGCCGGACGCGGTGACGATCTCGTGGTGGAAGGAGGAGCGCGGGGCGAGGGTGTTCGTCGACTACAACCAGGCGGCACGCGACCGCACGATCGCCTCGGCGTACTCGGTTCGGCCGACGCCTCGCGCGCTGGTGTCCGCGCCCGTGCGGTGGGACGAACTGGAGAATGTCGTTCCCGAGGACTTCGACCTCGTCACGATGCCGAAGCGCTTCGACGAGGTCGGTGACCTCCACGAGGAGCTGACGCGTCACGCCTTCTCGATCGAACCGCTGCTGGAGATGGCCGAGCGCGACGAACGAGACCACGGGCTGGGTGACCTGCCTTACCCTCCCGACTACCCCAAGATGCCGGGCGAGCCGAAGCGTGTGCAGCCCAGCCGCGCGCGAAAGGCGTGAGATGACCAAGCGTCCCGTCGCCAGGCAAGCCGAGACTGGAGCCGACGAGGCGGCCGTGACCGCCGCCGTCCGGGAGGTGTTCGCTCGGGAGGTGGGGGCGTCTCCTCGCGTTGCTGGCCGGTCAGCTGCGCAGCCTTGACATCGCCGAGGAGTCGCTCGCGGACGCCTTCGAGCAAGCGGTCCGTACCTGGACCGACACCGGGGTTCCGGATCGGCCGGAGGCGTGGCTCTTGACAACGGCTCGCCGACGAGGGCTCGATCGGATCCGGCGCGAGACCACTTTCGCGCGCAAGCTTCCCTTGCTCGTCGTCGACACCGATCCCATGGCCGCGCCTGAGGAGGAGGTTCTCGCGGACGCGGAGGACGCCGCGATCCCCGACGAACGTCTGCGCCTGATCTTCGTCTGCTGTCATCCGGCGCTCACGATGGATGCTCGGGTCGCGTTGACGCTCCGGCTGGTGGGTGGTCTGACAACCGCGGAGATCGCACGGGCCTTCCTGACCTCCGAGGCGACCATGGCCGCTCGTCTGACCCGCGCGAAGAAGAAGATCGCGGCCGCCAAGATTCCCTACCGGGTACCCGCCGACGACGAGCTCCTCGAACGCCTCGACGGCGTTCTCGCGGTGCTCTACCTGATCTTCACCGAAGGGTACGCCGCCAGCTCGGGAGATGTGGTGCTCCGATCGAGCCTGTGTGAGGAGGCTATCCGCCTCACCCAGGTCGTGGTCTCGCTCCTTCCTGACCAGCCGGACCCTTCCGCCCTTCTCGCGCTCATGCTCTTCCAGCACTCGCGGCGCGACGCCCGTGTCGACGAGCATGGCCGGCCGGTGCTGCTCGCCGACCAGGACCGTACCCGCTGGCACCAGTCGGAGATCGTCGAAGGGCTGAGGCACCTGCGGCGCGCGATGTCCTTCGGACGTGAGACGTCGTACCTCCTTCAGGCGGCGATCGCGGCTGAGCACGCCGTGGCGCCCTCCACCGACCAGACCGACTGGACGGCGATCGCCACGCTGTACGCGAGGTTGGAGGCTTTGACCGGTTCACCGGTGGTGCGGCTCAACCGTGCCGTGGCGGTAGCGGAGGCGGAAGGACCGGCCGCCGCGTTGCGTCTGTTGGAAGGGCTGGACGCGGATCTGCCGCGCTACTACTTGCTGCCGGCTGTCCGAGCCAGTCTGCTGAGCCGGCTCGGGCACAACGACGCGGCGCGGGAGGAGTATCAGCGGGCGATCGCCTTGACGGACAACGTCGTGCAGCGGACCTTCTTCGCCCAGCAGATTTCCGCCCTGGATTCCACGATGTCGCCGAGCTCTGGATAGCCGCTGCGCGGTGCCGCAGGACTACCCACCGCGGACCGTGTCGTCGATCTGTTGGGAGGGGGAGTCGCCGTCCTTGTGCTCGATGAGGTGCAGGCAGGGGACTCCCAACCGGCGGCGGGCCTTGGACGTCCAGTCGAAGTGGAAGAATTCCGCGACCAGGTGGGGGCGGGTGAGGATGACGACCTCGGAAGCTTGGCGGGCTTCCACGGCGGCGGCCAGCGCGTCGACCGGGTCCGCCGTGGTCACCTCGCCGTCGGCGTAGCAGCCGTGCCGAACGAGCGCGTTCACGCTCTGCTCGAGCGCTGCCTGACTCCGCTCGGCGATCTCGCGTTGAATCTTCGCCAAGTCGACCTCGGGGAAGTTCAGTGCGGAGGTGGCGAGGATCTCGCTGGCGGCGAGGGATCCGAGGGCCGATTCCACCCGTGCCGACGCGTCTTCGACCGGCAGAAGGACATGGACGTGGGTGGGTTCGGCGCCGATTGTGTAGAGCCCGGCGATCTGCCGGGCGTCGGCGTCCGACAAGGGCTTCTCGATGAGGAGCACGACCTGGTACATGCGGCACCTCCTCGGGCCTCGCGGCCATCGTCTCGCGCCGAGGCGGGGTGCGCAAAGACCCGCGTGTCGCTGACCCGGGCCGTACTCGAGGCTGTGTCCTGGCCGAGCTGTCAGGTCACGGCTTGAGGCCGAGGATGGCTCCCAGGTCGAAGCGGACCGGCTCCTCCAGCTGCGCGTAGGTGCACGACCGCGGGTCTCGGTCCGGTCGCCACCGGACGAACTGCGCGGTGTGACGGAACCGATTCCCCTCCATGTGGTCATAGCGGACCTCGACCACCCGCTCCGGCCGTAGCGGTACGAACGACAGGTCCTTGCCTCGGCTCCATCGGCTGGTCTCGGCGTTGCGGGGCGTGCGAGTACCGGCTTCCTGGGCCGCCCAGGACCATGGGTGGTCGTCGAAGGTCGTGACCAACGGCTGGAGCTCGCGGAACAGCTCCCGGCGGCGGGCGAGAGGGAAGGCGCCGATGACCCCGACGTTGGCGAGGTCGCCGGCGTCGGTGTAGAGGCCGAGGAGCAGCGAGCCGATGGCGTCGGGTCCGCTCTTGTGCAGCCGGTAGCCGGCGACGACGCAGTCGGCGGTGCGCTCGTGCTTGACCTTGAACATCACCCGGCGGTCCGGCTCGTACGTGCCGTTGAGCGGCTTGGCGATCACACCGTCCAGACCGGCTCCCTCGAACTGCCGGAACCATCGTTCGGCGAGGCTTCGGTCGGTCGTCGCCGGCGTGACGTGGATCCGCGGACCGGCGTCGGCGAGCGCCTCGACGAGCGCGGCTCGCCGTTCGGCGAACGGACGGCCGCAGTAGTTGGTGTCATCCAGGGCGAGCAGGTCGAAGGCGACGAAGTGGGCAGGGGTCCGCTGGGCGAGCAGCCGCACGCGGCTTTGTGCCGGATGGATTCGCTGCTGCAGCGCGTCGAAATCGAGGCGTACGCCTTCGGCGTTGGGGATGACGATCTCACCGTCGATGACGCAGCGAGCCGGCAGGCTCTGCTTGACGGCGTCGACAAGCTCAGGGAAGTAGCGCGTCATAGGTCGCTCGTTCCGGCTGCCGATCTCGACGTCGTCGCCGTCGCGGAAGACGATGGAACGGAAGCCATCCCACTTCGGCTCGTAGGAGTACTCGCCGTGGGGGATGTGCTTGATCGGTTTCGCCAGCATCGGCGCGACCGGAGGCATGACCGGAAGTCGCATACCCCTATCCTGCCTGCCGGCACGAACCGGCCGAGCTCGCGGTGGCCGCCAGGCCGCCCCGTGGGGCCGGCCGCGACGCTAGCGCGTGACGAGGTACCGGGTGAAAAGGAACCCCTGATCCTCGAGCAGCATCGCCAGCTCGAGCCGCGCCGGCTCGGCCAGCTCCAGGCCGTTGGCGATGCGAGGCGCGAAACCAGCCTCCAGGGAGGGCGAGATCGTCAGGCACAGGTCGTCAATCAAGCCGCCACGGGCCAAGAAGGCGAAGAACGTCGGCCCGCCTTCGCAGAGGATGCGGGTGTGTCCTCGCTCCTCCAGAGCGGTCATCGCGGCGGCGGCGTCCACCCACTGACGGCCCGCCACGACGACGTCCACGCGCTCGGCCAGCCGAGCCCGACGCTCCGGATCGGTGTCGGCTGACGTGAGCACGATGGTGCGAGGGTCGTCGAGCAGCGGGCCGGGGACGTCGAGGGAGTGCGTGACGATGGCGATGGGCGGGGTGGGAGGCAGCCCGAGGGAGGCTCTGATCGGGGCGAACGCTGGCCTGATGTCTGCTGGGCGGTAGCCCTCGACTCGTGCGGTCGTGGCGCCGACGAGCACGACGTCGGACAAGGCGCGAAGCAAGGCCAGCACGCGCCGGTCGGCCGGGCCGGACAGAGAACCCGACTTGTGGTCGGGGCCTTGGGCGGCGCCGTCGACGGTCGAGATGAAGGTGGCGCGGACCCAGCGGCGGCCGGTGGGGAACCGGTAGAGGTCTGCCAGCGCGGTGTCGTCGAGCTCGACGTCGCTGTATCGAGGCATGAGCATGCGCACGAGACGATCCCACCAGATGTTCGGCGAGCCAGAACGCGCGGGGCTGGTCGGTCAGCGGGCCGTGAGCTGGGAGGAACGTTTCAGGACTACGAGAGAGCGCGAGATCAGCTTCAGGCGCTCTCCTGCGAGCAGGTGCTGACGGTCCCGCAGCTCGTCGTCGGCGGTGTCGAGAACCGGGACCCAGAGCGACCCGTAGTGGCGGGGCGGAAGGGTGAACTCCAGGTCCTCTTCGGAGGCGTTGAACAACAGCAGGAACGAGTCGTCGACGATCCGCTCACCCTGCGGCCCCGGCTCGCGGATCGCGTCACCGTTGAGGAACACCGTGAGCGACTTGGCGAAGCCGGTCGTCCAGTCCTGGTCGGTCATCTCCGTCCCGTCCGGCTTGAGCCAGGCGATGTCGCCGAGGCCGCCTCGACCGAGGCCGTCGAAGAAGCGTCGCCTTCGGAAGACCGGGTGCTCCGCGCGTAGGCGGCTCACGGTCCGGGTGAACTCCAGGAGCCGCTCGTCGACGTTCTGCCAGTCGATCCAAGAGATGGGGTTGTCTTGGGAGTAGGCGTTGTTGTTGCCGTGCTGCGTCCGGCCCAGCTCGTCGCCGTGCGAGATCATGGGGACTCCCTGGGACAAGAACAGCGTCGCCAGGAAGTTGCGGCACTGTCGGTCTCGCAGGGCAAGGATGTCCGGATCGTCGGTCGGTCCCTCGACGCCGCAGTTCCAGGAGCGGTTGTCGGAGGTGCCGTCGCGGTTGTGCTCGCCGTTGGCCTCGTTGTGCTTGGTGTTGTAGCTGACCAGGTCGCGCAACGTGAAGCCGTCGTGGGCGGTGATGAAGTTGATCGACGCGTACGGCTTGCGCCCGTCGTCCTCATAGAGGTCCGACGACCCGGTGAGTCGCATCGCGAACTCGCCGAGCGTGGCCGGACGACCTCGCCAGAAGTCGCGAACGCAGTCGCGGTACTTGCCGTTCCACTCCGTCCACACCGGTGGGAAGTTGCCGACCTGGTAGCCACCCGGTCCGACATCCCACGGCTCAGCGATCAGCTTGACCTGCGAGACGATCGGGTCCTGTTGGACGAGGTCGAAGAACGCCGACAGCCGGTCGACCTCGTGGAACTGGCGGGCGAGCGTCGCCGCCAGGTCGAACCGGAACCCGTCGACGTGCATCTCGGTCACCCAGTACCGCAGGGAGTCCATGATGAGCTGCAGGACATACGGGTGGCGCATGAGCAGGCTGTTGCCGGTCCCCGTGGTGTCCATGTAGTAGCGCGGGTCATCGTCGACGAGCCGGTAGTAGGCGGCGTTGTCGATTCCTCGGAAGGCGAGCGTGGGTCCGAGGTGGTTGCCCTCGGCGGTGTGGTTGTAGACCACGTCGAGGATGACCTCGATGCCCGCCCGGTGCAGAGCGCGCACCATCGCCTTGAACTCCTGCACCTGCTCGCCCAGCTGACCGGAGGCCGCGTAGGCGTTGTGTGGCGCGAAGTAGCCGATGGTGTTGTAGCCCCAGTAGTTGCGAAGACCTCGCTGCACCAGGGTGCTGTCGTGGACGAACTGGTGCACGGGCATGAGCTCGACCGCGGTCACGCCAAGGGACCGGAGGTGGTCGATCATCGGCGGTGAGGCCAAACCTGCGTAGGTGCCGCGCAATGCCTCGGGGATGTCAGGGTGCTGGATCGTCAACCCCTTGACATGGGCCTCGTAGATGACGGTCTCGTGGTAGGGGTGGCGCGGATGACGGTCGTCCTGCCAGTCGAAGTACGGATTGACCACCACCGACTTCATCGTGTGCGGCGCGGAGTCCAGTGTGTTGAGCGAGTCCGGGTCGCCGAAGTGGTAGGAGAACAGCGCCTCGTCCCAGTCGATCTCGCCCTCGATCGCCTTGGCGTACGGGTCCAGCAGGAGCTTCGCGGGATTGCACCGGTGGCCGGTCGCCGGCTCGTACGGACCGTGGACACGGAAGCCGTACCGCTGGCCGGGTCCGACGCGGGGGAGGTAGCCGTGCCACACCGACGCCTCTCGCTCGGTGAGCTCGACCCTGGTCTCCTGACCGTCGGCGTCGAACAGACAGAGCTCGACCGCGTCGGCGATCTCGCTGAACAGCGCGAAGTTCGTGCCCGCGCCGTCGAACGTGGCTCCCAGCGGATACGGCGAGCCCGGCCAGACCTCTACCATGCACCCTCTTCTCTCACTTTGGTGTGGAATCTTGCCAGGCTCTCACGCCTCACGTGAGGGAAGTGTTGCGGCGGGCGACTGGTGGGTCGCCGCGTGTGACGGGTCCTTCGTCAGACCGCACCGATTCTCGCCGCCAGCGACACGACCTCGCCGACGACGATCACGGCGGGGGAGCGGACACCCTGGTGGGTCGCCTCGTCGGCGATGGTGGCCAGCGTCGCGGTGATCGTGCGCTGGTCGGGCAGGGTGCCTCTCTCGATGATCGCCGTCGGCGTGTCGGGCGGCCGACCTGCCCGGAGCAGCGCCGTCGCGACCGTCTCGACGTGGGCGGCTCCCATGAGGACGACGAGGGTGCCCTCCTGAGCGGCGAGAGCCGACCAGTCCGGTCCGGCGCTGTCGCCGGCCCCGTGGGCGGAGACCACGGTGAACTGCCGTGCGAGTCCACGGTGGGTCACGGGGATGCCAGCGGCCTCGGGTACCGCGACGGCGCTGGTCACGCCCGGGACGACGGTGCAGGGGACGCCCGCGGCGGCGCAGGCGATCGCCTCTTCCGCCCCACGACCGAAGACGAAGGGATCACCACCTTTGAGTCTGACCACGCGTTGCCCGGCACGGGCACGCGCGACGAGCAGCTCGTTGATCTCCTGCTGCGACAGCGTGTGGCCGTGCGGCCCCTTGCCGGCCTCGACCACCTCGACGTCGGGGTCGAGCTCGTCGAGCAGCGCCCTGGGGGCGAGTCGGTCGACGACCACGACGTCGGCCTCGGCGAGCAGGCGCCGGCCTCGGGTGGTGATGAGACCCGGGTCACCTGGCCCTCCGCCGACGAGGGCGACGTGCCCGCCCGGCCGGTGTCGGCGCGTCGGCAGCTCGCCGGTCTGGAGTGACGCGGCGATCGCGCCGGTGATGGCCCGGGCACGGCGGGGGTCGCCGCCCGCGGAGACCGCCACGGTGATGTCGTCCACTCGGGCGACGGCGGGTGTCCACGCCGCCGACCGGGAGGCGTCGTCGGCTCGCACGCACCAGACACGGGCGTGCTCCGCGTCGGCGGCGACCTGGTCGTCGACCTCGGGGTGGCCGGTGGCCGTGTGCACCACCCAGGCGTCGTCGAGGTCAGCCCTGGCGTACTCCCTCGACCGCCAGGTCACCGCCTGGACGGCGGCCAGCTCGGCGAGCTCCTCACACAGCGTCGGAGCCACCACGAGGACGTCGGCCCCGGCGTCGAGGAGCCCACGGGCACGTCGAGCGGCGACCGGTCCACCTCCGACCACGACGGCCCGCCGACCGGCGAGGTCCAGCAGCAGGGGGTATCGCGGAGTCACGTATGGATACCGCACTCGGTCTTGGCGAGTCCTGGCCACCGGCCGGCCCGGGCGTCCTCGCCGTCCTCGACTCTGCGGGTGCAGGGCCAGCAGCCGATCGAGGGGTACCCGTCGTAGAGGAGCGGGTTGACCAGGAGGCCGTGCTCGGCGATGTAGGCGTCGACGTCGGCTTGGGTCCAGCGGGCCAACGGAGCGATCTTGACCTTGCGCCGGCGAGCGTCCCAGGAGACCACGGGCGTGTTCGCGCGAGCGGGCGACTCCTCGCGGCGAATCCCCGTCGCCCACGCGTCGTAGGGGGCGAGCGCGCGCTCGAGCGGAGCCACCTTGCGGAGCTGGCAGCACAGGTCGGGGTTCCGACGGAACAGGTCCGGGCCCAGGGTCGCGTCCTGCTCGGCCACGGTCTGCCGGGGCCGTACCGTGACGAGTTTGATGGGCAAGGTCGCCGACGCCGCGTCCGCGGTACCGAGCGTCTCGGGGAAGTGGTAGCCGGTGTCGAGGAAGACGACCGTGATCCCAGGGACGACGGAGGACGCCAGGTGGGCCAACACCGTGTCCTGCATCGAGGAGGTGACGCAGAGGCGCTCACCGAACGTCTCGGCCGCCCACCGCACGATCTCGTGTGCCGTGGCGTCCTCCAGCTCCTGACCCGCGCGCTCGGCCAAAGCCCGCAGCGTGGCCTCATCACGCCCACCTTGCTGCGGCAACGTGGCGCACAGACTCATGACCGAACTCCCAGTCCGATGAAGCGAAGCGAGAACACCCGCGTGCAGGCCCGGCAATGCCACGCGCCGTGGCGGTCCTCCGAGGGCCGCAGATCCTCGTCCCCGCAGTAGGGGCAGTAGAAGGGGGTGGCACGTTCGCTCACGTGAGCGCCTCCTCCGGAGCGCGCGTGACCCAGTGGGCGAATCGCTCGCCTGGCTCACGCTGGTCGAGGTAGCGGCGAACGACCCGCTCGACGTAGTCCGGAAGCTCGGCGGCGGTGACCTTGAGACCGCGCAGCTTGCGACCGAAGCCGGCGTCGACACCCAAGCCGCCACCGAGGTGCACCTGGAATCCCTCCACCTGACGGCCTTGCCGGTCGAGCACGATCTGGCCCTTGAGGCCGATGTCAGCGACCTGGATACGGGCGCAGGAGTTGGGACAGCCGTTGACGTTGATGGTGATGGGGACGTCGAGCTCGGGTACGCGGCGTTCCAGCTCGTCGACGAGCCGCCGCGCGAGTGCCTTCGTCTCGACGATCGCGAGCTTGCAGTACTCGATCCCGGTGCAGGCCATCGTGTTCCGACGCCACACCGAGGGGCGCGCCTCGAGCCCAACGTCGGCGAGGGACGTCACCAACGACTCGACCTTGTCCTCCGCCACGTCGAGCACGAGCAGCTTCTGGTAGGGCGTCGTCCGGATCCGATCTGACCCGTGCGCGGCCACGATCTCGGCCACCTTGCCGAGCGTGCTCCCCGACACTCGGCCGGCCACGGGAGCGACCCCGACGTAGTAGCGGCCGTCCTTCTGGCGATGGATCCCCACGTGGTCGCCTGGCACGGCTGGCGGCTCGGCCGCCGGACCGTCGAGCAGCCTGCGGTGGAGGTACTCCTGCTCCATGACCTCCCGGAACTTGGCCAAGCCCCAGTCGGCGACGAGGAACTTCAGCCGGGCGCGATGTCGGAGCCGGCGGTAGCCGTAGTCCCGGAAGACGCTGGTGACCGCCCACCAGACCTCGGGTACCTCCTCCAGCGGCACGAAGGCGCCGAGCCGCTGGGCCAGCATGGGGTTGGTGGAGAGGCCGCCGCCGACCCACAGGTCGAACCCGGGACCGTGCTCAGGGTGCCGGACTCCGACGAAGGCCACGTCGTTGACCTCGGGGGCGACGTCGTGGAGCGGGTGGCCCGTGAGGGCGGTCTTGTACTTGCGCGGCAGGTTGGAGAACTCCGGGCTGCCGATGTAGCGGCGGACGATCTCGCGGACGGCCGGCGTGGGGTCGATGATCTCGTCGGCGGCGATGCCCGCGACCGGGCTGGCGATGATGACGCGTGGACAGTCACCACACGCTTCCTGGGTCTGCAAGCCGACCGCCTCCAGCCGCTCCCAGATGGTGGGCACGTCCTCGATGCGCACCCAGTGCAGCTGGATGTTCTGCCGGTCGGTGAGGTCGGCGGTGTCGCGCGCGTAGGTCGTGGAGAGCTCGGCGATGGTCCGCAGCTGCGCGACGTTGAGCTGACCTCCGTCGATCCGCACGCGCAGCATGAAGTAGCGGTCGTCGAGCTCCTCAGGCTCGAGCGTGGCGGTGCGGCCTCCGTCGATACCCGGTCGGCGCTGGGTGTACAGGCCCCACCAACGGAAACGACCGCGCAGATCGGCGGGGTCGATGGAGTCGAACCCCCGCTTGGCGTAGATGTTCTCGATGCGTGCCCGGACGTTGAGCGGGTCGTCGTCCTTCTTGATCTGCTCGTTCTTGTTCAGCGGCTCTCGATAGCCCAGGGCCCATTGACCTTCGCCGCGCTGGCGGCGCGGTGGTCGAACCGGGCGGCGGGCACGAGCGGGCGTGGTAGACGCCTGTGTGGCCATGTCGTTCCTTGGTCGGAGCAGTCCTTGGGCGAGCGGTCCTTCGTCGGAGCGGTCAAGCGACCGGGACGGATGACACGACGAGAAGACGGAGGCGGCGCGACCGAGCGCCCGACGGATCCTGGCGGGCAGGAGACGTGGGCGCGTCAGCGCGCCCCGAGACAGAGCATGCTGCGCATGCGACCGAGGTCGACGTGAAGCCGGGCCACGAGGAGGGGGGTCACCGGCGCTTCCATGGCCTTCAGCCTGCGTGTGATCGATGAGCCGTGCAAACGACGTGTTCGGGATCCGAGACAAAGTGTCCGATCTGCGACACCGCGGTCATGGGTGCGCGGAGCGACACCGCTCAGCACGGCGCAGGTTCGTACCGAACAGGCAAGGCCCCTGAACCAGCGCAGGGCCCTCGTGGGCGTCGACGAGGGCCCTGGTTCGCGTGCGTCACCGCGACGGCGTCACGGAGTCGGCCAACCCGGGATCGGGAAGTCCTTGGTGAACTCGCGTACCTCGGCGGCGATCCGGTCCAGCGCTTCGCCGTCATCCTTGCGGGCCGCCTCCACCGCCTCGTCGATCCACGCGGCGATACGCGGCATGTGCTCGGTCGTCATGCCACGCGTCGTGACCGCGGGGGTCCCGATCCGGATGCCCGAGGGCGACCACGGCTTACGCGGGTCGAACGGCACGGTGTTGAAGTTGACCTCGAGGCCCGCCCGATCCAAGGCCTTCGCGGCCGGCTTCCCGCCGATGTCCTTGTTCGTGAGGTCGATGAGGATGAGGTGGTTGTCGGTGCCGCCGGAGACCAGGTCGAAGCCGCGCTCGAGCAGCGCCTCCGCCAGCGCGGCGGCGTTGGCGACGATCTGGTGGGCGTAGCGTCGGAACTCCTCGGTCGCCGCCTCCCGCAGCGCCACCGCGATCGCGGCGGTCGTGTGGTTGTGCGGCCCTCCCTGCAGGCCGGGGAAGACGGCCTTGTCGATGGCCTTCGCGTGCTCGGCGTCGGTCATGAGCATCGCGCCCCGAGGCCCGCGCAGCGTCTTGTGCGTCGTCGTGGAGATCACTGGCGCGTAGCCGACGGGGGAGGGGTGGGCACCGCCGGCGACGAGGCCGGCGATGTGCGCGATGTCGGCCACGAGCAGGGCGCCGACCTCCTGGGCGATCTCGGCGAACGCCGGGAAGTCGATGAGGCGAGGGATCGCCGTACCGCCGCAGAAGATGAGCTTCGGCCGCTCCCGGCGGGCGATGTCCCGCACCTGGTCCATGTCGATCCGGCCGGTCTCCTTGTCCACGCCATAGTGGACCGGCCTGAACCACGTGCCGGTCGCCGAGACCGGAGAGCCGTGGGTGAGGTGACCGCCGTGGGGGAGCTCGAGCGACAGGAACGTGTCGCCGGGCTGCAGGAACGCGAGGTAGATCGCGAGGTTCGCGGGGGAACCGGAGTAGGGCTGGACGTTGACGTGCTCGACACCGAACAGCGCCTTGGCGCGGGCGACCGCCAGCTCCTCCACCTCGTCGATGAACTGCTGGCCCTCGTAGTAGCGCTTGCGGGCGTAGCCCTCGGAGTACTTGTTGGTGAGGACCGTGCCCGTCGCCTCCAGCACCGCCCGGGAGACGTAGTTCTCACTCGGGATCAGCCGGATCTTCTCGAACTGGCGCCGCCCCTCCGCCTCGACGAGCGCGGCGATCTCGGGATCGGCGTCGGCCAGCCGGGCAGTGAGATCCAGCGGACCACTGTGTGTCGTCATCGCTCTCCTCCTGGGTCAGCGGTGGTGACGGCGGGTTTCGATGACCCAGGCACCCAGGCGCGCGGTGCCCGTGCTCGCGCGGGTCGGCACACGCCCACCCGTACGCCGCTCCCCGGTGGTTGACTCCACCTTGTCGCGCCAGTCGCGGTAGGTCCGAGCCTAGTCGAGGGCGGCCGGCCCTCCGGTCACGAGGGCGGGTGTCGGCTTCTCCGGGCGCGGGCACGATGTCCGCCGGGGCCTCGATCGGCGGTATGCGGGGATACCGGCTGGTGTTCGGCGTCGTGGCCGGTCATCCGCCGGGTGCTGCGGTGGGCGGGAGCTCCACTCAGAGCGGCGGGAGCGCTCGACGCAGGATGTTCGGTCCGTCGACGCCCCGAGGGAGCGTCCCAAACGTGCCGGACCAGTCGGGACCGAGGCGTGACGCGCAGAACGCGTCGGCGATCTCGGCCGGCGCGTAACGCACGAGCAGCGCCCCCTGGAGGACGAGGGTCAGGCGCTCGGTCAGCCGCCGAGCACGCCACTCCGGCTCGTCCAGGTCGGCGAGCGCGGCGAGGAGGTGCTCGATCGCGCGGTCGAGCCGAGGATCGGCGCCGCGGGCTGGGGCGACCTCGCCGAGGAGGGCGTCCAGCGCGTCAGGCTCACGTCGCAACGCGCGAAGGACGTCCAGGGCTTGGATGGAGCCCGAGCCCTCCCAGATCGAGTTGAGGGGTGACTCCCGAAACAGCAGGGGCATGCCCGACTCCTCGACGTAGCCGTTGCCGCCGAGGCACTCCAGCGCCTCCGCGACCAGGCTGGGCGTCCGCTTGCAGATGAAGTACTTCGCCGCCGGCAATGCCAGGCGAAGCAAGGCCTGCTCGCGTGGGCTGGTGGTCGAGGCGTCGACGGCGGCGGCGAGCCGCATGGCCAGCGTGGTCGCCGCCTCCTGCTCCACGGCGAGGTCGGCGAGGACGTTCACCATGGCCGGCTTGTCGGCGAGGGGACCACCGAAGCTGTGCCGGTGCCGAGCGTGCCAGATCGCCTCGGTCACAGCCCGGCGCATGAGCGCCGCTGAGCCCAGGACGCAGTCCAGACGCGTGGCCGCGACCATGGCCATGATCGTCGCCACGCCACGTCCCTCCTCGCCGATCCGACGCGCCCACGTCGACTCGAACTCCACTTCCGCCGAGGCGTTCGACCGGTTCCCGAGCTTGTCCTTCAGCCGCATCAGGCGGAACGTGTTACGGCTGCCGTCCGGGAGCACGCGTGGGAGGGCGAAGCAGGTGAGCCCTCCCGGTGCCTGGGCGAGCACGAGGAACAGGTCGTTCATGGGTGCCGAGCAGAACCACTTGTGCCCGGTCAGGACGTACTCGCCGTCCGGCCCGACCGGCTCGGCGACGGTGGTGTTGGACCGGACGTCGGAGCCGCCTTGCTTCTCTGTCATCGCCATCCCGGCCAAGCACCCACGCTTGGCCGCCGGTGGTCGCAGGCCCGGGTCGTACGTGGTGGCGGCGAGCCGTGGCGTCCACTCGGCCGCGAGGTCGGGCTCGGCGCCGAGCGCGGGGACAGACGCGTAGGTCATCGAGACCGGGCACCCGTGGCCGGCCTCCGCCTGGCTCCACAGGTAGAAGCCAGCGGCGCGGGCGAGATGGGCGTGCGGCTCCGTGGACGTCCAGGGTGTCGCGTGCAGCCCCCAGCCGACGGCGTGGTGGAGGAGCTCGTGCCAAGCGGGATGGAACTCCACCTCGTCCACGCGGTGGCCGTAGCGGTCGTGCGTCACGAGGCGGGGTGGATGGCGGTGCGCCTCGAACGCCCACGCACGGGCCCGGGGGGACCCGGTCAGCGCGCCGATCTCGGCGAGCCGGGCTCCGGCCGCTCCGTCCAGCGCGGGGCGCGCCCAGCGCTCCAGCGCCTCGGTGAGGGCGCGGTCGGTGGCCAGAGCGTCGTAGGGCTCGAGAGGGGGCGGCTGGTTGGTGACGGCGTGGGTCTCTCCGCGTTCGCGCTGAGGCCGGCGTCGGTGCGGCGACGTCAGGTCCATGGGCCCACGGTAGGTGGTCGGCGTCGATGAGACCGGCGTTCACCGGCTGGTTACGGTATGCCCATGAACGTCCCGTCCGCGCGGCGTGCGGGCGGGCGCCTTCGGCGAGGTCTTCGGAGCTGGCTTCCGTGGCGTCTGCTGCGCGGCACGGTGGCCTCCTGTCTGCGGTACCGCGTCACGGGTCTGGCGGCCGAAGGCGCCTTCTTCGCGATCCTGTCCCTGCCGCCTCTGGTCTTCGGTCTCGCCGGCTCCATCGGGTACGTGGTGGGCGGTTTCGGCGAGTCCACCGTGGAGACGGTCAAGGCGGAGCTGGTCGAGCTCGCGCGGCAGGCTCTCACCGAGGAGAGCGTGCAGCGCGTCATCGTGCCGACGCTGGACGCGGTGCTGGAGCGGGGACGGGCCGACGTCATCTCGGTGGGGTTCGTGCTGGCCCTGTGGTCGGGCTCTCGCGCGCTCAACGTCCTCATCGACACGATCGCGATCATGCACGGCCTTGGCGGGCGGCGGGGGATCGTGCGGACCCGGGTGCTGTCCTTCACGCTCTACGTCGCGGCTCTGGCGATGGCGGTCTCGGTCATCCCGCTGGTCCTGGCCGGGCCCTCGCTGGTTAACGCCGTGCTGCCCGAGCGGCTCGACGTGCTCAACCTGCTGTACTGGCCGACGGTCGTGGTGGCGTCGACGACGTCGCTCACCTCGCTCTACCACGTCGCCGTGCCCGCCCGCACGCCGTGGCGGCACAACTTCGCCGGCGCGGTCGTGGCGATGCTGCTGTGGATCGGTGGTGGCTCCGTCCTGCGGTGGGTCCTGGGCCATGCCATCGGGGGCACCTCGATCTACGGCCCGCTCGCGGCGCCGATCGTCATCCTGCTCTGGCTCTACCTGGTCGTGATCGCGTTGCTCATCGGAGCGGCGTTCGCCGCGACGGTCAACGAGCTCGCCCAGCACCGTGAGCCTTCCGCGCGACGACGAGCCGGGAGCCGGCAACCTGGTCCCGGTGTCGAGCCGGCCACTCCGGAGGGGGCGACCGCGGACGGTGCGTTCGCTGATCCGTACGACAGCGAGCCAACGGTGACGCCCGACGAGCGCGTGGTCGAGGCAGCGCGCCGTGCGGAAGCCGAACGCGCCCGCCCCGGCCGCCCCGTCGACCACGACGGTGCGACCGAAGCGGGCGCGTCGACCGTTCCGATGAACGCTCAGCCGAACCCGATCGCTCGGCCGGACTCGTCCGCTCAGACGAAGTAGCGGAGCCAGACGTACGGCCACGCCAACAAGGCCGTCACGGCCGTCGTGAGCAGCCCGTACCTGGTGAAGTCCCAGAAGCTGATCGGCTCCCCGTTGCGCGCGGCGATGCCGAGGACCACGACGTTGGCGCTCGCGGCTACTGCGGTGCCGTTGCCGCCGAGGTCGGCGCCGAGCGCGAAGGCCCACCACAGCGCGTTCGCCTGCTCGGGGTCCGGAACGGTGGCCACCAGCCCGGCCACGATGGGGACCATCGTCGCGACGTAGGGGATGTTGTCGAAGAACATGCCGAGGATCACCGAGCCGAACAGCAGAGCGGTGGCGGCCAGCAGGTAGTTCTCACCCACCGCGTCGATCAGGAACTCACCGACGCGCTCGATGACGCCGGTGGTGACCAGACCGCCGACCAGCACGAAGAGTCCCATGAAGAAGACGAGGGTCGGCCACTCGACCTCCTCGAGGAACTGCTCGGGCGTGGTGCGGGAGACGAGGATCATGACGCCGGCGCCGAGCAGGGCGACGATGGACGGCTCGATGTGCACCACAGCGTGGAGGCAGAAGCCGACGATCACCGCGCCGAGGACGATCAGGCAGCGGACGAGCATCTTGGGGTCCTTGATCGCCTCACGCTCGTTCAGCTCCATGACCTCGGTGGCGTTGGCCGGCTTGTGCCGGAACGTCGACCGGAACATCAGGCGGCACAGCAGCGCGAAGACGACCAGTAGGACGGCGATGATCGGCGCCATGTGGATGAGGAAGTCGTTGAACGACAGGCCGGCGCGGCTGCCGATGATGATGTTGGGCGGGTCGCCGATGAGCGTGGCGGCACCGCCGATGTTCGAGGCGAGGACCTCGGCGATGAGGTAGGGCGCCACCGGCAGGCCAAGACGCCGACACACCAGGATCGTGACCGGCGCGACGAGCAGGACCGTCGTGACGTTGTCGAGCACGGGCGACACCAGCCCGGTGACGAGGAGCAGCATCACCATGAGCCGGTAGGGCTCTCCTCGCGCCCGTTTGGCCGCCCAGATCGCGACGGCCTGGAACACGCCGGTCTGCTTGAGGATGCTGACGATGATCATCATCCCCAGCAGCAGGAAGATGACGTTCCAGTCGACCCCCGTCTCCTCCGAGAAGAACGCGGAGTGCGCGTCGACGATGCCGGCGACGGCCATGACGGCGGCACCGCCGAGCGCGGCGGCAGCCCGGTTGACCTTCTCGGAGGCGATGAGGGCGTAGGCGATGACGAAGATCGCGACTGCGAGTAGAGCGGTCATCACGAGTGGCTTGTCCTCGGTCCGGGGATGGGCACTGGCACGTTAGGCACGTCGTCGTGCGTGGGTCGGTGCGGGCTGCGGCCGTCGCTGTCGCCCGAAGAGGCGACTCGGCCGCGGGCTCGGCTGCGATGGCCGCTCTTGACCTTGCTCGCCGAACCACCGGGCGAGCCGGCCGGCACGACCGACCGCGCGCAGGCGGCGCTCGGTCTCCCCGCGCGCCGAGGCCTCGACCACCACGAGCAGCTGGTCACCCGCGGCGATCGCGGTGCTTTGGTCGGGCACGAAGGTGTGTCCGCCTCGGACGATGAGGCTCACGGCCGCGTGGCGCGGCAGCCGAAGCTCGTCGATGTAGACCCCGATGAGGCCACTGCCTTCGGGGACCGCCACCTGGAGGATGTCGGCGTGGGCTTCCTCCAGCGGCGCGGCTTCGATGTTGAGCTCGCGGGTCGGCTCGTCGGCCACACCCAGGCGCCGGGCGAGGAAGGGCAGCACCGGAGCCTGGATGAGGATGAACACGACCACGAGCACGAAGACGATGTCGAAGATCTCGTGGGCGGTGGGAATCCCCGCGCTGAGCGGAAGGGTCGACACCACGATGGGCACGGCGCCGCGGAGCCCTGCCCAGGACATGAACGCCTGCTCACGCCAGGGGACGCGGAACCAGACGGAGCAGAGGAACACCGTGAGTGGTCGGGCGACCAGGAGGAGTGCTCCCCCGACGATGAGCGCGGGGACCAGCACGCCGAGCAGGCGCGACGGGCTGGCCAGCAGGCCCAGGAGCACGAAGAGGCCGATCTGGGCGACCCACGCCATGCCCTCGGCGAAGCCCATGGTGGCTCGCTTGTGGGGGAGTTGGGCGTTACCCAGCCACACGCCCGCGACGTACGCCGCGAGCAGTCCGCTGGCGCCGGCGAGGCCCGCGCCCGCGTAGGCGAGCAGCGCGAGCGCCATCGTGGCGACTGGGTAGAGCCCGGCGGCGGGGAGCGCGCTGCGGGAGAGTACCCACTCGCCGACCCGACCGGCGACCAGGCCGACCAGGACGCCGACGACGAGCTGGTAGAGGACCTGACCGGCGGCGGCGATGGGGTTCGCATCCGTCCAGGCGTCGGACAGAACCAGGGTGACGAGGATGACGACGGGCGGGTCGTTGAAACCCGACTCGGCCTCGAGCGCCGCGGCCATCCGAGGTCGCAGGTGAAGGCGACGCAGCACGGAGAAGACAGCCGCGGCGTCAGTCGACCCCACGGCGGCGGCCACCAGAATCGCGGTGCGCCAATCGAGGCCGAGGAACAGATGGGCCAGGACTGCTGTGATGGCGACGGTGATCAGCACGCCGACCGTCGCCAGCGTCACCGAGAGCCCGAGGACGGGCCGAATCACCGACCAGCGGGTGGTGAGACCACCTTCGGCGAGGATGACGCCGAGGGCGATGAGGCCGAGTTCCTGGGTCAGCGTCGCGTTCTCGAACTCCAGTCCGAGGCCCGCCTCTCCGATCGCCAACCCGATCGTGAGGAAGACGAGGAGCAACGGCAGACCGGCACGGACCGCCAGACGCACCGCGGCCACGGCAACGAGCAGCACGAGCAGCGCGCCGAAGAGGATCGCATTGAGCTCGTTCGGGGTCACGGGGTCTCCAGTCGTTCACTACGACCCGTCGGTACCCGTTCGGCGCGCTTCTCCGGCCCCGCCTCGGCGTGTCGGCCGCACCTCGCGTCGCCGCACGGCAGGTGCGGGTCGTACGAACGACCGTCGTCGAGTGACGCTGGGGCGCCGTCGTTCCCCACACGACCACGGAGGGAGCTGACTAGGTCGCTTCGACCCACCTCCCCAGACCTCGTCCGCGAGGTCGTGGGCGATCGCGAAGTCCGGAGTGGCGGCGACTCGCCGCCGGTGAGGTTACGGAGACTGGCGCTCGAACGAGCCGCATCCCGTCCACCGCTGGACGCGGTGCGGGATCTCGCTGGTTCTCAAGGGCCGGATCGCGGCCCTTGAGGTGACGGGCAGGTTGGCTGGTCAGCTGGCGGGTGACGACGCTGGCGGGGCCCGGGAGGTGTACACGCGGGTCTCGGTGCCGCGAGGGGCGCTTGTCCCTGTGCTGATGAGGCAGCACACCGGCGTTGGCGTGTCGGACTGCAGCTGGACTGGCGGGGTGGAGTCCAGGGCGTGCGTCAACGCCGTGGTCGCGCAGCTCGCGACGACGGCGTGGTCGCCGCTGTCCGTCCGCGGCGAGGGCTGCGGAACCGGCACGGGCGGCGCGCCGTGGTCGTGGGCGACGCAGCTGCTCACAGCGCCCGACGCGGGGATGCCGCGTGTTGCCCACGCCGCTGAGGTGGTCTGCCAGCGCGGCCCGACGTCAACGATGAGGAAGATCAGCGCGAGCCCCAGCAGCAGACCGATGACCGGCCGGAGCAAGGCGGAAGTGGCACACACCAGACGTGCCACCTCCTCCAGTCGCCTTTACCGTGTCTTTACCTTAGCGGACAGTTGGTCGGAGCCAGGAACCCAGGTGTGACAAAGACCCCATCGCGGCGGTCGTCGCCACGCTTGAGCCGTCGCGGAGACAGAGCCTCCTCGACATTCGTCGTTGTCAGTGAGGCGAGTCCTCGGCCACGCTGACCTGCCCTCCGACGTCGTCTCTGTCGGCCGCGCGGAGGACGGCCTCGAGGAGCCCTGGAAACCTCTCGTGCAGGTCCTCGGCGCGGAGCCGGACGAAACATCGGGTGCCTTCTTGGCGCGTTCGGGTGAGACCCGCGTCCCGTAGCACGCGCAGGTGGTGGCTGAGCGTGGACTTGGCCACCGGTGCGTGGAGCTCGCCCCATCCCCGCTCTCGGCCGTCGGCGAGCACGCGCACTAGCCCGACGCGGATCGGATCGCTCAACGCTCCCATCACCGCGGTGAGGCTCATCTCCGCTACGTCCGGGTGACGCGCCCGCTTCACGCGACGATGCTACCTTATTCGCCGTTCATCGAACATCGAACAAGGAGTGGCGGTGGAGCTGAGCACGGACTTCACCGGCAGGGTCGTCATCGTCAATGGTGCTGGGTCAGGCATAGGTCGAGCCGCCGCTCGTGCCTTCGCCCGCGCTGGGGCTGGCGTCCTCGCGGTGGGACGCCGTCAGGCCGCACTGGCCGAGACGGCCGCCGGTCACCCCGCGATCGTCACCCATCCCGCTGACCTGCGCCGCGGACGTTCACCACACGATCGTCGACGCCGCTGTCAGCCGGTGGGGACGCCTCGACGTTCTGGTGAACAACGCGGGCGCGCTCAAGGTGATGCCTCTCGCCGAGACCACCGTCGACGGCATCGACGAGCTGGTCGGCTTGCGCGTCACGCACCGAGTCTGCTCGCCCGCGCTGCCTTACCGCACCTGCGTCGGACGAAGGGATCGATCCTCAACGTCTCGAGCACGTACGGTCATCGGCCTGCGCCTGGCGCCGCTCACGACGCCGCGACCAAGGCCGCCCTTGAGCACCTCACCCGCAGCTGGGCCCTCGAGCTGGCCGCCGACGGCATTCGAGTCAACGCCATAGCTCCCGGCCCTACCGAGAGCGAGGCTCTCGCCGCGGCGGGCCTGCCGCCCGCTGTCATCGAGCGGAGCAAAGAGGACGAGGCCGCCCGCGTCCCACTGGGCCGCCGTGGCTCACCTGACGAGATCGCCACCTGGATGCTGCGCCTAGCCGATCCCAGCGCCACATGGTTGACCGGCCAGGTGCTCACCGTCGACGGAGGCCTCGAGCTTGTCTGAGCGGCCGCGCATCGCCGGACGCTGAGCTTCGCTCGACGCGACACGGACGCGGCCATACCGAGCTTCTGGCGGAGGCCGAGCGCCCTACCCGCTGCGACGTAGGACTCGAAGTCCGCGATCGCCCTGACGCCAGAGTCGAGAACGGCTCGGTCGATCAGGTCGCTCGTGATCGTTCCTCGGCAGTGAGGATCGTCCCAACACCGCTCTTTGATGCGCAGGATCGCGTCAGGCCTCAGGCGTGAGACGGTCGACGAACTCGAGCGCCTGAGCCACGACGCTCGCGAACCGGTCGACCGCCCAGATACCGAACGTCCACGCGCCGTTCGCGAGCTCCCCAAGGCGGAGTCCACAAGCGACACCCCGCCCGGTTGTCGCCGAAGAAGGACTTCCACGCCGCTCCGTGACGTGCGCGCCGAGCTCGAAGAAGTCCGCGATGGTCACGCCTGGCGCCTCGACGGAGAGGTCTAGGTCGCGCCACACCATGAACGCGTCACCGACCTCGCTGGGACGTGGGCCCACACACCACGCTGAACTCAGGGCGCGGCGGGCGGGAGCGTCGGTGTGGCGAGCACGCCGTGAAGCGCTGCGGAGAGGGAAAGCCAGATCTGCTCGAGACGAGGGAGACCGGAGTTGGATCAGCTTTTCAAGACACGAGCCGACGGCTCTACCTGAGGCCTGTGGCGAGCAGTTTGTACATCAGTGCATCGAAACCCGGGTCAGAGGCGGTGGACCATCCGTGAGATACCGCCTCTGACCTGGTCAAATGTGGTGGGCGATACTGGGATTGAACCAGTGACCTCTACCGTGTCAAGGTAGCGCTCTCCCACTGAGCTAATCGCCCGTGTCGGGTCATTCGAGGTGGAGACGGGATTTGAACCCGTGTACACGGCTTTGCAGGCCGTTGCCTCGCCTCTCGGCCACTCCACCAGCGACAGGCCTGCGCTGCGTTGTCCTGGGAGGCAAACCCCAGACCCCCAGGCCCGCTCCGAGCGGACGACGGGACTCGAACCCGCGACCCTCACCTTGGCAAGGTGATGCGCTACCAACTGCGCTACGTCCGCCTGCGTCGCGCCGTATCGCTCGACGCGCAGAGCACTTTAGCCCATCCTCGGCGAAGCGTGCACGTGGGGGGTGGGGCTTTTTCGAGTGTGCCGCGGGTCCGGGTGGCTCGGCGCCGAGACGGACGGCCTCTGGCCCGGCGCCCGGACCTGGGCGACGATGGAGGGAAGCGTCTGGCTCGGTTCGGGCGCGACCCGTCGCACTCTCGCTCCGGCCGCCACGGCACGCTCCTCACGGGTGAGGACGAGGCGAGCCCGAGGCCTGGACAGCGACATCCGGGGCGGCGAGTAAGCCCTGGGCCGACAGGTCCATAGTGGTGCCCTGACAAGGCCACGAGAAGGGAACGAACGCGCCATGAGGGTGTGGGTCAACGGTCGCCTCGTGGAAGATCCCTCGCAGCCCGCGATCTCGCCGATCGACCACGGCCTCACCGTCGGCGACGGGGTCTTCGAGACCGTCAAGGTCGTCAACGGCGAGCCGTTCGCGCTGCGGCGGCACCTGGACAGGCTGGTCCGGTCGGCCGACGGGCTCGGGCTCGGCAAACCCGACCTCGCTGTCGTGCGCCAGGGGATCAGTGAGGTCCTCTCCGGCTGGGATCAGCCGGACGGCAGGCTCCGGATCACCGTGACCGGAGGTCCGGGTCCGCTGGCCTCCGAGCGCGGTGATCAGGGTCTGACGATCGTCGTCGGCATCGCGCCGCTCGGAACACGACCCACGTCCACGGCGGTCGTGACGGTGCCGTGGCCACGCAACGAGCGCGGCGCGCTGACGGGTCTGAAGACGACCTCGTACGGCGAGAACGTCATGGCGCTGGCGTACGCGCTCGAGCGCGGGGCATCCGAGGCGCTGTTCGCCAACACGGTCGGCAATCTCTGCGAGGGCACCGGGTCGAACGTCTTCGTCGTCCTGGACGGCCAGCTCTACACGCCGCCGCTGTCCGCCGGGTGCCTCGCCGGCGTGACTCGCGCGCTCGTCCTGGAGTGGTACGGGGGCCAGGAGAAGGACCTGCCCATGAGCGCGCTGGCTGACGCGGATGAGATCTTTCTCACCTCCACCACCCGTGACGTCCAGGCTGTGCACGCCGTGGACGGCAGGACGCTGGACGCGCCGGGGCCGATCACCGCCGAGGCGATGCGAGTCTTCGCCGAGCGGGCGGCCGAGCTCGTCGACCCCTGAGCGGGCAGCTCGTGAGGGCGCCCTGAGCCGAGGGCTGTGAGGAAGATCCGGGGCCCCAGGAGCCGTCAGAGCCCTGTTGTGGGCCCGCGGCGGAGCTCCTCGACGAGGAGGTCGAGGTCGATGTGCATGCTCTCGCCGCCCGGCGGGACGATGCCGTAGGTGCTCTGCAGGAACGCCGCGAGGGCGTCCGCGGGCGCGTGGAGGACCGCCTCACCGTCGGGCGAGCGAAGCTCGATCAGCACGATGGCCCGACCGTTGTCGTCGACGAGCGGTGACACGTGCACGTCGCCTTCGCCGGTGGGCCGGAAGAGCCCTTCGGACAGCAGCTGTCGAGCGAACACCCAGCGCACCCCTTTGGGATCGCCGGTGTGGAAGATAGCGTCGACAGCGTACGGGTCCGAGGCGTCATACCGCAGCTCGGCGGTCAGGCTCAGCGCCGTGCCGGAACCGTCGATCAGACGCAACGGCAGGGCGTGTGTCACCGAAGCAGGAAGTGCATCCATCAGGGGGCACGGGCCTTTCCGTGGGTGATCAAGGGACCGGCGGTAGGGCCATTGGGCCAGAGTCTGCTCCTACCAAGGGCCAATCCTCAAACCCAGGAGACACCTGCGTCCCGGTCTGGTGATATTCGCACCCCGAAGATTCTCATTATGTGAGACGAGATCGCGGGATCGCGGCTCGGAGCGCCACGACGCCGGGTACACAAGCGGGGTAGGCACGTCACCGGCACGGTAGTCTCACGCGCGGTGTCCGAATCGGGCCACCGGACCGTCTCCGCGCGCCCGCACGCCGCCCGGTCGGTGAGAGGAATCCAGGAGGGGTGTGATGCCTGAGGACCGGGTTCGCCAGCCTCGCGCCGAGACGCCGGAGCCTGGCCCCACGGCGGTGCACGCGTCGACGGGGACGATGGTCGAGGATCCGGCCGTGGATCCCGCGGGCGCCTCTCATCGGTGGCACCGCATCGGCGCACCGCTGCGCCGGATACGTCGCCGGGTACGACGTTCACGCACGCTGGACACAACCTGGCGGGCTGGGGTGTTCATCGTCGGCGTGACGTTCGTCCTCGCCGGGTTGGTGATGTTCGTGACGCCCGGCCCGGGATGGCTCACCGTCATCCTGGGTTTGGCGATTCTGGCGACCGAGTTCGCCTGGGCCCACCATGTCTTGGACTGGGCCAAACGTCGGGCTCGGGAGGCGAGCGCGCGGGCGTTGGACCCGAGGGTCCGCAGGCGGAACCTCGGGATCGCGGCCGTCGTCGTGCTGGCGCTGGCCGCGGCCGGCTCGTGGTGGGTAGCCCGGTACGGATGGCCGTCCCCGGTCATGTCGCTCATGGAGTGGGTGCGCTCGTGGAGATGAAGGGGAGTGCGCTAAGGTTTCCTTCGCCATCCACGGCCGAGTGCGAAGCGATGGCAGGGGGCGATTAGCTCAGCGGGAGAGCGCTTCGTTCACACCGAAGAGGTCGCTGGTTCGATCCCAGCATCGCCCACCATCAACAAGATCAACGAGCACAGTTCAGGAGCTCTTCGGGTGAGGACTCCTGAGTCGTTGACTGACCCTCGTCCTTGGCCGGAGGCAGCGCCCGGCCAAGGACGGCAACACCCGCCGATCCAGCTCAGCCCAGACGTAGGTAGCGGTTTCACCCGTTCCCGTTGTGAAGGCCCGGCATCACTGTCGTCGCCGAAACATCGGGCTGCTCGGTGATGACCTGGGGCCCGGGAGGTGTGCGGGCCCTCGAGGGCTCCGAGGGGCCTCATTCCAGGTTGCAGGGCTGGCCAGGTCGAGGCAGCCGGTGCCTCCGTCCCATACCGGAGCCGGTCGACCGCGGCACGCCGCCTGACCGCGCTTGACGTCCGCGACGGCGCCCGGGCACGGCCCCGGTCCATAACCCAGTGCGGACGACCGGCGTGGTGGTGTGTGATCGAGGCCATGGCGATCGAGTTGGACATGCCCGGGATCGAGAGCTTGAGCGAGGCCGTGGGCGCGCTGCGGGAGTGGCAGGACGACGGGGCGCCGGTGCAACTACACCGGGGGACCTGGGCTGGTTCTGGCGGTACGGGGCGGAGGCCACGGCCGCGGCGGTTCGGACGTGGAGTCGGGGCGGACAGATTCTCGCCGTCGGGCTGCTGGACGGTCCCGAGCTGTTGCGGCTGGCGCTCGCGCCGGACGCCCAGCGGGACGAAGAAGTCGCGCAGCAGATCGTCAAGGACGTGACCGAGCCGGAACGCGGCGTCCTGATGGAGGGGGACGCATTTGTTGCGGCGCCCACGGGCGCACTGGTCCGGGAGCTGCTCGTCGACGACGGCTGGAACGTCGGTGAGCCGTGGACACCGCTGCAGTGCGACCTCACCGAGCCGGTGGAGGGACCAGACGTGCGGATCGAGGTGATCGGACCGGAGCAGGCGCACGTGCGCGCCGCCGTCCAGCGGGCAGCGTTCGACAGCTCGACGTTCACCGACCAGCGCTGGCACGCGATGGCGGCCGGCTTGCCATACGCCGACGCCCGGTGCCCGGTCGCGTACGACGACCAGGGCAACGCGGTCGCGGCCGTGACGGTGTGGTCGGCAGGACCGGGGAAGCCCGGATTGCTCGAGCCGATGGGCGTGCACCGGGAACATCGCGGTCACGGATACGGCACGGCGATCAGTATCGCTGCGGCGGCGGCACTCCAGGAGCTCGGCTCGTCGAGTGCGACCGTCTGCACGCCCAGCTCCAACGTCGGCGCCGTCGCTACCTACACGTCAGCCGGCTTCCGGCGACTACCGGAGATCCGGGACCTACGCCGCAGCGGCTAGCTGGGTGACAGCTGCCGGCACACGCGCGCGGAGAAGCACGGGAAGCCAGAACACCGGCGACGGACACCAGGGCGGGAGCCGCCCGCACGTGCCTCGGCTCACCATGCGTCGCCCGCCAACCCCCAGTGAGACCTCAGCAGTCCGTGGAGGAACGAACATGCATCTGAGCGTCTGGACTATGGATGGTCTCACCGGTCGCCTGTTGGCTTGGAGCCATGGCGACGAAGATCCACCACACCACAGCCGACACGGTCCTGGTCACGGGCGGGACCGGGAAGGTCGGGCGCAGAGTCGTCGACCGGCTCGCCCGCCGCGGCCTCCCGGTCGTGACCCCGGGTGCGAGACGCTCGTCAGACGCCCAGGGGCTGCTGGGGACGGGTGGTCAGCGTCCTGCGGTACTCCAGCGGGCTGACGCCGCGCACCCGCTTGAAGGCGGCGCTCAGCGCGAACGGACTGCTGTAGCCCACGCGTCTGGCGACCGCGGCGACTGTCATGTCGGGGTCACGGAGCAGGTCCGCCGCCACCGCGAGCCGCCACTCGGTGAGGTAGTTCATCGGCGGCTCGCCGACCAGGGCGGTGAACCGACGGGCGAGCGCCGCACGGGACACGCCGGTCTTGGCGGCCAGCTCGGCGACGGTCCACGGATGGGCCGGGTTCGCGTGCATCAGTCGCAGGGCGGTCCCGACGACGGGGTCGTGCTGCGCCCGGTACCAACCGGGGGCGCCGGCTCCCGGATCGGCCAGCCAGGCGCGCAGGATCCTCACCATGACCAGGTCGAGGAGGCGATCGAGGACCAGCTCCTGGCCGGGGGCGGTCTTGCCGAGCTCGTCTTCCAGAAGCGAGACGAGGGCGCGGTCGTCCTCCTCGACGGGGCGAATCAGCAGCGGTGGCAGAGCGCTCAACAGCCGTCGACCAACCTCGCTGTGCATCTGGTAGGTGCCGCTCAGGATGACCGCCGCACCGTCGGTCGCGTTGCCCCAGGTTCGCACGCCGAGGCGCATCGACTCACTCAGCCCTTCGCCCCGCAGGGTCGTGCAGCGCTGTCCGGGATGGATCACGACGTGCGGCGCGGTGGCCGGGTCGTCGGCAATCGTGTACGGGTCCGGTCCCCGGATGAGCGCGACGTCTCCAGGCCGCAGCGGCTGGGGCTCGTCCTCGTCTCGCAGGATCCACGCCTGCCCGCGAAGCATTGTGACCAAGGACAACGGTGCGCGGTCAGCGATCCGCAATGCCCACGGCGGATCCAGGATCGACCGCAGCAGGAAGGCGCCTCTCGCTCGCGGACCTTGCAGAAGGCTGGCCAAGGTGTCGTCGGTCAGCGTGCTCATGGCGTCCTGACTGTAGACGCGCGCAATGTGGTGAGACTGATCACGTTCGATCGTCGTGCGGCTCGCTCCACAGAGCAAGACGTCTCCACGACCATCGGGAGGAGGGCCCCGTGGCCACGGGACCGTTCCGGGACGTGCTGATGGTGCTCGCCACGGTCAGCACCGGACTGGTCGCTGGGCTGTTCTACGCCTACGCCTGCTCCGTCATGCTCGCGCTGCGTCGAGTCGGCGACGAGACCTTCGTCGACGTGATGCGGCGCATCAACACCGCGATCCAAAACGGCTGGTTCGCGCTGAGCTTCGTCGGCGCGCCGCTCCTCACCCTCGCGGTCCTCGTCGTGGACGCGCTCGCCGGGCGAGGAGTGCAGGCGCTCGTCGCCGTCGCCGGTGCGGCCGACCTGTTCTGGCTCGGCGTCACCGTCCGGTCGAACATCCCGCTCAACGCCATGCTCGAGCGGGCCGGACGGGACCGACACACCGACGTGGCCGGCGTGCGGATCCGCTTCGAGCAGCCGTGGAACCGGTGGCACCTGGTGCGTACTGTCGCGGCAGTGGCCGCCTTCGCCGCGCTGTGCTGTGCCCTCGCGTGGCGGTGACGGGGAGCCGTGAGGAAGGCGCGAGCCATGGCCCCCGCGAGGCTCCGAACCTCCGCCCGGGCCGGCGCCGTGCGGCGGTCAGCAGACGTGGTGGAGGAGGCCGGTGTCCACGTCGTACAGGAAGCCGCCGACAGCCACGGACGGCGGGATGAGCGGATGGGTGCGTGCCTTGGCCACCTCGTCGTGGATGCTCGCGACCTGATCCTCGATCGCGCCGATCGAGAGCCACGACGCGTCCTGGCCGCTCGCCCGCGATATCCGGTCGCGTAGCTCCGCCTCGCTCGCCGACGCCATCGCGCACCGGGTGTGCTGGACCACGAGGACACGCTCGACGCCCAGCAGGTGCACGCCGAGGACGAGCGCGACGAGCACCTGGTCGGTGACGCGACCGCCGGGATTGCGCAAGATCTTGGCGTCGCCCGGACGGAGGCCGACCATGCCGAGCGGGTCGATGCGGGAGTCCATGCAGGTCACCATCGCGACACCGGCCCGTGCCACTCCGTCGAAGCCGGCGAGCGGGAAGCGCTCGGCGTACGCGCGGTTAGCCGCGAGGAGGTCGGCGAAGGCCGCTCGGTCACGGGGATCGCTCACCCGGGCACCCTACCCGGCCTCTCGCCACCTGCTGGCGGACGGCGACGCATCCGGACACGGCCATGATCCGTCGGCTACGTTGTGTCGGTCGGCGATGCTCACGTCGCTGGTCGGCCCCGGCGTCGTGGGGAGGCCGACAGCCAGGTTCGTGTGGCTGGAAAGGCGGGACACGTGGGGCACACGATCGGGATCGACCTGGGGACGACGTACTCGGCGGCCGCGCGTGTGAACGAGCTCGGCAAGCCCGAGATCGTGGTGAACCGGGACGGTGAGCGCCTCACCCCGTCCGTGGTGTTCTTCTCCGGCGAGACCCCGCTCGTCGGGACGATGGCCAAGCGTTCGGCCGCCGCGTCTCCGCTCGACGCGGTGCAGTTCGTCAAGCGCTCCATGGGGGACCCGACGTGGAGGTTCGAGACGTCCGCCGGCACCTCGTACCGCCCGGAGGAGATCTCGGCCATCATCCTGCGCCGGATCAAAGAGGACGTCGAGCTGGCCCTCGGCGAGGAGGTGACCGACGCGGTCATCACCGTGCCGGCCTACTTCGACGACGCTCCTCGGCGGGCCACGATGGACGCCGGACGGATCGCCGGGCTGACGGTCCGCCGCGTGCTCAACGAGCCCACCGCCGCCGCGTTGGCGTATGGGGTGGAGACCAACACCAACGGCACGGTGCTCGTCTACGACCTCGGCGGCGGAACGTTCGACGTCACGGTCCTGGCGGTCGACGGCCACGAGTTCGACGTCCTCGCCACCCACGGGGACCGCAACCTGGGCGGCTTCGACTTCGACAACCTGCTCATGCAGCTGCTCGACGAGCGGTTCCAGGCGGCGGGTGGTCCGAGTCTGCTCGACAACGCCGAGGCCGAGGCTGACCTGCGGGAGAAGGCCGAGATCGCCAAGCGCAGCCTGACGACGGTCGAGCAGACTCGCGTGGTCCTCGCCGCCGACGGAGTCTCGAAGGTCATCCCCGTCACTCGGGCGGAGTTCGAGGACGTGACGTCGAGCCTGCTGAGCCGTACCCGGGACATCGCCGAGATGGTGGTCGCTGACGCGGGGCTGGATTGGTCGAAGATCGACCACGTGCTCTTGGCCGGCGGCTCGACCCGGATGCCGATGGTGGCCCGGATGATCGAGCAGGTCTGGCGCCGCGAGCCGGTGAGGGGCATCAACCCCGACGAAGTGGTGGCGCTCGGCGCGGCCGTGCAGGCGCACCTGATCGACGCCCAATCGGCAGCCGACGACGCCCGTCGCCCTGTCCTCGCGACGGGCATGACGCTCCCCAGAATCCGCGACGTCACGTCGCAGGGGCTTGGTGTCATCGCGGTTCGCCGGGGCGCCACCTCCGAGGACGACATCGAGAACGTCGTCATCATCCCCGCCAACACCAAGATCCCGGCTCGTCGCGCCCAGACCTTCGAAACCATCCAGGACAACCAGACCAAGCTCAAGGTGGAGGTGACCCAAGGCGACGACCACGACCCCGCCTACGTGCGGCGGATCGGGGAGCAGACCTTCGACATCCCTCCCTATCCCGCCGGCGCTCCCTTCGAGGTCGTCTACGCCTACGACGAGGACCAGACCGTCTCGATCGAGGTCATCGACAAGACGGCGGGCCGCTCGATCGGCACGTTCGACGTCGACAACGTCGCGACCATGGGGGAGGCGGAGGTCGCCGCAGCCAGCGACCGGATGCGCCGGCTCGATATCGGCTGACGACGATGGACCTCGACTACTACGAGCTGCTCGAAGTCACCCAGGACGCCTCTGAGGAGGAGATCCGGGCGGCGATCACTCGGCAGCGCCGCATCTGGGTACGCCGGCAGTCCAGCCCTGACCCGGAGCGGCGCGCTTACGCCGAGCAGCGCGTGCGCGACGTGGACAGTGCGGAGCGGATCCTGCTCGATCCGGTGGCGCGGCGGGCGTACGACGACGCGCGCGCCCGCCAGGCCGTGACACCGGCCGACCACGGCGCCGCGAGCCGGCACTCACGCGCGCCGACGTCCCGACGGGAGGCCACCGGCCGTCGACGGTTAGACGGCGACCCCGCCGCCGGCTCACGACCCGACCGACCCCACCTGACCACCCACCAGGGCACCACACCGCGCGGAGGCACGCCGGAAGGCGACCTTGACGTCCACCTGCGCCGCGGGGACTCCTATCTCGACCGGGCCGCGTGGCGGCGGGCGCGGGCGGAGTTCGAGTACGTCCTGCAGCGTGATCCCGGCAACCTGCGAGCGCGCGCCGGCCTGGGCCTCGCACAAGTCGGCGCTGGTCGCGTCAAGGATGGCTTGACGATTCTGGAGCAGGTGCTCGCCGAGCATCCGGACGACGAGGACGCCAAGCTGGCGCTGGCGACCGCGCTCTATGAGAGCGCGGTCGCCGGCCTGGGTGAGGTGCGTGACGCTCGAGGGCGAACGCGCCCGATGATCCTGTCCCGTCGTCAGCTGCGCCTCGTTCGTCGACACCTGAGGCGGATCCGACGGCTCGGCCTGTCCGACTGGCACGTGCGGACGAACGTGGAGGAGCTGTCCGATCTGCTGGCGGAGGCCCGCAAGGCCGT
Organism: Thermasporomyces composti; assembly: GCF_003386795.1. Taxonomy (NCBI): domain Bacteria; kingdom Bacillati; phylum Actinomycetota; class Actinomycetes; order Propionibacteriales; family Nocardioidaceae; genus Thermasporomyces; species Thermasporomyces composti. The sequence continues at coordinate 4,197,687 of NZ_QTUC01000001.1, forward strand.
GTGGACTCGCAGTGCGCACCTTCGGTTCTACGCGATGCTGTTCGTGGCGGCGGCGCTGGTCGCCTTCGCCTCTGACGTCGAGTCGCTGCGGGTCTTCGGGGCGTTCTGGATGGTCGTCGTCGCGGGCGTCTACGTCCTTCGGCACCGGGTACCCGCCTGGAAGTACTACCGGCGCGGCCGGGCGTCGGCCGGAGGACGTGGCCGCCTGGGTGTCTTCAGGAGAGGGGTCTGAGGGTGGCGGACGTTGACATCACCGAGCTCGCTGGCGAGGTGGCGCTGCTCCGTGAGGTGGTCGAGCGGCGGCTGCTCGAGGACGAGGCCCGCCAGCGGCTCTACGACGAGCTGTACCGGCAGCTGAAGTTCGCCCAGCGCGACCTCGCCGAGCAGTTCGTGGCCCCGATGGCCCGGGAGATCCTGCTCGTGGTCGACCGGATCGACGCCATGACAGCGCACCTGCCGCCTGAGACGGCCGAGCCGCTCACCTCGGTGCGCGAGGAGCTGCTCGAGGTCCTCCTCCGGCGCGGTCTGCGGGAGGTCGACGCGGCGGGGGAGGAGTTCGACCCGCGGGTACACGAGGCGGTGCGGCGGGTTCCGGTCGAGTCGCCTGAGCAGGTGGGGCGCGTGGTTGAGGTCCGGCGACCCGGCTACGCCCTCGAGGGACGCCTGCTGCGTCCAGCGCAGGTCGCGGTCGGCTACCTCGCGAAGGCCGACGACGCGCGCGCCGGGGGCTCGCGGGCCTAGGCGCCGGTGCAGGCCCGGGCGAGCTCGTGGGAGCGCCGGCGCCGTGGGTGGCTCCACGCGACGTCGGTGCGGTGGCTGTCCAACCCGGTGAGGTCACGACATAGGATCGGCGGGTCAGTCCTGTCCTGTCCGTACGCCGAGGAGCCGTCTGTGTCCGACAGCCGTGGTCCCGGGTCGAGCCCGGGGGAGCAGATCACCGTCCACGTCCTTCGCAGTGGCGAGCGGGTCACGCGCGAGGTCACGACGGGCGCCACGGCCGGCGAGCTGTTCGAGGGCGACCAGTCGGTGATCGCCGCCCGGATCGACGGTGAGCTGCGTGACCTCGCCCAGCGCCTCCACCCCGACGCGGAGGTGGAGCCGATCCCGATCGACAGCGAGGACGGTCGCGCGATCCTCCGACACTCCACCGCGCACGTGCTGGCGCAGGCTGTCCAGGAGCTGTTCCCCGAGGCGAAGCTGGGGATCGGCCCACCGATCGAGAACGGCTTCTACTACGACTTCGACGTCCCCACGCCGTTCACGCCGGACGATCTGGACCGCATCGAGGCCCGGATGCGGCAGATCGTCAAGGAGCGCCAGCGGTTCGCGCGGCGGGTGGTCACCGACGAGGAGGCTCGTCGCGAGCTCGCCGACGAACCGTACAAACTGGAGCTCATCACCCTCAAAGGGCAGGCGGATGGCGCTGCCGACGGTGCCGGTGTCGAGGTTGGCGCGGGCGAGCTGACCATCTACGACAACGTCCGCCCCAACGGGGAGCTGGCCTGGAAGGACCTGTGCCGCGGGCCGCACCTGCCGACGACCAAGCACATCCCGGCGTTCAAGCTGACCCGGGTGGCCGCCGCCTACTGGCGGGGAAACGAGCGCAACCCGCAGCTTCAGCGCATCTACGGCACCGCGTGGGAGAGCAAGGAGGCCCTCCAGGCCTACCTGACGATGCTGGAGGAGGCCGAACGGCGCGACCACCGGCGGCTCGGCGTCGAGCTCGACCTGTTCAGCTTCCCCGAGGAGGTCGGCTCCGGGCTGGCCGTCTGGCATCCCAAGGGCGGTGCCATCCGGCGGGTGATGGAGGAGTACTCGCGACGCCGTCACGAACAGGCCGGGTACGAGTTCGTCTACACCCCCCACCTGGCGCGTGAGGAGCTGTTCCAGACCTCAGGGCACCTGGGGTGGTACCGGGACGCGATGTACGCGCCGATGGAGGACGAGGGGCACAACTACTACCTCAAGCCGATGAACTGCCCCATGCACGTCCTCATCTACCGGTCGCGCGGCAGGTCCTACCGCGACCTTCCGCTGCGGCTGTTCGAGTTCGGCACCGTCTACCGGTACGAGAAGTCCGGCGTGGTGCACGGCCTGACCCGGGCCCGTGGCTTCACCCAAGACGACGCGCACATCTTCTGCACGCCCGAGCAGCTGCAGGACGAGCTCGCGTCACTGCTGACGTTCGTCGTCGACCTCCTGCGTGACTTCGGCCTGCAGGACTTCACCGCTGACCTGTCCACGCGGCCGGAGAAGTACGTCGGCGAGATCGAGGACTGGAACGCCGCCGAGGCGGCCTTGGAGGAGGCGCTCAAGCGGGCCGACATCCCGTACACGGTCGCGGAGGGGGAGGGCGCGTTCTACGCGCCGAAGATCGACGTCCACGTCCGCGACGCGATCGGCCGCAAGTGGCAGTTGTCGACGTTGCAGGTCGACTTCCAGGAGCCGGGGCGATTCGATCTCGAGTACCAGGCCGCTGACGGCTCGCGGCAGCGGCCGTACATGATTCACCGGGCGCTGTTCGGTTCGGTTGAGCGGTTCTTCGGCATCCTGCTCGAGCACTACGCCGGAGCGTTCCCACCGTGGCTGGCGCCCGTGCAGGTCGTGGCGATCCCGATCGCGGAACGGCACATCGAGTACCTCGACCAGGTGGCGGCCAAGCTTCGGGAGCGCGGGATCCGGGTGGAGGTCGACCGCTCGGACGACCGTATGCAGAAGAAGATCCGCAACGCGCAGACCCAGAAGGTGCCGTACATGCTGCTCGCTGGGGACCGCGACATGGAGCAAGGCGCGGTGTCGTTCCGCTACCGCTCCGGCGAGCAGAAGAACGGCGTGCCCATCGACGAGGCTGTCGCCGAGATCGTCTCGGCCGTCGAGCGCCGGATCCAGATCTGAGCCTTCCCGTGCCGGCCGCCGGTGACCGTTCCGGCGGCCGGTCATGGGGCCGACGGTGCGCGGCCGGTGCGGCACGCCCGTGAGGGCGGCGTCCGTAGGATCGGTGCCGTGGAGGACCAGGTGCGCCAAGGCGGCGTCGGAGTACCCGACGGACTCGAGCGTCTGTGGAGCCCTCACCGGATGGCCTACATCCTGGGGGAGGGCAAGCCGACCGGGAGCGGCCCCGAGGACGGGTGCCCGTTCTGCGACATCCCACAGCGGGACGACGAGGACGGGCTCGTGGTCGCGCGGGGAAGACTCGTCTACGCCGTCCTCAACCTCTACCCCTACAACACCGGCCACCTGATGGTGTGCCCGTACCGGCACGTCGCCGACTACCCCGACCTGACCGAGGAGGAGACGGCAGAGCTCGCGGCCTTCACGCAGCAGGCCATCCGGGCGCTCCGGCGAGCCTCGTCACCCGAGGGGTTCAACATCGGCATGAACCTCGGTGCTGTCGCCGGCGCCGGCATCGCCGCCCACCTACACCAGCACGTCGTTCCGCGGTGGGGCGGCGACACCAACTTCATGCCCGTCGTCGGCCGGGCCAAGGTGCTGCCGCAGCTGCTCCGAGACACCCGGGCACTGGTGGCCGAGGCCTGGCCCGACCGCTGACCGGCACCGCGAGACCCGCCGTGCTGCGTGCCAGCGGCCGGGCGAGGCGTCGCCGCACGAGCCTCACAGCCCCGACAGGAACGTGAAGATCCGATCGGCGTGACCCGGCAGGCTCTCGTGCTTGAAGTCGGGGTAGAGCAGCACCTGCTTGGAGCTGGTGATCTTGTTGTACGCCGCGAACTGGGTCGACGGCGGGCACACGGTGTCGTTGAGCCCCACGCCCATGAGCACCTCCGCCCGGATCCGGGGTGCGAGGTGTTGCACGTCGATGTAGCCCAGGCGGGTGAAGACCTCCTCCTCCCGCTCGTGCAGCGGGTCGAAGCGGCGGAACCACTCGTCGAGCTCGAGGTAGGCGTCCTTGGCCAGGTCGAGCTCCCAGACCCGCTGGTAGTCACACAGGAACGGGTAGACGGGTGCCGCCCGCTTGATCCGCGGCTCGAGCGCGGCGCAGGCGAGGGTGAGACCGCCGCCTTGGCTGGCGCCCCAGGCCCCGACGCGCGTCTCGTCGACGTCCTCCATGTCCATGACGATGCGGGCCAGCAGCGCGGTGTCGAGGAAGACGTGCCGGTAGTACAGCTTGTCGACGTTGTCGTCCAAGCCACGGACGATGTGACCGCGCAGCGTCCACCCGCGAACCCCGCCGACGTCCTCGGAGAGCCCACCCTGGCCGCGGCAGTCGAGCGCCGCGACGGTGTAGCCGAGCGCGACGTAGCCGAGGAGCTCCGACCAGTCCGGTGAGCGCCCGGCGTAGCCGTGGAAGTGCAGCACCGCCGGGTGCGGCTCGGTGGCGTTCCTCGGCCGCAGCAGCTTGGCGTGGACCCGAGCTTCGCCGGTGCCCTGGAACCAGAGGTGGAAACACTCCGCGAACGGCGCTTGGAAGGCGGCCGGTTCCAGCTCGACCTTGGGGTCGACGGCGGCGAGCTCGGCCAGGGCGGCGTCCCAGTAGGCGTCGAAGTCAGCTGGACGAGGGTTGGTGCCCTGGTAGGTCGCGAGCTTCTCCCGCGGCATGTCGAAGAGCAACGGCATGGGTTCTCCTTCTCTCGCTGCCTCGCTGTAGCTCTCACCGCCTCGCGGTGGCGGAGGGACCGGCTCCAGGCCTGAGCGGTGCGGCGCCACGCTGCGCGCGATCGGTCAGGCTGAGCGGAGCTTGGCGGCCACGCTGGCGATCTCCTCGGGGTCGCCGGGCCTGGGTTGCCACGGCAGTCGCAGCGGGTCGCCGGCGTAGCGGGGGATGACGTGGACGTGCAGGTGGAAGACCGTCTGCCAGGCCGCGGCGCCAGAGCTCTGCAGGAGGTTCACCCCGTCGGCGCCGAGGCGGTCCCGGACCAGGCAGGCCATCCGTTGGGCCAGCGACGCGCACGCCGCCAGGTCGTCAGCGGCGACACTGAACACGTCCTGGGCGTGGTCCCGGGGCACCACGAGGAGGTGGCCTGGCGTGGCGGGGTTGATGTCCATGAACGCCACCGCGCGCTCCTCCTCGGCGATCATGGTGCTGGGAAGCTCGCCGGCGACGATCTGGCAGAAGACACAACGATCCGCGGACATGGCGAGCAGCGTAACCAGCGCCGCCGCCCGATGGTGTGGCGCTTCCTCAGCCGGTCACTGTCCTCCAGCCGGCCGTGGCCGTGGGTCGACGTCACCGGCGCTGGGTCGACCCAGGCGCTCGACCGCCGTGGCCGAGCCCGGCGGTCCTGGTCCAGCTCCCTGGTGTCGCGTCAGGCGTTGACGGGCTCCTCAGTTGCCGCCTGGCGGACCCGTTCGGCGACGTTGGGTGGCATCGGCTCGTAGCGCACGAAGGTGCGTGTGAAGGTGCCGGTCCCATGGGACATGGAGCGCAAGTCGATGGCGTACCGGGTGATCTCCACCTGCGGGACCTCCGCCTTGACGAGTGTGCGTCCGCCTGAGCCGACCGGCTCGGTGCCGAGGACCCGGCCTCGACGGCTCGACAGGTCGCCCATGATCGTTCCGACGTACTCGTCCGCGACCATGACCGTCACCAGGTCGACCGGCTCCAGCAAGGTGACCTTGCCGTTCTTTGCCGCCTCCCGCAGAGCGAGGGCGCCAGCGGTCTGGAACGCCATGTCGGAGGAGTCGACACTGTGCGCCTTACCGTCGTACAGCGTCACCCTGATGTCGACGACCGGATATCCGGCGAGGACTCCCTTCTCCATCTGGGCGCGCACGCCCTTCTCGACGCTGGGGATGAACTGCCGGGGAACGGCGCCACCGACGACCTTGTCGACGAACTCGAATCCGCTGCCCTCCGGAAGAGGCTCGACCTCGATGTCACAGATGGCGTACTGGCCATGGCCGCCGGTCTGCTTGACGTGTCGGCCGTGGCCGGTCGCCTTGGCCTGGAAGGTCTCCCGCAGTGGGACGCGCAACGGAACCTGGTCGACCGTGACACCGTAACGGTTCGCGAGCCGGTCCAACGCGACGTCGGCGTGCGCCTCGCCCATGCACCACAGCACCACCTGGCGGGTCTCGGCGTTGTGCTCGATCCGCAGTGTCGGGTCCTCGGCCGCCAGCCTGGCCAACCCCTGGGAGAGCTTGTCCTCGTCGGACTTGGTGTGGGCGGCGATCGCGACCGGCAGCAGCGGCTCCGGCATCGACCACGGCCGCATCACCAGCGGTTGCTCGACGCTGGAGAGGGTGTCACCGGTCTCCGCTCGACTCAGCTTGCCGATGGCGCAGATGTCACCGGCCACGCAGTGGTTGAGCGGGCGTTGCTGCTTGCCGAGTGGGGAGGACAGGCTGCCCACCCGGTCGTCCTCGTCGTGGTCCTCGTGGCCACGCTCCTCACCGAAGAAGGCGGAGGAATGACCTGACACGTGCAGCTTCATGTCCGGACGGATGGTCCCGGAGAACACCCGCACCAGACTGATCCGGCCCACGTAGGGGTCGGAGTAGGTCTTGACCACCTCCGCCAGGAGTGGTCCGTTCGGGTCGCAGGGGAGCCGACCGTTGGACTTGCCCACCGGGGTGAAGGACTCGACGGGCTCGTGCTCCAAGGGCGAGGGGAACGCGCTGGTGATCAGCTCCAGCACCTCCAGGGTGCCGACGCCTGTGGTGGAGCAGACCGGTAGAACGGGGAAGAAGGAGCCCCGAGCGACCGCCTTCTCGAGGTCGTCGATCAACACCTTGGTGTCGATCGGCTCGCCACCGAGGTAGCGGTCCATGAGGCTCTCGTCCTCGGACTCCTCGATGATGCCCTCGATCAGGCTGCCGCGCGCCGATTCCAGCTCGTCGGCGAACGAGGCGGGCGCCTCGCCCTCGACCCGGCTGCCGGAGGAGTAGTCAAAGAGTCGTTGCGTCAGGAGGCCGACCAGGCCGGTGACGGTGCCGCCGCCGTCGACCGGTAGGTAGAGCGGCAGGACCTTCTGGCCGAAGGACGACTGCGCCTGCGCCAGAACGCTCGGATAGTCCGCACGGGGGTGGTCGAGCTTGGTCACGGCGATCGCGCGCGGCATGCCGACGGCCTCGCACTCCTCCCACAGCGCCTCCGTGGCGGCGTCGATCCCCTCGCTGGCCGCGACGACGAAGAGCGCGCAGTCGGCGGCCCGCAGCCCGGCACGGAGCTCGCCGACGAAGTCGGCGTAACCAGGCGTATCGAGCAGGTTGACCTTGACGCCGTCGTGGAGCAGGGGTGCCAGCGAGAGCCCGACCGAGCGTCCCTGGCGGTGCTCGACCTCGTCGAAGTCACTGACGGTGGTCCCATCCTCGACCCGGCCGGCGCGCGGGATGGTGCTGCTCGCGACGAGGAGGGCCTCGACAAGGGTCGTCTTCCCGGAACCTGAGGGGCCGACCAGGACGACGTTGCGGATGACGTCGGGCCGGTCGGCCGTTGGTGCCGCGACGGCCGCTCCACTGGAACTGGTGTGCTTCTCAGCCATGGACGCCGCCTCCTTGCGCGTGTCGACCTCTCACCGGACGCGCCCGGGCGGCTCACCGCCGACGACGGGCGGCGCCCTGACATGGTGGCTTCCACCTTTCACCCGGTGCGACTCGCGCACAACCCCCTTCGGGCGTATTGACTGAACTGGCCTGGCCCGCGGGGACGAGACGCGCCGTCGGGACCCCCATCGGGCCGGCACACCCCGGCGGATGAGTAGCATCGGCCCGTCTCGGCACACGAACGACCGCGACCGAGCCACCCGACGAATCGGCGAAAACCACATGCTGCGACGGTTCCACCAGTTCTGGCTACGGCTCCTGACGCCGGTGGCGAGGTTCTTCCTCCGTGTCGGCATCGGTCCGGACATCGTGACCGCGGTAGGCACCCTCGGGGTCTGCATCGGGGCCGTCGGCTTCTACCCACGCGGCGAGCTGTTCTGGGGCACGATCGTCATCACGGCCTTCGTGTTCTCCGACATGGTCGACGGCCTGATGGCGCGGATGTCGAACCGCTCGTCGAAGTGGGGAGCGTTCCTCGACTCCACGCTCGACCGGCTGGGTGACGCGGCCGTGTTCGGGGGCTTGGCGCTGTGGTTCGCCGGTGGCGGAGGCAGCTTCGTCCTCGCCTGCGTTGCTCTCTACGACCTGGTGATGGGGAGCGTGACCTCCTACGCCAAGGCCCGGGCGGAGAGCCTGGGCATGACCGCCAACGTCGGCATCGCGGAGCGAGCCGACCGGCTGGTGGCCGTCCTGGTCGCCGCCGGCCTGGCCGGTCTCGGCGTTCCGGTCGTCCTCCCGCTCGTGCTGTGGGTGCTGGCGGTGGCCAGCACGGTGACGGTGATCCAGCGGATCGTCGCCGTCCGTCAGCAGACGCACGGCACTGACCAGACCGCGGCGGAGGGGGCCTCGGCGCCTGGAGCTGGCTCGAAGGAGAAGGGTCCTCAGTGAGGTTCGACCGCGCGTCGGCGGTAGCCCGCCCAGATGTCCGTCGGGGACCGCTCGCACGGCTGAGGGACGCCGGAGTCGAGCTCGTCTACTCGCTCGGCTGGGCGCTGGTGCGGAAGCTGCCTCGGCCGATCGCGTTCGGGCTCCTCCAGCTCCTCGCGGACCTGGCGTGGATGTGTCGGGTGCGCGGGGTCCTCCAGCTCCAGCGCAACCTGCGCCGAGTGCGCCCTGAGGCCAGCGACGAGGAGCTGTGGTCCCTCACTCGGGCCGGCATGCGGTCGTACTTCCGCTACTGGTGCGAGATGTTTCGGTTGCCCGACATGACGCGGGAGGAGATCGACCGCAAGGTCGTCACCCACAACGAGGAGATCTTCTGGGCCGCCGTCGAGAGCGGACGGGGCATCGTGGCAGCACTGCCACACATGGGCAACTGGGACTTCGCCGGCGCCTGGGCGACGAGTCGTGGCATCCCGATGACCGCGGTGGCCGAGCGCTTGCGCCCGGAACGGCTCTTCGACCGGTTCGTCGCGCACCGGGCGGCGCTCGGGATCGAGGTGCTCCCGGTGACAGGGGGACCGGACCCGATGACCGCCCTCACCGAGCGGCTCGCTGCCGGCCGGGTCATCGGCCTGGTCGCCGACCGGGACCTGTCCGCGCGGGGCGTGGACGTGACGTTCCTCGGCGAGCCCACCAGGATGCCCGCCGGGCCGGCCGCCCTCGCCGTGCGGACCGGCGCCACGCTCCTCCCGGTCACGATGTGGTACGACGGTCCCAGCATGCACATTCGCTTCCACGAGCCGCTGGAGCGAACGGGAGGTCAACGGCAGGCGATCCGGGAGCTGACGCAGCGGCTCGCCGATGTCTTCGCCCAGGCGATCTTGGAGCATCCGGAGGACTGGCACATGTTGCAGCCACTCTGGCTGGCCGACCTCAGGCCGTCGCACCGGGCCAGCATCGAGCGCCAGCAGCAGCGGCGACGAGCGACCGGGTGAGGACCCGGTGAGGATCGGCATCGTCTGCCCCTACTCGCTCGACGTGCCGGGCGGTGTGCAGAACCATGTCCGCGACCTGGCGGAAGTGCTCCTCGACCTGGGCCATGAGGTCTCCGTCCTGGCGCCGGCCGACGACGACACCCCGGTACCGCCGTACGTCGTGCCGGCGGGTCGGGCCGTCCCGGTGCCCTACAACGGGTCGGTCGCCCGGCTCGCGTTCGGGCCGCTGTCGGCGGCGCGGGTGCGGCGGTGGATCCGCGAAGGCGGGTTCGACGTCCTCCACATCCACGAGCCCGCCACCCCGTCGCTGTCCCTGCTGGCTCTCTGGGCGGCGACCGGGCCGATCGTCGCGACCTTCCACACGGCGATGCCGCGCTCGCGGATGATGAGCGCCGCCTCGGCGATCCTTCGCCCGGCGTTGGAGAAGATCAGCGCCCGCGTGGCGGTGAGTGAGCCCGCTCGCGCGACGCTCGTCCACCATCTAGGCGGCGAGCCGGTCGTGATCCCGAACGGCTTGTTCGTCGATCGGTTCGCGAACGCGCGGCCGCGGCCGCAATGGCGGGAGGGCGCGGGCACGCTGTGCTTCCTCGGCCGGCTTGACGAGCCCCGTAAGGGCCTCGCCGTCCTGCTTCGCGCGTTCCCGGAGATCGTGCGACGACGCCCGGGCGTGCGCTTGTTGGTCGCTGGCCCGGGTGACGTCGAGGAGGCCCGTGCCAGCCTGCCAGCCGAGTGCCGGCCGGCGGTGGAGTTCCTCGGCATGGTGGACGACCAGACCAAGGCCGAGATGTTCGCCAGCTCCGACATCTACGTCGCTCCCCACACGGGTGGGGAGTCGTTCGGGATCGTCCTGGTGGAGGCGATGGCGGCCGGCGCTCCCGTCCTGGCGAGCGCCCTCGACGCGTTCCGTCTCGTGGTCGATGGCGGCAGGTTGGGGCGCTTGTTCGAGGTGGGGGACAGCGACGCCCTCGCTGAGGAGGCCATCGCGCTCCTCGAGGACCCGGCCGCTCGTGACCGGCTGCGCGAGGCGGCCAGGCTCGCCGTCCGCCGGTACGACTGGAGCAACGTGGCGAAGGAGATCATCTCGGTCTACGAGATGGTCGCCGAAGGCCCGGCGGGTGTCGGCGAGGCCACCGCCGTCGCTCCCGGACCCGCCGGCCCTGTCGGCGGCGACAGGCGCGACGACTCGATCGATGGAGCGACGTGATGGACTGGGTCCTGGTCGCGATCGTCGTGGTGGCCGTCATCGGGGTCTACCTGTCGTGGACGGCCGGTCGGATCGATCGCCTGCACGCCCGGCTGGAGGCGGCTCGGTCGGCGTTGGACGCGCAGCTGTACCGTCGTTCCGCGGTCGCTCTCGAGGTGGCAACCTCGGGCATGCTCGACCCGGCCACCGCGCTCCTCGTCGCGGACGCCGCGCACCGCGCTCGGTCGGGCGGCGAGGAGGAACGCGAGCTCGTCGAGTCGGACTTGTCCAAAGCGCTCGCGGCCGCGTTCCCTGATGTCGAGACCTGCCAGCAGTTGGCCCGGCAGCCGGGCGCGAGCGAGCTCCTCGCCGAACTGGGCGCCGCCTGTCGCCGAGTCGAGATGGCCCGGCGGTTCCACAACGACACGGCGGCCAACGCCCGGGCTCTACGCACCCGGTGGCTGGTGCGGGCGTTCCGCCTGGCCGGACACGCGCCGATGCCCGAGACGGTCGAGATGGACGACACGCCACCGGCCGGCTTGGTCGGGTGGGCGCCCTCGCCGTCGTGAGCTGGCCGCCGCGAGCCGCCCGATACCCGGACAAGCTCACCTGATCCGTCGCTCGACCTCCGCGGCGCCTACCATGGAAGCGCCCTTCCCGTCGACACCCTTCCTGGCGAGGTAGAAGTGACCGAAGCTCAGCCCACGCAGCCCACCGCTGGCAACACCGACGGTGCCTCCACGGCTCCCGTCACCGGCACCGCGCGGGTCAAGCGCGGCATGGCGGAGATGCTCAAGGGCGGAGTGATCATGGACGTGGTCACGCCCGAGCAGGCGAAGATCGCCGAGGACGCCGGCGCCGTCGCCGTCATGGCGTTGGAGCGGGTGCCCGCCGACATCCGGGCCCAGGGCGGTGTCGCGCGGATGAGCGACCCCGACATGATCGAGAGCATCATGAACGCCGTCTCGATCCCGGTGATGGCCAAGGTTCGCATCGGGCACTTCGTCGAGGCGCAGGTGCTCCAGGCGATCGGAGTCGACTACATCGACGAGTCCGAGGTCCTCACCCCGGCCGACGAGACCCACCACATCGACAAGTGGCAGTTCACCGTGCCGTTCGTCTGCGGTGCCACCAACCTGGGCGAGGCGCTGCGCCGGATCTCCGAGGGCGCCGCGATGATTCGGTCCAAGGGTGAGGCCGGCACGGGCAACGTGGTCGAAGCGACCCGGCACATGCGCCAGATCCGCTCGGAGATCCGACGGCTCACGACCCTCAGCGAGGAGGAGCTGTACGCCGCGGCGAAGGAGCTGCGCGCGCCCTACGAGCTGGTCAAGGAGGTCGCCTCGACCGGCCGGCTGCCCGTCGTCCTGTTCACCGCCGGCGGGATCGCCACCCCGGCTGACGCCGCGATGATGATGCAGCTGGGGGCCGACGGGATCTTCGTGGGCTCCGGCATCTTCAAGTCCGGCGACCCGGCGAAGCGGGCGGCGGCCATCGTCAAGGCCACGACCTTCTACGACGACCCCGACGTGATCGCGAAGGTCTCGCGCGGTCTGGGCGAGGCGATGGTCGGGATCAACATCTCCGAGCTGCCCGAGTCCGCTCGGCTCGCCAACCGCGGCTGGTGACGCGGCCACGGTCACCACTGACCGGTCAGCGCTGGGGCTTGGTCATCGCCGGCTCGGTTGCCTCGGGCGCCGGTCGCCCGACCAGGTCTCGCGGGCCGGCGCGCATGGCACCCGTAGGGTTGAGGTGTGGCAGCTCAACCGACAATCGGCGTCCTTGCCCTGCAAGGCGACGTCCGTGAACACGCGCGCATTCTTCGCGCCTGCGGCGTAAAGGCGGTCTCCGTTCGGCGGCCCGAGGAGCTGATGGCCGTCCACGGCCTGGTGGTTCCAGGTGGGGAGTCCACCACCATGGGCACGTTGGCCGCTGCGTTCGACCTCCTCGAGCCGCTCCGCAAGCGGGTCGCCGACGGGCTTCCGGTCTTCGGGACGTGCGCGGGGATGATCATGCTCGCCGATCGGGTCCTCGACGGCGTCGAAGGACAGGAGACGATCGGCGGCATCGACATGACCGTGCGACGCAACGCGTTCGGCCGGCAGGTGGACTCCTTCGAGGCCACGGTCTCCTTCACCGACCTCGGGGCGTTCCACGCCGTGTTCATCCGCGCCCCGTGGGTCGAGGAGGTCGGGGAGTCGTGCCAGGTGCTCGCCCGCGTGGCGTCGGGGCCGGCCGCCGGTAGGATCGTCGCCGTTCGCCAGGGCCGCTTGATGGCGACAGCGTTCCACCCGGAGCTGACCGGGGACCACCGGGTCCATGAGTATTTCGTCACTCTCGTGAAGGAGGCGTAGCCCGCCATGGCCGGCCACTCCAAGTGGGCCACCACGAAGCACAAGAAGGCCGTGATCGACGCTCGGCGTGGCAAGCTCTTCGCCAAGCTGATCAAGAATGTCGAGGTCGCCGCGCGGCTCGGTGGCCCGGACCCGGCGGGCAACCCGACGCTGTTCGACGCGATTCAGAAGGCGAAGAAGGCGTCCGTCCCCGCCGACAACATCGACCGGGCGGTCAAGCGTGGAGCGGGCCTGGAAGCGGGCGGCGCCGACTACCAGACGATCATGTACGAGGGGTACGCCCCGGGAGGGGTGGCCCTGCTCATCGAGTGCCTCACCGACAACCGCAACCGCGCCGCCGGTGAGGTGCGCACGGCGATCACCCGCTCCGGTGGCAGCATGGCCGACGCGGGCAGCGTGTCGTACCTGTTCAGCCGTCGGGGAGTCGTCATCGTGCCGCGCGAGCAGGACGGCCGGACCCTGACCGAGGACGACGTCCTCGCTGCGGTCCTCGACGCAGGGGCCGAGGAGGTCAACGACCTCGGCGAGTCGTTCGAGGTGCAGTGCCAGCCCCAGGACGTCGTGGCCGTCCGGAGCGCGCTGCAGGACGCTGGCATCGACTACGAGTCGGCCGAAGTCAGCTTCGTGCCGAGCGTGACCGTCCCCGTCGACGAGGAGACCGCCCCGAAGGTCTTCCGCCTCATCGAGGCGCTCGAAGACTGCGACGACGTCCAGAACGTCTACGCGAACTTCGACGTCTCGGACGAGGTGATGGAGAAGGTCGGCTAGCGGCGACCGTCCGCTCAGTCGTCCCACTCACGTCGTCCTCGGGTCGTCGTGTCGCCGCGTGCGCGGTGCGCCGGACATCCCGACAGCCGCCAGTTACGGTGTTGGCGTGCATCCTGACCTCGCCCACGACGCACCGACTGTCGAGCTGCGCCGTCTGGGCCGGTATGTCCTGCGTGAGCAGATCGGCGAGGGCGGGATGGGCGTCGTCTACAAGGCGGTCGATCCTCACGGCCGGGTGGTCGCCGTCAAACTGCTCCGCCCCCACGTGGCGGGCGACGCCGAGTCACGTGCCCGCTTCGCCCGTGAGGCCCAGGCGCTCGCGCGGGTCCGTGGCGAGCACGTGGCGCAGGTGCTCGACGCGGACGTGGCGGCTGCCACGCCGTACCTCGTCACCGACTTCGTCGACGGCCCGTCCCTTCAGGAGACCGTCGCGCATGAGGGCCCGCTGGAGGGCGCTGACCTGGCCGACCTGGCGGGGGATCTCGCGGACGCGTTGTGCTCCATTCACGGGGCCGGTGTCGTCCACCGGGACCTGAAGCCCGGCAACGTGCTGCTCCAGGACGGGCTGGCGGTCGTCATCGACTTCGGCATCGCGCAGATCGCCGACGACACCCGGCTCACCATGCCAGGGACGGTCTACGGCACCCCTGGGTACGTCGCGCCGGAGCTGTTGAACGGCGGTGAGGTCACGCCCGCGGCCGACATCCACTCCTGGGCCGCCACCGTCACCTACGCCGCCACCGGCCGGCCACCGTTCGGCCAAGGGCCACTGGAGGCCGTGGCGTATCGCGTTCTCCAGGACGAGCCGGATCTCGACGGCTGTCCCGACTGGCTGCTTCCGGTGCTGCGTCGCTGCTTCGCCAAGGATCCGGTCGCCCGGCCGAGCGCGCACGAGCTCCTCCACTGGCTGGAGACCGGCGAGCCGCCGCCGGAGCGGACCGTCACCGTGACGACGGACGCTCACCCGACGGTGCCGATCCGGCTTCGGCTCCCGACTCAGCCCGAGAGCGGGGACGACGCGGGCTGGTCCGAGGGGTCGGGGGTGGCCGCCACGGCGACGTACGGCGACGGCCATCACCCTGGTGGCTATCCTGATCGGATCGCCAGCTCCGCCGAGCCCGCGGTCGAGGCCTCCCGGATCGACGCGGACGCCGCGCACTCCCACCCAGCCGCCAGCTATCCGGCCGACGGCTACCCGGCTGACGGGGATGCGGCCGCTCATCCAGCCGACCTCCACCCCGCCAACGGCAGTCCCACCGACGCGGGACCGGTCGACGGAACGGCTGTCGACCGCGCGTCCCGCCCAGACTGGCGTCGCGCCCACCAGGTCGTGCTCGTCCTGGCATTCGTCACGTTGGCCGGTCTCGCGGCTGTCGTGCCCGCGGTGGCGGCATTGGGGCTGGTCGCGTGGCTGGTGCTCGCGCGAACGGTCGACCGCTCGGCACGTCTGGTCAGACGCCGCCGTGCTGCTCGTGGACGACGCCGAACGGACCTGCTCGCCGCCACGATGGCGCTGCCCTGGCACCTCGTCCGGGGCGCGCTCGTCACCGCGTTGACCTTGCCGTTCGCCGTCATCGGAGCGGGCATCCTGGCCGGGCTGGTGGTCCTGTTCTTCTACGCGGGAGCGCTGTCCCCTCGCGTCGACGTCGTCCTCGGCGCGGCCGCCCTGGCGACCGCGACCCTGGCCTGGTGGGGCATCGAAGGGGAGGGTGTGCGGCGCGGCAGCCGGCACATGCTGACCCGCGCGCTCAGGCCGCGCTGGGCGCCCGCGACGGCGGCGGGCGTCCTCGTCGTGCTGACCTTGCTGGCGCTGACCGCCGCGAGCACCGAGCCGGTGTGGTGGTGGCCGCTGGAAGGCTCGTGGTCCTGGTTCGGTTGGCCGGGCTGAGCGCGACGAGAGCCGGCTGACGCCCGATCCGGGTCCAGCCGGCGCGTCGTGAGATCACATCCGGGCGGGGATCGCTAGGCTCCGAACACGCGTTCGTGTGGGTCGGCATGTCGTGCCCGCTCGACGTGGTCCGAGCGAGCGGAGGGGTCAAAGGCGGTGCGGGTACTCGGAGTCGACCCGGGTCTGACTCGGTGCGGGCTCGGGTTGGTCGAGGGCCGGCATCCTCGACGCCTCGCTCTGGTCGCCGTCGACGTCGTCCGAACCCAACCCGACCTCGACATCGGTGAGCGGCTCCTGCGGGTCGAGCGGGTGGTCGAGGAGTGGCTGGACGAGCACGCTCCAGACGCCCTGGCGCTCGAACGCGTCTTCAGCCAACACAACGTGCGGACGGTCATGGGTACCGCTCAGGTGAGCGGGGTCATCGTCGCGGCGGCTGCTCGCCGTGGGGTCCCGGTCGCTCTCCACACGCCCAGCGAGGTCAAGGCAGCCGTGACCGGGAGCGGCCGCGCTGACAAACAGCAGGTCACCGCCATGGTGACGAGGATCCTGTCCCTGCCGACGAAGCCACGTCCCGCCGACGCCGCTGACGCGCTCGCCCTGGCAATCTGTCACCTGTGGCGAGGGCCCGCGCTCGCCCGACTGGAGGCCGCGCAAGCGAAGGCGGCGCGGCGACGCGCCGTCCACAGCGCGCGAGAGCACGAGGCGATCGGCTCCGGTGGTGTGGGCAGGAGGTGGTCCGGCTGAGGAGCGACACTCGCACGGCGTGCGCCGCATGGCAGCTGACGGCGGTGTCAGAGGCGGCTGGCAGACTGCCATCGCCGGGCGCCGCGTCGACTGGGCGGACACGCCGTTCGCCGACGCCGCTGCTCGAAGCCGCCGACTGGGTGAGGAGTCGTCGATGATCGCGTTCGTCCGTGGCCAGGTCAGCTCCGTCGGGCTTGACTCCGCGGTGGTCGACGTCGGTGGCGTGGGCATCGAGGTACGAGCCACTCCCAACACGTTGGCCGGGCTCCGGGTGGGCGCCACCGTGACCTTGCCCACGAGCCTCGTCGTCCGGGAGGACTCCCTCACCCTCTACGGCTTCAGCGACGACGACGAACGCGCGGTCTTCGAGCTCCTGCAGACCGCGAGCGGCGTCGGACCCCGGCTCGCCCAGGCGATGCTCGCCGTCTACCGTCCGGACGAGCTGCGGCGGGTGGTCGCCGCGGAGGACGTGCGGGCGCTGACCCGGGTCCCGGGCATCGGCAAGAAGGGCGCCCAACGCATCGTGTTGGAGCTCAAGGACCGGCTGGGCGCCCCGACGGGTGGCGCGGCGAAGTCCGACGCGACCGTGACGCTCGACGGCGCGCGTGAGCCTCACTGGCGGGATCAGGTCCGGGCGGCGCTGCTGGGCCTGGGGTGGTCGGCACGCGAGGCCGAGTCGGCGCTCGACGCGGTGACCCCTCTCGCTGAGGAGCAAGCCGCGACGACCGGCCCCGACGTGGCGGCGCTGCTGCGCGCGGCCCTGCGCACGCTGTCCCGAGCATGAGCGGAAGCGCACGCCACCGCGGTCGAGGTGAGGGGCGATGACGTCGCGAGACAACAACGAGAACGGTGACCTGGCCGCCGGACGGGCGCTCGTCGCCGCCGAGGCCCGAGCGGACGAGAGCACCGTCGAGGCGGCGCTACGGCCACGAAGCCTCGCCGAGCTGATCGGTCAGTCTCGGGTCCGCGATCAGCTCGGGCTCGTGCTGGAGGCGGCCCGCAGCCGCGGCCGTCCTCCGGACCACGTCCTGCTGTCCGGACCACCCGGGTTGGGGAAGACGACCCTGGCCATGATCATCGCGACCGAGCTCAACGCCCCGCTGCGGGTGACTAGCGGTCCGGCGATCCAGCACGCCGGTGACCTCGCCGCGATCCTTTCCTCGCTGACCGAGGGTGAGGTGCTCTTCCTCGACGAGATCCACCGCATGAGCCGGCCGGCCGAGGAGATGCTCTACATGGCCATGGAGGACTTCCGGGTCGACGTCGTGGTCGGCAAGGGGCCCGGCGCGACGGCGATCCCGCTGGAGATCCCGCCGTTCACCCTCGTCGGCGCGACGACGCGCTCGGGTCTCCTCCCGGGGCCGCTGCGCGACCGCTTCGGCTTCACCGCTCACCTGGAGTACTACGAGGTGGACGAGCTGGAGCAGATCGTGCTCCGGTCGGCGAAGCTGCTCGACGTGCCGGTGACGCGGGAGGGCGCGCGCGAGATCGCCAGTCGATCCCGGGGAACCCCGCGGATCGCCAACCGGCTGCTGCGCCGGGTTCGTGACTACGCCCAGGTCCGCGGCGACGGAGTGGTGCGGCTGGAGACCGCGCGGGCAGCTCTGGCGTTGTACGAGGTGGACGAGGAAGGCCTGGACCGGCTGGACCGTGCCGTCCTCGACGCGCTGTGCCGGCGGTTCAACGGCGGGCCTGTCGGGCTCGGCACCCTCGCGGTCGCTGTCGGCGAGGAACGCGAGACCGTCGAGGAGGTCGCCGAGCCGTTCCTCGTCCGGAAGGGATTCCTGGCTCGCACACCCCGAGGCCGGGTCGCGACTCAGGCGGCCTGGCGACAGCTGGGACTGACCGCGCCCGCTGACGCCGCGGCCCCGACCGAGCCGACCCTCTTCGACGTTGAGGACCCCGACGACGGCCGCTGACGGCGATGGTGACGGCCGCTGGCCCACGGCCGCCGGTCGAGCGGGACTCGGACGGTTGGGGTGGGGCAGCTCGGACTGTCGGGCGGGCGAGATGGTCGTGGCGATACCGTCGGGCCGCCCGCGGCGGTTCTGCGGGGGACGATGACCATCGCCGGCTAGACTCCGCCGGTGGCCGTGTCGGCACGGCCGCAGGCCTCACTCGACGAGGCGCCCGCCAGGGCGCCGGGGAAGGACCCACCTCGCCATGTTCCACAGCCACGCCGCCGTCGTCGCAGGCGGAATCGCCTCGCCGCCGTCAGACGCCACCGCGGCTACGGGTGGCAGCGTCTGGGCCCTGCTTCTCCCGATCCTGCTGCTCGTGCTGTTCTGGGTGGTCGCCATCCGCCCCCAGCGCAAGCGGCAGCGGGAGACGATCGAGATGCAGCGTCGGGTCCAGCCCGGGCAGCAGGTGATGACGGGCGCCGGGCTGCTCGCCACCGTGCACTCGGTCGAGGACGACGTCGTGGTGCTGGAGATCGCGCCGGGAGTCCACGCCCGGTACGTTCGCCAGGCGATCATTCGGATCATCGAGCCGTCGACCGGCGACGGAAAGGACTCCGGTCCTTCGGCATCCTCAGGTGAGACGAGCTCCTGAGCCGTACCGGCGCGCAGCGCATGGAGCTCAGCCTGATGGACCGGTGACGGGCACCGGTAGCGTGTCGCCCGAGAAGGCCGGGCACGGCAGGGGCTGACCCGGCGGTCACGAGGAACGGCGAACATGAGCGACGTGCGCGAACTCGACGATGTGGTGCGGCAGCTGGTCCGCGACGTGCCCGACTACCCCAAGCCGGGTGTGACGTTCAAGGACATCACACCCGTGCTGGCCGATCCTGACGCCTTCGCCCGCAGCGTCCAGGCTCTGGGCGCGCCGTGGCGGAGCCGGCTGCCCTCGGTGACCAAGGTGGTCGGTATCGAGGCGCGTGGGTTCATCCTCGCCGCCCCCGTGGCCCTGGACCTGGGTGCCGGCTTCGTTCCGGTCCGCAAGGCGGGCAAGCTTCCAGCCGCCACCTACTCACAGGCCTACACCTTGGAGTACGGCGAGGAGGTCCTCGAAGTCCACCAGGATGGGTTCGTCCCGGGCGATCGGGTTCTCGTGGTCGACGACGTGCTCGCCACAGGCGGGACGGTCGAGGCCACAGCCCGCCTGGTGCGAGCGGCCGGCGCCGAGGTGGTGGGCGTCTCCGTCCTGCTGGAGCTCACGTTCCTCGGTGGCCGTGATCGGGTCACCGATGCCGAGGTCCACGCGCTGGTCTCGGTCTGATCCCATCGCCCCTCCGTTCGGCGTGTCGGGCGCCGCGGCGACCGTTTCGGCGCGTCGGTCTCGGTGTGGACCTGGCCGGTCTCGTCCCGTTCGCGACGAATGGCGGGCCGGAGTGTCGGAGTAGGCGAGGGACGCGGCACCATGGAACTGGACGCGATCCACTACAGGTTCTGGTCGTGTTTGTCCACACCGAGACGTACTGGCCCGTGAGCTGCCCGTAAACTGGTGCCTTGCCGCCCTGGAGGAGGCTGTTGTGGCCGAGGAAGCCATCTCGCGCGCGTCGGTGCGCGGCGATGCCCGCCGCACGCTGCAACGCATCGTGAGCCTGCCCGGCAACTCCTCCCCACCACCGGACGTCCAGAAACCAACCGATGCTCCGTCCGGCTCGTCCACGCCTCCCGCGCGCCGTGGTGGCGGACGCTGGGGATCGGGGCAGGGCGGACCGTTCGCGGCCTCCTCTCGACGCATGCGTCAGCGGCTCGCGCGGCTGGGCCGCTCACAACAGACCAACCCGGTCCTGGAGCCGCTGTTCCGGATCGTCCGCTCGACCCACCCCAAGGCCGACCTCTCGCTGATCGAGAAGGCCTACCGGACCGCGGAGAAGTACCACCGAGGCCAGACTCGCAAGAGCGGTGATCCCTACATCACGCACCCGGTGGCGGTGGCGACGATCCTCGCTGAGCTGGGCATGACCCCACCGACGCTGTGCGCGGCGCTGTTGCACGACACGATCGAGGACACGCCGTACACCCTCGAGCAGCTACGCGAGGACTTCGGCGACGAGATCGCCATGCTCGTCGACGGGGTCACCAAGCTCGACAAGGTCAAGTACGGCGCCTCCGCGCAGGCCGAGACCATCCGCAAGATGGTCATCGCGATGGCGAAGGACATCCGCGTCCTCGTCATCAAGCTAGCTGACCGGCTGCACAACATGCGCACCTTGCGCTACTTGCCGCAGGCCAAGCAGGAGCGCATCGCCCGGGAGACGCTGGAGATCTACGCCTCCCTCGCCCACCGGCTGGGGATGAACACCCTCAAGTGGGAGATCGAGGATCTCGCGTTCGCCACGCTGCACCCGAAGCTCTACGACGAGATCGTTCGCCTGGTCGCCGAGCGCGCCCCGTCCCGGGACGAGTACCTGGCCAAGGTGATCGACCAGGTCCAGACCGACCTTCGCAACGCCAAGATCAAGGCGACGGTCACCGGGCGGCCCAAGCACTACTACTCGATCTACCAGAAGATGATCGTGCGAGGTCGGGAGTTCGGCGACATCTACGACCTCGTGGGCATCCGTGTCCTCACCGACTCGGTTCGCGACTGTTACGCGGCACTGGGCGTGATCCACGCCCGGTGGAACCCGGTGCCGGGCCGGTTCAAGGACTACATCGCGATGCCCAAGTTCAACATGTACCAGTCGCTGCACACGACGGTGATGGGCCCGGAGGGCAAGCCCGTCGAGATTCAGATCCGCACGTTCTCGATGCACCGGCGTGCGGAGTACGGCGTGGCGGCGCACTGGAAGTACAAGGAGGACGCCACCGCCGGGCGGGACACCGACCGACCGGCCGGACCCAACGACATGGCGTGGTTGCGCCAGCTGCTCGACTGGCAGAAGGAGACGGAGGACCCTGGAGAGTTCCTCGAATCGCTGCGGTTCGAGATCAACTCCAGTCAGGTCTACGTCTTCACTCCACGCGGCGATGTCATCGCGCTCCCGGCCGGGTCCACACCCGTGGACTTCGCCTACGCCATCCACACCGAGGTGGGCCACCGGTGCATCGGCGCACGGGTCAACGGCCGCCTGGTGCCCTTGGAGAGCCAACTGGAGAACGGCGACCTGGTGGAGATCTTCACCTCCAAAGCTCAGGGCGCCGGGCCGAGTCGCGACTGGCTCAACTTCGTCAAGAGTCCGCGGGCGCGGAACAAGATCCGGCAGTGGTTCACCAAGGAGCGCCGCGAGGAGGCCATCGAGCAGGGCAAGGAGACCCTGGCGCGGATGGTCCGCAAGGAGGGCCTCCCGCTGCAGCGAATGCTCACGCACGAGACGCTCGCCGCGGTCGCCCAAGACCTGCGCTATCCCGACGTCTCGGCGCTGTACGCGGCGATCGGGGAGGGCGCTGTCACCGCTCAGGCGGTGATCCGCCGACTGTTGCAGACCATCGGTCGCGGCGAGGAGGAGGCGGAGGACGTCTCCGAGAGCGTCGTCCTCTCCGGCGAGCGAGGTCGCGAGCGGCTCCCGCGCGGCGACTCCGGTGTCGTCGTCAAGGGCGTCTCCGACGTCTGGGTCAAGCTGGCCAAGTGCTGCACGCCCGTGCCAGGCGACGAGATCGTCGGCTTCGTCACGCGCGGCGCCGGTGTCTCGGTGCACCGAGTGGACTGCGTCAACATCAACCACCTGAACCGTCAGCCCGATCGCATGGTCGAGGTCGAGTGGGCGCCGACCTCGCAGAGTCTGTTCCTCGTCCAGATCCAAGTGGAGGCCCTCGACCGGGCGCGGTTGCTCAGCGACATCACCCGGGTGCTGTCCGACCAGCACGTCAACATCCTGTCGGCGTCGGTGACGACCAACCGAGACCGCGTCGCCAAGAGCCGGTTCACGTTCGAGATGGGCGACCCCAAGCACTTGGGGCACGTCCTGCGCGCGGTCCGGGGCGTCGACGGCGTCTTCGACGCCTACCGGGTGATGAACTGAGGCCTTACTCCGACGAGAGCTCGTTGAGGGTCTTCTCCACCTCGGCGAGCCACGCGCGACGGGCGGACAGCGCCTCCTCGGCCCGCCGCTCGGCCTCCGCGTCACCCCGCGCACGGGCGTCCGCGAGTTGGTTCTCCAGCTCGGCGATGGACGACCGGAGCTGCTCCAAGGTGTTGTGAGCGCGAATGCGAGTCTCGGGGTTCGTCCGTCGCCACTCGCGGGCCTCGGCGGCTCGAATAGCCTCCTCAACACGCCGCAGGCGCGCCTCGATGGAGCGGACGGCCGACCGAGGGACGCGCCCGACCTCGTCCCAGCGTTGCAGGATTCCACGGAACGCCGCCCGTGCACTGCGGTGGTCGCGAACCGGCAGGAGCGCCTCCGCCTCGGCGAGCAGCGCCTCCTTCTTCGCCAGGTTCTCCTTGTACTCCGCGTCCTGCTCGGCGTACGCCTGGGCGCGTGCGGCGAAGAAACGATCCTGCGCCGCTCGGAAGCGTTTCCTCAGCTGTTCCTCGGCCTCACGCGGTGCCGCGCCGGCGGCCTTCCAGCGCCGCATCAGCTCCCGGAAGCGAGCGCTCACCCGGCTCCATTCGGTGGAGTCGGCGAGCGTCTCGGCCTCGGCGGCGATCTCCTCCTTGATCTGCCGAGCCTCCTCGCGACGGGCGTTCAGCTCGGCGAAGTACTGCTTCCGACGCCGGGTGTAGGCGGTGCGGGCACTGGAGAAGCGGCGCCACAGCTCGTCGTCGGTCGCCTTGTCCAGCCGGGGAAGGCTCTTCCACTGCTCGAGCAACTCCCGGAACCGGCCCACCCCGTGGCGCCAGTCGCCGCCGCTGGAGATGGCCTCGGCCTCTTCGGCGATCGCCATCTTGGTCTGCCGGGCCTCTTCCAGCTGGCGCTTGCGCTCGGCCCGACGCTGGGCACGACGTTCTGCGATCAGCTCCTCGAGCTGAGCCAGACGACGCTCAAGGGCGCCCAGGTCGCCGACGGCTTGGGCTTCGGCCACGTGGCGGCGTTCCCGGCGCACCGCGGCGGCCGCCTCGTCCAAGCTCAGGATGCCGCTCTCGACGCGGGAGGCGAGGAGCTCAACCTCCAGGGCCAAGGCGTCGTACTTGCGGCGGAAGAAGGCGAGCGCTCCTTCCGGGTCGCCGACCTGCCAGGATCCGACGGCGCGCTCACCGGATTCGGTACGGACGTAGACCGTTCCGTCGTCTGCGACCCTGCCCCAGGGGTCCTCTGCCGTTCCGCTCACTGCTCGCTCCTGGTCGCAGATCACTTCGTCGTGACCTTGACATCCTTGATGACGATCGAGGTCGCCGGACGGCCGACTCCGTTGTCGTCCGAGCCGGGTGCCAATCCGCCTCGGGCCACCTCCCTCACGACGTCGAGGCCGGTCCGCACCTTGCCGAACGCCGTCACCCGGTGATCGAACCGTGAGGACTCACCATAGGTGATGTAGAACCGGCTCCCATTCCGATTCTCGCCGTCGGCGAGCACGAGCCAGCCCGCGTCGTACTGACGCCGGTCGTCGTTCTCGTTGCCGAAGACGTAGCCCGGCCCACCGTCGCCGCTGCCCGTCACGTCACCGCACTCGAGGTACCGCGCCCGCGCCGGCTCCACCGCCAGCCCGGTGCACGGGGTGTTGTCGAACGCGCCCTTGTTGGCGAGGAATGTGAAGGAATGGACGGCGCAGCTGGCGTCCTCGCCGAGCAAGTCCACGGTGATGGTGCCGCGGTTGGTGGTGATCGTGGCGACTGCGTCCGTGCGGGGCGCGCTCGAGGCGGGCAGCCCGAACGACTTCTGGTTGGGTCCGTCGTAAGGGACGTAGACGCATTCTCCAGGCTTGGTCGGCCGGGGCGCCGCGGCC
Organism: Thermasporomyces composti; assembly: GCF_003386795.1. Taxonomy (NCBI): domain Bacteria; kingdom Bacillati; phylum Actinomycetota; class Actinomycetes; order Propionibacteriales; family Nocardioidaceae; genus Thermasporomyces; species Thermasporomyces composti. Next base: position 4,221,776 of record NZ_QTUC01000001.1, read on the forward strand.
GCCGCCGCGGTGGCGGTCGGGGTGCTCGACGGCGACGGGGACGCGCTGGCCGAACGGGAAGCGCTGGGCGAGGGGGAGCGAGCCGGGGTCGAGGTGGGCGTTGGCGACGCGCTGGCCGGACTGTCGTCGCTGACCAGGGCGAAGATCCCATAACCCCCCGCTCCGACCGCGAGCACGCCCGCGACCGCGCTCGCGATGATCGCGCGCCGGCGGGCTCGCTGCCGACGCAGCGCGCGGCGTGCCTGCTGGCGCTCCCACTTCTGTCGGGCGAGCTGGCGCCTGCGCTTCTTCTTCGTAACCACCGACGACCTGTCTCTCGTAGTGGTGTCCGACGATCGGCTGGCAAGTCTAAATGGCGGAGGTCACAATCGCGCCCTGCCGACCCTCATCCTCGCGCATACCAACGTGGAGGTGGTCCAGCCGGTTCGCGAGGGTCCCCCGTCGGCTCACGGGCTGTCCACCCGTGCACGGCTCGCCCTGGCCGGTGCACAGATCGGTCCGCTCCGCCGGTACGCTTCCAGCTCCGAGGTCACCACGCCACCATCGACGTCGCGAGAAGGACAACGTAGTGCTCGTCGCCGGCTTTCCGACCGGAGTCTTCGCCGCGAACTGCTACATCGTGGCGTCAGCGAGTGGCGAGGAGTGCGTCGTCATCGACCCCGGGCAGGACGCCGCGCCCGCGATCGCCGACGTCGTCCGGGAGTACCGGCTCAAGCCGGTCGCCGTCCTCCTCACCCATGGACACCTCGACCACATGTGGTCCGTTCGCCCGGTCTGCGGCAGCCACGACGCGGTGTGCTGGATCCACCCCGCCGACCGGAGGCTGCTGAGCGACCCCTTCGCCGGTCTCCCACCGGAGTGGGCGGGAGCGCTCCTCGGCGGCGGTGAGCGATTCGCCGAGCCGGACGACGTGCGTGAGCTGACGGACGGGACGACCCTGGAGCTCGCCGGCCTCACCTTTCGGGTCGACCACACCCCAGGCCATACCAGCGGGTCGGTGACGTTCCGGACTCCCTACGAGCCGGGGTCCGCGCGCGAACGCTCAGCGTTGGCGTGGAGCGCGCCGGTGGAGGACGTGCCCGAGGTGATGTTCTCGGGCGATCTGCTCTTCGCCGGCTCGATCGGACGCACCGACCTGCCGGGCGGTGACCACGCGGCCATGCTGGCCAGCCTCGCCGAGAAGGTGCTGCCGCTGGACGACCGGATCGTGGTCCTGCCCGGCCACGGCGACCAGACGACCATCGGCCGGGAACGCCACACCAACCCCTTCCTGAAGGGCCTCGTCCCCGGCCCAGCATCGAGCGGGTGACACGACTGATGACCTTCCAGGCGCCCAAGGGCACCTACGACATCGTTCCTCCGCAGTCGGCGGCGTGGCTCGCGGTGCGTGACGCCCTGTCCCGCCCTCCACGGCTGGCCGGCTACGAGTACGTCGAGACGCCGACCTTCGAGGAGACGGCGTTGTTCGTCCGAGGTGTCGGCGAGTCCACCGACGTCGTCACCAAGGAGATGTACACCTTCGAAGACCGCGCGGGCCGCTCGCTCACGCTTCGGCCGGAAGGCACGGCGGGGGTCTTGCGGGCCATCGTCGAGCGTGGCCTCCACCGCGGTCAGCTCCCCGTCAAGGTCTGGTACTGCGGGCCGAACTTCCGCTACGAGCAGCCGCAGTCGGGCCGCTATCGCCAGCACACCCAGGTGGGGGTGGAGACCGTCGGGAGCGACGACCCCATGCTGGACGCTGAGGTGATCTGGCTGGGGACCGAGGCACACCGCCTGCTCGGCCTGCGGCGAGCCCGGCTGCTGCTCAACAGCATCGGCTGCCAGGAGTGCCGGCCGCCGTACCGGCGCCTGCTCCAGGAGTTCTTGCGCGGTCTCGACCTCGATGACGACACCCGCCGGCGGGTGGAGATCAACCCCATGCGGGTCTTGGACGACAAGCGTCCTGAGGTCCAGGCGCAGCTGGGGGACGCGCCGCTGATCATCGACCACTTGTGCGGGGCGTGCAAGGACTTCCACGACCAGGTGCGCGGGTACCTGGCGGACCTCGGTGTGACGTGGGAGGACGCGCCCCGCCTGGTGCGCGGGCTGGACTACTACCGGCGGACGACGTTCGAGTTCGTCCACGACGATCTCGGCGCCCAGTCGTCGATCGGCGGCGGCGGCCGCTACGACGGCCTGCTGGCGACGATCGGAGGCCCGGACCTTCCTGGCGTGGGATGCGGCCTCGGCCTGGACCGGACCCTCCTCGCGGTGCGCGCCGAGGGCCTCGCCGTCGGCGACGAGAGCCGGTGCGACGTCTACGTCGTTCCGCTCGGTGACGCGGCACGGCGGCGGGCCGCCATCCTGGTGCGCGACCTGCGTCAGGCGGAGATCCGCGCGGACACCTCGTACGGCGGGCAGGGCCTCAAAGGCGCCATGAAGGCGGCGGGCCGGTCGGGTGCCGCGTACGCGCTCATCCTGGGTGACCGCGAGCTCGAGCAAGGCACGGTCGCGGTGAAGAACCTGCGCAGCGGTGAGCAGAATACGGTCCAGCTCGACCGGATCCTGCCGACCCTTCGTGACGCCCTGTCGATGTAGCTGGGCGGCGTGACCGGGCGAGGCGGCGTCGACGGTGTCCGCTGTCGACTTGTCGGCCAGACGTCCGGCCCATGGTTGTGGCCAGCACAAGGTAAGGCCAGTACAAGGTAAGGAGAGATTGGCGTGATCCGCTCGCACGAAGCCGGCACGCTCCGGGTCGACCAGGTCGGCCAGACGGTGACGCTCGCGGGTTGGGTGGCTCGGCGTCGAGACCACGGGGGAGTGGCGTTCATCGACCTGCGTGACGCCTCGGGCGTGGTCCAGGTCGTGATTCGCCACGAGCAGCTCGCCCAAGGCGCCGCGGGTGTCGATGTCCCCGCGTCCGTGGACTCCGGTGCCGCCGAGGTCACCCACGGGCTGCGTCCGGAGTCGTGCGTGCGGATCGTCGGCGAGGTGCGTCGCCGGCCGGAGGGGAACGAGAACCCGCAGCTGCCCACGGGTGACGTCGAAGTGGTGGCCAGCGAGGTCGAGGTTCTCAGCACAGCGGATCCGCTGCCCTTCCCCATCGAGGACTGGCAGCAGGCTCCCGTCAACGAGGAGACCCGGCTCCGCTATCGCTACCTCGACCTGCGTCGGCGCGAGATGGCGTCGCTGCTGCGGATGCGCTCGCGGGTCAACCACCTCATCCGCGAGGTCTTGGACCATCACGGCTTCATCGATGTCGAGACGCCGTACCTCACCCGCTCCACGCCCGAGGGTGCCCGCGACTTCTTGGTGCCGGTGCGTCTGCAGCCGGGGACGTGGTACGCGTTGCCGCAGTCGCCTCAGCTGTTCAAGCAGCTGCTGATGGTGGCCGGACTCGAGCGCTACTACCAGATCGCTCGGTGCTTCCGCGACGAGGACTTCCGGGCTGACCGGCAGCCCGAGTTCACCCAGCTGGACATCGAGATGTCCTTCTGTTCCGCCGACGACGTGATGGCCCTCACCGAGCAGGTGTTGAGCCGGATCTGGAAGGACGTCCTGGGGTACGAGATCCCGACTCCGATCAGGCGGATGACCTATGCCGAGGCGATGCGTCGGTTCGGCACGGACCGACCCGACCTCCGCTTCGGCTGCGAGCTCGTGGACTTCACCGAGTACTTCGCCAACACCCAGTTCCGGATCTTCCGCGCGCCCAGCGACGGAAGCGAGTCCCACTGGCACGTGGGCGCGGTGGTCATGCCCGGCGGCGCCAGCCAGAGCCGCAAGGAGCTGGATGCCTGGCAGGAGTGGGCCCGCTCGCATGGCGCCAAGGGTTTGGCCTACGTCCTCGTTGGTGAGGACGGCCAGCTCGGCGGACCGGTCGCCCGTAACCTCAGTGAGGACGAGCGCGCGGGACTCGCTCAGCACGCCGGCGCCAAGCCAGGCGACTGCGTCTTCTTCGCCGCCGGTCCGCGGGCGGAGGCGCTCAACCTGCTCGCCGCGGCGCGGCTCGAGATCGGCGAGCGCTGCGGGCTCATCGACCGTTCGCGGTGGGAGTTCTGTTGGGTGGTCGACGCACCCATGTTCGAGCGGGTGGAGACCGAGGACGGGTTCGGGTGGACACCGGTCCACCACCCCTTCACGGCGCCGACCCCCGAATGGGCCGACCGGTTCGACACGGACCCGGAGAACGCGCTGTCCCAGGCCTACGACATCGTCCTCAACGGCACCGAGCTCGGCGGTGGCTCGATCCGTATTCACCGCGCCGACATGCAGTGCCGGGTGTTCGACGTCATTGGACTGAGCCCAGAGGACGCGAACAAGCAGTTCGGGTTCCTGCTCGAGGCATTCCGGTTCGGACCCCCGCCTCACGGTGGCATCGCCCTCGGACTGGACCGGCTGTGTGCGCTGCTCGCCGGGGTGGAGTCCATCCGCGACGTCATCGCCTTCCCGAAGACCGCGTCGGGTTCGGACCCGCTCACCGGGGCACCCACACCGATCAGCGCCGCTCAGCGGCGTGAGGCGGGCATCGACGCCGAGCCCGAGAAGGCGTGAAGCTGACCTTGCGTCATCGCAAGGTCACGTATCGGGTTGGGCGACCAGTCGGCGAGGAGGCCAGGGCCAAGGGGAGGGTGTCGCCACGTCGGGTGACGGCGTTCCGCACAGGAAAATCTACGAAGCGTGACCGCAAGCGTTTACAAATCGTAATGCGGACATGCTGTCGCCGAGCGAAGTCTGTCGTCTATGGTCAAGCGTCGCAGGAATCGAGCATCGCGATCTCGATCGCTGCTGGGAGCTCTCGCAGGAAGGCATACGGCACTCCATGGCGGATCCGACCCTGCTTGAAACGGGTGCGAGCCAGTCGGTGGAGACCACACCGACGCTGAAGAGCAAGTCTCCGACCCAGATCGCGTTGGAGCGACTCCGCAAAGACAAGATCGCCATCATCTGCGCGATCGTGGTGCTCTTCTTCGTCCTGATCGCGATCTTCGCCGACGTCATCACCGCGGTCACCCACACCGACCCCTACAAGCTCAACCAAGACCTGATCGACGAGTACGGGTTCCCGACCGTCAATCCCAGTGCGGAGCACCCGTTCGGGCTGGAGCCCCGGCTGGGGCGCGACCTGTTCGCGCGGTGGATTCACGGAGCGCGTCCGTCACTCATCGTCGCCGTCAGCGCCTCGGTCATCGCCACGGTCATCGGCGTGGCGATGGGGATGCTGGCCGGGTTCCTCGGTGGATGGGTCGACCGGGCCATCTCGTGGGTGATCGACCTGCTGCTGTCCCTTCCGCTTCTGCTCGTCGTGGTCGCTCTCGCCCCGGTCATCGAGACGAGGTTCCCCTCGGATGGCGCGGTCATCTCGAAGGTGCGGTTGTGGACCCTGGTCGGCATCTTCGCGCTCTTCGGCTGGACGCAGCTGGCCCGGCTCATCCGCGCCGAGGTGCTGTCCTTGCGGGAGCGGGAGTTCATCCAGGCCGCCCGCGCGATCGGAGTGCCGACGCGCCAGATCCTGTTCCGTGAGCTGCTTCCGAACCTGACAGGACAGATCATCGTCTTCCTGTCGCTGGCCATCCCCTCCTACATCGCCTCGGAGGCGGGGCTGTCCTACCTCGGGATCGGATTGACCGAACCCACGCCGTCATGGGGACGGACGATCAACGCGGCGATCGGCTACTACGAGACGTACCCGATCTACTTCTGGCAACCGGCTCTCGCCATCCTGGTTCTCGTCTTGGCGCTGAACCTGCTGGGCGACGCGATTCGCGACGCGTTCGATCCGAAGACGCGTCGCAGCGCGGCCGGCTGATGGAAAGAAAGGCAAGGAGAGATATTTCGATGCGTTGGAGACGACTAGCGGCCGTGGCCGGCGTTGTGGCGCTGGGTGTGGCCGCTTGTGGTGGTGGGGCAACCCCATCGGAGCGGGCGAAGGAGCAGCAGGAGCAGAAGGCTGCTTCCGCGAGCCCCTCGCCTGGTGGTGGGTACGAGGTGCTGCTGGACCCGGACGCGAAGGGTCCGGCCAAGGACGTTCCTGGCGCGCAGCGCGGTGGGACGATCACCACGTTGACGTCGGCGGCTCCGGAGACGTTTGACCCCACCAGGGCCTACTACATCGACGTCTTGGCGGTTCTGCGTCTGACGGCGCGGACGCTGACGGCGATGGAGCTGCGCGAGGACGGCAAGTACTACCTGGTGCCGGACCTGGCGACGGACCTGGGCCAGCACAACGAGGACTTCACCGAGTGGCGGTTCACTCTCAAAGACGGCATCAAGTTCGAAGACGGCACCCCGGTGACGTCGAAGGACATCGCCTACGCGGTCAAGCGCTCCTTTGCGACCGAGGAGCTGCCGTCGGGTCCGACGTACCAGCAGACGTACTTCCTCGACGGTGACAAGTACAAGGGTCCGTTCAAGTCGCCTGAGCAGGGTGGCGGTCCGGACTACGCCGGGGTGGAGACCCCGGACGACAAGACCATCGTGTTGAAGATGGCCAAGCCGTTCCCGGACCTGCCGTTCTACACGACGTTCCCGGTGTTCACCCCGATCCCTGAGGACAAGGACACCAAGGAGAACTACGGCAACCACCCGCTGGCGACCGGTCCGTACAAGTTCGAGTCCTACCAGAAGGGCAAGCAGCTGGTGCTCACCAGGAACGAGCACTGGGACCCGAACACCGACCCGGCTCGTCACCAGTACGTCGACAAGTTCGTGTTCAAGTTCGGGCAGGACCCGATCAAGTTGCAGGAGCAGCTGATCGCTGACAAGGGCCCGGACCAGTACGCGATCACCTACGACGGGGTGGACGCCTCGCTGCTGCCGAAGATCCAGAACAAGGAGCCCGAGGAGCGGATGCTCACGGGACCCGGCACCTGCACCTTCTTCGTCTACCTCGACACCCGTCGGATCCCGCTGGAGGTGCGTCGGGCGCTGGCGGTGGCCTGGCCGCACGACGCGCTGCACAAGGCCGCGGGTGACAGCCCGTTCACCTACGAGCCGGCGACCACGATCCTGCCGAAGGTGACCCCCGGCTGGCAGAACTTCGACGTGATCGGCAACGGCGCCAAGGGCGATGGTGACCCGGAGAAGGCCCGCAAGATGCTGGAGGAGTCCGGTCACCTGGGCTTCGAGATCGTCTGGTCCTACGCCAACGACGACGAGATCGCGGCTCAGGTGTCGGCGGTGCGGGAGGAGAAGCTGCAGGCGGCTGGCTTCAAGACCCGCGCCATCCCGATGCCGCGTGACCAGCGCCGGGCGGACATGGACAACCCGAACTCCGAGACCAACATCCGCATTCTGGGTTGGTGCCTGGACTGGCCGTCGGCGACCACGGTGTTCCCGGCGATCTTCGACGGGCGTCTGATCGAGCTGAACCCCAACAGCGCGCCGAACAAGTCGTTCCTCAACGAGCCTGAGGTCAACTCCGAGATCGACCGCATCGGCTCTCTGCCCATCGAGGAACAGCCCGCTGAGTGGGCCAAGCTCGACAAGATGCTCATGGAGAAGTACCTCCCGGTCATCCCCACCCACTACGGCAAGACCAACTTCCTCCACGGCTCGAAGGTCGGTGGCGTCGTCCTCGACGTCTACGGCGGCGGGCCGGACTACACGAAGCTGTACGCCAAGCAGTAGGGGTCGGGCCACGCATGTTGGGGGTGGGGACGAGCGGATCGTCCCCACCCCCAATGCCAAGGTCACCGAGGGGACGGCAGCAGAGGAGAGTGGTCAGCGGTGTTCGGATACCTGGTACGACGCATCATCGCGGGCCTCAGCGTGGTGCTCGTGGTGATGGTCGTCTCGTTCGCCTTGTTCTTCCTCGGGCCCTCCCGGCCCGAGTACGCGATGTGCGGTGACCGGAACTGCACGCCCGACCGACTCGCGGACATCCGCAGGAGCCTGTCACTGGACAAGCCGGTCCCTCAGCAGTTCGTCGAGTACTTCGGCGGCATCTTCACCGGTCGCGACATCCACTCCGGCGGCTTCGTGAAGGAGTGCCCGGCGCCGTGCTTGGGCTATTCGTTCACCGCTGACCAGCCCGTCACCGACATGATCATCGAGAAGATCCCCGTGACCGTCTCGGTCGCACTGGGCGCGATGGTGGTCTTCCTCGTCGTCGGTGTCACCTCAGGGGCCCTCGCCGCCATCCACCGCGGGACGCCGTGGGACAAGGCGCTCGTCAGTGGCTCGTTGGTGATGACGTCCTTCCCCTACTACCTCGTCGCTCTCCTCGCGGCCATCTACCTCACCATCCAGTACGAGATCTTCCCGCGTACCGGCTACACGCCGCTCACGGAGAACCCGGCGGAGTGGTTCAAGGGTCTCCTTCTGCCCTGGTTGGTTCTCGGCATCGTCTACGCGACCCAGTACGCCCGATACACCCGGGCGGCGATGGTGGAGGCGCTGGGCGAGGACTTCGTGCGCACCGCTCGGGCCAAGGGCCTCAGTCGGAACAAGGTGCACTTCAAGCACGCGCTGCGCGCGGGCTTGACCTCCGTCGTCACCATCCTGGGACTTGACTTGGCCGGTCTGCTGGCCGGCACGATCTTCACCGAGCGCATCTTCGACGTGCAGGGGCTCGGCCTTCAGGCTCTCGACGCCTTCGGCGTCGGTGACCTGCCGTTGATCATGGGCTCGGTGATGTACGCGTCGTTCCTCCTTGTCGCGCTCAACATCATCATCGACGTCGTCTACAGCTTCCTCGACCCGCGGGTCCGACTCGTATGAGCATGAACCAGACCACGAACACACGCGATCCCTTCCTCGTCGTCGAGGACCTCACCGTGCAGTTCCCGACGGCCGATGGGCTGGTCAGCGCGGTCAACGGCCTCAGCTACGAGGTCGAGCTCGGCCGGACGCTGGGCATCGTGGGCGAGTCGGGATCGGGCAAGAGCGTGTCCAGCATGGCGATCATGGGTCTCCACGACCCTCGCCGCACGAAGATCACGGGGAGCATCCGACTCCAAGGCACCGAGCTGGTGGGCGTCGACGACGAGAGGATGCGCAGGATCCGCGGCAACGCCGTGTCGATGATCTTCCAGGACCCGCTCTCCAGTCTCCACCCCTTCTACACGGTCGGAGACCAGATCGCCGAGGCCTACCTCGCCCACCACAAGGCATCCAAGGCCGAGGCTCGTGCCCGTGCGATCGAGATGCTGGAGCGGGTGGGCATCCCTCAGGCGAGGCGCCGGGCCGACGACTACCCGCACCAGTTCTCCGGCGGTATGCGCCAGCGAGCCATGATCGCGATGGCCCTGGTCAACAACCCGCAGCTGCTCATCGCCGACGAGCCGACCACCGCCCTCGACGTCACCGTCCAGGCGCAGATCCTGGACCTGCTGCAAGACCTGCAACAGGAGTACGGCTCGGCCATCATCATCATCACCCACGACCTCGGGGTGGTGGCCGAGGTGGCTGACGACGTGCTGGTGATGTACGCCGGTCGCTGTGTCGAGTACGGGCCCACTAAGGAGATCCTGACGCGGCCTCAGCACCCCTACACGTGGGGCCTGCTCACCAGCGCCCCCCATCTCGACCGTGACCCGGAGAAGCGCCTCACCCCGATCAGTGGTACCCCTCCGAGCTTGATCAACCTTCCGACTGGTTGCTCGTTCCACCCTCGGTGCCCGTACGCCGAGCGACTTCCAGACGAGCGATGCTCCGAAGTCCTGCCCGATCTGCGGACGAGCACGCGAGGTCCCGGCCATCTCGTTCGTTGTCATCTGCCCAACCCGGACGAGATCTTCGTCGACGAGATCGAGCCGCGTATCAGGTGAGAGGGGAGCTGACATGACCAACACCTCGACCGCACCCTCGCAGTCGTCCACGGCCGGCGACCCGCCGCTTCTCGAGGTGGAGAATCTCGTCAAGCACTTCCCGGTCCGGTCGGGCGGCGTGTTCCGGCGGGTGGTCGGGCAGGTTCGAGCCGTCGACGGGGTGTCCTTCACGGTCGGTCGCGGGACGTCCCTCGGCCTGGTCGGGGAGTCAGGCTGCGGCAAGTCCACGACGGGACGTCTGGTGACCCGGCTGCTCGACCCGAGCAGCGGGCACATCCGGTTCGAGGGCACCGATATCGCGTACCTGTCGCAGAAGGAGCTCATGCCCTACCGGCGTGAGATCCAGATGATCTTCCAGGACCCGTACTCGTCCCTCAACCCGCGCCACACCGTCGGCTCGATCATCGCGACGCCGCTGCGGGTCCACAACATCGTCCCGAAGAACAAGATCGAATCCCAGGTGCGGGAGCTGCTGGAGGTCGTCGGGCTCAACCCCGAGCACTCCAACCGCTACCCGGGCGAGTTCTCCGGTGGGCAGCGCCAGCGCATCGGCATCGCTCGCGCGTTGGCTGTTCGACCGAAGCTGATCGTCGCTGACGAGCCGGTGAGCGCGCTCGACGTCTCGATCCAGGCGCAGGTGATGAACCTTCTGGAGGACCTCCAGAAGGAGTTCGGGATCTCCTTCCTGTTCATCGCCCACGATCTCGCCGTGGTCCGGCACTTCTGCCCGCAGGTAGCGGTGATGTACCTCGGCAAGATCGTCGAGATCGCCGATCGGGACCGGCTCTACAAGCAGCCGCACCACCCGTACACCCAGGCGCTCCTGTCGGCGGTTCCGGACATGCAGCAGGCGCGGGTCGGCGGCCGGAGAGAGCGCATCCGGCTCTTCGGTGACGTGCCCAGCCCCATCGACCCACCGTCGGGGTGCCGGTTCCGTACCCGTTGCTGGAAGGCCCAGGACATCTGCGCCCAGGAGGAGCCGCCGCTCCGACGCCTGGCCGACGGGCACTTCACCGCCTGCCACTTCGCGGCGCCGCCGACGCTCAAGGACGCCAAGGAGAGCCAAGTGGCCGCGGCCGACGCGGCCAGCAGCGGTGAGGCCGTCACGGCGCAGGTCTGACGGCATCCGTCGAGCCGGGGGATGGCCGCGGCTACCCTCGCCTTGTGGCCGAGGAGGCGCTGTTCGAGGTACCCGGCAGTGGTCCGTCGCGGGCTCGCCAGGGTGGTGGCAGTCTGGCTGATGCCGAGCATGCCTCCGCCCCGTTGGCGGTCCGGATGCGTCCACGGAGCCTTGACGAGCTCGTCGGCCAGTCCCACCTGCTGGCGCCTGGTTCGCCCGTGCGGCTCCTGATCGAGGGCGACCAGCCGATGTCCTTGCTGCTGTGGGGGCCGCCCGGGTCCGGGAAGACGACGATCGCGTCCATCCTGAGCCGCCAGACAAATCGCGATTTCGTCGAGCTGTCGGCGGTCACCGCTGGTGTCAAGGATGTCCGTGCCGTGATCGACGCGGCCCGGCGGGAGCTGGGTCGCGGTCGGGAAACGGTGCTGTTCGTGGACGAGGTCCACCGGTTCAGCAAGGCGCAGCAAGACGCGTTGCTGCCGGGCGTGGAGAACCGCTGGGTGACCCTCGTGGCGGCGACGACGGAGAACCCCTTCTTCTCGGTGATCTCACCGTTGCTGTCCCGGTCGCTGTTGCTTCGGCTGGAGCCGCTGTCCGACGACGACATTCGCGAGCTGGTGCGCCGCGCCGTCACAGACGAGCGCGGACTGGCGGGCGCGGTGACGGTGGCTCCCGACGCGGAGAACCATCTGGTTCGGATGGCAGGAGGAGACGCGCGGCGGGCGCTGACCTACCTGGAGGCCGGAGCGAGCGCCGCCCTCGCCAAAGGCGCCCGCGAGCTCGACCTGACGACGTTGGAGACCGCTGTCGATCGCGCGGCGGTGCGCTACGACCGGGACGGCGACCAGCACTATGACGTCACGAGCGCCCTGATCAAGTCCATCCGCGGAAGCGACGTCGACGCCGCGCTGCACTACCTCGCCAGGATGATCGAGGCCGGGGAGGACCCTCGCTTCATCGCGCGTCGGCTGGTCATCCTCGCCAGCGAGGACGTCGGAATGGCCGACCCCACCGCGTTGACCGTCGCGGTCGCGGCACACCAGGCGGCGCAGTTCGTCGGCCTTCCCGAGGCGGCGATCAACCTCGCCCAAGCCGTGATCCACCTCTCGCTCGCCCCGAAGTCCAACGCGGTCGTGAAGGCCATCGGCGCGGCGCTCGAGGACGTGCGGAAGGGACGGATCGGGCCCGTCCCCGCACACCTGCGGGACGCCCACTACGGCGGCGCTTCCCGCCTCGGACACGGTGCCGGCTACCAGTACGCCCACGACGACCCCCGTGGCATCGTCGCGCAGCGTTACGCGCCCGACGCCGTGGCCGGGCGGAGGTACTACGAGCCCACCGAGCGGGGCGCGGAGCGTGCGCTGGCCGAGCGTCTCGCGCGCATCCGGAAGATCTTGGCGGGGGAGGAGTGACGCCGGCCCTCGTGGCCGTGGCTGGGGGACGCGTGCTGCCGGCAGGCGAGCGATCCGACACGGCGTGTAGGGGCAGCGCCCAAGTTCTGGCGGGCCGTTATAGGTTTGGTCGCCATGACTGCCGGTGAGATCGCGGGACTGATCGCCGCTTCCGCACTGCTCCTGCTGGTCGGGGTCTTGACCTATCCGATCGTCAAGCTGGGCAAGACCTTGGAGGAGACTCGTCAGTGGATCAGTGGGGCGAAGGACCGCAGCCTGCCGCTGATCGATGAGGTGAACACGACGGTCTCGATGACCAACGCCCAGCTGGCCCGTGTGGACGCCATCACCGCCCGGGCGGAGACTGTGTCTGAGAACATCGCCGGCCTGTCCTCCCTCTTCGCCGCCACGCTCGGGGGCCCCTTGGTCAAGGTGGCCGCCTTCTCCTACGGTGTGCGCCGTGCCATCGCCGCTCGCGACCGCAAGGAGATCGAACGTCGCGTCCGAGCCGAGATGAAGGGTGGCCGACGCAAGAGGGGAGCGCATACGGCATGAAAAGGCTATTTTGGGTCGCCGTCGGCGCCACCGTCGGTGTGCTCGTCGTGCGACGGCTCTCCCGCAGCGCCGAGCAGTTCACGCCGCAAGGTCTGGCTAGACAGATCGCCGAGCTGGGTGCGGCGATCCGAGCGTTCGGGGAGGAGGTTCGGGCTGGCATGGCGGCACGCGAGGAGGAACTGCGCAGCGCCCTCGCCCTCGACGAGCCCCACCCCAACGGCTCCGCAGGGATCGACGCTGATGCCGCCGAGCGGCTCGCCCGAGACCCCAACGCGACCTGGAAGGACACCCACTGATGGAAACGGCCGAGATCCGTCGGCGCTTCCTGCGCTTCTTCGGAGAGCGCGGACACACGATCGTGCCGTCGGCCTCACTGCTGCTCGACGATCCGAACCTGCTGTTCGTCAACGCGGGGATGGTGCCGTTCAAGCCGTACTTCCTCGGCCAGGAGACGCCTCCATACCCGCGGGCGGCCAGCGTGCAGAAGTGCGTGCGGACCGCCGACATCGACCAGGTCGGCAAGACCGCGCGGCACGCCACGTTCTTCCAGATGAACGGGAACTTCTCGTTCGGCGACTACTTCAAGGAACGTGCGATCGAGCTGGCCTGGGAGCTGGTGACCAAGCCGGTGTCCGAGGGAGGTTTCGGACTGCCGGAGTCGCGGATCTGGGTCACCGTCTACCACGAAGACGACGAGGCCGCCCGCATCTGGGAGCGCAGGATCGGCATCCCGGCGGAGCGCATCGTGCGCCGCGGCATGGCCGACAACATGTGGTCGATGGGCGTGCCAGGGCCGTGCGGTCCCTGCAGTGAGATCTACCTCGACCGCGGTCCTGAGTACGGCCGAGACGGCGGCCCGGAAGCCGACGAGGACCGCTACCTGGAGTTCTGGAACCTCGTCTTCATGCAGTGGGAGCGGGGCGAGGGGCCCGCGAAGGACGGCTACCCGATCATCGGCGACCTGCCGGCCCGCAACATCGACACCGGCATGGGGCTCGAGCGGATGGCCGCCCTCATGCAGGGTGTCGACAACATCTACGAGAACGACGAGATCCGGCCCGTTCTCGACAGGGCGGCGGAGCTGGCTAACCGTCGCTATGGCGCCAACCCCGACGACGACGTGCGTCTGCGGGTCGTGGCCGACCACGTGCGGTCGGCGCTGATGATCGTCGGCGACGGCGTCATCCCCGGCAATGAGGGTCGGGGCTACGTGCTGCGTCGCATCCTCCGCCGCGCGGTGCGTCAGATGCGCCTCCTCGGCGTCGAGGAGGCCACGATGCCTGAGCTGCTCCCGGTCAGCCTGTCCCGCATGAAGGCGTCGTACCCGGAGTTGGAGCAGGACTGGGGCCGGATCAGCTCGGTGATCTACGCCGAGGAGGAGACGTTCCTCAGCACGCTCAAGTCCGGCACCCAGATCTTCGACCTGGCGGTCGAGGAGAGCAGGCGCGCCGGGAGCACGGTGCTGAGCGGCGCCAAGGCCTTCCAGCTGCACGACACCTACGGATTCCCGATCGACTTGACGCTGGAGATGGCGGCCGAGCGGGGCCTTACCGTCGACGAGGAGGGCTTCCGCCGGCTCATGGAGGAGCAGCGTCGGCGGGCCAAGGAGGACGCGGCCGCGCGCAAGTCGGCGCACGCGGACCTGTCCGCCTACCGCTCCGTCGCCGAGACCCTGGGGCGGTCGGTGGAGTTCACCGGCTACGACGAGGTGGTGTCCGAGGCCAAGGTGGCGGGCCTGCTCCTCGACGGTCGGCCGGTGTCGGAGGCGCGGGAGGGCGACACCATCGAGCTGGTGCTGGACCGGACGCCCTTCTACGCCGAGGGCGGTGGCCAGCTCGCCGACGAGGGCATCATCGAGCTGCCGAGCGGTGCGCGGATCGCCGTCCACGATGTCCAGTCGCCGATCACCGGCCTCATCGTGCACCAGGCGAAGGTGCTCGAAGGCGAGGTCGTCGTCGGCGCGGCCGCGCTCGCCCAGGTCGACGTCGAACGTCGTCGCGCCATCTCGCGGTCCCACACCGCGACTCACATGGTGCACAAGGCCATCCGCGAGGCCCTCGGTGAGACCGCGGTGCAGGCGGGCTCGGAGAACGCGCCAGGGCGCTTCCGGTTCGACTTCACCGCGACCGGGCCGGTGCCGGCGAGCGTCCTCGCCGAGACCGAGGAACGGGTCAACGAGCTCCTGCTGGCCGACCTGCCCGTCACCGCCGAAGTGATGCCGCTCGCCGAGGCCCGTGCCATGGGCGCGATGGCGCTGTTCGGGGAGAAGTACGGCGACGAGGTTCGCGTGGTCTCCGTGGGTGAGTGGGCGCGTGAGCTCTGCGGCGGTACTCACGCCGGTCGGTCCGGCCAGCTCGGGGTCGTGAAGCTGCTGTCGGAGTCCTCGATCGGGAGCGGCGTTCGTCGGGTGGAGGCGCTCGTCGGGGCCGACGCCTACCGCTTCCTCGCGCGCGAGCACGTCCTCATCGCCCAGCTCAGTGAGGCGCTGAAGGCGCGACCGGAGGAGCTGCCCGACCGCGTCGCGACCATCGTGGACCGGCTGCGCGCCGTCGAGAAGGAGCTGGAGCGACTTCGCGTCCAACAGGTGCTGGCGGCCGCCAGCGAGCTCGCCGCCAACCCCAAGGACGTCGCCGGGGTGGCCGTGGTGGCCCACCGCGCGCCCGAGGGGGCTTCGGCCGGCGACCTGCGCAAGCTGGCGCTCGACGTCCGCGGTCGGATGTCGCGGGAGCGGCCCGCCGTTGTGGCGATCGCCGGCGTCGCGGGTGGCCGTCCGTCCGTCGTCGTCGCCCTCAACGACGCGGCACGGGACCGGCAGCTGGCCGCGGGCGAGCTGGCCAAGCTCGCCGCCCGAGTCCTCGGCGGTGGAGGTGGCGGCAAGCCTGACGTCGCCCAGGGTGGCGGTACCGACCCCAGCAAGGTCGACGAAGCGCTCCGTCAGGTCGAGCAGGCGGTCCGGACGCAGGTCACCAGCGCCTGAGAGCGGTCGTGCGATGCGTGGTGGCGTCCGGCTGGCTGTCGACGTCGGGGAGGTCCGCATCGGGGTGGCCCGGTCCGATCCCTCCGGCACCCTGGCGGTCCCCCTCGAGACGATCCGGCGGGGCCCCGGCGACCTCGACCGAATCGCCGCGCTCGCCGCGGAATCGGAGGCGGTCGAGGTCGTCGTCGGCCTTCCGGTGTCGTTGTCAGGGAAGGAAGGGCCCGCCGCCAGCAAGGTGCGAGCGTTCGCCTCGGATCTCGCCCGTCGCCTCAGCCCTTTGCCGGTGCGGCTCGTCGATGAGCGGCTGTCGACCGTGGGCGCCCACCAGGCCTTTCGGGCCCGAGGGCTCTCGACGCGTCAGACACGTGGGCGCGTCGACCAGGCGGCCGCTGCCATCATCCTCCAGAGCGCCCTTGACGCCGAGCGTTCGACAGGTGCACCACCAGGCGCCGTCGTCTCCGCGCCGGAGGCGGGCGAGCGGAAGCGGACTGGGAACGGGAAGGACCGTCAGTGAGTCAGCTCGGGTTCCGTACCTCGGGTCGTGTACACCACCGCCGGTGGACTAGCTGCCTGGCGGTCCTGATCGCGATGGCGGTGCTGGGCGGCGCCGTGGGGTTCGCCACGATCAAGGGAAAGGAGTACCTCGCCCAGGCGTTCACCGTTCCGGACTACTCCGGACCGGGCGAGGGCACCGTGGTGGTGCAGGTGACGCGTGGGCAGAGCAACCGCGACATCGCGGTCACGCTCGAGGAGAAGGGCGTCGTCAAGAGCGCGGAGGCTTTCACCCGGGCGGCCCGTCAAGACAGTCGAGCGCTCGGCATTCAGCCAGGGTTCTACCGGCTCCGCGCGCGGATGAGTGCCAAGGAGGCGCTCGAGCTGATGCTCGACCCCACCAGTCGGATCTCCGATCGGGTGACGATCCCCGAGGGGCGCCGGCTGACCCAGGTGGTGGAGATCCTCAGCAAGAAGACCAACATCCCGGAGGCAGAGTTCCTCGCGGCGCTCAAGGATCCGGAGTCGCTGGGCCTTCCGCCGTACGCCAAGGGCAAGCCGGAGGGCGTGCTCTTCCCGGCCACCTATGACTTCGACCCCGGTACGACGGCGACCTCGCTGCTGCAAGCCATGGCGCGGGCGCACATCGAGGTGGCCGAGGAGCTCGACTTGGTCCGGAAGGCCAAGGAGATGGGGCGGACGCCGCTCGAGATCGTCACGGTGGCGAGCCTGGTCGAGGCCGAGGCGCGGCGTCCGGAGGACTTCGGCAAGATCGCTCGGGTGATCTACAACCGCCTGGAGGCGGGGAAGAAGCTCCAGTTGGACTCCACCGTCCACTACGCCGTCAACCAGTACGGACGGATCACCACGACCCAAGAGCAGCGGGCGAACCCGTCCCCGTACAACACCTACGTCCACGAAGGGCTGCCGCCGGGGCCGATCAACGCGCCGGGGAAGGCCGCGCTCAAGGCCGCCCTGGATCCCACGCCCGGGGACTGGATGTACTTCGTGACGGTCAACCCGGACACGGGTGAGACCAAGTTCGCCAAGACCTTGGCCGAGCACGAGGAGTACGTCCGAAAGTTCCAGGCCTGGTGCCGGGCCAACAAGGGACGTTGCTGACGGGAGGATCGCTGGACATGGGCAGTCCTTGGGGGACCGGGCGTCGCTGCGCTGTGCTGGGCTCACCGATCGCCCACTCCCTCTCGCCGACGCTCCACCAGGCCGCCTACGCCCGGCTCGGGCTCGACTGGCGCTACGACGCCTTCGAGGTTGACGAGGGTGGGCTGCCCGGCTTCCTCGACTCGTTGGACCCGAGCTGGCGTGGGCTCTCGCTCACCATGCCGCTGAAGCGGGTGGTGATCCCGCTGTGTGACGAGGTCTCGGAGCTGGCGAGGCGCGTCGGCGCGGTCAACACGCTGCTCCTCGACGAGGGTCGGCGGGTCGGTGCCAACACCGACGTCCCTGGGCTCGTGGCAGCGCTGCGGGAGCGAGGGGTGGCGGCCGCGACGAGCGCGCTCCTGCTCGGCGTGGGGGCGACCGCCTGCTCGGCGATGGCCGCGTTCGCCGAGTTGGGGATTGCCAGGGTTCACGCGGTTGCGCGGGATCCGGCCAGGGCAGGTGAGCTGTGTGCCCTGGCCGCCGATGTCGGTATCGAGGTGTCCGTGGTGCCGTGGGCGGAGGCGACCGAGGTCCCCAGCGTGGACCTCGCCGTCTCGACCGTTCCCGAGGCCGCCGCGGCGACGCTCGCTGATGTCGTGGCGGAGCGGGCCGACGTGGTGTTCGACGTGCTCTATCACCCGTGGCCGACCCGCCTGGTGGTGGCCGCGAAGGCCGCGGACCGAGCGGTCGTGGGGGGCCTTGACCTGCTCGTCCACCAGGCCGCTGCGCAGGTGGAGTTGATGACGGGATGCGCGCCGGCACCAGTCGCCGAGATGCGGGCTGCCGGTGAGGCCGCGTTGGAGGCCAGGGGCCCGACCCGGGGGGTTGTCGCCGGCGACTGAGTGACGCCGGCGACAAAGCGACAACGAAACACGGGGGGCAGCAATGACGGGGGGACGCGTAGGTCGTCGTGCCTTGTTGGGCGCCGCGGCGCTCGCGGGTGCGAGCGGTCTCGTGGGTTGCGGGACGCGGAGTGGTCTCTGGCCTGGTGACGGGGGCACCTCCGCGCCGACGCCGTTGTCGACGCCGACGCCGGGGGACTGGAACGCGCTCGCGGAGTCCATCGCCGGCAAGCTCCTGCGGCCAGGGGATGCCGGCTACGACGAGGCGCACCAGCTCTACGACCCGGCCTTCGACGGGACCGAACCGGCGGCGGTGGCGCAGTGCAAACGACCAGCCGACGTCGCGGCGGTGCTGGAGTTCGCCCAACGCTTCGGCTTGCCGGTGACCTCCCGTTCCGGCGGCCACTCCTACGTGGGTGCGTCGACCAACCAGGGTGGCATCGTGATCGACGTCCGTCCGATCAACTCGATCACCTGGACCTCCAGCGACGTGGCGATGGTGGGCGCGGGGGCGAACCTGCAGAGGGTCTACTCGGTGCTGGCCGAGCGGAACCGGCTCATTCCGGCGGGCTCCTGTCCGTCCGTGGGGGTCGCCGGTCTCACCCTCGGCGGCGGCTTCGGCCTGGGGACCCGTGCCTTCGGGCTCACCTGCGACGTGGTCGAGCAGGTGCAGATCGTCACCGCGGACGGGAAGGTCAGGATCGCCAACGAGACCGAGAATCCCGACCTGTTCTGGGCATGCCGCGGCGGCGGAGGAGGCACGTTCGGCGTCGTGACCGCGTTCTGGTTCCGCACCGTGCCCTCTCCCTTCATCGGCACGTTCCGCGCCGCCTGGGACTGGCCGCACGTCGCGACGGTCATCGAGGGCTGGCAGCGGTTCCTCAAGAACTCGTCGGACGAGGTGTGGACCGACCTCTTCCTCGAAGCCGACCCCAACGGCGACCAGTCGGTGCACGTCTTCGGGTTGGACATCACCAACGACCCCGAGCCCCAGCTGACCCGGCTGCTGAACGCGGTGGGCGTCGACCCGGTGTCCCAGAGCATGGCGAAGGACGAGACCATCGGGCCGTCCGGCAGCGACGCCCGAACCGTCTTCTACGCCGGGAGTGACGTCTTGGGCGGACCGATCCCGAGCTCCGGCCTCGACGGGGTCATCGCGGCGATGAACAAGGCCGCTGCGTCCAGGCTCGCGGCGACCGCGCTCTTCGACTCGTTGGGGGGCGCCGTCTCCAGGATCGCCGTCGACGCCACGGCGTTCCCCTGGCGGAAGGCGTTCGTGTCGATCCAGTGGTACGCCGAGCCCGGTCGCGCGACGCCTCGGGCCGCCCGGGACTGGATCGCCGTCGGGCACCGTGCCGTGGCCCCGTGGTCGGTCGGCGCGTACGTGAACTACCTGGAGGCCATCCGCACGAACGGTCGGATCTACTTCGGCCCGAACCTGGACCGGCTGCGCGAGGTGAAGGCGACGTACGACCCGAACGACGTCTTCGTGCCGCCGTACTCGTTGTGAGCAGCGTCGTCGTGAGCACCGCCGTCGCGGTGAGCGAGACGACGTCGACCACGGCACTCACTAGGCTCGCCGGCTGTGACGGTCTCCGACGTGGCGCTCGTGGTCGGCTGCGGTCTGCTCGGAGTACTCGCGGGGGCGGTCATCCCACCATGGGTGGCTCGGCTTCCCGAGCCACCCATGGTGGACGGCGAGACCAAGGTCCCCTACGCCGAGCTCGCCCGGCGACCCGGGCTCGCGGTGGCAGGGGCGGCGCTCCTGGCCCCCTGTTTCGGCCTCCTGGCCTGGCGGCTGGGCACTGACGCGGCGTTGCCCGCCGTGCTCTACGTCGCCACGGTGGGTGTCCTCGTCGGCTACGTCGACCTGCGCGTGCGACTGCTGCCGAATGCCGTCGTGCTGCCGTCGTACGGGGTCGTGATCGCCCTCCTCACCGTGGCCGCCGCGTGGTCGGACGCGTGGGGCAGTCTGCTCCGGGCGCTGGTCGGCGGCATCGCCTTGTGGGGCTTCCTGGCCTTTCTCGGCGTCCTGGCGCCCTCCGGCATGGGGTTCGGGGACGTCAAGCTGGGTGGCGTCCTCGGGCTCACCTTGGGATGGTTCGGCCTGGGCCACGTCGTGGTGGGGATCTTGGTGGCGTTCGTGTTGGGCGGCCTGGTGAGCCTCGGGATGATCCTGACCCGTCGCGCCACCCGGACGACGGCCATCCCATTCGGCCCGTTCCTCGTGCTTGGGTTCGTCGTGGCCGTGTTGGGAGGAGACCTCCTGGTCGACTGGTACCTCGGCGGGTGAGGACCCCGCCGGAGGAGGACATGCCGGCCGCCATGATCGGCGGTTGAGGTTTCCGCCGGCTCCTTCCCGCCGGCGGCGAAGGGCCGCTCCGCCGGGTCACGGCCGGCGTGAAAGACTTCGGTCATGCTCCGCTGGTTGACGGCGGGGGAGTCCCACGGCCCCGCCCTCGTTGCGATTCTGGAAGGACTGCCCGCCGGTGTTCGCGTGACCTCGGAGGACGTGGCCCGGATGCTGGCCCGCCGCCGCCTCGGATACGGGCGCGGCGGCCGGATGTCCTTCGAACGCGACGAGGTGGAGATCATCGGCGGAATCCGGCACGGCGTCACCCTCGGCAGCCCGGTCGCGATCAGGATCGGCAACACCGAGTGGCCGAAGTGGCAGCAGGTGATGGCGGCCGACCCGGTCGACCCGGCCGCGCTGGAAGGACTCGCCCGCAACGCCCCCTTGACGCGGCCTCGACCTGGCCACGCCGACCTGGCCGGCATGCAGAAGTACGGGTTCGACGAGGCACGGCCGATCCTGGAGCGGGCCAGTGCTCGGGAGACGGCGGCCAGGGTGGCGCTCGGGGCGGTCGCGATCGCCTTCCTCCGGCAGGCCTACGACATCACCATCGCCAGCCACGTCGTCGAGCTGGGGAGTGTTCGACTCGCGCCGGGGCGGATGCCGTCGTCCGTCGACGATCTCGAGCGGATCGACGCTGACCCCATGCGATGCGTGGACCCCGAGACGAGCCGAGCGATGGTCGCCGAGGTCGACACCGCGCGCAAGGAAGGTGACACCCTCGGTGGGGTCGTCGAAGTCGTCGCCTGGGGCGTCCCGCCTGGCCTGGGGAGCCACGTGCACTGGGACCGCAGGCTCGACGCTCGGCTGGCCGCGGCCCTCATGGGCATCCAGGCCATCAAGGGCGTGGAGATCGGAGACGGCTTCGAGCTCGCCCGCACGCGAGGCTCCGCCGCGCACGACGAGATCGTCCCCACGCCGGACGGCATTCGGCGGGCCTCCGGTCGCTCCGGTGGCACCGAGGGCGGGATCAGCACAGGCGAGCTCCTGCGGGTTCGGGCGGCGATGAAGCCGATCTCGACCGTCCCGCGCGCCCTGCGGACCGTCGACGTCGCCACTGGTGAGCCAGCCCGGGCGCACCACCAGCGGTCGGACGTGTGCGCGGTGCCCGCCGCCGGCGTGGTGGCCGAGGCCATGGTGGCCCTCGTCCTGGCCGACGCGGCCTTGGAGAAGTTCGGGGGTGACTCGCTCGAGGAGACCCAGCGCAATGCCCGGGCCTACCTGGAGAACCTGAGGATTCGCTGATGGCGCCAGTCGTGGTATTCGTCGGCCCACCTGGATCGGGCAAGACCACCGTGGGGCGACTGGTCGCGGAGCGCCTGGGGGTGAGCTTCCGCGACACTGACGCTGACGTGGAGGCGACGGCGGGGAAGTCGATCTCCGACATCTTCGTCGACGACGGGGAGCCGCACTTCCGTGCGCTCGAGCGGGACGCGGTCAAGATCGCGCTCGCCGACCACGACGGGGTGTTGGCCCTCGGCGGTGGGGCGATCCTCGACGACCGGACGCGGGCGGACCTGCGGGACCACCGGGTCGTCTTCCTCGACACGTCACTGTCGGACGCGGCGAAACGGGTCGGGCTGGACACGTCGCGGCCGCTGCTGCTGGGCAACGTCCGGGGACAGCTCAAGCGGCTCCTGGAGGAGCGTCGCCCGCTGTACCTGGAGGTCGCCACGGTGACGGTCACGACTGACGGCCGGCAGCCGTCGGAGATCGCCGACGAGGTCCTGCGGGCCGTCACGACGTGACGTCCCGAACCACCCACAGCCGCCCAGAGAAAGTCGAAGAGGTCTGCGATGCAGGGCACGGACTCGAGCGCGCCAACCCGGATTCGGGTCGCGACCGCGCGGCCGTACGACGTGGTTGTCGGGACAGGGGTGCTCACCGAGCTCCCGGCCTTGCTCGATGCGGGCACGCGCCGGGTCGCGGTGATCCATCCGCAGACGGTCGGCAGCACGGCCGAGGCCATCCGAGCCGACCTCGCCGCTCGTGGCTTGGACGCCCGCTTGTTGACGGTGCCGGACGCTGAAGCGGCGAAGACCGTCGAGGTCGCGTCCCGATGCTGGTCCGCGCTGGGCCAGTGGGGCTTCACCCGCTCCGACGCGGTCGTCGGCGTCGGGGGTGGAGCGACCACGGACTTGGCGGGGTTCGTCGCCGCGACCTGGTTGCGCGGCGTCCAGGTCATCCAGGTGCCGACCACGCTCGCCGGGATGGTGGACGCGGCGGTCGGCGGCAAGACGGCCATCAACACCGCCGAGGGCAAGAACCTCGTGGGCGCGTTCCACGAGCCGGCGGGTGTGCTGTGCGACCTGGCGACCTTGGCCACGCTGGCCGAGGACGACTACGTCAGTGGGCTCGCGGAGGTCGTCAAGTGCGGGTTCATCGCCGATCCCGAGCTCCTCGACATGATCGAGGCGGATCCGACGGCGGCCCGCAAGCCGGACGGTCCGCTCACCGCCTCGATGGTCGAGCGCTCCGTCCGGGTGAAGGCGGCGGTGGTCGCGGACGATCTCACCGAGAGCGTCGGATCGAGCGGGGTCCTGGGCCGGGAGGTCCTCAACTACGGTCACACCTTTGGCCACGCCGTCGAACGCGCCGAGCACTACCGGTGGCGCCACGGTGCCGCGGTGTCCGTCGGCCTGGTCTACGTTGCCGAGCTCGCCCGGCTGGCGGGCCGGCTCGACGCCGAGACAGCCGATCGCCACCGCCGGATCCTCGCGGCGCTGGGGCTTCCGACGTCGTATCGGGGAGACTGGGCCACTCTGCTCGCCGCGATGCGGGTCGACAAGAAGGCACGAGGGGACCGGGTGCGCTTCGTCGTTCTCGACGGCCTCGCCAAGCCGGCGATCTTGGACGCTCCCGATCCCGCGTTGATGCGCGCGGCGTACGAAGCGCTCGGCTGAGCTCGGCGCCCTCCGGGGCCGTCACCTAGGGTGCGCACCGACGGTGTCGCGGATCTCCTCGCCGCGTGCCACTCCAGACGAGCGGGCGCAGTGCGCGCAGCAGAAGAAGCGCCCTTCCACCTCGACTCCGTGACCGATGATGCGGCAGTTGCAGTGTTCGCAGATCGGCGCCATCGAGGTGATCGCACACTCGAAGGAGTCAAACGTGTGCGTCGCACCGCTGGCGGTGCGCACCTCGAACGCCCCCCAGTAGTCATTGCCGCAGACCTCGCAGACCGCCATGAGGAATCCCTCTTCTCTCCTCGCGCGGGTCGACCGGGGCGGCGGGCCGCGGACGCCGGCCCATCCGCCGCTCTTCGAACATGCCCGTCGCGGTCACCGCGCACACGGGCGACAGGTCCTGCGTGCCGGTCGTCGGTCCGCTCGAGGGGAGACTCGACCGGGGAGAAGGGGATCGCGGGTCACGGGATGGTGGGGACATGCGGCGCGGAACGTCGCCTTCTTGGCGGGTGTGACCCGGCGGTCCGCGTCACCAGGCTCAGGTGAGCGTGCGAACGAACGTCTCGGCCTCGGCCAGACCCATGCCGGTCTCGGCTCGGACCAGCTTGATCGCCTCGACCTCACGGCCTTGGTTCCGCAAGGCCCGCACCCGGTCGGCGAGGTCGGCAGGCCGCTTCTGCGGCGTTGGCGTGATGTCGACGGCATCGCCGCGGATCACGACGGCAGGCGGTCGGTGCCCACGCTGCATCGCCTCGACCAGCGCCTTGGCATCGGGCAGCCGCAACCCGGTGGCGTTCATGATCTCCTTGACCGCCTGGATCTTCTTGTTCCGGCTGAGCAAGGACATCACGGCGGCGACCACCATCGGGTCGACCGGCTGGGCGAGAAGGTCCTGCCGCGTGGCGCCCGACGGCCCGGTCACCCCGGGCACGTCCGGCCGTTCGAAGAGGCGGGTGCGGCGCACCAGCATCACGCCGACGATCACCAGCCCGATGAGGAGGACGAGCAGGACGTCGTTCACGCCAGGATGCTAGCTTTCGCCGGGCCCCCTGGCACCTGCGCGCGTCCGGGGACGGCCCGCACCACCTGCCGCTGAATCGACTTGCGGTACCGCGGGCTGGCGCGGTTGGGTGGAGGAATGCCCGAGATCCACGTGACTCGCCGCGACCGACTCCGTGCCCTGCTCGCGGCCCGAGACGTCCCCGCGGCGCTCATCAGCCGCCTGGTCAACGTCCGCTACTTGTCCGGTTTCTCCGGGTCCAATGCCGCCCTCCTGGTGACCGCGGAAGGCGATGCGGTCCTCGCCACCGACGGGCGCTACGCCGACCAGGCCTCCGCCGAGTGTCCCGACGTGGAGCGACTCATCGACCGACGACTGCTGTCGGTTCTGGTGCGCCGGGCGAGGGAACGCGGGATCCGACGGCTGGGCGTCGAGACCCACGCCCTCACCGTCGACGCGCTCGCGGCGATCCGCTCCGACCACCCCGACCTCGAGACACCTTCGCTGAACCGCGCGGTCGAGGGCTTGCGCGTGGAGAAGGACGACACCGAACTGGACCTGATCCGGACGGCTTGCGCGATGTCGTGCCGGGCCTTGGAGGGGTTGCTGGGCGGCCGGTTGCTCGGCCGGACGGAGCGTGAGATCGCCCGAGACCTCGAGGCGCGGATGTACGCCGAAGGGGCGGAGGGGATCGCTTTCCCGACCATCGTCGCGGCCGGGGAGCATGCCGCCATTCCGCACCACCAGCCCACGGAGAGGCCCGTCGCCGCGGGTGACTTCCTCACCATCGACTTCGGCGCTCGCCACGCTGGCTACCACGCCGACTGCACACGGACGTTCGTCGTCGGCGCCCCGCCCGCGGAGTGGCAGCGAGAGATCTACGACATCGTGCGCGAGGCCCAGCGAGCCGGACGGGAGGCCCTCGCACCCGGCGTCGAGCTGAGGGACGTCGACGCCGCCGCCAGGACGGTCATCGCGAACTCCGGGTTCGCCGAGCGGTTCCCGCACGGACTCGGCCATGGCGTGGGGCTTGAGATCCACGAGGACCCGTTCTTCGGCCCGACCAGCGACGGTAAACTAGGCGATCGCGCCCCTGTCACCGTCGAGCCCGGGATCTACCTCTCCGGACGAGGCGGGGTCCGGATCGAGGACACCCTGATCGTTCGCGACGGCGGGGTGGAGTTGCTTACCCCCACCACCAAGGAGCTCCTTGTCGTCGACTGACGATCAGACGAGTGACCGCGGCGCGCGTCGCGGACATGCGGCGAGACCACCCTGCACAGGATCGGGT
This sequence comes from Thermasporomyces composti, assembly GCF_003386795.1. Taxonomy (NCBI): domain Bacteria; kingdom Bacillati; phylum Actinomycetota; class Actinomycetes; order Propionibacteriales; family Nocardioidaceae; genus Thermasporomyces; species Thermasporomyces composti. The sequence goes on from NZ_QTUC01000001.1 coordinate 4,247,610, forward strand.
TCCCTCGAGAAGGCGAGTAGACAGCAGTGGCGACCACGAACGACCTCAAGAACGGCATGGTGCTCAATCTGGACGGGCAGCTCTGGAGCGTCGTGTGGTTCCAGCACCACAAGCCCGGCAAGGGTGGCGCCGTCGTCCGCACCAAGCTGAAGAACGTCCTGTCGGGCAAGGTGGTCGACAAGACCTTCAACGCCGACGTCAAGGTCGACGTCGCGACCGTCGACCGGCGCCAGATGACGTACCTGTACAACGACGGTCAGTCCTACGTCTTCATGGACGCCACCACCTACGACCAGCTGCCCGTGCCGCCTGAGGTGGTGGGCGACGCGGCGAACTTCATGCTGGAGAACCAAGAGGTGACGGTGGCCATGCACGAGGGGACGCCGCTGTACGTCGAGCTGCCGGCGTCGGTGGAGCTGACCATCGAGTACACCGAGCCCGGCCTGCAAGGTGACCGCTCGACCAGCGGTACCAAGCCGGCGCGCCTGGAGACCGGCTACGAGATCCAGGTGCCGCTGTTCATCACGACGGGCGAGAAGGTCAAGGTCGACACGCGTACTGGCGAGTACCTCGGGCGGGTGTAGCCGTGCCGGCTCGCTCCAAGGCCCGGAAACGGGCGCTCGACATCCTGTATGAGTCGGAGCTGCGCGGTCGACCTCGGTTGACGACCCTGGCCGAACGCGTGGCGGCCGCGGATCCTCCGGTCAACCCCTACACGGTGCGTCTGGTGGAGGGCGTCGAGGAGCACGCGGAGCGCATCGACGAGCTGTTGGACACCTACTCGCAGGGGTGGAGCCTGGAGCGGATGGCTCCAGTCGACCGCAACATCCTCCGGATCGGGGCGTTCGAGCTCCTCTACGCCGACGACGTGCCTGACCCGGTTGCCATCAGCGAGGCGGTCCGGCTGGCCCGACAGCTCGGCGGGGAGGAGTCGCCGACGTTCGTCAACGGCCTGCTCGCCCGCCTGAAGGAGCTCAAGCCCACGCTGCTGGCATAGCTCGGACCGGCCTCAGGTCGGTCTTGTGGTCGTCCGGTCCTGCGCTGGTCCGGTGCTGCCACTCATCCAGGGGTCCGCGTCGGTCCCAGGGCACCGTGACCTGTGCTCGGTTTCCGTCCGGGTGCTCTGGAGGACTGGCCTGATGCGGACACCGGGCCCCACGTCCCACGCTCCACCGTGAGCACTCGGTGGCGGACTCCTTCCCTTCTGCCCACTCCCTTCTGCCCAGGACAGACGCGTTGCGGACCATGGTCTGCGGGGTACTCATCGCCTCGGGGTAAGGCGTTCCGACTCCGGCGGGACTGTTCGTACCGGTTGTCCTTTTTGTCGATCTTCGGTAGGAAAGGTCCGACCGCGGCCGCGCCCACGGGGGTGCCGCCGCGCGCACGCTCGACGCCGCCGTGACAGGTGTCGCTGACGACGCCCCGCGATCACGGGAGGAGCGCTGGATGAGCCTGTGGGAGTTTCTCGTCGATCGTCGCGAGATCGTGATCTTCCAAGGCTTCCAGCACGCGTCCATGGTGGCGCAGTGCGTCCTCGTGGCGACCGTCCTCGCCGTCGCTCTCGCGATCGCCGTGCACCGAAAGCCCCGGGCGGTCGGCCTGGCGACGGCGGCGACCGCCGTGGGACTGACCATTCCCTCCTTCGCCCTGCTGGGCTTCCTCATCGCGCCCTTGGGCATTGGCGTCGCTCCCGCCGTGGTCGCCCTCGTCTTCTACGCAACCCTGCCGATCCTCAGGAACGCGGTCGTGGGATTGGCCAGCGTCGACTCCACGATCGTCGACGCGGCGCGCGGCATGGGCATGAGCTGGGCTCACACCGTGCTTCGGATCGAGCTGCCCTTGGCCTGGCCGGTGATCCTGGCGGGGATTCGGGTCTCCACCCAGATGGTCATGGGCATCGGCGCGATCGCCGCCTATGTGTCGGGTCCGGGTCTGGGGGGACTCATCTTCAGCGGCCTGGCCCGTCTTGGAGGCGCGAACGCTGTCAATTCCGCCTTGGCGGGAACCCTCGGTGTGGTCGTGCTCGCCCTGATCTTCGACGCCGTGCTCGTGCTCATCGGCAAGCTCACTGTCCCGAGGGGGATCCGTGCCTGACCCGACGTCCGCACCTTTCGACGGCAGCCGCGCCGACGGAGAGGTCAGCGGCGTGCCGATCGACCTGGAAGCGCTCACCAAGCGCTATCCGGGCCAGCGGGTCCCGGCGGTGGAGAACGTCACGATGCACATCCCCGCCGGCGAGATCGTCGTGCTGGTCGGACCGTCAGGCTGTGGGAAGACGACCACGATGAAGATGATCAACCGGCTCATCGAGCCCACGAGTGGTCGCGTCCTCCTTGGCGGCGAAGACGTCGCCCGGCGAGACCCGGACGAGCTGCGGCGAGGGATCGGTTACGTCATCCAGACTGGTGGCCTGTTCCCGCACATGACCGTCGCGCAGAACATCGGCGTCGTGCCCGGCTTGCTCAAGTGGAGCCGGTCCAGGATCAGGGAGCGGGTCGACGAGCTGTTGGAGATGGTGGGCCTCGAGCCCGCCGCCTACCGTGACCGCTACCCGCGCGAGCTGTCGGGTGGACAGCAGCAGCGGGTGGGCGTAGCGCGCGCCTTGGCGGCGGATCCGCCGGTGCTGCTGATGGACGAGCCGTTCGGCGCGCTCGATCCGATCACCCGGCAGCGGCTGCAGGACGAGCTGCTCCGACTCAACGACGAGCTCCGCAAGACGATCGTCTTCGTCACCCACGACTTCGACGAGGCGGTCAAGCTGGGCGACCGGATCGCGGTGCTCGCCGAGCGCTCGCGGATCGTCCAGTACGACACCCCGGAGGAGATCCTCGCCAATCCAGCCGACGACTTCGTCGCGAGCTTCGTCGGCGCCGGCGCCGCGCTGAAGCAGCTGACGATCACGCGGGTCGGCAGCGTCGAGCTCGACGAAGCGGTGACGGCCACGGTGGGGGAGGACCCGGCGACCGTGGCGCGGAGGCTGGATGAGGCCGGGCGGCGCCATTGCATCCTGCTCGACACGCGCGGCCGGCCGCTGCGGTGGGTCTCCTTGCGAGAGCTGCGGTCCGGGTCGGCGGCGCTCGCCTCGGCCGACCGTGACCCCTCTCTCGAGGTGGTGACCCTCCAGTCCACGCTCAACGACGCCCTCGACACCATGCTCACCTCGAGCCACGGCGTCGTCATCGTCACCGGCCGGCGTGACGTCTACCAGGGCGTGATCCGGGTCGAGACGATCATGAACGCCATCCACTCCATGCGGTCCTCCGCGGAGTCGTCGGCATCGTCGACGGAGCAGTCCGGAGGGAGCGCGCCATGACCGCCACGGGGGCGAACCCGGACGCTCCGGCCCTCGAGGAGTCTCGAACCGGACGCGAGACGTCGGTGTGGCGGTGGGTGGGGCAACCCGTCGCCGTGCTGATCATGGTCGCCGCCTGCCTCGGCTACGTCGCCATCGCCGACCTCGACGCGGTGGCGGCACGACAGCTCACCTGGAGCGCGCTGGCCACCCGGACCTGGGAGCACATCCGGCTGACCTTCGTCGCGACGCTGGTCGTGCTCGCCATCGCCCTACCTTGTGGCGTCCTGCTGACCCGGCAACGCACGAAAGCCGCGGCGCCTCTCGTCACGATCGCGGCCAACGTCGGTCAGGCCGCGCCGGCCATCGGCTTGCTCGTGCTGCTGGCGTTGTGGCTCGGCCTCGGCTTCCGCACCAGCGTGATCGCCCTGTCGGCGTACGCCGTACTACCGGTGCTGCGGAACACCATCGCCGGTATCCGGGGAGTCGACCCGCGCCTCGTCGAGGCAGGACGCGGGATGGGGATGTCGGCGACGTCCGTGCTGTTCCGGATCGAGCTGGTGCTCGCGCTTCCCGTGATCCTGGCCGGCGTCCGAGTGGCGCTCATCCTGCTCGTGGGCACCGCCACGCTCGCGACCTTCATCGACGGCGGCGGGCTGGGATTGCTGATCACCACCGGCATCAAGCTGCAACGCACCAGCGTGCTCGTGGTGGGCGCGATCCTGGTCGCCGCGCTCGCGCTGCTCATCGACTGGCTCGGTCGAGTCGTGGAGGAGCTGGCGCGCCCCAAGGGCGTGTGAAGGGAGGCTGACCGATGACACGCCGACGTCCTCGCCGGCAGGTGGTCGCCCTCGCCGCGGTCGTCGTCTCGTCGTTGCTGGCGACCGGTTGCGGCCTGAAGAGCGCCGAGCAGTTCACCCCAGCCGCCGAGCCCGGCTCGATCAAGCCGGTCCCCGAGCTCGAGGGCGTCCGGATCGTCGTGGGGTCGAAGGACTTCACCGAGCAGCTCATTCTGGGCAAGATGGCGGTCATCCTGCTCCGCGTCGCGGGAGCCGACGCCGTCGACCAGACGGGCATCGCCGGGAGCGTGGCGACCCGCCAAGCGCTGCTCAACGGCGAGATCGACGCCACCTGGGACTACACCGGCACGGCCTGGATCAGTTACCTGGGCCAGACCAAGCCCGTCCCGGGTCGCATGGCTCAGTGGAGAGCCGTGCGCCGAGCGGACGCCCGCAACGGCGTGGAGTGGTACCCGCCGGCGCCGCTCAACAACACCTACGCCTTCGCGGTCCGCGCCCAGACCGCACGACGCCTCGGGATCAGCGAACTGTCGGACCTCGCCGGGGTGCCTCGCGAGGAGCTGACGTTCTGCGTCGACTCCGAGTTCGCGAGCCGTGACGACGGTTTCGAGCCCATGCTCGACACCTATGGGGTGCCCCTCGATGACGTGGTCCCGCGGCGCAACGTGCGCATCATGGACGCGGGTGTGATCTACGACGCGACCGCCCGCGGCCGATGCACGTTCGGCGAGGTCTTCACCACCGACGGCCGGATCAAGGCGCTGAACCTTGTCGTCCTCGAGGACGACAAGGGGTTCTTCCCCAACTACAACGTCGCGTTCAATATTCGAAGCGACGTCGCGCGCCGCTACCCACAGATCCGGAAGGTGATCGAGCCGGTGAGCGCGGAACTGACCACCGAGGTCATGCAAGACCTCAACGCGAGGGTCGACGTCGATGGGGAAGACCCCGGGCTGGTGGCTCGCGACTGGCTCCGCAGCAAGGGGTTCGTTCGGTGACAAGCACGAGGTCGGGCGGCGTAGCGCCACCCGACCACGCGTCGTGCCGGTCGCCGCCGGAGGAAGGGCTCAGCTGTCTTCGTCGGAGACAGCCTCGGCGGCGTCGGGGTTGAGAACGCCCCAGGCCACCAACCGCTCGGCGAGGACGCTGGGCCGCTCGTCGTAGATGACGGCGAGGGTGCGCATGTCCTCCTTACGGATGGACAACACCTTGCCGTTGTAGTCCCCACGCTGGGCCTGGATCGTCGCGGCGTACCGCGCCAGCGGTGCCACCTCGACGCCCTCGAGCTGGCTGAGGCGCTCCAGGTCGAGCACGAGCTTGGGTGGCGGCTCCGCCGCGGCGCCGATGGGCCCGACGCCCGGCAGCAGCTCGGTGATAGGCACGCCGTAGAACTCCGCAAGCTCGGACAGCTTCTGCACGGTTACGGCTCGGTCTCCACGCTCGTAGGAGCCGACCACAACCGCCTTCCAGCGCCCCTTGGACTTCTGCTCGACCCCGTGAAGAGAGAGGCCCTGTTGCTGCCTGATGGCGCGGAGTTTCGCACCCAGGGCCTTGGCGTAGTCGCTCGGCATCCGTGCTCACTCATCCTTGGTCTACGAGGGACACGGAAACGCCGTGTCCGTGATGGTCACGGAGCGTGACGGTAACTCTGGGCCGACCTCGACGTCAAGCCGACGCGTCGGAAGGTGGTCCCTCGCCGTCGTCGCCGAACTGGGACGTTCTTCGCAGGGCGGGTCGAAAGCGCCGGGCGAGGTCAGCTACATCACAGTCTTCGGTTGCGCTCGGTGGTGCGCCGGTGGCACGACCTGGCGCAACGCTTCGTCAGCGCGCCGGCCGGTGTGAGACCGGGCCTGGCCGACTGCTACCGTCGACACCGGTTCGACGTCCTTTAAGACCCGTCCAGCGAGGCGGGAAAGGAGGTTCGGCAGGTGTCTCCTGCCCAGGGTTCGCGGCGGTCGCCGGCGCCAGCCCGCGCCACCGCCCGTCGCGACGGGCGAGCGGTCCTCGACGAGGCCGACATCGCCCGCGCACTCACACGCATCGCGCACGAGATCCTCGAACGCAACAAGGGCTCTCGCGACGTCGTCCTGCTCGGCATCCCCAGCCGTGGGGTGGAGCTGGCGCGCCGCATCGGCCAGCGCATCGCCGCCGTCGAAGAAGGCTTCGACTCGGTCGGAGCCTTGGACGTCACGATGTACCGCGACGACCTGCGGCTGCGTCCGGCGCGTGCGCTCGGCCAGACGACGATTCCCGAGCAGGGCGTGGACGGCAAGGTCGTCGTCCTCGTCGACGACGTGCTCTACTCCGGCAGGACCATCCGCGCGGCGCTCACGGCGTTGGACGACATCGGCCGACCGCGGGCGGTCCAGCTGGCGGTCCTCGTCGACCGCGGCCACCGGGAGCTGCCCATCCGGGCGGACTTCGTGGGCAAGAACCTCCCGACAGCCGCCGACGAGCGCGTCACCGTTCTGCTGCGCGAGTACGACGGCGACGAGGCGGTCCTCATCGCCAAGGACGAGGGAGGACGGCGATGAGGCACCTCCTCTCCGCGTCGGACCTGTCCCGCGACGAGGCGCTGCTGGTGCTCGACACCGCGGAACGTCTGCGCGAGCTCGCGGACCGACCCATCAAGAAGCTGCCGACGCTGCGTGGACGCACGGTCGTCAACCTGTTCTTCGAAGACTCCACTCGTACGCGGATCTCCTTCGAGGCGGCGGCCAAGCGGCTCTCCGCGGACGTGATCAACTTCTCCGCGCGGGGGTCGAGTGTGGCCAAGGGGGAGAGCCTGAAGGACACCGCCCTCACCTTGGAGGCGATGGGCGCCGACGCGGTGGTCGTCCGCCACAGCGCCAGCGGGGCGCCGCACCGGTTGGCGACGTCGGGATGGATTCGCAGCAGCGTCATCAACGCCGGTGACGGGACGCACGAGCATCCCACCCAGGCGCTGCTCGACGCGTTCACCATCCGCCGACACCTGGGCGGGCTGGAGGGTCGTCGAGTCACGATCGTCGGCGACATCCTCCACAGCCGGGTCGCCCGGTCCAACGTGCTCCTGCTGTCCACCCTCGGCGCCGAGGTGACCCTGGTCGCGCCACCCACGCTGCTGCCGGTCGGGGTCGAGCAGTGGTCCTGCGCGGTCTCGTACGACCTCGACGCGGTACTGCCCAAGAGCGACGTGGTGATGATGCTGCGCGTCCAGCGGGAGCGCATGCCGGCTGACTCCGAGGCGCGGGCGCGGGGGACCGCGTACTTCCCGAGCGCACGGGAGTACAGCCGTCGGTACGGGCTCAGCGGGGACCGATTGGCGGCGCTGCCCGACCACGCGATCGTCATGCACCCCGGCCCCATGAATCGGGGGATGGAGATCTCCGCCGACGTCGCCGACTCGCCGCGCTCGGTGGTGGTCGAGCAGGTCACCAATGGCGTCGCCGTCCGCATGGCTGTGCTCTACTTGCTGCTGGCCGGAGCGCGGCCGGCGAGCGACGAAGCCGAGCGAGGGGGAGAGCGCCCATGAACAGCTACCTTCTCCGTGGAGCCCGCCCGCTCGGCGGCGAGCCGGTCGACGTGCTCCTTCGCGATGGTCTGATCGCCGAGATGGGGACAGGCCTGTCGGCGCCCGGGGCGAGCGTCGTCGACGCTGACGGTCTCGTCCTCCTGCCGGGGCTGGTCGACTTGCACACCCACCTGCGGGAGCCTGGTCGGGAGGACGCGGAGACGGTCGAGACCGGCACGCGGGCTGCTGCGCTCGGCGGTTTCACCGCGGTCTTCGCGATGCCCAACACGGATCCGACCGCCGACACCGCGGGCGTGGTCGAGCAGGTCTACCGGCTCGGTCAGGAGGCCGGCCACTGCGACGTCCAGCCCATCGGGGCGGTCACCGTGGGGCGCGCCGGCACCCAGCTCGCCGAGCTCGGCGCGATGGCCGACTCCGCGGCCCGGGTGCGGGTGTTCAGCGACGATGGCGACTGCGTCTCCGACGCGGTCCTCATGCGGCGAGCGCTCGAGTACGTCAAGGCGTTCGATGGGGTGATCGCACAGCACGCCCAAGAGCCCCGGCTGACCGAGGGCGCCCAGATGAACGAGAGCGCCCTGTCCGGCAGACTCGGCCTGGCCGGCTGGCCGGCGGTCGCGGAGGAGGCGATCATCGCCCGCGATGTGCTGCTCGCCGCCCACGTGGGGTCGCGTGTACACATCTGCCACGTCTCTACCGCTGGCTCGGTCGACATCCTTCGGTGGGCGAAGAGCCGTGGCTATCCAGTCACGGCGGAGGTCACGCCCCACCACCTCCTGCTCACCGAGGAGCTCGTGACGGGCTACGACCCGATCTACAAGGTCAACCCGCCCTTGCGGTCCGCCGACGACGTCCGGGCGCTGCGTGAGGCGTTGGCTGACGGCACCATCGACTGCGTCGCCACCGACCACGCACCCCACCCGGTGGAGGACAAGGAGTGCGAGTGGCAGGCCGCCGCGATGGGCATGATCGGCCTCGAGACGGCCCTGCCCGTCGTGCAGCAGGCGATGGTTGACACCGGGCTCTTGGACTGGGCGGGCGTCGCCGAGCGGATGTCGATTCGCCCCGCGCGCATCGGACGGCTCGCCGGGCACGGCCAGCCTGTGGAGGTGGGCGCGCCGGCCAACCTCACCCTCTACGACCCGGCGGCGCCGTGGGTGGTCGATCCGGCTGAGCTGGCCAGTCGTTCCCGCAACACTCCGTTCGCCGGCACCACTCTGCCCGGTCGGGTGGTCGCGACGTTCCTGCGCGGTCGACCCACAGTCCTGGACGGGAAGCCACAGTGACCGCCGTCACGATAGGAGAACGTTTGTCGAAAAAGACCCCTGCGCTGCTCGTCCTGGAGGACGGCAGAGTCTTTCGAGGAGTGTCCTACGGCGCCGAGGGAGAGACCTTCGGCGAGGCGGTGTTCACCACCGGGATGACCGGCTACCAGGAGACCCTGACCGACCCGTCGTACCACCGCCAGATCGTCGTCCAGACGGCACCGCACATCGGCAACACCGGGATCAACGAGGAGGACCCGGAGTCCCGCAGGATCTGGGTCGCCGGCTACGTCGTCCGCGACCCAGCGCGCCGACCCTCCAGCTGGCGGGCCCGCCGCCACCTCGAAGACGCCCTCGTCGAGGCCGGCATCGTCGGCATCGCGGGCATCGACACCCGCGCGCTCACCCGGCACCTGCGGGAGCGTGGCGCGATGAGGGCCGGCATCTCCACCACGGAGACGAACCCGGACGCCCTGCTGGCCCGGGTACTCGCCTCCCCTCCGATGGAGGGCGCCGACCTGGCCGGTGAGGTGACGACACCGACGCCCTACGTCGTCCCGGCCCGCGGGGCCAAGCGCTTCACCGTCGCCGCGATCGACCTGGGTATGAAGGCGATGACCCCGCAGCGCCTGGCCGAGCGGGGGATCGAGACGCACGTCCTGCCGGCCACGGCGACCCTCGACGACATCCTCGCGATCGACCCCGACGGCGTCTTCATCTCCAACGGGCCGGGCGACCCTGCCGCCAGCCACCACCCGGTCGAGCTGGCCCGGGGCGCGCTGCGCGCCGGCCTGCCGTTGTTCGGTATCTGCTTCGGCAACCAGATCTTCGCCCGCGCGCTGGGCTTCGGCACCTACAAGCTGCGGTTCGGCCACCGCGGCATCAACCAGCCCGTGCGGGACCTGCGAACGCGCAAGGTGGAGATCACCACGCACAACCACGGCTTCGCCGTCGCCTGGCCCGGCCGCGATCCAGGCGACACCCGGATCCCCACGCGCGACGGCGCGGACAGCTACCCCGCCGTCGAGACCGAGTTCGGCGTGGCCGAGGTCAGTCACGTGTGCCTCAACGACGGCGTGATCGAAGGGCTACGGCTCCGTGGTCCGAGCGGCACCGAACGCGCCTTCTCGGTCCAGTACCACCCCGAGGCGGCCGCGGGGCCGCACGACGCGGCCTACCTGTTCGACCGGTTCGCCGACCTCATGACCGCGCACCGGGGAGGGAAGTGACATGCCCAGGCGTACCGACATCTCTTCGGTCCTGGTCATCGGCTCCGGTCCGATCGTCATCGGTCAGGCCTGCGAGTTCGACTACTCCGGCACCCAGGCCTGCCGGGTGCTGCGGGAGGAAGGGCTGCGCGTCGTCCTGGTGAACTCCAACCCGGCGACGATCATGACCGACCCGGAGTTCGCCGACGCGACCTACGTCGAGCCGATCACGCCCGAGCACGTCGAGAAGGTCATCGCCGCCGAGCGGCCCGACGCGCTGCTGGCCACGCTCGGCGGCCAGACCGCGCTCAACACCGCGGTCGCGCTGCACGAGTCCGGTGTCCTCGCCAAGTACGGCGTCGAGCTCATCGGCGCCTCGGTCGAGGCGATCCAGCGTGGGGAGAACCGAGAGTCGTTCAAGCGCGTCGTCGAGGAGGTCGGCGCGGAGGTGGCGCGCAGCCGCATCTGCCACTCCCTCGACGAGTGTCTCGCGGCTGCCGAGGAGCTGGCCTACCCCGTGGTGGTACGGCCGTCGTTCACGCTGGGTGGTACCGGCTCGGGCTTGGCGCACGACCCCGACGACCTCCGTCGGATCGCCGGAGCGGGCCTCCAGGCCAGCCCGACCAGCGAAGTGCTCCTGGAGGAGTCCGTCCTGGGCTGGAAGGAGTACGAGCTCGAGGTCATGCGGGACGGCGCCGACAACGTCGTCATCGTCTGCTCCATCGAGAACGTCGACCCGATGGGCGTCCACACCGGCGACTCGATCACGGTCGCACCCGCGATGACCCTGACCGACCGCGAGTACCAGCGGATGCGCGACATCGCCATCGGCATCATCCGCGCGGTCGGCGTGGACACCGGCGGGTGCAACATCCAGTTCGCGGTCAACCCGCGCGACGGCCGAATGATCGTGATCGAGATGAACCCCAGGGTCTCCCGCTCCAGCGCCCTGGCCTCGAAGGCCACGGGGTTCCCGATCGCGAAAATCGCCGCCAAGCTCGCCCTCGGCTACACCCTCGACGAGATTCCCAACGACATCACGCTCGAGACGCCGGCGTCCTTCGAGCCGACCCTCGACTACGTGGTGGTCAAGGTTCCTCGGTTCGCGTTCGAGAAGTTCCCGCAGGCGGACCCGACGCTCACCACGCACATGAAGAGCGTCGGGGAAGCGATGGCGATCGGCCGCAACTTCACCGAGGCGCTGCAGAAGGCGCTTCGCTCGCTGGAGAAGAGCTCGAGCCCGCTCTCTTGGTCTGGCGAGCCGCGCCCCAAGGACGAGCTGCTCGCCGCCATCCGGACCCCACACGACGGCCGGCTCGGCACGATCGTGGAGGCCATTCGCGCGGGCGCCACGCTGGAGGAGCTGGCCGAGGCGAGCCAGATCGACCCGTGGTTCCTGGACCAGCTCTTCCTCTTGCACGAGGTGGCGATGCAGGTGGCGTACGCGCCGGACCTCGACGCCGACCTGCTCCGGCTGGCCAAGCGCCACGGCTTCTCCGACCGACAGATCAGCGAGCTGCGCGAGTTGGGCGCACCACCCGGTCAGCTCGGCCGGAGCATGCGCGAGGACGTCGTTCGCGGCCTGCGGTGGGCGTTGGGGATTCGGCCGGTGTTCAAGACCGTCGACACCTGCGCGGCCGAGTTCGCCGCTCGCACGCCGTACCACTACTCGACCTACGACGAGGAGACCGAGGTCGCACCGCGTGAGAAGCCCGCGGTCATCATCCTCGGCGCCGGTCCCAACCGGATCGGCCAGGGCATCGAGTTCGACTACTCGTGCGTGCACGCCGCCATGGCGCTGCGCGAGGCCGGTTACGAGACCGTCATGGTCAACTGCAACCCCGAGACAGTCTCCACCGACTACGACACCAGTGACCGGCTGTACTTCGAGCCGCTCACGCTCGAGGACGTGTTGGAGATCGTCTACGCCGAGCAGCAAGCCGGCCCGGTCGCCGGCGTGGTCTGCCAGCTCGGCGGCCAGACGCCCCTCGGTCTCGCGCAGGGCCTCGCGGACGCTGGTGTCCCCATCGTGGGCACCAGCCCGTCGGCCATCCACCTCGCCGAGGATCGCGGCGCGTTCGGCCGGGTCCTGGAGGAGGCGGGTCTCCCAGCGCCCAAGCACGGCACGGCGACCTCGTTCGCCGAGGCCAAGCGGATCGCTGACGAGATCGGCTATCCGGTGCTCGTCCGGCCGTCGTACGTGCTCGGCGGTCGCGGTATGGAGATCGTCTACGACGACGCCGCACTGGAGTCCTACATCACCCGAGCCACCGAGATCTCCCCGGAGCATCCGGTGCTCGTCGACCGGTTCCTCGACGACGCGGTCGAGATCGACGTCGACGCCCTGTACGACGGCGAGGAGCTTTTCCTCGGCGGTGTCATGGAGCACATCGAGGAGGCCGGTATCCACTCCGGTGACTCCGCCTGCGTCCTGCCGCCGATCACCCTCGCCAAGGACCAGATCGAGCGGATCCGCCGCTCCACCGAGGCGATCGCCCGGGGCGTGGGCGTCCGTGGCTTGCTCAACGTGCAGTACGCCCTCGCTGGTGACGTGCTCTACGTCCTCGAAGCCAACCCGCGGGCCTCCCGGACGGTGCCGTTCGTCTCGAAGGCGACCGCGACACCGTTGGCGAAGGCAGCCGCCCGGGTGATGCTGGGCGCGACCATCGCCCAGCTGCGCGAAGAAGGGCTGCTGCCCGAGGGGGACGGCGGGGCTCTGCCGGCGAGCGCGCCGATCGCGGTCAAGGAGGCGGTCATGCCGTTCAACCGCTTCCGCACCGGCGACGGTCGTATCGTCGACACCCTGCTGGGCCCGGAGATGCGCTCCACGGGTGAGGTCATGGGGATCGACGCCGGCTTCGGCGTGGCCTTCGCCAAGTCGCAGGCGGGCGCGTACGGCGGTTCCCTGCCCACCAAGGGGCGGGTCTTCGTGTCGGTCGCCAACCGCGACAAGCGGCACATGATCTTCCCGGTGAAGCGGCTCGCCGACCTCGGGTTCGAGATCGTGGCGACCGAAGGGACGGCGGCGGTGCTGCAGCGGAACGGTGTGGTGGCGACGGTCGTCCGCAAAGCCAGCCAGGGTCCGGGTCCCAACGGGGAGCCGACCATCGTCCAGCGCATCTTGGCCGGTGAGGTCGACCTCATCGTCAACACGCCGCACGGCACCACCTCCGGTGGCAGTCCGCGCGTCGACGGGTACGAGATCCGCACGGCGGCGATCATGGCCAACATCCCGTGCATCACGACCGTCCAGGGACTGGCCGCCGCCGTCCAAGGCATCGAAGCGCTGCGCTCCGGCGAGGTCAGTGTCCGGTCGCTGCAGGACTGGGCGCGGCAGTTGCGCGCCGACCGTGGCCAGCGGGAACGGACGGACCGCGGGCGAGCGCGCGACGACCGACAGGACAAGGAGCGCTCCGCGTGATCACACCACCGCCGGTGTCGTTCGGGGTACGCTTCCGCGCCGCTGTGGACGCCCGAGGGCCGCTGTGCGCGGGCATCGACCCTCATCGCTCACTGCTCACCGCCTGGGGGCTGAGCGATGACGTGGCGGGACTGCGGCGCTTCGCGCTGACCGCGACGGAGGTCCTGGCGCCCATCGTGCCGGTGGTCAAGCCCCAGTCGGCGTTCTTCGAGCGTTTCGGCAGCAGGGGAGTGGCCGTCCTGGAGGAGGTGGTCACGACCGCCCGCGAGGCCGGTGCCCTGGTCCTCCTCGACGTCAAGCGCGGAGACATCGGCTCTACCGTCCAGGCGTACGCCGACGCCTATCTGGATCCGGCGTCGCCGTTGTGCGCCGACGCGGTGACCGCGAGCCCGTACCTGGGTTTCGGCTCCTTGCGCCCCATGCTGGACGTGGCGGCGACGTTCGGCCGCGGCGTCTTCGTGTTGGCGCTGACCTCGAACCCGGAGGGGGCGCAGGTCCAGCGAGCGCGAACAGCCGACGGTCGCACCGTGGCCGGGGCGATCCTCGACGAGATCGCCGCCGTCAACGCCGGTGCCTCCCCCTGCGGCTCCGTAGGGGCGGTGGTGGGCGCCACGGTCGGCGAGACAGGGGAGGACTTCACGCGAGTGAACGGTCCGCTCCTCGCACCGGGACTCGGTGCGCAAGGCGCTGGCCCGAAGGACCTCCGCCGCGTGTTCGGCGCGGCGCTCCACAACGTGCTTCCCGCGACGTCGCGCGCGTTGCTCGCGGCCGGGCCCTCGCGTCAGGCGTTGCGTGACGCGGCGGAACAACTCCGCGACGCTTTCGGCGCCGCTGTGGGGACGGCGGATGCGGGGCTCTGACACGATGGGCGAGATGCCGACGATCAGCGCGACCTTGGTCGACCGGGTCCGTGAGCTCGCGGAGCGAGCGGGAACGGCGATCCTGGAGGTCTACGGTCGCGACGACCCCGGCGCTCGGCGGAAGGCTGACCACACGCCGGTCACCGAGGCCGACCTGCGGGCCGAGGCGGTGATCCTGCGCGGGCTCGTCGACATCACCCCTGACATCCCGGTGGTGGCGGAGGAGAGCGTCGCGGCGGGTCGCGTGCCGACGCTCACCGGCCGGCCGTTCTGGCTGGTCGATCCGCTGGACGGGACGAAGGAGTTCCTGTCCCGCAATGGTGAGTTCACCGTCAACATCGCCCTCGTCGAGGACGGCACCCCCGTCCTCGGTGTCGTCCACGCTCCCGTCCTCGGGCTCACGTACGTGGGTGCGCCAGGTGGCGCTCTCCGCTATGCGGACGGCGAGGTCGCGCCCCTGGCGGTGGTGCCGGCACCGTCCGCTGGCTTCCGAGCGCTGGTGAGCCGCAGCCATCTCGACCAGCGCACGCAGGAATGGCTTGCCGGCATCTCCGTGTCGTCATTCGTCGCGGCCGGCAGCTCGCTGAAGTTCTGCCGAATCGCGGAAGGTGCCGCCGACGTCTACCCGCGGTTCGGGCGAACGATGGAGTGGGACACGGCCGCTGGGCACGCCGTCCTCGTGGCGGCGGGCGGCGCGGTCCGGCAGGCGACGGGCGAGCCGCTCTCGTACGGCAAGCCGGACTTCGCCAATCCGCCGTTCGTGGCGTACGGGCAGACGCCTCCGCCTGAGGCCCCGTGAGGGACTCCTCGGCCCGGTGGCCCAGCGACTCGTCGGCTTCTCGTCCTGTCACCTGTCGGTTTCGCGTCCCCGTCTCGCCCGCCGGCAGCGCCGACTCGCCACGATCCGCGCGGGTTGCCGCCGGCCGGGAGACGCCGCCCTCAGGTGTCTCGAAGCGGGACGTGGTGAAGCCGCACGGTGCCGCGGGCGACCGTCCGGTTCCCGGCCGTCAGGGTGACGTGCCACAACTGCTGGACGCGTCCTTGGTGGATCGGCTCGGCCACCACGTCGAGTCGGCCATGCGGCGCCGCCCGCAGGAAGTCGGTGTTGTTGTTGACGCCCACGGCGAACTGGTCACGGTCGAGCACGTGGGCCGAGGCCCCGACGCTCGCGGCGGTCTCGACGATGGCGGTGTAGACACCGCCGTGGACGACACCCCATGGGGTGTCGTGCTCGGGACCGAGCTCGGCGTAGCCGAGCACGCGGTGCCCGGTGACCTCGGTGAGCGTGAGACCGAGGGTCCGCAGGAAGGCGCCGGTGTTCTCGAGATCGGGGAGACTTCTCATCTCTCTCCTCGTGTCGTGTCGTCGGCGGGCAGAAGAGTTGGGTCGACGGTGGGCGCAGGCCGCGGAATCGTTCGGCGGGAGATGAGCCGATGGGCCGCCTCCGCGGTCACGAGGCCGAGCACGATCAGCACCGCTCCGACGACGCCCAGCCGGTAGGGACCGACGAGAGCGAGGCCGAGCTGCCCCGTGACGCCTGATGCGGAGACGGCGACGTACACAGTGGCCGAGGCGAGCCCGGACAGCAGTGGCGCCGCGGATGGCCTGACGGTGACGAGGCGGTGCGTTTGCGGGGCGAGCAGACCCCACCCGGTCAAGCCCCAGACGACCAGTGCTGCCATCGCGCCGGGGAGCGTGGCGCTCGTCCAGGGCAGGAGGAAGAAGTTCACGGCCGCCACGGCGATCGCTGTGTTGATCACCCGCCGGTTGCCGTAGCGGTCGACCAGGCCGCCTGAGACGAGGGTTCCCGCGGTCGAGGCGACGCCCCAGACGACGAGGAGCCCGGCGAGCACCGCACCGCTGCCGCCGGTCGCCCTGTCGAGGCTCTGGCTGATGAAGGAGTAGACCGTGTACAGGCCTGTGTAGACGAAGAGCGTCGTCGCCAAGGTGAGGCCGACCCGCCCGTCGGCGACCGGGGCGAGCCGAGTCACGAGCGGAACGGCGGGTGGTCTCGGCGTGGCGGGGAGAAGGACGACGATGCCGACGCCCGCGGCGATACCCAGGAGGGAGACGAACCCCATCGTCGCGCGCCAGTCTCCTGTGAGCGCGCCGACGAAGGTGCCGAGGGGCGCGCCGAGCGCGGTCGCGGCGGACAAGCCGCCCATCACTGTCGCGAGAGCCCGGCCGCGTGTCGCGTCGGTGGCGAGCGCGGCCGCGGTCGCGACGGCCGTGGGCGTGACGATCGCGCCACCGAGGCCGGCGAGGGCGCGCGCAGTCACCGCGAGGCCGACATCCTGCGCGGCCGCGGTCGCCATGTTGCCGATGACAAAGGCGGCGAACCCTGTCGCGAAGACCGTGCGCGTCGGCCAGCCGGCGGTCACGGTGGCCATCACCGGTGCCCCGACCGCGTAGGCGAAGGCGTAGGCGGTGATCAGCCATCCCGCTGTTCCGATGGGCACGCCCAATGCCGCGGCCGCCTCGGGGAGGACCCCAGCGACCACGAAGCTGTCGGTTCCGACGGCGAACGTGCCGAGCGCGAGAACGAGCAGTGATCGATACATCGAGGGCCTTTCGTAACCGAACCTGTTACGACAAATCCCGTGAGACCGCCCGGAGGTCGAGCCATCTCGATCAGGGCTGAATCAGCGGGAGGGATGGCGGCGGCGCACCGTCTCTCGCAGCACCTGCGCGATGGTGACCTCGGCCAGCGCGGCGGTCATCGCGTGCTCGGCGCGCTCATAGGCCGCGCGCAGGACGGGCGGGATACCGCGGCCAACGGGGCATTCCTGATTCGGGGTCGACGGGTGGAGGGCGAACACCGGCTCATCTTCGACCGCGTGGTACACGTCGCGCAGCGTGATCGACTCGGGAGGGCGGCTGAGCGTCCAGCCCGCGCCTTGTCCCCGCCGCGACTCGATCAGGCCCGCTGCCTTGAGTCGGGACAGGAGGCGGCGTACCACCACGGGGTTGGTGTTGACGCTTCGGGCGATCTGCTCCGACGTCACGATGCCGTCGGCGCGTTGCGGGCATACCAGCGCCATCCATGTCAGGGCATGGGTCGCCACCGTCAGTCGGCTGTTCGCGCTCATCCGACTTCTCCACTCGCCGGTCTTGTCGTAACTGAGATTATTACATCAACCGCGAACGCGCTCGGCGCCCCATCACCGCCCCGGCGGCGAACTGGTGAACCACGTTTGCTGTCAGGGGTCCCACCTGGGTAGGTTCGCCTTCATCGTGCAGACCAGGTCGTTCCTGATGTCCGGAACTCACCTGTGTCGATGCCGTGCACACACCAAGTACTGCTGCACCCAGACCCGACGTACAGCCTTGAGGTGACCATCCGTGCCGCTACCTCCCCTGACCCCCGAAGCTCGCCAGGCAGCACTGGAGAAGGCCGCACAGGCCCGTCGCGAGCGCGCCGAGGTGAAGAACCGTCTCAAGAACGCCGGCGCCTCGCTGAGCGAGGTCGTCGCTGAGGGACGCAACTCCAACGAAGTGATCGGCAAGATGCGGGTGATCGACCTGCTGTGCGCCATGCCCGGCGTCGGCAAGGTCCGGGCCCGCCAGATCATGGACCGGATCGGCATCTCCGAGACGCGCCGCGTGCGTGGACTCGGCGACAACCAAGTGGCGGCGTTGAAGCGTGAGTTCGGCGAAGCCTGAGGCCGTGTCCGACGGCCTGACGCGCCGCAGCGCCTCACGGCCGCTGGCCAGTCTGACCGTCCTGTCCGGGCCGTCGGGAGTGGGCAAGAGCACGGTCATTCAGGAGCTCCGCGCCCACCATTCGGACCTGTGGGTCTCGGTGTCGGCCACGACCCGGAAGCCGCGGCCCGGCGAGGTCCACGGCGTCCACTACTACTTCGTCGACGACGCCGAATTCGACGAGATGGTCGAACGCGGCGACCTGCTCGAATGGGCGGTCTTCGCCGGCAACAAGTACGGCACCCCCCGCGCGCCGGTCGAAGCCCGGCGCGCGGCGGGCGTGCCGGTCCTCCTGGAGATCGACCTGCAGGGTGCGCGGCAGATTCGGCGGAACTCCCCGGACGCGCGACTGGTGTTCCTGGCTCCTCCGAGTTGGGACGAGCTGGTCCGCCGACTCGTGGGGCGGGGCACCGAGGCACCGGAGGTGATCGAGCGACGGCTGGCGGCGGCTCGCGAGGAGCTCGCCGCGGAAGAGGAGTTCGACGTCACGCTCGTGAACACCGATGTCAAGACCGTGTGCCAGCAGTTGGTAGCCTTGACACGTTCATCCTGACCTTCGTTCGGAGGCTTGAGCGTGCCGGCCAACTCTCAGCCAGCTAGTCCCACCCAACCGGTGGCGGAGGGCATCACCTACCCGCCCATCGACGACCTGCTCCAGAAGACCGACTCCAAGTACAAGCTGGTCCTGTTCGCGGCGAAGCGTGCCCGCCAGATCAACGCGTACTACGCCCAGCTCGGCGAGGGTCTGCTGGAGTACGTCGGACCGCTCGTCGACACCCACGTCCAGGAGAAGCCGCTCTCGATCGCGCTGCGCGAGATCGACGCGGGTCTGCTGACGTGCGAGGACGCCGAGGAGGGCGACCAGCGGCCGGCGGCGTCCTGACGTCGCCTCCAGGTCGGAGTGTCCGTTATGCCAGCGGCGTCCCCAGCGAGGGTCGTGCTGGGCGTCACCGGCGGCATCGCGGCGTACAAGGCCTGCGTCCTGCTGCGGATGCTCGTCGAGTCCGGCCACAGCGTGCGCGTCGTGCCCACCGAGAGTGCCTTGCGTTTCGTGGGCGAGGCGACCTGGGCGGCACTCTCGGGCCAGCCCGTCCACACGCGGGTCTGGGATGACGTTCACGAGGTGCCGCACGTTCGCCTGGGCAAGGACGTTGACCTCGTCGTCGTGGCCCCGGCTACCGCCGACGTGTTGGCGAAGGCCGCCCACGGGCTGGCCGACGATCTCCTGACGTCCACCTTGCTGACCGCGCGGTGCCCTGTCGTCTTCGCGCCGGCGATGCACACCGAGATGTGGGAGCACCCAGCGACGCAGGAGAACGTCGCGACGCTGCGGCGCAGGGGAGCGCTCGTCCTGGAGCCCGCCGAGGGGCGGCTCACCGGCCCGGACACCGGAAAGGGTCGGCTCCCCGAGCCCGAGGAGATCTTCGACGTCTGCCAGGTTGCCCTGGCACGGGGCACGGAGGGCCTGCGCCGCGACCTCGTCGGCCGTCGCGTGGTGGTGAGCGCCGGAGGCACCCGGGAGTTCCTGGACCCGGTGCGCTTCCTCGGCAACCGCTCGTCCGGTCGGCAGGGCTACGCTCTCGCGCGCGCCGCGGCGTTGCGTGGCGCGCGTGTCACGCTCGTCGCGGCGAACACCACGCTTCCTGACCCGGCGGGCGTCGCCGTGACGCGGGTGGTGTCCACGCGTGAGATGCGTGACGCCGTTCTCGCCGAGGCGCAGGACGCCGACGCGGTCGTCATGGCCGCGGCGCCTGCCGATTTCCGCCCGGCGGACTACAGCGAGCACAAGATCAAGAAATCCGGTCAGGACACCGCACGCATCGTCGAGCTCGTCGAGAATCCCGACATCCTCGCGGAGCTGTCGAAGAACCGGCCCAGGCCCGATCTCGTCGTGGTCGGTTTCGCGGCGGAGACCGGAGACGCTCACGCCGGCGTGCTCGATCACGGCCGCGCCAAGCTCGCGGCCAAGGGCTGTGACCTGCTCGTCGTCAACGAGGTGGGCCCCGACAAGGGGTTCGAGTCGCCGGAGAACGAGGCCGTGATTCTGGGCGCGGACGGCTCGGAGACGGTCGTTCCTCGCGCCTCGAAGGACATCCTGGCCCACCGTGTCTGGGACCTCGTGGTCCGCACGTGGTCGACCACCGGGTGAGGCGGCTCCGCACGGGTAGCGAACGACCACGTTTCACGACGAAGCGAAAAGAACCACCCAAAGCGCTGTGTGTCCAATACGATGCCGCGGGTGGGCGATGTCAGTGTCGTGGTGCTCGTCATCGGCGTGGTGGTCGCCTTCTACGCCGGGAAGCGGTGGCAGCACACCCAGCGTGCCACGGCCGACTACCGGCTGGCACGTACAGGCTTGCGCACCGCGCGCAAGACGCAGCTGCTGTCGCTGCGTGCCGTGAGCATCGCGCTCATCCTCCTCGTGGCCTACCTCATCGGCACGTTCAACCTCGCGTTCGACCGGAACGAGGACAAGCAGCCCCGACCCGCCGCGACGTCCACGCCAGCCGAGAAGCCAGCCCAGAAGTGACGGCCAGAGGAGACAGCCCGCGCGACAGTCTTCCGCTGAGACGAGCCTTCCGCTGAGACGAGCCTCCCGCTGAGACGAGCTCACCGGAGGATTCCAGAAGAGGAAACGGGCGGCCGCCGGGCGGCCTCGGCCAGCCGCCCGCCCTCTGATTCGTGACGCGTCTCCTTGTGCGGCCCGGTGGGGGGTCACTCCGGGTGCGCGCACGCGTCGTGCGCGTCAGTGCCCACCTCGGGCGACATGTAAACCTCCTACGCCAAGACTCGATAGAACCGATGCCGCTCGATGGGACTTGATGGGAAACTCGATAGGAATAGCCCCGACCTGGGAACGCGGAAAAGCATGTCCACAAGATCCCGGGCGCCAAGAACACGATGACGCTGCCCGGCGGCAGCCGCTTGGGAGGGTTGTCGGGACACGCGGCGTGGGCGGATGTCGTGACCAGCGTGCCGTCTCGCCTGCGTCTCATCATCACCGACACCGGCGCGATGCTCCGGGCGTGTGCGGAGATCGACCGAGCCGCCGAGACCGCGCGTCGCTACCTCGAGGACCTCAACCAGCAGTACTACAGCGTCACGCCCATGGTCTGGTCGGCGAACGACCAGGAGGCCTTCGCCGAGCGCCTCCGCAAGTATCGCGACTCCGTGGTCAACACGTGCTGCCTCGCCGAGGAGTCCGCTATGTTGACCGCCGTCATCGCCACGCTGCGGTTCGTGCAACACGCTGTCACCGCCGTGCTCGCGGGTACTTTGGCGGTGCTCGCCGCCGCGTTCTGGGTCGCCATGGCGGTCCCAGGGGGACAACCGGTCGCCACCAGCATCCGCAGTTCTGGCACACCACTCGCCAACACGCTTCCTCGAATCGTCCGGATCATGGACGAGGTGATGGTCAGGTGTGGCCAGGTCCATGCCAGTCTCTTGGCCATCCGAACCCTCGAGGCCGGAATCAGTGACGAGATCCGGCTGGAGGACGGTGGCGGGATGTCGGACGTCCTGCGGTCCGCGGGTCTGACGCTCGGCGACGTCGTCGAGAAGTTCCTGAGCAAGCTGAAGGTGTGGGAGAAGATCTAAGGCGGGGTCGTTCCCCCACGGAACGCCTGATGTGCGATGTCGAGGCGACCCATCAGGCGACGCGTTCGTCTCCATGACGAACGCCGACGCGAGACAGTGCTTCTCCGGTTGTCACTCAGGCTTCTCCGGTTGTGGCTCAGGCTTCTCCGGTTGTCACTCAGGCTCGTGCCGGCTGGTGCGTCGACTGCCGATCTCCTACGAAACGCCTGAGCACGAGAAGCACGATGCCGTTCGCCACGAAGACGGCGAGGGCCGGCACCAGCAGGATCGACGGATTGATGAACCAGAAGTAGTCCACCGCGAAGAACGCGACGACTTGGACGACCCCCAAGACGGCGCGGATTCGGCGGATCCTTCGTCGTCCACGCACCTTCGCGGCTTCGGCGGGAAGCTCGGAGGTCTGGATGGTGTCAAAGCCGTCGAAGACTGGTTGGTGGCCGGTGAGCGTGGGCAGGGGAAGCCACAGCAAGCCGGCCGCCTGGGCGTGCCGTTCCGTGGCTGGCGCGGAGCTGCTGAGGATCGTACGGAGGCGATCTGGGTCCTTGCCAAAGGCGCGGGCCAGCTCGGTGACAGCGATGGGGTCGCGTCCGTCCACCCCGACGAGCGGCGAGAAGCCGGGCCTGTAGGAGGAGAGTCGGAAACGATCTCCGTCGACGGCGGCGACGACGACGTCGGTGCGCAGCAGATCACACAGGAGGGGAGCCAGTCTGGAGGCCGACCGTTCAGTGGTGAGAACGCTCGACCAACGCTCGCCGATATCGGGCGCCATGACCTGGCCGGACCAGTCGGAAGAGAGCGTCCGAAGCGCGTCGTCGACGTCTTCTGGCTTGGCGCGAACCTGCAGCAGCGTGTAACTCACCGGCGGCATCGTAGTGGCCGTGACTTGGGTCATCCACAGGCCGACTCAGCCGTCGCTCTCGGTGATCAGACGCCGGTATGCTGCGGGCTGTGTCCAAGGTGATCGACCGGGACTTCATTCGTCGTCTCGGTAACAACATCCAGCGATCCGCTGACACGAACCTGCCAGGTGCCGCGCAGTCGGCCTCCTCCGCGGTGACCACGATGATGGACGCCGGGCAGGCCGGTGGGCTCTTGGTGGCCGCGGCATTCTTTTTCGCCTGTGAGTACACCCAGGCCTCGTTCACTCGGAAGCAGGAGGAGGCCTGAGGAACTGAACGAGGCGTTGCGGCGAATCGCCGAGAACTGGCAGGCTGTGGAGGATCTCCAGAGAATCCCGCACGGAATCTGACGGACCGTCGCGAGGCCGTGGTCGGCGGAGTCGAGGCGATGCCGCCGGCGGTGCTGCGACTCTCGCTGAACTAGATCCACGGGACGGTCGATCGGGTGCATGGAGCCACCGCGTCAGTCGGCGCTCTTGGCGAAGCCGTCCGGCAGCCATCGCGCGTCGTCAGCGGGACGGCGCTCGTCGAAGAGGACACCCTCGGCGGCGGTGATGCGGACCCGGTCGACGTAGACACCCCGCCCGACGTAGGCGGCGTCGGTGGAGTAGCGCCACCGCACCCAACGCGCATCCGCTGGGAGAACGGCGCGGGCCACGTACCAGCGTCGTCCTTGGTACCCGGAGACGGTGCCGTCGGAGTCCCAGCGCCCGCCAGGACCGTGCAGCCGAAGCGACAGCGGTGTCCACGTCACGCCGTCGGTCGAGGTCTCGACGTACGCCACGTCGTAGTCGGCTTCGGTGTCCCACCAGTAGGCGAAGCTCAGCCGCCGCGGCGTGGCCGCCGGGGGCACGGGCAACGTCAGCCGTGCCTCCGAGGCGTCTCGCATCCCCGAGAACCACGCCTCTCGTCCGTCGAGAGGGCGCACCGGGACCGCCCGCGCCAGCTCGTTCGCGACCGTTCGACGGATCCCTCCGAGCTCGGACCAGGCTCGAGTCGGGTGCACCCGGTTGCTGAGCAGGATGACGAACGACCGAGTCGCGGGGTCGACCACCAGCGAGGTCCCGGTGAAGCCGGTGTGCCCGTACGTGTCCGGCGTCCGCATCGCCCCCATGTAGCTGTACTGCGCGAGCTGGAACCCCAAGCCGCGCTCCGCACCCGGGCCAAGGTGGGGGTTGCCGTTGGTGAGCATCTCGGCGACCGTCTCCGGCCGCAGGATGCGCGCGTGGCCATACCGGCCGCCGTTGAGGATCGTCTGGGCGAACACGGCGAGGTCCCAGGCCGTGGAGAAGACACCCGCGTGGCCCGCCGTGCCGCCGAGCAGCCACGACGTCCGGTCGTGTACCTCACCCCAGATGAGGCCCCGGCCCCCTTCCTGCCATTCGGTCGGCGCGATCCGGGGACGAAGCTCGGCCGGCGGGTTGTGCATCGTGTCGCGCAGACCTAAGGGCTCGACGACGCCGGCCCGGACGACCTCGTCGAGGCGCTGCCCGGTCAGCTGCTCGACGATGGCCCCGACGACGATGAACGACAGGTCCGAGTAGAGGTACTGCGTCCCGGGCTCGTAGCGCAGGTCGACGGCGAAGACCGCGGCGAGCCGCTCTTCTCTCGTGGGGTAGGGATCGAGGCTGAGTCCCGCTGGCAGGCCCGCCGTGTGCGTCATGAGCTGGCGAACGGTGACGTCCTGCTTGCCGCCGGCGGCGAAGGCCGGGATGTAGCGCGCGACGGGCGCGTCGAGGTCGAGTCGCCCTCGCTCCACCTGCTGCATCGCCACCACCGCGGTGAACAGCTTCGACAGCGAGGCGACGTCGAAGATCGTGTCGGGCCGCATCGGGATGCGCTGCTCGGGTGGCAGCTCCTCGCCGGTGCTGCTGGCGTAGCGCAACGCGTCGCCGACGGCGGCGTGCTCGACGATGACACCGTTGCGGGCGGCGAGGACGACCGCGCCGGGATACAGGGGCCGTTCCGGTGAGGGCCGCAGGCCGCTCTCGACAGCGGGACGGAGACGCGCGACGTAGCGGGGGAGCAGCCCCGCCTGTTCGGGGGTGCCGTAGACCAAGCGTCCGTCTGCGCCGCCGCCGGTCGGACGCGGTGCCGCCAGGGCGGGCCCGAAGCCTCCCGCGAGCGAGGCGGCCGGGGTGAGCGCGGCCGCCGCGAGGATCGCCCGGCGTCTCATCGCCGCCTTCCCTTCGGGACGAGGAGCTCGGCGACGACGGGTCGGTGGTCGGAGGCCAGCGACTCCACGACGTCGACGGACTGGACGCGGATGTCTCGGCTCGTGGTGATGTAGTCGATACGTCGAACGGGCTCGTCCGCCGGGTAGGTGAGGCCACCGTCCGGACCGTTGGCGACGGCCCACGCGTCGTCGAGCGCCGCCCACAGCGGGGCGAGCTCCGCCGCGTCGGGTGGTGCGTTGAAGTCGCCGACGAGCACCTGCGAGGTAGGCCGCGGGTCGTTCTCGGCCATGATCCGCAGCATGTCGGCCACCTGCATCGTTCGGACCGTCGGGTCGCCGCGGTGGTCCAGGTGAGTGACGTAGACGCGGATCAGCGCGCCCTTGGCGTTGACGAGCACCTCGGGGAAGCCGGGCGCTGGCTCGGCCACCGGGTTCGGCACCTGGGTGGACAGCCGGGTGATCTCGTGGTTCGTCGCGCGCAGGATGGGATACCGGGACAGGATCGCGACGCCGAACTCGCGGCGGGGCGTGCCGGGCTCCGGCGGGTCGAGGCTGTAGATCGGGCCGAAGAACACCCGCATGTCGAGCTTCTCGGCCAGCTCGGTGGCGAGGTCATGCCACTGGCTGCGAGCGCTCCAGTGCACGTCGACCTCTTGGAGACCGATGATGTCGGCGTCCAGAGCGCGGAGGGTGGCCGCGGTGGCGTCCAGGTCGAAACCGCCGACGCCGGCACCGGCCGCGATGTTGTAGGTCGCGACACGCACAGGCACAGCTCGGCGGCCAGCGTCGCCGCCTGCTCCTGACTCCGCCTGGGCGGGCGCCATCGTGGCCCAGCCGGTCGTCACGGCGAGAATGGCCGCCCCGATCGCCACCGTCATCGATCGCCGCCTCATCAGGCCTCCTTCGCGATCATGAGAGCCTTCGGTGACGGTACAAAGCGCGGGAAGGCTTGGCTAGGCGCTCGTCTGATCGTGGTCGCGAGTGACACGCGAGTGACATCGGCCAGCGACAGCGTGTTCGCCGACCGTCCGGCGCGCTGAATACCGCGAGCTGAATGCCGCGCGCTGAATACCGCGAGCGGAAGAGGGACACCGCGTCGTCCGCGCGTTCGACTCCGACAGTCTCGCGAACGCCGCCGAAGAAGCGGGCCGAGCAGCGTCTGCTGGAGGCCCTCGGCCAGCTCGCCGCCGATGGCGGAATCCACTACAAGGGTTCGCCGCGGATCGGGCCGACGCCGTGGACCAAGGTGGATCTGCGCGTGACCAGCAGCGGTGCGGCGTATGGGTCCATGGCGCGGGTGACCCAGAAAGCTCAGGTGTTCGCTCTCGGCGCCGAGACCGTCTTCGTTCGAGGCAACACCCCGTTCTGGATGTCGGCGCTGGGGAACCTCACCAGTGGCCCGGACGACGTCGCGAGAAAGGCAGAGCTCTTCGCGCAGCATTGGGCTCTCGTCCATCCTGAGGTCGTCTCCCGCGTCGGTGAGGTGCTGCGTCCCGCGGCCCTCGCCGACGAGCTGCGGCGGTTCGTGAGCGAGGACGGCGTCCGGTCGGTGCGATCCGGCACCGTGAACGGCGAAGCGGTCGACGTCATCACGGTGGGCGACTCGGTCTTCCACGTCACGAAAGCGGAACCGGCGCGGTTGCTGCGCATGCGGGTGCCACGGCTCCCGGCGTACGGCGAGGCGGGGAGCTCCGGCTTGGTGGGAGGCATCGCTGGCTCCTCGCACGGGCATGGAGAGGCTCGCGTAGCCGCCTGCTACTGCAGGACCTGCAGGGCTACCAGAACCAGTACTTCAAGTTCGGTAGGCATACCTACGTCCTGACCAGGGAGCGGCTCATTCACATCTTGGTACGCCATCACCGTCGATACTGGAGCGGTGGCCCGACCACGACGCAGCAGTGCTTCTTCCGCCGGACCCCAGTATCGACGAGGTGCTGGGAATCATCAGCGAGCTCTCAAGCAGCACGGGCGCACGCTCATGAGACTCGGGCACGGTCGCTCGAGGCGTCGCGCGCCACGGTCGACGGACAGCAGTACCAGTTCGCCATCGACGAAGGGTTCATCATGCAGTTCACGCCGGTCGGGTGACGCTCGAGTGGACCTGCCCTGACGTCGATGGTGAGGCACTGTGACATGGCCGGCTACAGCAGCGTGAGCTGCTCGGCGGCCGAGCTCTCGACGCGAGACCGCGCGGGTGCGCGGCCGAGGTGGCGACTCTCCGCCGGGGAGGTCGGCACCTGACGGACCTGGCCGGGCTTGGCCCGCTCGAGCCCGTGCCGACGGGCGGCCGCGCGCACACGCTCGGTCAGGTCGCGCGTGTAGCTCGACGGCAGGTAGGCGCCACGACCGTAGAGCGCGCGGTAGCGCGGCAGGAGGTGGGGGAAGTGCCGCGTCAACCAGGCGAGGTACCACTCCCGTGCCCCGGGACGGAGGTGGAGCGCGAGCGGGGTCACGCTCGCCGCGCCCGCGTCCGCGATCGCCGCGACGGTCTGGTCGATGGACTCGTCGTCGTCGGTGAGGAACGGCAGGATGGGCGCCATCAGCACCCCCACCGAGAAGCCCGCTTCGGCGAAGGCGCGCACCGCGTCCAGGCGGCGTCTCGGGCTCGGCGTCCCCGGCTCGACCAGGCGCCACAGCGACTCGTCGACGAAGCCGACGGAGAAGGCGATGCCGACGTCGGTGACCTGGGCCGCCTCGACGAGCAGGTCGAGGTCGCGCAGGATGAGCGTCCCCTTCGTGAGGATGGAGAACGGGTTGGCGAAGTCCCGCAAGGCGGCCAGGATCTCGCGCATCAGTCGGTAGCGGCCCTCGGCGCGCTGGTAGCAGTCGACGTTCGTGCCCATCGCGATGTGGTCGCCGCGCCACCTCGGGGAGGCGAGCTCACGCCGGACCAGCTCGCCCGCGTTGACCTTGACGATCACCTTGGTGTCGAAGTCGCGGCCGGCGTCGAGGTCGAGGTAGGTGTGGGTGTTGCGGGCGAAGCAGTAGGTGCAGGCGTGGCTGCACCCGCGGTAGGGGTTGATCGTCCACTCGAAGGGCACCTTGGAACGCGCGGGGACGCGGTTGATGATCGACTTGGCGCGGATCTCGTAGAACGTCATCCCGGCGAAGCCGGGCGTGTCGAACGTCCGCCGGACCGCTCCCGGCATCGCCAAGGGCAGCGGCTCGGCCGTGCCCGCCGCGGGGTCCGCGTCCGACGAGAGGCTCTCCCAGCGCACGACTCCATTCGAACACGTGTACGAGGATCTGTCCAATCGGCGTCCGGCAACCGCCGCGGCGTTCGTCGACATCGGCCGACGATCGCGCATCCGGATACGCAGCGTCATACCGCTCAAAACACGGCCCATCGGTTTCACGTGGCACACCGGCTGGTTACGCTGACAGCACCAACACCGCGAGCTCTTGGTCCTCGCACCCGCGTGGTTCACGCTGAACCCGCCACCGAATCGGTGGACCTGGGTGAAGCAACGGAAAGGACGCCCGTGTCGCGACGCCTGTTCACTTCTGAGTCGGTCACCGAGGGCCACCCGGACAAGATCGCCGACCAGATCAGCGACTCGATCCTCGACGCGCTGCTCAAGGAGGACCCGCACAGCCGGGTCGCCGTCGAGACGCTGGTGACCACCGGTCTCGTCGTGGTCGCCGGCGAGGTCACGACTCAGGCGTATGCCGATATCCCGACTCTGGTGCGCGACCGGGTCCTCGACATCGGCTACGACTCCTCGGCGAAGGGCTTCGACGGGGCCTCGTGTGGAGTGACCGTCTCGCTGGGCTCGCAGTCCCCTGACATCGCCCAAGGCGTGGACGGCGCCTGGGAGGAGCGCGCCGACGGCTCGGTCGATCCCTTCGACCGGCAGGGTGCCGGCGACCAGGGCATGATGTTCGGCTTCGCGTGCGACGAGACCCCCGAGCTCATGCCGTTGCCGATCATCCTCGCCCACCGGCTCGCGAGGCGGCTCGCGCAGGTCCGCAAGGACGGCACGCTGCCCTACCTCCGGCCGGACGGCAAGACCCAGGTCACGATTGAGTACGACGGTGACCGGCCGGTCCGGCTCGACACCGTCGTGGTCTCCAGCCAGCACGCCGCCAACATCGACCTGGACAACCTGCTCGTCCCCGACATCCGCAACCAGGTGGTCGAGCCGGTCCTGGCCGAGTTCGACCTCGACCACACGGACTACCGGCTGTTCGTGAACCCGACCGGCCGGTTCGAGGTCGGCGGACCCATGGGCGACGCCGGTCTGACCGGCCGCAAGATCATCGTCGACACCTACGGCGGCTACGCTCGCCACGGCGGCGGTGCCTTCAGCGGCAAGGACCCGTCGAAGGTCGACCGGTCCGGTGCCTACGCCATGCGGTGGGTCGCCAAGAACATCGTCGCGGCGGGCCTGGCGAAGCGCTGCGAGTGCCAGGTCGCCTACGCGATCGGCAAGGCCCAGCCGGTGGGCTTCTACGTCGACTGCTTCGGCACCGAGGCCGCGCCGCTCGACGTGATCGAGAAGGCCGTCCTGCAGGTCTTCGACCTGCGTCCGGCCGCGATCATCCGAGACCTCGACCTGCTCCGGCCGATCTACGCCCAGACCGCGACCTACGGTCACTTCGGCCGCTCCGAGCCGGACTTCACCTGGGAGCGGACCGACCGCGCGGACGCGCTGCGGCAGGCGGCCGGTCTCTGAACCGAGCCCGCGCATACCTGGGACGAGGTGTAGGTCTCGAGGTCGGTGCCGTGGCCTAGCCTTCGAGAGTGGCCGAAGCGGACGCGGACCAGCTCGCGCTGGTGCGAGCGACGGTGCGACGTAGCCGACCGCGTGCCACCCAGCAGGCTCCCGCGCCGACGCTGCCGGTGGCCCGGGTCGCGGTCGACGTGCCCCTCGTACACCTCGACCGGCCGTTCGACTACCTCGTTCCCGAGCACCTTCACGACGAGTGCGTGCCCGGGTGTCGGGTTCGGGTCCGCTTCGCGGGTCAGGATCTGGACGGCTACGTCCTCGAGCGCGTGGCCGAGTCGGACTACGACAAGCGGCTGACACCGCTGCGTCGGGTGGTCTCCGCTGAGCCAGTCCTCGCGCCAGAGGTGGCACGGCTCGCCCGCGCCGTGGCTGACCGGTACGCCGGCACGCTGGCCGACGTGCTGCGGCTGGCGATTCCACCCCGACACGCCCGCGTGGAGGGTGAGCCGCCACGCGAACCGGCGCCGGCCGTCGAGCCACCCGGCGACCCCGGCCCCTGGCGTGCGTACGAGACCGGTCCCGCCTTCCTCCACGCGCTGCGGCGGGGCGCCGCCCCACGGGCGGTGTGGACGGCGCTCCCTGGAGAGGACTGGCCGACCTGCCTTGCCCTCGCGGCCCGCGCGACGCTCGCCGGTGGGCGAGGCGTGCTCTTGATCGTCCCCGACCACCGCGACGCCAGCCGCCTGGACGAGGCGTGCCGCGCCGTCCTCGGCCCGGACCGGCACGTGCTCCTCACCGCGGAGCTGGGTCCAGCCGAGCGCTACCGCCGGTTCCTGGCGGTCCGGCGCGGCGCCGTGCGGTGTGTCGTGGGTACCCGCGCGGCCGCCTTCGCGCCGGTCGCCGAGCTCGGCCTGGTGGTGTGCTGGGATGACGGAGACGACCTGCACGCCGAGCCTCGAGCGCCGTACCCGCACGCCCGGGAGGTCCTGCTGTTGCGGGCACACCAGCTCGGCTGTGGCGCCCTCCTCGGGGGCTTCGCCAGTACCGCGGAAGCCGCGCAGCTCCTGGCGACGGGGTGGGCGCGTCCCCTCACCGCGAACCGGGAGACGGTACGCCAGCACGCCCCACGCGTCTTCGTCGCCGGCGATGACGACGCCGAGCTGGCTCGTGACCCCGCCGCCCGCACCGCGCGACTGCCGCACCGGGCGTTCGAGGTGGCCAGGTCAGCTCTGGCGACGGGACCGGTCCTCGTGCAGATTCCCCGGTCCGGGTACCTTCCCGCGCTGCTGTGCCAGGGGTGTCGCGGACCGGCGCGCTGCTCGCACTGCTCGGGCCCGCTCCAGCGAGCCGGTGCCCACCAACCGCCCGCCTGCGGCTGGTGCGGGCGGCCCGCGGCCGCGTGGCGGTGTCCCACCTGCGACGACACCCGGCTGCGCGCGCCGGTCATCGGCGCCGAGCGGCAAGCCGAGGAGCTGGGGCGGGCGTTTCCCCGGGTGCCGGTGCGGGTCTCCGGGGGATCGCGCGTGCTCGACACCGTCGGACCGGAGCCGGCGCTGGTGATCGCCACCCCCGGCGCCGAACCGGTTCCGACCGACGGCTACGCAGCCGCGCTCCTCCTCGACTCCTGGCTCGCGTTGTCACGCGCCGACCTTCGCGCGGCGGAGGAGACCCTTCGGCGCTGGCTGAACGCCGCCGCCATGGTGCGGTCGGCGGCCCGCGGCGGTGCCGTCGTGGTGGTGGGGGAGTCGGGCGTGCCGGCGATCCAGGCGCTCGTGCGCTGGAGCCCGCTGGGATGGGCCGAGCGCGAGCTGTCCGAGCGGCGGGTCGCGGGCTTCCCACCAGCGGTCCGGTTGGCCACGATCGAGGGTCCGCCGGACGCGGTCGCGGACCTCGAGCGGTTGGCGGAGCTCCCGGAGACGGCGGAGACACTCGGCCCGGTGCCGCTGGGCTCCGACGACGCCGAGGTGCGCCTGGTGGTACGCGTACCCAAGAGCGACGGGCAGCGCTTGGCCACCGCGCTCAAGGTCGCTCAGTCCATCCGGAGCGCTCGCAAGGAGCCTGGCACGGTTCGGGTCCGGGTCGATCCGGTGGCTCTGGCCTAGCCCCGTCACGACCCGCGCCCACGCGCGACGGTGCGCGCCCAGCACGCGGGGAGGACGGGCACTGGTCAGGAGGGGCACTTGGGTAGGGTCGAGCGCTGTGACCTCAGCCGCCACGAGTGTCGAGACCAGCACGGCGGGTCCCATCGAGGCGGTCGTCTTCGACATCGGAGGCGTCCTGTTGGACTGGGACCCGCGCTACCTCTACCGGTCGTTGCTGCCTGACGAGACCTCGGTCGAGCGATTCCTCGCCGAGGTGTGCACACCGAGTTGGAACGCCGCCCAGGACGCCGGCCGGGACTGGGACGAGGCGGTGGCCGCGCTCACGGCGCGGTTTCCCGAGCACGCCGACCTCATCCGCGCCTATCACGAGCGCTGGCCGGAGATGGTCGCGGGTGTGTTCGAGGACACGGCGGCGATCCTGCGGGAGCTGCGCGCGGCTGGGGTGCCCACGTACGCGCTCACCAACTTCTCGGCGCAGAAGTGGGAGATCGCGGTGGAGCGCTGGGGTGTCCTCACGGAGTTCGACGGGGTGGTGGTGTCCGGCAAGGAGCGGGTGACCAAGCCTGACCCGGCCATCTACCTCCTGTTGGTGGAGCGCTACGGGCTCACGCCGGAGAGGACCTTCTTCACCGATGACACTCCCGCCAATGTTGAGGCCGCCCGGCGGGTGGGACTGCGCGCCGAGCTGTTCGTCGACGCCGACACGCTCCGGGCGCAGCTTGTCGCGGCGGGTGTTCTCCCGTCCGCCGCGGCCTCCGCGGGTCAGCAGGCGCCGCGTGGCGGTGGTCCGCGGACTCGGGGCGCACGAGCGGCTGAGGACGGGCAGGTGAGCCCTGAGCAGCGGGGCGGCGCGGACGCACCTGTGGCGACGGAGGCCGACCCGCGGTGAGGACGGGGGTGCCTGAGCCCAGCCGACCAGAGGGCTGGGCGACGGGTGAGAGTGAACGAGCCGGCCGCCCGCCGAATCGGCATCAAGGCGGCACATCAGCCCTTCCCGCCCCGCGCCCGTCAGATGTCGCGGGTGTCCTTCGTAGACTGGGCGCGAACCTGTCCGACTGACGAGGAGATCCGCGTGGCCGTCCAGCCCATCCGCCTGTTCGGGGATCCGGTGTTGCGGACACCGGCCGAGCCGGTGACGGACTTCGACAAGGAGCTCCGGACGCTGGTGCGTGACCTCACCGACACGATGCTCGACGCGCCCGGCCTCGGGCTGGCGGCGCCTCAGATCGGCGTCGGGCTGCGGGTCTTCACCTACCACGTCGACGGTGTGATCGGTCACCTGGTCAACCCCGACCTCGACTTGTCGGAGGAGGAGCAGTTCGGCCCCGAAGGCTGCTTGTCCCTTCCCGGCCTTCGCTTCGACTGCCGACGCGCGATGCGGGTCATCGCGAAGGGCTACACGATGTACGGCGAGCCGGTCACCATCGAAGGGTCTGAGCTGCTAGCCCGCTGCATCCAGCACGAGACCGACCACCTCGACGGCATCCTGTTCATCGACCGGCTCGACCAGGAAGCGCGCAAGGAAGCCCTGCGGCTGATCCGCGAAGCGGAGTGGGCGGGTGGCCAGGTGCCTGAGGTGCGGGTGTCGCCACATCCGACGCTGGGTCGCGCGCTCTGACACGTCTGGCGAGGAAGGTCCGCACGATATGCGTTTGCTCTTCGCTGGGACGCCTGAGGTTGCCCTCCCGTCCCTGGAGGCCATCATGCGCAGCGACCACGAGCTGGTCGCTGTCCTCACCCGCCCGGACGCTCCGTCGGGTCGTGGGCTGAGGCCACACCCGTCCCCGGTAGCGGAGCGGGCCCGGGCCGCGGGGGTGGAGGTGCTCACACCCGCGTCGGTGAAGGACCCCGCGTTTCAAGCGAGGTTGCGGGAGATCGCGCCCGATTGCTGCCCTGTCGTCGCCTACGGCGGGCTGCTGCCGGCGAACGTGCTCGACATCCCTCGGCACGGCTGGGTCAACCTGCACTTCTCGCTCCTGCCCGCGTGGCGGGGCGCGGCCCCGGTCCAGCACGCGATCCGCGCTGGCGACGAGATCACCGGCGCGACGACGTTCCGGATCGTCGAGGAGCTCGACGCCGGACCCATCTACGGGGCCATCACTGAACCCATCTCGCCGCGAGACACCGCGGGGGAGCTGCTCGATCGGCTGGCGCGGAAGGGCGCGCAGCTGCTGCTGGAGACCCTCGACGCGATCGAGGCCGGCACCGTGGAGCCCCGACCGCAGCCCACCGAGGGGGTGAGCTACGCGCCCAAGGTCGGCGTCGACGACGTCCGCGTCCCCTGGACGGATCCCGCCTTCGCGATCGATCGCCTGGTGCGCTCGGCGACACCCACGCCTGGCGCGTGGACGACCTTCCGGGACCAGCGGCTCAAGCTCGGCCCCGTGGAGGTGATCACCGACCCGAAGGAGCTGGCGCCCGGCGAGCTTCTCGTCGAGAAGTCCCGCGTTCTCGTCGGCACCGGCAGCGTGCCGGTCGCCCTCGGCGACGTCCAGCCGCACGGCAAGCGGATGATGCCGGCCACCGACTGGGTTCGCGGAGCTCACCTCGCCGCTGGTGAGCGGCTGGTGTAATGGCGCCAGCTCGGTCGCGGCGGCCCCAGGGTGGGCGGCGGTCTGGCGTCGACGACGCTCGCCTGGCCGCCTACCACGTCGTCCACGCGGTGTCGACGCGAGACGCCTACGCGAACCTGGCGCTCGCCGCCGCGTTACGGGAACGCGAGGTCACCGGCCGCGACGCGGCGTTCGCCACGGAGCTCACCCACGGCACCTTGCGGTGGCGCGGCACGTACGACGAGATCCTCGCCCGCTGCGTCGACCGTCCGCTCGACCGGCTCGACACAGCCGTGCTGGATGTTCTCCGGCTCGGCACCCACCAGGTGCTCGGCATGCGGGTGCCCGCGCACGCGGCGGTGGCGACCAGCGTCGACCTGGCCCGGCGGGTGGCGGGACGCGGCCCCTCGGCCCTCGTCAACGCTGTGTTGCGACGGGTCGCGCGGCGCGACCGCGAGGACTGGCTCGCCGAGGTGGCGCCGTCGTACGACTCCGATCCAGCCGGGCACCTCGCGATCGTCCACGCCCATCCGCGGTGGGTCGTCGAGGCGTTCCGTGACGCCCTCGCCGGCTCCTGGGCGGAGACCGCGGCGGCGCTCGCCGCCGACAACGAACCCGCCCCCGTGACATTGACCGCGTGGCCGGGGCGTGGCGAGGTCGCGGAGCTGGTCTCCGCTGGCGCGGACCCCGGACGCTACTCGCCGTACGCCGCGGTCCTCAGGCACGGTGACCCGCATGGGCTGACCGCCGTCCAGCAAGGGCGCGCCGGCGTCCAGGATGAGGGCAGCCAGCTCGTGGCCCTGGCGCTGGCCGCCGCACCCGTCGAGGGGCGCGACACGCGGTGGCTGGACCTGTGCGCCGGGCCGGGCGGCAAGGCCGCCCTGCTCGCCGGACTCGCGGCCGAGCGCGGCGCTCGACTGCTGGCGGTCGAACGCCAGCCGCACCGCGCCAGTCTCGTCGCCCGGGCCCTGGGCTGCCGCCCTGGTGTGCTCGGCCCTTCTGGGGTGCTCGGCTCCGTCATCGCCGACGGAACCCGTCCGGCCTGGCGAGCGGCGACGTTCGACCGGGTGCTGGTCGACGCCCCGTGTACCGGTCTGGGGGCGTTGCGCCGTCGTCCCGAGGCGCGGTGGCGCCGATCGCCGGGGGAGGTGGGGGAGCTCCACGAGCTCCAGGTGGCGCTGCTCCAGGCGGCCGTGGACTCGGTGAGGCCCGGTGGGGTGGTGGCGTACGCGACGTGCTCGCCGCACCTGACCGAGACCCGCCAGGTCGTCGACGCTGTCCTCACCACGAGGGACGACGCCGAGCGGATCGACGCGCGGCCGAGCCTTCCGGGCGTACCCGACCTCGGCGACGGACCCGACGTCCAACTGTGGCCGCACCGGCACGGCACCGACGCGATGTACCTCGCGCTACTCCGGCGTCGCTGACGGTGAGGCCTGGTCGACCGCCGCGGCGCTGTGCGGTGGCCGCGACGGGCCGGCCAGTAGACTCACCGCGCGATGGGCGTCCAGATCTCACCCAGCATCTTGTCGGCGGACTTCGCGCGCTTGGCGGACGCCGCCGCGAGCGTCGCCAACGCAGACTGGCTGCACGTCGACGTCATGGACAACCATTTCGTCCCGAACCTCACGCTCGGGCTTCCTGTCGTCGAGTCGCTGCTGCCGGCGAGTCCGATCCCACTCGACTGCCACCTGATGATCGAGGACCCGGACCGTTGGGCGCCCGCGTACGCGGAGGCCGGGGCGCAGAGCGTCACCTTCCACGTGGAGGCCGCCCACGCTCCGATTCGCCTGGCTCGGCAGCTGCGCTCGCTCGGTGCCCGCGCGGGCATGGCGCTCAAACCCGCCACTCCGATCGAGCCGTACGAGGACATCCTCAGCGAGCTCGACATGGTGCTCGTCATGACGGTCGAGCCCGGTTTCGGCGGGCAGAAGTTCCTCGACGTCTGCCTGCCCAAGGTGCGCCGAACTCGTGAGCTCGTGTCCAAGCATGGGCTGGAGCTGTGGATCCAAGTCGACGGCGGCATCTCCCCGGAGACCATCGAGCGCTGCGCCGAGGCCGGGGCCGACGTGTTCGTCGCCGGGTCCGCGGTCTACCGGGCCGATGACCCGGCGCGGGTCGTCGACGAGCTGCGGCGGCTCGCTGAGGGTGCGACCACCAGACGGCAGGGCGCGCACTGATGTTCTTCCGCTGCGACCGCTACGTGGTGGTCGACGGCAAGGCCGACGCGTTCACGGCCTTTTTCACCCGCCACGTCCTCCCCGTCCGGGAGAAGTACGGCGCCCGGCTCGTAGGTCGCTGGCAGACCGAGGACGAGGTGGAAGTCCTCGTCATCTGGGCGTACGAGAGCCGACAGGCCGCTGAGGAAGCCGACCGGCTCGTGGAGCAGGACCCCGCGACCGCTGAGGCGCGAGCGTTCTTGGAACGCTACCTGGAGCCGATCTGTGTCGAGCAGGCACAGCTGCCGTTGTACTCGACGGTCCCCCTGGGGCAGACCGCGCTCCGCGGGCTCGCGTTCCGGTGACGGACGCTCGCCAAGGCGACGCCGACCGGTCAGGCCCCTCGCGGACGGGGTGAGCGTGAGCTCGACCCAGGTCGGACATACCCGGCTCCCGCCGCCGACCTTGACAGCACGTGTCACACTGAACGTCGTACGAGCAAAGCTCGCGCGTGCTCCGGGGTTCGGTGGAATTCCGAACCGGCGGTGACAGTCCGCGACCCGGCTGGTGTCCGACCCGACACCAGACGGTGGACCAGGTGGAACTCCTGGACCGACGGTGAAAGTCCGGATGGGAGGCAGCACGCGGGCCGCGACCGTACCCACGGGTGGGTTCCGCCTGCCGTCAGGTGGGGCCCTCGACCGTGGGCGTTCGTGACCCTGTCCTCACCCGGAGTCCGCTCGAGCCGGACGAGGGAAGGACAGGGACCCGGGTGTTCACCGGCATCATCGAAGAACTCGGCGAGGTCGTCGATCTCGACCGGCTCGCCGACTCAGCCCGTCTCACCGTGCGCGGGCGCCGTGTCGTCGCCGACACGCGTCCCGGTGACTCCATCGCCGTCGACGGCTGCTGCCTCACGGTCGTCGACCTCGAGCCCGACGACGGCCGGTGCACGGTCGACGTGATGGCCGAAACCCTCGAGCGCACCACCCTGGGAACCCTTCGCCTCGGGCAGCGCGTCAACCTCGAGCGCGCTGTGCGCGCCGACGGTCGTCTGGGCGGACACCTGGTGCAAGGGCACATCGACGGCACCGGCCAGATCAGGCGGCGCGAGCACACACCGCGTTGGGACCTGCTGGAGGTCGCGATCCCCGCGCGTCTTTGCCGCTACGTCGCGGAGAAGGGCTCCATCGCCGTCGACGGTGTCTCGCTCACGGTGGTGGAGGTCCGCGACCATCCGGAGCCGGCGTTCACCGTGAGCCTCATCCCCACCACGCTCGCGCTCACGACGCTGGGCCACAAGCAGCCCGGCGACGCGGTCAACCTCGAGGTGGACGTCCTCGCCAAGTACGTCGAACGGCTCCTCACGACATCGCGAACGCCCGATGCCGTGCCGGCCGTCGCTGCCGAAGGAGTACGCGCATGAGCTGGTTGATGTGGCTGCTCGACGCCCGGCTGCACATCGCCGGGTCGGAGATCCTCTGGCGGGAGATCGTCGGCAACGGCTTCGGCTTGGCGAGCGCGATCGCCGGAATGCGGCGTCGGGTGGTGGCCTGGCCGGTCGGGATGATCGGGAACGTCTTGCTCTTCACGGTCTTTCTGGGCGGGGTCTTCGACACGCCCCAGGACAAGGACCTGTGGGGGCAGGCCGGCAGGCAGGTGTTCTTCTTCGCGGTGAGCGCCTACGGCTGGTGGCGCTGGCGGCAGACCCGGGCTCGCGGAGAGGTCGCCGACGGCGGGGCTGTCGCACCCCGGTGGGCGACCTGGTCGGAGCGCCTCGTGCTGCTCGCCCTGGCCGTGGCGGGCGTGGGCGTGTTCACCGTCGTGTTCACCCTGCTCGGGTCGTGGGGACCGCTCCCCGATGCGTGGATCTTCACCGGCAGCATCCTGGCCACGTACGGCATGGCCCGCGGCTGGGTGGAGTTCTGGTTGATCTGGATCGCGGTCGACGCCGTGGGAGTCCCTCTGCTGCTGGCCGCTGGCTACTACCCCTCGGCCACGTTGTACCTGGTCTACGGCGGGTTCTGCGTCGTCGGGTTCGTGGCGTGGTTGCGTGCCCACCGGCGACTTGCGGCGGCGGCCGTCCCAACCCCCGCGGACGCAGTGGCCGGGGGAGGGCCGGCATGAACCTGCGCCTCGACTCGATCGAGTCCGCCGTCGCCGACCTGGCCGCCGGCCGACCCGTCGTGGTCGTCGACGACGAGGACCGGGAGAACGAGGGCGACCTCATCTTCGCGGCCGCGGCGGCCACGCCCGAGCTGGTGGCGTTCACCGTTCGCCACACCAGCGGCGTCTTGTGCGTCTCGCTTCCCGGCGAACGCATGGACGAGCTGCGCATCCCGCCGATGTCGCCGCAGAACGAGGAGTCCATGCGGACGGCGTTCGGCGTGAGCGTCGACGCGGCAGAGGGGGTCACGACCGGGATCTCGGCGGTGGACAGAGCTCGCACCCTTCGGGTGCTCGCCGACCCGGCGGCCACAGCGGACGCGCTGGTTCGTCCCGGACACGTCTTCCCGCTGCGGTACCGGGAGGGCGGCGTCCTCGTCCGGCCGGGACACACCGAGGCGGCCATCGACCTGCTACGGCTCGCCGGCTGCCCGCCGGCCGGCGCTCTCGCGGAGCTGGTCGACGACAGCGGGGCCATGCTGCGGGGTCCCGCGCTGCGCGCTTTCGCCGACCGACACGGGCTGTCCATGATCTCCATCGCCGACCTGGCGCGGTACCGCCGGCGGCACGAACGGCTGGTGGAGCGGACGACGACCGCCCGTCTCCCGACCGCGTACGGTGAGCTGACCGCCGTGGGCTACCGCTCGGTCGTCGACGGCTCGGAGCACCTGGCGCTCGTCAAGGGCGACCTGACGACTGGGCTCGGACACGACGTCCTCGTCCGCGTGCACTCGGAGTGCCTGACTGGGGACGTCCTCGGCTCGCTGCGATGCGACTGCGGACCCCAGTTGCGGAACGCGCTCGCCGCCATCGAGCGGGAGCCCGCCGGGGTTCTGGTGTACCTGCGCGGCCACGAAGGCCGGGGGATCGGTCTGCTGGCCAAGCTGGCCGCGTACCGGCTCCAGGACGCCGGCAAGGACACGGTCGACGCCAACCTGGCCTTGGGGCTTCCAGCGGATGCGCGTGACTACTGGATCGCCGCGCAGATCCTTGCCGACCTGCGCGTGTCGCAGGTGCGGCTGCTCACCAACAACCCGGCGAAGCGGGCTGGGCTGGAGGAGTACGGCATCACTGTCAAGGAACGCCTGCCCTTGACGGTGCCACCCAACGAGGAGAACGTGCGCTACCTGCGCGCCAAGCGGGACCGTCTCGGCCACGTGCTGCCCGCGGGACTAGGTGTTCCCGGCCAACAGGGTGTGGACGAGCGGGTGGACCGCCCGCCCGTGACGTTCGACGCGTCCTGACCGAGAGGAACACAGATGAGTGGGACGGGTGCACCAACCCTGCGACCTGGCGACGTGACGGACCTGCGGGTCGCTGTCGTGGCGGCGTCCTGGCACGAGCAGGTGATGAACGGGCTGCTGGACGGCGCGCTCCGCTGCTTGGACGAGGCCGGTGTCACCAAGCGGTTCGTCGTGCGAGTGCCGGGGTCGTTCGAGCTGCCCGTCGCGGCCGCCCGGTTGGCCCGCGACCGCACGGTCGACGCCCTCGTCGCACTGGGGGCGGTCATCCGCGGTGGGACGCCGCACTTCGACTACGTCTGTCAAGCAGCGACCGTCGGGTTGACGCACGTGGCGGTCGAGACCGGCGTACCGATCGGATTCGGGGTGCTCACCTGTGACACGGTGGAGCAGGCGTTGGACCGTGCCGGTCTGGCCGGTTCCCGTGAGGACCGAGGGTACGAGGCGGCACAGGCCGCGCTCACCACCGCCGCCACCTTGCGCGACCTGCCGGTCTCGCGCTGATCAGGCACGCGCCGGTGACTCCTGGCAGAGTGGGGTCTCGTGACGCGACGGTTGTTGCTGCTCCGACACGGCCACGCGGCTTCACCGCTGGGCATCGCGGATATCGATCGGCCACTCACCGGCCAAGGACGGCGTCAGTGTCGCCAGGTGGGGGCTGACTGCCGAGCTCGGGGACTTCTCCCCGAGCTGGTGGTGGTCTCACCGGCGCTGCGGGCCCGACAGACGTGGGAGGCGCTGGCGGTCGGGATGGGCGCCACCCCCGAGGTCGACGTCGACCGTCGGGTCTACGCCAACACCGTCGACGACCTGCTGGAGGTCATCGGTGAGCTACCCGACGAGCTGATGACCGTGCTGATCGTGGGACACAACCCCTCCATCGCCGGGCTCGTCGACGTCCTCGACAACGAGCCCCAGCGGCCCGCGCGCGGCGCGCTGAGCAGCGGCTATCCCACCGGCACCCTGGCCGTCGTCGAGCTCGACGACCCCTGGCGCCGCGTCCTTCCCGGGGCCGGCGTCCTGCGCGAGGTCCTCAGCCCGCACACGCGTCTGGGTTCCGGCCCCAGCGAGCGGCGCTAGGGGCGTCTCCCGACCGCCTCACGTGCCGGCCTCAGCGTCCGCCTCGGCTGCCTCAACCTCTTCCCGGCTGATGCCGAGCAGGTAGAGGATCGCGTCGAGGTACGGCACCGTCACCGCGGTGTCCGCCGCCTGGCGGACGACCGGCTTGGCGTTGAACGCCACTCCGAGCCCGGCGGCCGCCAGCATGTCGAGGTCATTGGCTCCATCGCCGATAGCGACCGTCAGTTGTAGCGGCACGCCCGCCATCGCGGCGAACCTGCGAAGTGCCGCCGCCTTCTCCGCACGGTCGACGATCCGGCCCACGACCCGTCCGGTGAGCCGTCCGTCGACCACCTCCAGCTCGTTGGCGGCCGCGAAGTCGATGCCGAGCTCGGTGGCGATCGGCTCCACCACCTGGGTGAAGCCACCGCTCACCACCCCGAGCTGGTAGCCGAGCCGCTTGAGGATCCGAACGAGCGTGCGGGCACCTGGTGTGAGCCGC
This sequence comes from Thermasporomyces composti, assembly GCF_003386795.1. Lineage (NCBI taxonomy): Bacteria > Bacillati > Actinomycetota > Actinomycetes > Propionibacteriales > Nocardioidaceae > Thermasporomyces > Thermasporomyces composti. The sequence continues at coordinate 4,288,792 of NZ_QTUC01000001.1, forward strand.
ACCTCCTCGCGAACCTCGTCCAGGGCAGAGGCGTCGACACCGGCGAGCAAGGCGACCCTGCGACGTAGGGATTCGGCGAAGTCCATCTCGCCGTGCATGGCCGCCGCAGTGATCCGCGCCACCTCGTCCAGGCAGCCTGCGCGCGCGGCCAGCATCTCGATGACCTCGCCCTGGATGAGGGTGGAGTCGACATCGAGCACGACCAGCCGCTTGGCCCGCCGGTGGAGTCCCGCCGCCTCCACCGCGACGTCGACCTGCTGGGCCGCGGCCTCGACGGCGAGGGCGCTGCGCAACCTCGCCGGGTCGGTGCCGGACACGTCGAGCTCGATGGCGGTCACCGGATACCGGGCGATCCGGACGATCCGGTCAATGTTGGCACCGGTATCGGCGATCCGGCCCGCGATGGCGGCGATGGCGCGCGGTCGGAGCGGTTGGCCAAGGACCGTCACGTGGCTGCGGCCGCTTCGACGGGGAAGGTTGTCTCCGGTTCCCGTGGCCAGCTCCACATCCATGCCGAGGCTGGCGGCGGCCTTCTCGATCGCTGTCCGCAGCCGGATCTCGTCTTGCGGAACGGTCATCAAGACACCGAGCACGAGACGGCCACGGAGGACCACCTGCTCGACGTCGAGGATGTCGACGCAGAACGGGGCGAGTGCGTCGAAAAAGGCGGACGTGACACCGGGCCGGTCGCGCCCGGTCAGGGTGACGAGCAAGGTTCGAGCCTGCGTTGGCACGCCGACACGTTAACGGTCCCGCCTGCTCGGGCACCGGCCAGGTGAGAGACAACGACCCAGGCGAGAGACAGTGGCACCGTGAGCAGGATCGTCGGACGGCTGGCCGCTAGCGGTCGACTCCGCGAGGGCGACTTGTCCCAGCGCACGCCGGGTGCAGAGGCTGGCCGTATGTCCCTGCGCATCGCGATGCTTGGTGCCGGTTCCCTGGGCTTCACTCGCCGGCTCGTCCGCGACATCCTGGCGGTGCCCGAGCTGGCGGACACCACTTTCGCCTTCTACGACATCTCCGAGCGCAACCTCGACATGGTGACGAGGCTGGTTCGGCGGGAGATCGAAGCCAGCGGGCTCCCCGCCACGATCGAGCCGACGCTCGACCGGCGAGCCGCTCTCGCCGACGCCGACTACGTCTTCTCGGTCATTCGGCAAGGTGGTCTTGACGCCTTCCGCACAGACATCGAGATCCCGCTGAAGTACGGTGTCGACCAGTGCGTCGGCGACACCATCTGCGCCGGTGGTCTCATGTACGCCCAGCGGACGATTCCGGTCCTCCTCGACTTCTGCAAGGACATTCGGGACGTCGCCAAGCCGGGTGCCCTGTTCCTCAACTACACGAACCCCATGGCGATGAACACCTGGGCGTGCAACGAGTACGGAGGTGTCCGCACCATCGGTTTGTGTCACGGCGTCCAGGGCAGCCACTGGCAGATCACCCGCTGTATCGAGGCCTGGGCCAAGCGAGAAGGGCTCCTGGCGCCGGAGGAGTCGTTGCACCGCAGCGAGGTCGACGTCGCGGCGGCCGGGATCAACCACCAGACGTGGTTCATCAAGGTGCGCTGGCGCGGGATGGACATGATCCCGCGGCTGCTGGAGCTGTTCGAAAGCCATCCGACGTACTCTCGCACCGAGAAGGTGCGCATCGACGTACTGCGCCGGTTCGGCTACTTCAGCACCGAGTCCAACGGCCACTTGTCGGAGTACCTGCCGTGGTACCGCAAGAGGCCGGAGGAGATTCGCGACTGGATCGACCTGTCGAGCTGGATCCACGGCGAGACCGGTGGCTACCTGCGCGTGTGCGAGGAGAGCCGGAACTGGTTCGAGACCGACTTTCCCAAGCTGATGGAGGAGCCACCCGAGCCGATCACCCCTGAGGGACGCAGTGAGGAGCACGGCTCGTACATCATCGAGGCCTTGGAGACCGGGCGCACCTACCGAGGCCACTTCAATGTGGTCAACGACGGGATCATCACCAACCTGCCGCGCGGAGCCGTGGTCGAGGTACCCGGCTACGTCGACCGCACCGGCGTCAACATCCCTGTCGTGGGTGACCTGCCGTTGGCGTGCGCGGCGACCTGCGCCGCGAGCATCCGCGTGCAGGAGATGGGCAAGGAAGCCGCCGTCCACGGCGACGTCACGCTGCTGAAGCAGGCGATGCTGCACGACCCTCTGGTGGGTGCGGTCTGCAACCCCGAGGAGGTGTGGCAGATGACCGACGAGATGCTCGTCGCCCAGGCCCAGTGGCTCCCCCAATACGCCGACGAGATCCCGGCCGCCCGCCGGAGGTTGGAGGAGGCGGAGCGCAACGGGACGCGCGTCCGCCTGCGCCAGACCGAGGGCGCGGCACGGTTGCGCACCCGAAGCGTCGAGGAGCTGGCGGCCGACCGAGCCGCGGCACGGGCGACGGCCACGGCGGCGGACAAGGCTGGCATGACCAAGGCCGGGACGTAGCCGGCTGCGCTCAGCGCGGGGGAGCGCACGCTGCGACGAGCGCCCGACGAGCCGCCGCCTCCAGGCTTCGCAACGCCTGCCTCCGCGACTCGGCCTCGTAGACGGTGGTGGCTCCGCCGTCGTCATCCAGAGCGAGCTGGCACAGCAGCAGACAGCGCCGGGCGCGGGCGGCGAGCTGCTCGGCGCGGGCGGAGTAGCCGGCAGGGAGACCGTCGCCGCTCGCGCCCACCCGACGCAGGTCGACGAGCGCCTCAGCCACCTCCGGTCGCCAACGTGCTACGTCCAACTCGGCGAGCTGGTCGATCACGTCCTGGAGTGTGTGCGCCAGGTCCGCCGACGCCTCCGTGAACGCCAACGGCGTCGCGGGGTTTGCCTGGTGCACCCGCCACTGCACGCCCGCGCCCACCACGAGGGGCACCAGCCCGAGTCCCGACCCCTCGCAGACCACCGCTTCGCCGGCCTCGAGGGCGGACTCGGTGAACTCCCGGGGTCCCGCCAGACCGAGCGGATCACCGGGGACAGGCAGGGCGAGCGTGAACGCCTTCGTGCCGAGGGTGCGCAGCGCGCCGAGCGAGAGAACTATCGGTGTGGGCTCGTCCTGGCCAGGCAAGCCGATGACGTGGTGAGCCGCGTCGCCGGCTCGGATTCCCTCGTCGGCCTCGTCGAGGCTGGTGGCGCCGGCGAGCCAGGCGTTCCCCCACGTCACGAAGCGCGCGGCACGGGGCATGGTCCGCATGCGTTCAGCCTAGGGTGGGCGGCCGACGGGCCTCGTATACGCGCCACCCAGCGTGATCCGCCCACCACAGGGGAGCGGGCGGGTCGACGTGCCGTAAGTTGTGCCTTCATGGGCCCAGTACTCGAGCTCACCGACATCACGGTCGTACGTGACGGCACAAAGCTGCTCGACGGCGTCTCCTGGAGGGTCGAGGAAGGGGACCGCTGGGTGATCCTCGGTCCCAACGGTGCCGGCAAGACCACGTTGCTGCAGGTCGCCGCCGCCCGCATACACCCCACCAGCGGAGTCGCCACCATCCTCGGAGAGACCCTGGGACGCGTCGACGTGTTCGAGCTCCGGCCCCGCATCGGGATGACCAGCGCGGCGGTCGCCGAGCGGATCCCCCGCGGCGAGCGGGTGCTGGACGTCGTGGTGTCGGCCTCGTACGCGGTGCTCGGGCGCTGGCGCGAGAAGTACGACGACGTGGACTACGAACGCGCCGAGCGGCTGCTCGCCTGGCTCGGGGTCGCGGAGCACCGGGATCGGACGTTCGGGACCTTGTCCGAGGGTGAGCGAAAGCGGGTGCAGATCGCCCGCGCCCTGATGAGCGACCCAGAACTGCTCTTGCTCGATGAGCCGGCGGCGGGATTGGACCTCGGCGCCCGAGAGGCGCTCGTTCACACTCTCGACGAGATCGCCCGGGCGGAGGACGCGCCCGCGACCGTGCTGGTGACGCACCACGTCGAGGAGATCCCGCCGAGTTTCACCCACGCGCTGCTGTTGCGCGGCGGAAGCGTGGTGGCGGCGGGCCCGATGGCGCAGACGCTGAACTCCCGGTCGCTGTCGGAGACGTTCGGCATGCCGCTCGCCCTCGTGCGGTCGGCCGGCCGATGGACAGCCCGCGCGAAGCCGTGAAAGATGGTGGATCCTTCGGCGGGTGTCCCTCACCTTCATGGTCACGTAGGTTGATGACTATGAGCGACCTGCTCCACTGGCTGGGAGACCACCTGTGGGTCATGTGGGCGGTCATCGCCGGCCTCTTGGCGGCGGTCGAGCTGCTCACCCTCGACCTCGTCTTCTTGATGCTTGCCGCGGGTGCAGCCGCGGGCGCGGTCGCCGCTGCTGTGGGCGGAGGGCCGATCATCTCCGTCGTCGTGTCCGTCGTCGTCGCGCTCGGCATGCTCGCCGCGGTGCGCCCGGTCGCCCTGCGCCACCTCAAGCAAGGCTCGCCCATCCGGACGGGTGTGGCCGCCCTCGTCGGCCAGCCGGCTGTCGTCATGCAGGAGGTCAGCCCGACGAGCGGCACGGTCAAGATTCATGGCGAGATCTGGTCGGCTCGCCCGTACGATGGGCAGTCCACCATCGAGCCCGGCAAAACCGTCGAAGTGCTGTCGATCGACGGCGCGACCGCCTACGTCCACGAAACGGAGAAGCCGTGGTGATCGTCGTCCTTGTCCTAGCTCTGGTCGCGGCCATCGTCTTGGCCCGGTCCGTCAAGATCATCCCGCAGGCACGGGCGGGAATCGTCGAGCGACTCGGTCGGTACTCACGCACCCTGGGTCCCGGCTTGTCGGTCATCGTGCCGTTCATCGACAAGGTCCGCTACACGATCGACCTTCGCGAGCAGGTCGTCTCGTTCCCGCCACAGAACGTCATCACCGAGGACAACCTCGTCGTCGCCATCGACACCGTCATCTACTTCCAGGTGACCGACCCGATCCGGGCGACGTACGAGGTCGCCAACTACATCCAGGCGATCGAGCAGCTCACCCAGACCACGCTGCGCAACATCGTCGGTGGGATGGACCTGGAGCGGGCCCTGACCAGCCGTGAGGAGATCAACAGCGCGCTGGGCGCGATCCTCGACGAGGCGACCGGCAAGTGGGGTGTCAAAGTCAACCGCGTCGAGCTGAAGGCGATCGACCCGCCGCCGTCGATCCAGGACTCGATGGAGAAGCAGATGCGGGCCGACCGCGACAAGCGCGCCGCGATCCTCACCGCCGAGGGTGCCCGTCAGTCCGCGATCCTCACCGCCGAGGGTGAGAAGCAGGCGGCGATCCTGAAGGCCGAGGGTGAGAAGCAGGCGGCGATCCTGCGGGCGCAAGCTCAGCGCGAAGCGGCGATCCTGAAGGCCGAGGGTGAGGCCCAGGCCATCGACACGGTGTTCGCCGCCATCCACCAGGGTCGTCCCGACCAGGCGCTGCTGTCCTACCAGTACCTGCAGATGCTGCCGAAGATCGCCCAAGGCGACGCGAACAAGGTCTGGATCGTGCCGAGCGAGATCGGCAAGGCGCTGGAAGGGCTCGGAGCGGCGGTCGGCAAGCTCGGCGCGCAGCAGACCAACGGGGACACCGCCGCGCTCGACGAGTCGGCTCGGTCGCGTGGCCGGCGGGCGGCTCAGGAGTCGGACGAACGCGCGGGCCAGGTCCTCCAGAGCACCGAGAGCGAGGTCGCGGCCGCGATCGCTGAGGCCGCGGACGCCGCCAGGGGTGGCTTCGGGAGCCGTCAGGGTCGGACCGCCGAGGTGGAGGCGCCGTCGCCCACCGGTGACGTCGAGCCGGGGGAGTCCCCGCGGGCGTGACGGGCTGGGAGGTCATCGCCGTCTTCGCCGCGGCGCTCGCAGCTGGAATGATCAATGCGGTCGTGGGGTCGGGAACGTTGATCACGTTCCCGACCCTCGTCGCGTTCGGAGTGCCGCCGGTCGTCGCGAACGTCACGAACACCGTCGGCCTGGCGCCCGGTTCGGCGGCTGCCGCGTGGGGCTATCGACGTGAGCTCGCCGGCCAGGCGGGACGCCTCGTCCGGCTGGGGTTCGCCTCGCTGTTGGGGGCGCTGACTGGAGCCTTCCTGCTGCTGAGGCTGCCCCCCGAGGCGTTCGACATGATCGTCCCCGCCCTGGTCGGGTTGGGCTGTGTGCTCGTCGTCCTCCAGCCGTGGATCTCGCGGCGGCTCGCCGAACGCCGGAGCAGGCCCACGCACCCGCACTACGGCACCTGGATGACGCTGCCGCTGGTGTACGCGACCGGTGTCTACGGCGGCTACTTCGGCGCGGCCCAGGGAGTCATCCTCATCGCCGTCCTGGGCATCGGGCTGGAGGAGACCCTGCAGCGGGTGAACGCCGCCAAGAACGTCCTGGCCGGGCTCGTCAATGCGGTCGCCGCGGTGTTCTTCATGGCCGTGGCCGAGGTGTCCTGGTCCTACGCGGGACTGGTCGCCGTCGGCTCGATCGCCGGTGGCCTGCTCGGCGCGCACGTGGGCCGGCGACTGCCGCCGACCGTGCTGCGGGCAGTGATCGTCGCGGTCGGGACGATCGCCGTCGTCATGCTGGTGCGGCGCTAGGGGGCCCAGTGCGGATGAGTGCGCGAAGACGAGCAAACGACCCTGGACGTGGCTGGAGGCTGGTCGCACAGAGGTCGCTCGCTCGTTGGGCGATGAAGCCACGTACGGCTGGGACGTGTGGTTGGGTGGCGGCACCGAGTAGATTCCGTGGTTCCTGGCAGACGTCCAGCGATGGGGGAGTGCCATGACCGACACGAACGGCCGACCCGCGCGTCACCGCGTCACGCTCACCGACATCAGCTCGCGAGCCTGGGAGCATCCGGCCGACCGGGGCGCGCTCGCCGCGGTGCGTCAGCTGAAGGGCTTCGACCTGGTGCTGCGGAAGATGTCCGGCCTGATCAACGAGCGCGCGCTCCGGCTGGTGTTCTTGGGGTCGGCCGTCCGGGCCGGGGACCGACAGTTCCCCCGGCTCTACCGCACGTACGCGGAGGCTGCCGCCACCCTCGACGTGCGGGAGCTGCCCGAGCTCTACGTCATGACCGGCCCGATGCCGAACGCCATGTGCATCGGTCTGGACAAGCCGTTCATCGTGGTCAACAGCGCGTTGATCGACCTGCTCGACGAAGAGGAGCTCCGCTTCGTCCTCGGTCACGAGCTCGGACACGCCCGCAGCGGTCACGCCCTCTACCAGTCGGTGTTGGTCTTCCTGATCCGGCTCAGCGGTGTGGTCGCCTGGATGCCGCTGGGAGCCCTCGGTCTCCGCGCCCTCATCGCCGCGCTCATGGAGTGGTCGCGCAAGGCGGAGCTGTCGGGGGATCGGGCGGGTCTGCTCGCCGTGCAGGACCCGAGCGCCGCCTTGCGAACCCACATGAAGCTGGCGTCCGGCGGCCACCTGGAGGATGTCGACGCGACGGCGTTCTTGGAGCAGGCGGCCGAGTACGACGCCGCCGGGGATCTGCGCGACAGCGTGCTGAAGTTCCTGCTGTTGGAGGCCCGCAGTCACCCGTTCCTGGCGGTCCGCGCGGCGGAGCTGCGGCACTGGGTGGACAGCGGGGAGTACTCGCGGATCCTCGCCGGTGACTATCCCCGACGCCAAGACGACGCGTCCGCGAAGATGACCGAGGAGGCGAGACGAGCGGCCGAGGCCTACAAGGAAGCGTTCGCCCGGTCTCAGGACCCGCTCGCGAAGCTCATCAACGATCTGGGCGGCACGGTCGACGGCGTCCGTGACCGGCTGGCCGGTTGGCTGGGGAGCTGGACCGGCTCAGGGCGCGGGTGAGCGCGCACCGGTCAGGTGCGCGGTGGCGGCTCAGGCCGGGATGCCGAGGCCGTCGTGAACCTCCGCGCCCGGGATCGTGGTGAGGACCTCGCCCGGCACGACCAGCTTGGATCGCCGCAGTCCCGAGCCGATCACCACGGGTCCGGCTTCGGCGACCTTGGCGTCGACGAGGATCGGCCAGGTCTCGGGCAAGCCCACGGGCGTGATCCCGCCGTACTCCATGCCGGTCTCGCTGACCGCGCTCTCCATCGGGGCGAACGACGCCTTCCGCGCCTCCAGCCGCCGGCGCGTCAGGCCGTTGACGTCGGCGCGGGTGGTGGCGAGAACGACACACGCGGCGTACCGGGTCTCACCGCCGCGGCGGCCGGCGATGATCACACAGTTGGCCGACTGGTCGAGCGGCACGTCGTAGGTGGCGCAGAAGGCTGCGGTATCGGCCACGTTCGGATCGATCTCGGCGACCTGGAACTGGCTGGTGTCGACCTTGCCGTGCCAGGCTCGCAGTGCCTCCGCGACAGGCGGCGCGAGAAGATCGGGTCGGTCGAGGGCCGGCTGGAGGTGCAAGGTCCCGATCGGACGCATGCCCCCATTGTCGTACCCGACCAAACCCCCGCACGGAGCCGGGTGAGGGACGGTGGGACACACTGACGGTGTGGGCTTCGTCCGGGTCGATCGGCGCGATGATCCGCGTCTGCGCGACTACGCCAACCTCAAGGACGTGACCTTGCGCAAGAGCCTTGAGGAGGCGCACGGCATCTTCCTCGCCGAAGGAGAGAAGGTGATCCGCCGCGCCGTCGCGGCCGGCTACCCGGTGCGGTCCTTCCTCATGACCGAGCGCTGGATCGACAGCCTGAGCGACGTCGTGGCGGACACCGGAGCCCCGTGTTACGTGCTGCCGCCCGACGAGATGGCGAACGTGACGGGCTTCCACGTTCACCGCGGCGCCCTGGCGTCCTTCGCGCGGCTGCCGCTCCCTCCGGTGGAGAAGATCGTGGCCGAGGCGCGCCGCGTCGTGGTGCTCGAGGACATCGTCGACCACACGAACGTCGGCGCGATCTTCCGCAGCGCCGCCGCCTTCGGAGTGGACGGGGTGGTTCTCGCACCACGCTGCGCCGATCCTCTCTACCGGCGCGCGGTGAAGGTCTCGATGGGCGCGGTCTTCACGCTGCCGTACGCGCGCATGACCCGCTGGTACGACGGGCTGTCGACGCTACGCGACCACGGCTTCTGGATCGTCGCGCTGACCCCCGCGCCGGATGCGGTCCCGCTGGAGGAGTGCGCGGTCGGCCGAGACCGCGTCGCACTGCTCCTGGGCACCGAGGGGGACGGGCTCTCGGCCCGGTGGCAGCGGCAGGCGGACGTCAGGGCTCGCATCCCCATCAATCCCGCGATCGACTCCCTCAACGTCGCCGCCGCTGCCGCCGTCGCCTGCTACGTGCTCACTCGTCAACCCTGACGTAGGTGCCGAGGTCGGCCTCGATACCGGCCCGTCGGAAGAACTCCGGCGGCGAGAACTGGGCCTCTTGGTGCGACCGTTCCACGGCCGCCTTCGCGTTGGCCAGGTCGTCCGCGGACGCCCACCGCGCGATCGTGACGATGTCGTAGCGATCCTCGTCGAGTCGGTTCTCCAGCAGCGCGTCCTCGACGAAGCCGGGCTGTCGGCGCAGCACCTCGTGGGTTCGGCGGACGTTCTTCCAGAACTCGTCCCGCGCGTCCGCGGGGACGACGAACCTGTCGACACGGTAGACAGGTGCCATGCTCCTCCTTCTTCGCGTGGTCGTCTCTGGGCGGTGAAGGCTGTGGTGGCGGTCTCCGGTGAGCGCGACGCTCAGCGGACCTGCCGAGGGAGATCAGGCGGAGAGGGCGTGAAGGTCGCAGCAGTCCGCGCGGTCGTCGGGACGGTCGCCGAGGAACTGGGTGCGATACAGCCGCTCGTAGCGTCCTCCTGCGGCGAGCAGCTCGGCGTGCGTCCCGCGCTCGACGATCCGGCCGTCCTCGACCACGAGGATGAGGTCGGCGGCGCGGACGGTGGCTAGCCGGTGGGCGATGACCAACGCCGTCCTGCCAGCCAAGGCCTCGCCGAGGGCGGCTTGGACGTCGGCTTCCGATTCCGAGTCCAGGTGGGCTGTGGCCTCGTCGAGGATCACCACGCGTGGGCGAGCCAGGAGCAGTCGTGCGATCGTGAGCCGCTGACGCTCACCGCCGGACAGCCGATACCCACGCTCTCCGACCACGGTGTCCAACCCGTCGGGAAGCGCGGCGACGAGGTCGGCGATCCGTGCGCGCCGCAAGGCGTCCCACAGCTCGTCGTCCGTCGCCTCCGGACGAGCGAGCAGGAGGTTGTGGCGGATCGAGTCGTGGAACAGGTGGCCGTCCTGGGTGACCATGCCGACCGCTTCGCGTATCGACGCCCCCCGCAGCCGCCGGACGTCGATCCCGGACAGCCGCACGGATCCGGTGTCGACGTCGTACAGGCGTGGCACCAAGGACGCGATCGTCGACTTGCCGGCGCCGGAGGACCCGACGAGCGCGACCATCTGTCCTGGCTCGATCCGGAACGAGACGTCGTGGAGTACTTCCTCGCCGCCCCGAGTGTCGAGCACCGCGACGTCCTCCAGCGACGCGAGCGAGACCTTGTCCGCTGCCGGGTAGCTGAAGTGGACGTGCTCGAACTCCACCGACACGGGTCCCTCCGGCAGGTCGCGCGCCTGAGGGTCGTCGCTGATCAGCGGCGGGAGGTCGAGCACCTCGAAGACCCGTCCGAAGCTCACCACCGCGCTCATCACCTCGACGCGGGCGCTGGCCAGCGCGGTCAGCGGCGCGTAGAGACGCGTGAGGAGAAGGGAGAGGGTGACCACCGCGCCGGCGTCGAGGCTGCCGCGCAACGCGTAGAAGCCGCCGACTCCGTAGACCAACGCGAGCGCGAGAGCGGAGACCAGCGTGAGCGCGGTGACGAACACCCACTGCACCATCGCGGTGCGCACCCCGATGTCGCGCACGCGGCGCGCCCGCGTCGCGAACTCGGTCGACTCTCGCGTCGGTTCGCCGAACAGCTTGACCAACGTCGCGCCCGGAGCGGAGAAGCGCTCGGTCATCTGCGTGGTCATCGCGGCGTTGTGGTCGGCCGCCTCGCGCTCGAGCCGAGCGAGCCGTGTGCCCAGTCGCTTGGCCGGCCACACGAAGACGGGCAGCAACAGCAGGGCCAGGAGGGTGATCTGCCAGGAGACCTGGAGCATCACCGCCAGGCTGAGAGCGAGTGTCACGAGGTTGCCCACGACCCCGGACAAGGTGTCACTGAAGGCTCGCTGTGCGCCGATGACGTCGTTGTTGAGCCGGCTGACCAGAGCGCCCGTGCGCGTTCGGAGAAAGAACGCGACCGGCATCCGCTGGACGTGGTCGAAGACGGCACGACGCAGGTCGAAGATCAGGTCCTCGCCGATGGTGGCTGACAACCAGCGATTGACGACGCCGACCGCGGCCTCGGCGACCGCGATTGCGGCGATCGACGCGGCGAGTCCGAGCACGACGTCGAGCCGCGCTCTGGTGACGATCGCGTCGACGACCTGTCCAGCGAGGACGGGCGAGGCCACCGCCAGTAGCGCGGAGGCGACGCTGAGGAGCACAAAGCAGGCGAGTCTCGCCCGGTGCGGTCGCGCGAACTGGCCTATTCGGCGCAAGGTTTCCCGGGAGAGCACCGGCCGCCCGTTCTGGGCGTTTCTCGCGTGGTAGAGCGCGTTCCACGCGGCCAGGTCCATGCTCACAGGTGGTTTCTCTCCTCGTTCGGTGATGGACGCACGGGCGGCATACCCACCACGGCCCGCTGTCGGCGACGCGGGACAGCGGGCCGCGCGGTGGTGGGTCGACCCTAAAACCTCAACCTTTGTTAAGGTCAACTCCCTGGTTGAGGCGTGGATCGGCTGGCGGATGCGGGCCCCACGACGATGGTCGGAGGTGGGCATGGGCGGACCCGCGGTGGAAAAGGCGGAGCTCAGCGTCGGCGAGCTAGCCGCCCGCAGTGGTGTGGCGGTCTCCGCGTTGCACTTCTACGAACGTCAAGGCCTCATCACCAGTAGGCGGACGTCAGGGAACCAACGCCGGTACCGGCGCGACATGCTGCGCCGGGTCGCGTTGATCCGCATCGCCCAACGGGTCGGCATCCCGCTCGCCGACGTCGCCAAGGTCCTGTCCCTGCTCCCCGAGGGCCGTACGCCGTCTCGCCAGGACTGGCAGCGCATCGCCGCCGCCTGGCGGGACGAGTTGGACCAGCGGATTCGTCACCTGCAGCAGCTTCGCGACGACTTCGACGACTGCGTGGGCTGCGGATGCCTGTCCATCGACCGCTGCGCGCTCGCGAACCCGGGGGACCGGCTGGGTCGGCAGGGCCCCGGTCCGCGCCGGCTGCTCGACGGGTCGACGTCGCCGCCCCGTGTCACATGCGGAGGAGAGGAGGCGGAGCGGGAATCCCCCCGTCCGGGCCCGTCACGATCCTCGAGCTCGCGGAGGCGGGGGACGCGCGCGGATCGCTACCCGTGACGGGGCGACAACGCGCAATCGCCGCACCATCCGCCGCCTGGTACGCGGTAGTACAGACAGCAGCTCGACCGGGTGAAGGCTTCCGCCGTGCGGCGTCCGTCCGCGAAACACCCCGCGGTGTCGAGGGGCGGTTGGCCGAACGCGGACCTCGCCAGCCGTTCGCCGTCGGCGTCGACGTCGGGCCGGGCCCTGGTCAGCACGTCGAGCGAGCCCAGGAGCGCTGACGCGACGTTGCCCCACAGCAGCGCCTCGGGCAGCCGAACCCGCCGACGGACCGCCGTCAGCAGCGGGACGAGGTGCGGCTCCACGACGGCTCGCCGGAGATCGAGCACGGCGTCACCACCCCGCCTCTCCGCCCGCACGTCCGCCACGTGGAGACGATCACCCGGTGCCCACCAGGTGGTCGCCGGATCCACCGTGAGGACGCGGTCGTGCAGCAGCAGGACGGCGAGGACGGGAGACCACAGGCGCGCCGCGAGCCCTTGGACGAGGATGGAGGCGCCGACGCGGCGCTCACTGGTTCGCAACGCCCGGGCGGTGACGTCGATCGCCGTCCCGAGAGCGCGGTCGTCGGAGTACAGCTGAGCCAGGGACGGCGACCGAGGCGGGAACGTTGAGGGCACGACGGTGAAGTACTCGCCGAACGACTCCAGCTCGGCGAGGAGCGCCCGGAAATCCACGTGGGCATTCCATCACGGTCGCCGTCGTGCCGCACACCGCCGCGAGCTGGGTGCTGCTCGGCCGAGGCGGCCTGCCGAGGTCGCTCGGGCCGCCCGGTGGGCGAGGGAGGCTCAGCGCGGACGTGGGGGAGGATGCACGTGGAGGGGATGCACGTGGAGGGGGAGATGGCATGACGGTGCCGACGACGATGCGCGCGTGGGTCGTGCGCGAGCCGGGCCGGCTGGAGCAGGCGGAGCTGCCCGTCCCCACCCCAGGCCCGGACGAGCTGCTCGTACGTGTCGACGTCTGCGGAGTCTGCCGCACTGACCTACACGTGCGCGACGGCGACCTGCCGCCGCACAAGTCGCCCGTCGTGCCCGGCCACGAGGCTGTCGGGCGCGTGGTCGCCAAGGGGTCGGCCGTTCCCGACCGCTACGCCCTCGGGATGCGAGTGGGGGTGCCCTGGTTGCGGCGGACCTGCGGCACCTGCGCGTGGTGCCGACGCGGACAGGAGAACCTGTGCCCCCACTCCGTCTACACCGGGTGGGACGCCGACGGAGGATACGCGGAGTACACCACGGTGCCCGCCGCCTACGCGTACGAGCTGCCCGAGGACGCGTTCGGCGCCTACACCGAACCGGAGCTTGCTCCGCTCCTGTGCGCCGGCATCATCGGCTACCGCGCTCTCACGCGCGCGGAGGTGCCGTCCGGCGGTCGACTCGGCATCTACGGGTTCGGTGCATCCGCCCACCTGACCGCGCAAGTCGCGATGGCGCGGGGCGCCACCGTCCACGTCCTCACCCGATCAGAGGCGGCACAGCAGCTAGCCCTCCGGCTCGGCGCGGCCTCGGCCGGTGGCGCGTCGGAGATGCCGCCGGAGCCGCTGGACGCCGCGATCCTCTTCGCCCCCGTCGGGGACCTCGTGCCGGTCGCCCTCTCCGCGCTCGACCGGGGCGGCACCCTCAGCATCGCCGGCATCTACCTCACCGACATCCCCACGCTCGACTACGAGCGGCACCTGTTCCTGGAGCGCACCGTCCGCAGCGTCACCGCCAACACCCGCGAGGACGGACGGGAGTTCCTCGCGGCCGCGGCCGCGCACCGTCTGTCCGTCGAGGTCAGCCTGTACCCGTTCGACCGCGCCGACCAGGCCCTGGACGACCTGGCCGCCGACCGCATGCACGGCGTCGGCGTGCTCTCGGTCCACGCCACCTGAGCGTCCGCGACACCCTTAGCCTCCGGTCGCGAACTCGACGAGCCCGAGGAGGGTGACGAACCGTCCGAGCCGGCCGGCGAGCCCCGCGGCGAGGAACACCGCCAGCGGGACGCGGAGCTGGCCGGCGATGACCGACATGACGGCGAACGGTGGCACACCCAGCCACGCGGACACGAACAACAGGAGCCCACCCAGCCACGGGTTGCCCCCGACGCGGCGCTGCCAGCGCCCCAAGGCGTCGCGCCACTTCGGCGACTCGGTCTTCGCGCGCACCCACCTCCACCGGAGTGAGTCACGCCCGAGCAGAAAGTAGACGACCTTCCCGACCATCTGGCCGGAAGCGGCGGCCAGCGCCACGGACCACACCCCGAACCCGTCGAAGACGGCGGCGACGCCGGCGACGTACGCCTCAGCGTTGACCACGGGCACCAGCGCGGAGACGACGCAGTACCCGAAGGTCGTCAGGATGAGGGTCACCCGGTCGTCACCCGCCGTGGCACGCGTCCTCCCTGCGTGTGGTGCTCCCTGCGCGCCGTCGCGCGATGGACTCTTCGTGCGGTGGACCGTGGAGTGAGCTCGGTCCAGGCCCCAGTCCGGACCAGCCCACGGTAGCCTCTGCCCGCCACCGGTCGGCAGGGTAGCCCCCGCGCCGGCTCTCGCACGGACGGGTGGAATCGCACAGCCAGGAGGAGGGGAGCGACAGTGGTATCGGACGCTCGACGGCGGCGGTCGACGCCCTCCTCTCGGTGGGCTCCGTGCGGGCACCGTGGCTGTGTCCGGCCCGACCGGGAGCGGCTGCTGACCGCGCCCACCGTGGTGACGTTCGCGCGGACCGCCGGGTCGCTCGGCATCGCCCTGGGCGCCGCGCAGGCCCGCTCACTGACCTGGCTGCTCGTCGCGCTGGCGGTCTACTGGGTGGGCGACGTGGCGGACGGCGCGTTGGCACGGCTCACCGATACCGAGACCCGCCATGGCGCCGTCCTCGACATCGTCGCTGACCGCCTGTGTGCGCTGGGGTTCTACGGTGGCTTCGTCTGGCTCGACCCGTCGATGGCCCTGCCGATGGGCATCTTCGTGTTCGAGTTCGCGCTCGTCGACGCCTACCTGTCGCTCGCCTTCCTCTCCTGGCCGCTGTCCAGCCCCAACTACTTCGACCTGGTCGACCGACCCATCTGGCTCGCCAACTGGTCGAAGACCGGGAAGGTGGTGAACTCCTCCCTCGTCGCGGTCGTCATGGTGACGACGCGCTCCGTCCCGCTGTGCACGGCGATCGCGCTGGGCCTGCTCACGGTCAAGGTGTGGTCGCTGGCCCGGTTGGCCCGCCTCGGCCTGCCGACACCGACCGGGTGCGCGGCGAGGGACGCCGGATCGGGCGTCGAGCCGACTCGCGTCACGGGCACGTCTGACCCGGCCTAGATCGGACGGATCCATGGTCGCCACCGGGCGGTGATCACTACTGTGCGACGACCGGAGCGCAGGTGACGAGGGGAGAGGACGGATGGACGCGCCTCGGCCGGGTCTGTCTCGACGCGCGGCGCTGCGTCGCGTCGCCTGGGCGGCGGTGGGAGCCGCAGCCCTCAGCACGGCGGATCTGTCGCACCCCACGATCGCGGCCGCCCGACCACCACAGGAGCGCGGCTGGTACCCCAAGGGTGTGCGTCCGACGCGGCTGTACGTGGTGGAGGAGTCCGCGCTGTCCTCGGCCGAGCGGGTTCTAGTCGCCACGCTGCAGGGACAGCTCGCGCGGCGCCGGCAACCCGACGGATCGGCGCCCGGCATCTACGTCACGATCCCCGGGGTCGGCTACGAGGTGTGGCTTGCGGACCTGGCCGACCGCTACGGCATCCCACTCACGCACGGCGACGGCGTCCGGGACCTTCTCGACCGGTTCGCCGACTCGGCCTCGGGCTACGTCCTCTACCGCGGTGACGGGGTGAACGCCGCGACGACCGTGGCCGGGCTCACCGGGTCGATCGCGGTCGAGGAAGGCCTGGAGCCACTCGCGCGCGAGTACGGCCTCGGTCTGGTCGCCGACGTACGCGACAAGGACGACCGCTGGGTGAGGCAGACGTACGGCTCGCGCCTTCGCGGGGACCTCGTCATCGAGCAGAAGCCAGACTTCTCCAACCAGCTCCGCGACTACGCCACGCTGACAGGAGCGTTCACCTTCTACGACGGCAACTCCTCCTTCCGCGAGCGAGTGGTCGCCGACCTCGACCCCGACGCGGCCGTCCTCGGCTGGGGGGACGCGTCGAGCGGCGAGGACGCGTTCGTCTCGGTCTCGTCCCGGGCCGGCGTGCGGACCATCCCAGCCGACCACGCCCGAAACCTCGCGCCGTTGTCGGGCATCAGCCTCAACCGGGTGACCCAGCGGCGACCGCGCCGCCTGCCGCGGCCAGAGCCCGGCTGCCACTACGTCGCTTTCCTCGTCACCGACGGCGACAACATCCAGTGGATGCTCAACGACTTCCAGAGCAGCACTCGGTGGTTCGCGAGTCCGCACCGTGGCTCGCTCGACCTGGGCTGGGGGATCTCGCCGAGCCTGGTCGACCTCGCTCCGTCGGTCATGCGTTGGTACTACGACCACGCGGCCACTGGCGCCCACCACGACAGCTTCGTCGCGGGACCGTCCGGAGGCGGGTACTTGTACCCGAGCATGTATCCGCGCGAGGAGCTGGAGCTGCACACCGCCCGGTTGGCCGCCTCGATGGAACGCGCCGACCTCGACGTCGTCCAGATCATCGACTTCGGCTCGTTCGACGACACCGACCTGTGGGCGACGTACCTACGGCACCGGCAGATCGCCGGCCTGATCTACCTGGAGTACTCCCGGTACGACACCCACAAGGGCCGGATCGTGTGGGCGAACGACAAACCGGTGATCTCGGCCCGCACCATGCTGTGGGACGGCCTGCCGGGTGCGGACGAGACGAGCGTGACGGCCGAGCTCAACAACGCCGACCGTGATCCGACGAGCCCGTCCGGCTACTCGGTCGTCATGTGGCACGCATGGAGCAAGTCCGTCGCGAACGTCAAGACCGTGGTCGACAACCTGGCGCCGCACGTCCGGGTCGTCACGCCGGACGTCCTGGTGCGCATGGTCGCCGCGAACGTTCGCCGTTAGCCGGCTGAGCTCGCGAGCTGGTCCAGGCTGGTCACCGACACAATCGACACGCTGCGTCAAGAACCGGACGCGTGGCGCGACAGCCCGTTAGCGTTCCCTCGGTGACCGCGGAAGAGTTCCTGCTCGGGGTCAGCATCACGCTCATCCTCGCCGTGACCGCGCAGATCACGGCCGGTCGGCTGAACGTGCCCGCCCTGATCCTGCTGCTTCCCGCCGGGTTCACGGCGGGCGCGTTCACCGACCTCGTCAACGCCCGAGCCCTGCTGGGCCGCCTGTACGAGCCGGTCGTGGCGTTCTCGGTCGCGGTCATCCTCTTCAACACCTGTCTCGAGCTTGATCCCCGTCAGCTGCGTGGCGCCCTGCGGCGGGCCGTCGCGGCCCTGGTCGTCCTCGGTGTCCCTGTGACGTGGGCGGCCACGACGTTCTCGGCGATCGTGCTCCACGGCATGTCGGAGTCCGCCGCGCTGCTGCTCGGCGCGATCCTCGTCGTGTCCGGGCCCACCGTGCTGGGGCCCATCCTGGACTTCGTCCGACCCGCCGAGCGGCTGCAGAGGCTCCTCACGTGGGAAGGCACGCTGGTCGATCCGATCGGCGCCATCCTCGGCGCCGTCGTCTTCCACGCCGTGGTGGCCAGAGGACCGCAGACCATCGTCTTCGAGGCGGGTCAGTTCCTCGCCAGCATCGTCGTTGGTGTGGGCGCCGCGGTGGTGGGAGCGCTCCTCCTGTGGTTCACCCTGCGTTTGCGGCTTCCGGCGGTCCTCAGCACCGCGGTGACGGTCGCCTCGGTCGTCGCGGTGGCCGCCGCGGCGGACGTCGTCCGGGACGACACCGGTCTGATCGCGGCGATCATCATGGGCTTGGTCTTCGGGCGGCTGCCCGGGGTGGACGTGGCCGCGCACCAGCCGTTCTTCGGCACGGTGGTGCAGCTCATCCTCGGCGTCCTGTTCGTCGCCATCTCCGCGACCGTCACCCCCAGCTCCGTGCTGCGGGTCCTACCGCCGACCCTCGCCCTGGTCGGCATCCTCGTGCTGGTCGTCCGCCCTCTCGTCGCGTTCGCAGCGACCTCGTTCACCGAGCTGACCCGCCGGGAGCGGGCGTTCGTCGGCTGGATGGCCCCGCGCGGAATCGTCGCCGCCGCGACGGCCTCGGTGTTCTCCGCTGGTCTGGTGGCCGAGGGCATCCCGGGGGCGGAGGACATCCTGCCGGCCACGTTCCTCGTGATCATGCTGACCGTGCTGCTCTACGGCCTGACCGGGCCGCCTGTGGCGCGGCTGCTCGGTGTCACCCGGCCGGCACACACCCGACCGTTCCTCGTCGGCGGTGCACCGTGGGTCGTCGATCTGGGGCGCACTCTCCAGGACATCGGTGTCGATGTCTTGATGTGGGCAGGGCGGGAGGAGGAACGCCGGGCCATCCGGCAGGCAGGGCTGGAGGTGGCGCCGGGGGAGTTCCTGGCCGCGGCGGCCGGAGGTGGCGCGGCCATGGAGGGTGTCAACGCCGTCTTTCTGCTCACCGAGGAGGATGACTTCAACGCGCTGGCGGCGACGATCCTACGGGCGCGCCTTCCCGAGGACGCCCGGGTCTACCGGGTGGCTCCTGCCCCTGGCAGCCAGCAGGTCGCCGCGCCTTTCCTTGGGGGAGTGACCCTGTTCGCCGCCGAGCTGACCCGCGACGAGATCGACCGCCGGTACCGCGCGGGCGCTCGTGTCGTGATCCGGGAGGGCGACCCGCCGCCGGAGTTCCATCCGCTCCTCGTCGTTCGTGCGGGTGGACGCATCGACCCGGTGACCCGCGAGGAGGAGCCGCGACCGGGGCCCGGCGACGTCCTGGTGCTGTTCGGTCCGCCGCGAGCCGACTGAGCAGCAGCCAGCACCGGCTACGCGGAGCCCCCGGCCGTGGCGCCCTTCCAGTCGACCAATTGGACGATCACGCCGTTCGGGTCGCGGACCTGGAAGGCGCGCTCCCCCCACTCCTCGGTGGTGAGGGGCATGGTGACGGCCACGCCCTCCGATTCAAGGCGAGCGAGCTCGCCTTCGAGATCGTCGACCTCGAAGGCGAGGATCACGCCCGAGGCGTGGTCGTCGCGCTGGTCGTCGGGGAGGGTGGGCAGGCCCCGCTGGAGGAACACGACGTGCATGCCGACGTCCTCGCGGGTCAGCGAGGCGAAGCCGGGTGCGGCCATCACCTCGCGGAAGCCGAAGTGCTTGACGAGGAAGGCGCTGGAGGCGGCGACGTCGTCGACGTTCAACGACACGGCGGAAGCAGTGACGCGCATGAGGCTCCTGGGAGGGTCGGGGAAGGACGTCAACAGTATACGGCGTATAAAGTAAAAACAGAATGTCGGATTCGATGAGGGCGCGTATGGTTCATGGCATGAGTGGACCTTGGCGGGCACGCCCCATGTGACCGAAGGGTCGAGCTCGCACCAGACGAGAGCGTCGCCACGTTGACCACGCCGGCGCCGCCTCACCCGTCACGGAAGGAGCCGCACATTGCCCGCACCCCCAGCTGTGCGACACCTCAGCTCCCGCGTCGTCGCCTATCTGCAGGCGCCCGGCGGCTGGTTCCTGAACAACGCCGGTTGGGTCACCGGCGTCAAGCAGACCTTCCTCATCGACACGTGCGCGACCGAGAAGCGCACCAGGCAGCTGCTCGAGGCGGTACGCGCGGACACCGACGCGACGAACCTCGATCCAGTCGTGATCACACACGCCCACGGTGACCACGCCAACGGCGCCGGGCTGCTCGCGCGAGCCGGCAGCACGGTCATGGCCACCGAGGCCGCCACACGCGAGATCATGGCGGGGCCACACCTGTATCCCGAGGTCTTCGCCTACGACGGCTGGGGCGACGTTCGACCGCCTGCGACCATCACGACCATCACCGAACGAGTGTCGTTCGACCTCGGTGACGGACGCGCTCTCGAGCTCGTTCCGGTGCCCACCCACGCCCACACCCCCGGCGACCTGGTGGTGTGGCTCCCCGAGGAGCGCGTGCTGTTCGCGGGCGACCTGCTGTTCGTGGGGGTTACGCCCTTGGCCGTCCACGGGTCGATCCGGGGGTGGCTCGACGCCCTCGAGTGGCTGGCCGGGTTCGACGCGATCCATCTCGTCCCCGGACATGGTCCGGTATGCACAGGCGACCGAAAGGTCATCGCGGACGTCCAGGCCTATCTCCGGTGGCTGTTGGATGTGACCGCCGACGACTGCCCGGACTTCGACGCGCTGCACGAGCAAGCCAGCGACCGTTGGTCGGCTTGGCTGGATCCCGAGCGGCACGTGGTGAACCTGCGAGTAGCTCACGCGGAGGTGCACGGTCAGCCGTTCGATTTGGCCGAGGCGCTCCAGGCGCTGCTTCGCGTCAACGGAGGACCGATCGTCCTCGACCTGTGAAGATCCTGGATCACTCGCCTGGACCCTCGGGGGTTCGGTACGCCAGGTAGGCGTCCAGCGCGGCGGCGCCGGCCAGCATGGCGCGACCGAGGGCGGAGAGTCGAGCACGCCAGTCGCGCAGCATCGGTTCCACAGGCGCCACGCCACCGGCGAGGCGCACGTGGGCGATCAGCGGGGCGATCTGCTCCAGGGGGTAGCCACCGCGTCGAAGCTGCCAGACGACGAGGGCGTCCCGAACGTCGGCGGCGCTGTAGACCCGGTAGCCGGTCCGAGGGTCTCGGCTGGGTTGGAGGAGGCCAGCGCGTTCCCATGCCCGCAAGGTCGCCGGACGGATACCGAGCCGCCTCGCCAGCGGACCGATGAGCGTGCTGCCGGATCCCCCGTCCGGTACGGCGTCGAGACCGGCGAGCGCGGCTTCGACGGCCTGGAGTGTTCGGCGGTCGTCAAGCAGCTGGGCATGTGACTCGTCGATGAGGCGCAGCGCCTCGTCGGTGGCGCCGTCGTGGATCGCGCGCATGATCAGGGCAGCGGTGCGGTGCCCGTGCCCGGCGACGAGGGCGAGGAACGCGCGGAGCGCTCGCTGGTGCACGGGGGTGTAGACACGGTAGCCGTGGGGCGTGCGCTCGGCCTCCGGAAGGATGCCGGCCTCCTCGTAGTTGCGAATCGCCTGGGTGGACAGGCCGTGCTCGCGTGCCAAGTCGATCGGTCGGAGCCGGGTTCGTTCGCGCGTCGTGTCACGGCGACGACGGGGAGACGACCGACGAGAGGGCGACGCTGCCTCCGGCGCCGCCGGCGCTGTCGTCCGGGGCTTCGCCGTGCACTGATCGGTCACCGTGACATCCGGTCCGCTCGGACTGGTTCCGCCTGGCTGGCGAACTCGCGGTGCAGGATACGGGACCCGTCGCTCGGTTCCTGCCGCGACGGTGTCAGGACGGCGTCTTCTGCTCCGCGAACCGCACGGGCAGGATCGCCGACACGACGGTCGCCGCACCGGTGAGGAAGAGCATCCAGGCGAGGGCCGGGGTGAAGCCGCCGGTGTCGAGGATGACGGCGGTCAGCGTGGTGCCACTCGCGGCGCCGATCCGTTGGACGACGTTGCTGAGGCTAGTGGCATCCGGGATGTCAGGCGGGTTCAGCGTGCGGTAGAGGGCGACACTGACGGGCAGGCTGCCGACGACGGGGTGGCAGGCGGTCGGCGTACCGACCGGCTGCGAGGAACGCGACGGCCAGGCCGAGACTCTGCGGCGCGAGAGCGAGTCCAGAGTCGAACGCCGGCAGGCCGCGAAGCTGCTGGTAGTACAGCGGTAGGAGGAACATCGGCCCCCAGGTGGTGGCCCCAAGCGCGAACATCATCACCGTTCCGGCCCGGAACGAGTGATCGCGGAACAGCCGAAGATCGAGTAGGCCAGGAGTGCGACGACGCAGCGACCTCACCACGAACGCGGTGACCAAACCTACGCCCAGCGCCGCCGTGACCACGACGGCGGCCCCCGATCCCGTGCCTACGCCCGTCAGCGCGTGCAGAATGGCGACCACTCCGAGCGGCACCAGGACGGTTCCCACGAGGTCGAGCGGCCGGTTCGAACGCTCGTCGTCGGGAGGGAAGAGCCGCCAGGCCATGACGATCGACGTGAGCACGATCGGCACGTTGACGAAGAACACCCACCGCCATCCCCAGCTGTCGACCAGCACGCCGCCCACGATCGGACCCGAGATGGGGGCGATCTGGCCGACGAGCCCGACCGCGCTCATCACGCGGCCGAGGCGTGCCGGTCCGGCCGCGCGGGCCAAGGTGAGCTGGGTGAGGGGCAGGATCATGCCACCGCCGAGGCCTTGCACGACGCGGAAGCCGATGAGCGAGGCCGCCGACCAGGCGGAACCGCAGAGGACGGAGCCGAGGAGGAACAGGGCGAGGCTCGCCAGCCACACGGCCCGGGCACCGAAGCGGCCGACCGACCAACCCACCAAGGGGATGACCGCGGCCATCGCCAGGACGTAGGCGGTGGTGACCCACTGGACCGTCGTCACGGGCACGGCGAGGTCGCGCCTGAGCTGGTCCAGCGCCATCGCGGTGATCGTGCTCTCCAGCAGCGCCGCGATGGCGCCGGCCAGCACGGTGGCGGCCAGTGGCACCAGACGCGGTGAGGCCTGGACCGCGCTTCGGGTCGTCATGGGATCAGCAAGGTCTTGCCGATTGTCGCCCGGGCTTCGATCACCTCGTGCGCCCGCGCGGCCTCGGACAGCGGGAATGTCTGGCCGATGACCGGGCGGAGTCGGCCAGCCGCCGCGAGAGCGAGGGCTTCCTCGGCCGCTGCTCGGATCTCGGCCGGACTCGGTACCCCGCTCGAGGGGACGACCCGCACGTGCTCTGGTGGGTTGGTCCAGGCGCCGGAGGCCATGCCGTACAGGACGGCCCGGGTGCCACGTCGTGCGGCGCGCATCGCCTGGGCACCGAGCGCTCCACCGACGCCGTCGAAGACCACGTCCACGCCCTCGGGGAGGAGCTCGCGCTCCCATCCAGGACGCGAATAGTCGACGTAGACGGCCGCGCCCAACGAGGTGACCAGCTCACGCTTGCGCGTGCCCCGTGCCGCGCCGACCACGGTCGCTCCGGAGGCGGCCGCGAGCTGGACCAGTAGGGTCCCCACACCGCCACCCGCCGCGGTCACCAGGACCCGCTCGTTCGGTTTCAGCTCCGCTCGACGATGCTGCAGCACCGCTGTGCGGCCGTCGGCCAGCAGCGCCACCGCGTCCTGCAAGACCACCCCTGGTGGGAGCGGGATCGTGTCCTCGACGCGGGCGAGGGCGAGCTCCGCGTAGCCGCCGGACCCACCCGTCGTCGCCACCACGGCGCTCCCCACCAGGCCGGGATCGATCCCGGAGCCGACGGCGACGACGCGTCCACCGACCCCGTTGCCCGGCACGTGGGGGAGCATCGGGCGGTGCTGCGCTGCCGGCCCGCGACCGGCCCGCACCTGCGTCTCGACGAACGTGACCCCGGCGTACTCCACCGCCACGAGGACCTGCCCGGCTCCCGCACGGGATCAGGGACCTCGCGAAGTCGCAGCACGTCCGGTCCGCCGAACTGGTCCATGACCACAGCGCGCATGCGCCCTCCCCTCAATAGGAGCGAATCGCTCCGTTTCGCGGTGGACGCTATAACGGAGCGATTCACTCCGCAAGAGGGGTAGGATCCGAGGTCATGAGCCGCCGCCGCGCTCCTCGCCAAGCCGAAGCCGAGCGCAACGATCGCGCGCTCTTGCGGGCCGCCCGCGAGGTGCTCGCCGCCGACGGCGCACACGCGTCGGTCGCCGCGATCGCGGCCCGGGCCGGTGTGGGCATCGGCACCCTCTACCGCCGGTACCGCACCAAGGAAGAGCTCTTCCAGCGGTTGGCCGAACTGGCCCTCGACAGCTGGAACGAGGCGGCGGAGAAAGGACTGGCCGAGGACGACCCTTGGGAAGGGCTGACGAGCTTCGTCATCGCCTGTGTCGAATCCGGACAGGGCTCGCTGGCACCGCTCGCTGGCACCATCGACATCACCGAGGAGATGCGAGCCAAGAATGAGCGCTCCGACGAGCTGTTGGCGGCCCTCGTCGAGCGTGCCCACGCCGCAGGAGTGCTCAGGCCGGACGTCACCCCTGTCGACATCGCCTTGCTGATCGAGCAGCTCGGTCGGTTCCCCGTGCTCGACCAGCTACGCGCGCAGGGACGCGACGATCTCGTCGACCTCGCCGTCGCCGCGAGGAGGCGCGTCATCGCCGTGGTCTTGGACGGACTACGGCCGTGCCACACGCAGCCACTGCCTGGTGACCCGCCCAGCGACCAGCTCTTCACCGAACGCTGGGCACGCCACTCGGCGCGGTGAGCGCGGAGCGGTACGACCAGCACTTCTTCCGACGATTGAAGCTTTTCGAGGCCCGACTCCGGTCGGGCGCTCGTCGAACTCGAAGAGAAGCTCGAAGAAAGAAGGACGCTTCAAGCGTGACGAGCGATGTCCAGCTCGTGACACCGCGCTCAAACTTTCAACCGATACTTCAACGATAGTGTTGAGGGGCATGGACATCACGACCCATGCCGTCGACGGCGCCGCCGTCATGAGCCTGCTGCCGGCTCGACCGCGCCTGCTCGCCCTTGGCGAACCCACCCACGGCGAGGACGTCTTGCTCACCGTGCGCAATGAGCTCTTCCGGCAGCTCGTGGAGCAGGAGGGCTACCGAACGATCGCGCTCGAGAGCGACTGCGTACGGGCGCTCGTCGTCGACGACTACGTGACCTCGGGCACCGGCACGCTGGACGACGCCCTCAAGCGCGGCTTCAGTCACGGCTTCGGAGCGTCCCCCGCCAACCGGCAGCTGGTGCGCTGGATGCGCGCGTACAACGACGGCCGGCCCTCCTCCGACCAGGTGCGCTTCGCGGGCATCGACGGGCCACTGGAGATCACCGCTGCCGAGAGCCCTCGAGGAGCCCTCATCGCCTTGCACCGCTACCTCGCGTCCTACCTCGACGCGGACCTGCTCGGGTATGACGACCAGACCCTCGACCGCCTGCTGGGCACCG
Source organism: Thermasporomyces composti (assembly GCF_003386795.1). NCBI lineage: Bacteria > Bacillati > Actinomycetota > Actinomycetes > Propionibacteriales > Nocardioidaceae > Thermasporomyces > Thermasporomyces composti. The sequence goes on from NZ_QTUC01000001.1 coordinate 4,314,009, forward strand.
ACGAGGAGTGGACCAATCCAGCCGCGATGCTGGATCCGTCCCAGTCGGTCGGCCAGACACCGGAGGCCGCGAAGCTGCGGCAGCTGGCCGACGAGCTGGCGAGCCTCCTCGACACCGAGCTGCCGCACCTGAGCGCGGTGTCCTCCCCGGAGGACCTGGAGCGGGCCCGCCTCTACGCCCGAACTGCCGTCGGCCTGCTTCGCTACCACTTCTGGATGGCCGACGCCTCACCGAGACGAATGGAGCGGCTGCTGCGGGTGCGGGCGTCGATGATGGCGGCCAACCTGCGCGCGCTCGCCGAGCGGGGCCCGGCCCTGGTGTTCGCGCACAACGCGCACCTCCAGCGACACAAGAGCACGATGCGCATGGGCGAGGTGTCGCTGGGCTGGTGGAGCGCTGGGTCGATCGTGGGCGCCGACCTGGGTGAGGACTACGCCGTCGTGGTCACCGCCGTCGGCACGATTCGCCACCGCGGTGTCGAGGCTCCACCTCCGGACACCGTCGAAGGGTTGCTCTACACGCTGCCAGAGGAACGGTGCGTCGCGGACGCGCGGCGCCTGGCCACCTTCCTGAGCGGGGTGAGGCTCGCTCCTCGGGAGTCTCCGTGGCACGGGTACGCACCACTGGATCCGGCGAACCTGGCGGCCTACGACGCGATCGTCTTCGTCAAGGATGTCCCGGAGGGGCCCTCGTGGTGGCCACCAGCGTGATCCCACTCGCCCGTTGGGGAACAGTCGACCGGCCCTCCGAGCGATCGCCAGCGGTCGGAGTCGCTGACGCGTCAGGGTAGGCGTCCACTGTCGAATGGCGAAGGACGCGCGGGCGGCACCGCTGAGTGTGGCCCGCCGGGGCAGGCGTCGGCGCCGGCCCGTCCTCGCTGCCGGTAGCTGCCGGGCGCCATGCCGAACTCGCGCTTGAACGCCTTGGCGAAGGCGAACTCCGAGGAGTGGCCACACGAGGAGGCGATGGCGGCGAGCGGCGCGTCCGTGGCCCGGAGCCGCCGCGCCGCGCAGGTCATGCGCCACCACGTCAGGTACGCCAGGGGCGGCTGACCGGCCAACGCCGTGAACCGGCGCGCGAGAGTCGCCCTGGAAACGTTGGCGGTCCTGGCCAGGCCGGCGAGGGTCCACTTCCGGGACGGGTCGCGGTGCATGTGTTCCAGTGCCGTTCTCACCACCGGATCGGCCAGCGCCGCTGCCCATCCCGACGACGCGTCCGAACCGCCCTGCTCGGCATACCAGGCTCGCAAGGCGTAGAGCAGCAACATGTCCAGCAGGGCTGCCAGCACCGCGTCCGTCCCCGGCCCCGACTGGTCCAGCTCAGTGCCGAGCAGGTCGATCGCGGTGCGCAGCGCCGTCTGGCGCCCGATGCGGGTGGGGAGGTGGATGAACTCCGGCAGCTCGGTCAGCAGCGGATGAGGCCGTGCCTGGTCCAGGAAGTACGCGCCGCACAGCAGCACCGTGGACGCGCTCGGATCGGCGGCGGACCCTGCTGGCGGAGCAGACGGCGGGACGCCGGTCTCGGGCGCTGCGCCGGCGTCGACCAGCGGGGTCGAAGGGCTGTCGGCCAGGCCGTGACCTCGTCCATGCGGAAGGCACACCACGTCGCCGACCCCGAGCTGCACTGGCTCGCCGTTCCGCGGGGGGAGCCAGCAGGAGCCCTGCAGCACGACGTGGAACCCCGCGCCGGCGAAGGGTGCGAAGCGGATTCCCCACCTGCCGTGCTTGCGGGTGCGCGACGAATGCGGTCGGCCGGTGCGCATCGCGGTGACCACGTCGCTGAGCACGTCCACGGGGGCGACCGTATCGCCGGGAGCCGATGACTGAGACGCTGAGACATACAGACGAGACGCCGAACCATAGGGCGTCTTCGACGGTCGCCCTACGGTTGCCAGCATGACGATCAGTGCCATCGCGGTCCACGGCGCGACCGGCTACACCGGCCGGCTCGTCGTGGCCGAACTCGCCCGCCGCGGTGTGACTCCCGTGCTCGTCGGCCGTGACCCCGACCGGCTGAACACCGTCACCGCCCCGGGTGCCGAACGCCGGGTCGCCGACCTGTCCGATCCCACCAGCCTGCGCGCGGCCTTCCAGGACTGCGCCGTGGTCGTCAACTGCGCTGGACCGTTCGCGATCCACGGTGAGCCGGTGATACGCGCCGCAATCGACGTCGGCGCGCACTACGTGGACATCAGCGGAGAGCAGTCGTACGTCATGCGGGTCTTCGACCACTTCGACGAGCCGGCGGAACGAGCAGGCGTCACCGTCGTCCCGATGGCGAACGACGGTGGCTTCCTCGCCGACCTGCTCGCCGCCGTGACCGCCGCGCGGATCGACCCGCATGATCCCATCGACGAGGTGGTGCTTGCCCACCGAACGGGTGGCGGCGGCGGACTTTCTCGCGGCAGTGGCCGGACCGCGCTGCTCGCTCGCGACATGTTCGCCGGCGGCGGACTCGTGTACGTCGACGGCCGGTGGCGCGCCGACCTACCCGCCACCTGCACGGCGATCACCTTCCCCGGCGGCCCGGCGCCGTCGACCGTGGCGAAGGCCGGCTTCGCCGAGATCGCCACCGTGCCCCGGCATGTGGCGGCCCGCCGCGTCGAAGGTGTCGCCGAGATCACGTTCTTGGCGAGGCTGGCAGGCCTCACCCCGGACGTCGTGGAGCGGCTGCCGGAGAGTCCACCGGAACACCTGCGGACGGCCGGGCGGTTCACCCTCGTGGCCGAGGTCACTGGGCGAACGAGCCGCGCTCGTGGCGTCGTCGAGGGCACCGATACGTACGGTACGACCGCGGTCGTCGCGGTCCAGGCCGCTTGTCAGCTCGTCGTCCAGGGTGCTTGTCAGCTCGTCGTCCAGGGTGCCAAGCCCGGTGTCCTCGCGCCCGCTCAGGCGTTCACCGCCGGGCCCTTCTTGGACTCCCTCACCTCGCACGGGATCCGCCACACCGTGGAGACGGGCTGATCGCCAGCGGAGTCGTGTCGCGTCCTCGTCGTGAGAGGACTCATCTCGACGGTCGGATGACGCCCGGCGGCGAGGAGCTCAGGAGCACGATGAGGGGCTCAGGAGCACGCCATCCCGGCGCGCCAGACACTCGCGGGACTTGTGTCCGAGGGGGGACTCGAACCCCCATGCCCTTGCGGGCACTAGCACCTCAAGCTAGCGCGTCTACCTATTCCGCCACCCGGACGTGGCGCGCCGGCTGTCCTGCGCGCGGCGCTCACTGTAGCAAATCCACCCGGCGGGAGTCGCTGGGCCACCACCCATCACCGATATGGGTGATTCACACGGCAAGATGAGGTCATGACGAACGACGCGAGCGGCCACGCGGCGCAGCCGGCTGGTGCCGGCGCGGACGTCGAGCACCGACCCGACGCGGAGGTCGTGGAGATCTGCCGGGACCTGATCCGAATCGACACCTCCAACTACGGAGACGATCGCGGCCCGGGGGAGCGCCAAGCCGCCGAGTATGTGGCCGGCAAGCTCGCCGAGGCCGGGCTGGAGCCGACCCTGTTGGAGTCCGAGCCGCTCCGCACCACCGTGGTCGCTCGCTGGGAGGGCGCCGATCCGTCGTTGCCAGCCCTGCTGGTCCACGGCCACCTGGACGTGGTGCCGGCGGTCAAGGCGGACTGGAGTGTCGACCCGTTCGCCGGCGAGGTCAAAGACGGCTGCCTCTGGGGGCGTGGTGCGGTCGATATGAAGGACTTCGACGCCATGGTGCTGTCGGTGCTGTCGGCGCGCACCCGCGCTGGCCGGCCGCCACGGCGTCCGGTCGTCCTCGTCTTCACCGCCGACGAGGAAGCCGGCGGCCGGAAAGGCGCCCACTGGCTCGTCGACCATCACCCTGAGCTCCTCGAGGGATGCACCGAGGCGGTAGGGGAAGTCGGCGGCTTCTCCGTCACGGTGCGCGACGACCTTCGCTTCTACCTCATCCAGACCGCTGAGAAGGGCATGGCCTGGATGCGGCTGAGAGCCAGGGGGACGGCGGGGCACGGGTCCATGCGCAACGACGACAACGCGGTCACCGAGCTGGCCGAGGCGGTCGCTCGCATCGGGCGGCACCGATTCCCGCCCCGCATCACGCCCCCGGTCAAGGCCTTCTTGGCCGAGGTCTCAGAGGCGCTGGGAGTCGACATCGACCCGGAGTCCGATGACGTCGAGGTAACCCTCGCCCGACTCGGCTCCGTGGCTCGGATGATCGGGGCGACCCTGCGCAACACCGCGAATCCGACCATGCTGGACGCTGGGTACAAGGTCAACGTCATCCCCGGTGAGGCCACCGCGGCGGTCGACGGGCGGTTCGTCCCCGGCGGACAGGAGGAGTTCCTCGCCACCATCGACGAGCTGATCGGCGACAAGGTCACACGCGAGATGATCAATCTCGACAGCGCGCCGGAGACGGAGTTCGCGGGAGCGCTGGTCGACGCGATGCGGACGTCGTTGGCGGCGGAGGACCCGCAGGGGAGGGCCGTGCCCTACTTGATGTCGGGCGGCACCGACGCCAAGGCCTGGCATCGCCTCGGCATCCGATGCTTCGGGTTCGCTCCTCTCAAGCTGCCGCCCGACCTGGACTTCGTCGGGATGTTCCACGGCATCGACGAACGCGTACCGGTGGAGTCGCTGCGGTTCGGCGCGCGCGTCCTCGATCGTTTCCTCGACCTGGCCTGACCTTCACGCGCCCGACCGTGCGCCGTGCCGGGAGGGCGTGAGAATCACAGCGCGGAGGCCCAGGCTCCTGTCGGGGGCATGGTCTTGGTGACTCGGATGATCCTCCGCCGGAGCGTCACGACCCGGCGGCCGTCAGGATGGACCCGGACCCGGAGGAGTTCCCATCCGCCACGCTCTGCCCGATCGACGAGAAGCTGCCGCACCACCCGCCGAGAGACGGTGCGCGGCAGCTGCAGCTGATGAGTCTCGTACTCCGCCATCGCCCCATCGTGACATGCCTTCGTGGAAAAGGAAGACCCCAAGGCCCACAGTGGCCCTCAGAAGGTCGGCTCCCACCGCTCCGGGTAGCCCATCGGAAGCGCGGAGACGTCGTCGAGCGCGGCAGTGATCTCCACGGGTAGCTCCACTTCTTCCACGGTGAGCGACCCGCGGAGCTGCGCAGCCGTCCGGGCACCGACGATCGGCGCGGTGACCCCCGGCCGGTCTCGCACCCAGGCCAGCGCCACCTCGATCGGCGACAGCCCGAGTCCGTCCGCGGCACGACACACCGCGTCGACGATCCGGCGGCTCGCGGGGTCCAGGTGAACCCCCACGAAACGCTCGAAGTGCGGCGAGGCCGCCCGGGAGTCCGCTGGTGTGCCGGTGCGGTACTTGCCGGTGAGGACTCCTCGGCCCAGAGGTGACCATGCCAGCACGCCCAGCCCAAGCGCCCGTGCCGCTGGCAGCACCTCGCGTTCGATCCCGCGCTCCACCAGGGAGTACTCCACCTGCGTGGAGGCGATGGGGGCGCGGCCGGGCCAGGCGGCCTGGTAGGCGGCGGCGAAGCCGGTCTGCCAGCCGGAGTAGTTGCACAGACCGACGTAGCGCGCCCGTCCGCTCGACACCGCGAAATCCATCGCGGCGAGCGTCTCCTCCACCGGGACGTCGTTGCTCCAGGCGCTGACCTGCCACAGGTCGACGGAGTCGACCCCGAGCCGGTCGAGCGAGGCATCGAGCTGGTCGAGCAACGTTCGACGGGAGACGTCCACCCCTCCCATGTGGCTACACACGCCAGCCTTCGTCGCCAGCACCACCTCGTCACGCCGCACGAGGGTGCCGATCAAGCGGCCTAGGAGTCGCTCGCTGTCGCCGTCGGCATAGTCAGCCGATGTGTCGATGAGCGTGCCACCGGCTTCCACAAAGGCCGTCAGCTGGTCCCGTGCCTCGTGCTCGTCGGTGTCACGGCCCCATGTCATGGTGCCGAGGCCCAGCCGGGAGACCCGCAGGCCGGTCCGGCCCAGATAGCGCTGCTCCATCGACGGTCCTCACCACCTTCCCCCGGCGCTGAGCAGGGCGAGGGCCTGCCAAGCCCACATGGTCGACCAGTGCCCACGTGCTCGACGGGACACTAGCCGACCTGAACCTGGCACCACGAGTCCAGCCGCGGCCATCGCCTCGCTAGACTCGCCTGGCCCCGTCAGGCGCGAGAGACAACGATCTTTCCCGCGCCCGGAGCCGGCCTTACCCAAGACGCCTCGGTAGGGCCGATCCCTCAAGACTCGCCGGACCTGGCCCAGATCCACCCCCCACCCGATCGAGCGAGAACCAGCGCGACGCAAGAGGAGGTTTCGTGCGCCTGGGCTTGACGCTCAGCGTGTCCGACGCGGCGGACCTCGCCGCCAGCGTCGCGCTCGCGGAGGAGGCCGACCGGCTCGGATTCGACTCCTGCTGGGCGTCGGAAGCCTACGGGTACGACGCCGCGACGGTGCTCGCCACCGTCGCGGCTCGCACGCGACGGATCGGGGTCGGTTCGGGGGTCTTCCAGATTCCGGCCAGGGCACCGGCCATGACCGCGATGACCGCGGCCACGCTCGACGCGCTGTCGCAGGGGCGTTTCCGCCTGGGCCTCGGTGTCTCGGGACCTCAGGTCTCCGAGGGCTGGTACGGCGTGCGCTTCGCCGACCCGTTGGGACGTACCCGCGAGTACATCGACATCGTCCGAACCGTCCTGGCCCGGAAGGTTCTGGCCCATACCGGGACGCACTACACCCTTCCGCTGCCGGACGGACCCGGCAAGGCGCTGAGGCTCGCCACCCGGCCGGTCCGTACGGACATCCCCATCTACCTCGCCGCCGTCGGACCTCGGAACCTGGAACTCGCTGGCGAGATCGCCGATGGCTGGCTGGGCGTCTTCGTGTCCCCGGCTTACCTACCCACCTCACTGGGGTATGTCCGAGCAGGATGGGAACGCGGCGCTCGTCCAGAGGCTGACCGGGCAGCCTTCGACATCGTCGCCAGCGTGCCCGTGGCGGTCGGGGATGACGTCGACGCCTGCGCCGACCTCGTCCGCCCCTATGCAGCGCTCTACCTCGGCGGCATGGGCAGCCGGACCCAGAACTTCTACAACGCCCTCGCCGCGCGGATGGGCTACGCCGAGCAAGCCGCCCAGGTGCAACAGCTGTATTTGGAGCGGCGGCACCGGGACGCGGCGCGTGCCGTGCCGGTGGAGTTCCTCGACGAGACGGCGCTCCTGGGACCGTCCACGCGGATCGTGGAGCGCCTGCGCGCCTACGCCGAGGCTGGCGTCACCACACTGGCGCTCCTGCCCTTCGGTCAGACCGTCGAGGACCGCGTCAACGCACTACGAACGACAGCCGAGGCGTGGATCGCCTCTGGTGTGGGGGATTGAACCGTGGAGCACAGCGTCGGCTGGTTGGGTGCCCTCGTCTACGGACTGCTGCAGGGCCTGACGGAGTTCTTGCCGATCTCGTCGAGCGCGCACGTGCGCATCATGGGGGCGCTCGTACCGGGGTGGGGTGACCCTGGCGCCGCCTTCACCGCCGTCATCCAGCTCGGCACCGAGACGGCGGTGGTGGTCTACTTCCGCAACGACATCTGGGCGATCATCCGCACCTGGACGCTCTCGCTGTTCCGTCCGGTCCTGCGGCGAGATCCGAACGCGCGCATGGGGTGGTTCATCATCGCCGGCACCCTCCCGATCGGGGTGCTGGGTTTCCTGTTCCAGGAGACCATCGAGACCGCGCTGCGCTCGCTGGTCTACGTGGGGATCACGCTCATCGCCTTCGGGCTCATCCTGGGCATCGCCGACGCCATCGCGCCCAACCGCAAGTCGCTGGACCGGCTGACCTTCCCACAGGCCCTGCTGTTCGGCTGCGCACAGGCCCTCGCGCTCATTCCTGGCGTGTCCCGATCCGGCGGCACCATCACCGCCGGTCTGCTCATGGGGTTCACCCGCGAGGCCGCGGCGCGGTACTCGTTCCTGCTGGCGATCCCCGCCGTCTTCGCCTCCGGATTCCTCGAGGTCCTCGATATCGGCGAGGAGCACGCGCCGGACTGGGGGCCCACCATCCTGGCCACGATCGTGAGCTTCGTCGTGGGCTACCTCGTCATCGTCTACTTCATGCGCTACATCTCCCGACACAGCTTCCGCCCGTTCGTCATCTACCGCGCTCTGCTCGGCACCGTGGTGCTGAGCCTGCTGGCGTTCGGTGTCGTGACGCCCTTCGCCTGACCACAGCAGACGTCCTCACAGCCGACCCGGGTGACGTCGCGTACCGCGACAGTCGCGCGGCCCTGGCATCTCCGCGGCGGTCTGACCGAACCAACGCTGGCGGGGGCCTGCGACGCGGCCGATGTGCGGCGGCGAGTGCCGCGTGTCCGGTGAACGTCCGGTCGGCCCGTAGGCTCGGTATCCATGGCGACGTTGCTCCTCATCCGGCACGGGCGGACCAAGGCCAACGCCGACGGCGTCCTGGCCGGATGGACTCCAGGGGTCGGTTTGGACGAGGTGGGGCGCGAACAGGTGGAGCGGCTCGCCGGCCGGCTCGATCGCATCCCGCTGGCGGCACTCGTGACGAGTCCGCTGGAGAGGTGCCAGCAGACCGCCGCCGCGGTCGCCGCCCTCGACGGGCATCCGCCGTCGGTCGTCGACGAGCGGCTCGGTGAGGTCCGGTACGGCGACTGGGAAGGCAAGTCGTTGAAGGTCCTCGCCAAGGATCCGCTGTGGAAGGCCGTCCAACGCCACCCGAGCGCGGTGCGGTTCCCGGGCGAGGGTGGGGAGTCGCTCAGAGCGATGGCGGAACGGGCGGTCGGCGCCGCACGCGAGTGGGACGCGCGGGTCGAAGCCGACCATGGCCCCGACGCCATCTGGGCGGCGGTGAGCCACGGTGACGTCATCAAGGCGATCGTCGCCGACGCTTTGGGCCTGCACCTGGACCAGTTCCAGCGAATCGTGATCGACCCCTGCTCGATCAGTGTCGTGCGGTACACCCCGCTGCAGACGTTCGTCGTCCGTGTCAACGACACCGGCAGCGACCTGTCGAGCTTGGTCGTCCCACGTCGCCGCCGGCGGCGGCGCCGGCGCGGGGAGGCCGACAGCGACGCGGTGGTGGGCGGCGGCGCGGGGGCCGGGGGCGCTGGCCGATCGCGGGAGTAGGTGGCCGTCGACACCGCTGTCGCCGGAAAGCGCGTAGGGTCTGGAAGTATGGCCCGTGTCGTTCACCTTCACGACGCTCCTGAGCGGTTCGTCGTCGGAACGGTTGGAGAGCCCGGCCAGCGCACCTTCTACCTGCAAGCGCGCTCCAAGAATCTCCTCACCACGGTCGGCGTCGAGAAGGAGCAGGTCGCTGTCCTCGCCGAGCGGATCGACGCGATGCTGGACGAGGTGCTGCGGCTCACCGGCGGTCGTGCCGTCATTCCGGCGGTCGCTCCGAAGGAGCTCGCCGATGACGGCCCGCTCGACCAACCGATCATCGAGGAGTTTCGCGTCGGGACCCTGCGGCTGGCGTGGGACAACGAGAACGAGCGGGTGGTGATCGAGGCTTACGAGGTCACCGACGACGACGCGGATCCGCCTCCGCCGGTCGACGAGGCACCGGATGCCGACGGCCCGGAGACACTTGTCGTGCGGATCACCGGTGCGCAAGCCCGCGCGTTCGTGCAGCGCGCCCTCGCTGTGGTGGCGGCGGGACGTCCGCCGTGCCCGTTCTGCGGCAACCCCCTGGACCCCCAGGGACACCTGTGCCCCCGGCTCAACGGGTATCGGCGTTCGGCTTGAGAGACCGGTAGCGACATGATGATGCCGCCCGCTGACGCTCTGAGCCTGCTGCGGGAGGGCCGGCTGGAGGTCGAGGGCCGGCTCGTCTCGGCGTCCAACGCCACGTTCTATTGCTCGGTGAGCTTGGACGGTCAGACCGCCGCCGGCGTCTACAAGCCGGTGCGCGGGGAGCGACCGTTGTGGGACTTTCCCCATGGTTCCTTGGCACGCCGAGAGCTGGCCACCTACCTGGTGTCGGAAGCGTCGGGTTGGCACCTCGTCCCGCCTACGGTCTTGCGCGACGGCCCCTTCGGTGAGGGCATGGTCCAGCTGTGGATCGACCACGACCCGGACAAGGGTGTCGTCGACGTCGTTCCGCGTCACCAGGTCCCCGAAGGGTGGCGGCGGGTGCTCGAGGCGTACGACGCCGAGGGCGAGGAGGTGAGCCTGATCCACCTCGACGACGACCGGCTCCGCCGCCTCGCGCTGTTCGACATCGTGGTCAACAACGCCGACCGCAAGGGCGGTCACGTCCTGCTCGCCTCGGACGGGCGCGTCCTCGGTGTCGACCACGGCCTGTGCTTCCACGAAGACGACAAGCTCCGTACCGTCCTCTGGGGCTGGGCGGGCGAGCCGATCCCTGACGAGCACCTGGACGTGGTGCGCCGACTCGGATGCGAGCTGGAGGGCGAGCTCGGTCGGACGTTGTCCGAGCTGCTCCGCCCGGAGGAGATCACGGCGTTCCGGGCCCGAATGGAGCGGATCCTGGCCGTCAAGCGTTTCCCGGAGCCGGGAGAGGGCTGGCCCGCGATCCCGTGGCCGGTGTTCTGACGACCGCCGTCCCAACGCTTCCTTCCTCACGCTTCGTTGTCACCCGTCACCTCGTTGTAGCAGTGTGACGTGGGTGGTCGCCCGCGCGGCCCCGGGGACGGCCACGTGGGGACAGTGCCCTCCGCCGCCCCCGATCCGGGCTGGGGATCGACCTATAGGCTGCGTGGTCATGAAGGCCTGGGTCGCCCCCGCGGTTCCTCGGCTGCCCGGAGTTGGGCAGGTGCCCTTGGTTCACGACCACGCCACCGGCCAACGACGGGTGAGCGCGCGTGGTGAGCGGGCGCGGATGTACGTCTGTGGCATCACGCCCTATGACGCCACCCATCTCGGCCATACCGCCACCTACGTCGCGTTCGACCTGCTTGCTCGGGCCTGGCGCGACGCTGGGCTGGAGGTCCACTACGTCCAGAACGTCACCGACGTCGACGACCCGTTGCTGGAGCGTGCCGACGAGACGGGTGAGGACTGGCGAGAGCTCGCCGAGCGGCAGACCGACCTCTTCCGAGCCGACATGGCGGCCCTGCGGGTCCTGCCGCCCACCGAGTTCGTCGGTGTCGTGGAGTCCATCCCCCTGGTGGCGGAGACCATCGAACGACTGCGGCAGCGTGGCGCGGCGTACTCCCTCGACGGCGACCTGTACTTCCCGGTCTCGGCGGATCCGCGCTTCGGCCAGGTGTCCCACCTCAACGAGGCGGAGATGCGCGAGCTGTTCGCCGAGCGTGGCGGTGACCCGACCCGACCGGGCAAGCGCGACCCGCTCGACAGCCTGCTGTGGCGCGGCGAGCGCCCAGGCGAGCCGGCCTGGGACACCCCGCTCGGACGTGGCCGACCCGGCTGGCACGTCGAGTGCACCGCGATCGCGCTGCGCTACCTGGGCATGGGGTTCGACGTCCAAGGTGGCGGATCCGACCTGGTCTTCCCCCACCACGAGATGTCCGCGTCGCTGGCGCAGGTGCTGACCGGCGAGGAGCCGTTCGCGCACGCCTACGTCTACCACGGCATGGTCGGGCTGGACGGGGAGAAGATGTCGAAGTCCAAGGGCAACCTGGTCTTCTCCGCTCAGCTCCGCGCCGACGGTGTGGATCCGATGGCGATCCGACTGGCCGTCCTGTCCCATCACTACCGCGAGGACTGGGAGTGGAGCTCGCAGGTGTTGCGCGACGCCCAGGAACGTCTCGACCGGTGGCGCGCGGCCGCCGCCCGCCCGACCTGCGCGGATGGCAGGAAGGTACTCGACGAGGTCCGGGCCGCCCTCGCCTCCGATCTCGACACCCCAGCCGCCCTCGCCTGTGTGGACGCCTGGGCCGAGGCGACGCTCGCGGACGCTGGTCCCGACCGACACGACCACGCGCACAGCCGGGACCTCGTCGTCGACGTATGTGACGCCCTCCTCGGCGTCCAGCTCCGCCCCGACGCCGCCTAGCCGCATGCGGAGAGCCGCGCGCCGTTAGACGTCCTCGGTTCCGTGGGGACGACGGCGCAGGTACCGCTCGAACTCCCGGGCGATCGCCTCACCTGTCGCCTCCGGTAGTTCAGCGGCGTCCCGCGCCTCCTCCAGGGAGCGGACGTACTCGGAGACCTCGGTGTCGTCACGGGCGAGGTCGTCGACTCCCCGTTCCCACGCCCGGGCGTCCTCGACGAGGTCGCCCAGCGGGATCGTCAGATCGAGAAGGTCCTCCACCTTCCGCAGCAGGGCGAGTGTGGCCTTGGGGCACGGCGGCTGGGCGACGTAGTGCGGCACGGCCGCCCAGAGCATCACCGACGGCAGTTCCACCCGCTGGCAGCTGTCCTGGAGAACCCCCAGGATGCCGGTCGGTCCCTCGTACTTCGACTGCTCGAGCCCGAGCGAGGTGGCCAAGCTGGGATCGCTCGCTGAGGCGGTGACCGGAATCGGCCGGGTGTGCGGGCTGTCGGCCAGGAGCGCTCCGAGCAGGACGCACATGGAGACGCCGAGGGTGTCGGCCACCGCCAGGATCTCGTCGCAGAACTGCCGCCACCGCATGTTCGGTTCGATCCCGCGGACGAGCACGGCGTCGCGGGGCGCATCGGGCAGGGTGGCGACCATGATGCGGGTGGTCGGCCAGACGAGGCTGCGAACCCCGCCCTCGTTCACGCGGACGGTGGGACGGTTGACCTGGAAGTCGTAGTAGTCGTCGGGGTCGATAGCCGCGACGTCGCGGGCCTTCCACACCGTCGCCAGGTGGTCGATCGTGGCGCTGGCCGCGTCCGCGGCGTCGTTCCACCCCTCGAAGGCCGCCAGCAGGACCGGGTCTCGTAGGTCGTGCGAGCCCTCCAGCTCGATCACGTGGATCGTCCTCCTCCTTGGTGCCCTGCCGTTGGAGGGATTGTTCTGGGGGCACCCGTCACCGCAAGCCTACGTCTGCGCGCCGCCGCTCTCACGTCGAGACCTATCATGCGCCGGCCGCGGCCGCACGACCGACGGACACGATCTCGCCACGCGAGAATGCCGTCCAAGAATTGGACGGTCCTGAGTAGGCTGGGCTGTTCCGTCCGAGACCAAGGAGCTCATGGTGACCCGAACAGCAGCGACTTTCCGCCAGGCGTTACGCGAGCGCGTGCTTGTGGCGGACGGTGCGATGGGCACGATGCTCCAGGCGCACGAGCTCGACCCAGGCGACTTCCAGGGCCATGAAGGGTGCAACGAGATCCTCAACGTGACTCGGCCGGACATCGTCCAGGCGATCCACGACGCCTACCTGGCGGCAGGGGCGGATTGCGTGGAGACCAACTCGTTCGGTGCGAACTTCACCGCGCTGAGTGAGTACGGCATCGCGGACCGGGTCTACGAGCTCTCGCTGGCCAGCGCCCGACTCGCCCGCGAGGTCGCTGACGGGTACGCCACGCCCGATCGACCGCGGTGGGTGCTCGGGTCGATGGGCCCTGGGACGAAGCTTCCGACGCTGGGGCACGTTCCCTACGCCGTCGTGCGGGACGCCTACCAACGCTGCGCCGAAGGCCTCATCGAAGGCGGCGCCGACGCGTTGATCATCGAGACCGCCCAGGACCTTCTGCAGGCGAAGGCCGCGATCATCGGAGCCAAGCGCGCCCGCGCGGCTCTCGGCGTCGACGTTCCGCTCATCGCCTCGGTGACGGTGGAGACCACCGGAACGATGCTGCTCGGGTCCGAGATCGGGGCGGCCTTGACCGCACTCGAGCCCCTCGGTGTCGACGTCATCGGCCTCAACTGCGCGACCGGCCCGGCCGAGATGAGCGAGCACCTGCGCTACCTCGCCCGGCATGCGCGGACGGCCCTGTCGTGCATGCCCAACGCGGGCCTACCGGAGCTCACCGCCGACGGCGCCGTCTACCCGCTCACGCCGGCGGAGCTCGCCGACGCTCACGACCAGTTCGTCCGCGACTACGGCCTCTCCCTGGTCGGAGGGTGCTGCGGCACCACACCAGAGCACATCCGGCAGCTGGTCGAACGGGTCGGCGGCCGGGAGGTCGCCCCGCGTGAGCCGGTGGTCGAGCCCGGCACCTCGAGCCTCTACCAGCACGTGCCCTTCCGGCAGGACGCGTCCTTCCTCGCCATCGGCGAGCGCACCAACGCCAACGGGAGCAAGGCCTTCCGTGAGGCGATGCTGGAGGGCCGGTGGGACGACTGCGTGGAGATCGCGAGGGCGCAGATCCGTGACGGCTCCCACATGCTGGACGTGTGCGTCGACTACGTCGGCCGCGACGGCGTCGCCGATATGCGGGAGCTCGCGTCCCGGCTCGCCACCGCGTCCACCTTGCCGATCATGGTCGACTCCACCGAGCCAGCCGTGATCGAGGCCGCCCTGGAGATGCTCGGCGGCCGGTGCGTGGTGAACTCGGTGAACTTCGAGGACGGCGACGGTCCGGGGAGCCGGTTCGCCAGGATCATGCCGGTGGTGCGCGAGCATGGGGCAGCCGTCGTGGGGCTGACCATCGACGAGAACGGCCAGGCTCGCACCGCCGACGCGAAGGTCGCCATCGCCGAGCGCCTCATCGACACCCTCACCACCACGTGGGGGATGGCCGAGCACGACATCCTCATCGACTGTCTCACCTTCACCCTCGCCACCGGACAGGACGACAGCCGCAGGGACGGCATCGAGACGATCGAGGCGATCCGTCGTCTCAAGCAGGCGCACCCGAACGTGCAGACCGTGCTCGGGGTGTCGAACATCTCCTTCGGGCTCAACGCCGCGGCGCGCCAAGTCCTCAACTCCGTGTTCTTGCACGAGTGCGTCCAAGCCGGCCTGGACGCGGCCATCGTGCACGCCAGCAAGATCCTGCCGATCTCCCGGATCCCTGAGGAGCAGCGACAGGCCGCCCTCGACCTGATCTACGACCGGCGTCGGGAGGGCTACGACCCGCTGCAGCGCTTGCTAGAGCTGTTCGCGGGCGTCAAGGCGTCGGACGCGCGCGCGTCGCGGGCTCAAGAGCTCGCCTCGCTGCCCCTGGCGGAGCGCCTGCGCCGCCGCATCATCGACGGCGACGCCAACGGGCTCGAAGCCGACCTGCAAGAGGCACTCGACAGCGGGCGGGCGGCCCTCGACATCGTGAACGAGGAGCTGCTGTCGGGGATGAAGGTCGTCGGCGAGCTGTTCGGCAAGGGGGAGATGCAGCTGCCGTTCGTCCTGCAGTCCGCCGAGGTCATGAAGGCGGCGGTGGCTTACCTCGAACCCCACATGGAGAAGACCGACGACAGTGGCAAGGGCACGATCGTGCTGGCCACTGTCAAGGGAGACGTGCACGACATCGGCAAGAACCTCGTCGACATCATCCTGACCAACAACGGCTACAACGTCGTCAACCTCGGCATCAAGCAGCCCATCAGCAACATCATCGAGGCCGCTGAGCAGCACGACGCGGACGCGATCGGCATGTCCGGTCTGCTCGTCAAGAGCACGGTCATCATGAAGGAGAACCTCGAGGAGCTCAACGCCCGAGGTCTCGCGAAGCGGTGGCCGGTACTGCTCGGGGGTGCTGCACTCACCCGGGCCTACGTCGAGGAGGACCTCGCCGAGATCTACCAGGGCGAGGTTCGCTACGCCCGAGACGCGTTCGAAGGGCTGCGCCTCATGGACGCCGTCATGGACGTCAAGCGTGGCGTCCCGGGAGCGTCGCTTCCCGCGCTGCGCAAGCGCCGGGTCCGCGCCCCGCAGCTGCGTCAGACACCGCCGGAGGAGATGCCGACCCGCTCCGACGTGGCGGTCGACAACCCCATCCCGACGCCTCCGTTCTGGGGTGACCGGGTGGTCAAGGGAATCCCGCTCGCCGAGTACGCGGCCATGATCGACGAGCGCGCGCTCTTCCTCGGTCAGTGGGGACTTCGGCCGAGTCGCGCCAAGGATGGCCCGTCGTATGAGGAGCTCGTCGAGACCGAGGGACGACCGAGGCTGCGGGCGTTGCTGGACCGCATCCACACCGATGGGCTGCTCGAGGCGGGTGTCGTCTACGGCTACTACCCGTGCGTCAGCAAGGGAGACGACCTGGTCATCCTCGACCGCCACGGGGGAGAGCGCTGCCGGTTCACCTTCCCTCGCCAGCGACGCGACCGGCACCTGTGCCTGGCCGACTTCTTCCGTCCGGAGGAGTCCGGCGAGATCGACGTCGTCGGCTTCACCGTCGTGACGGTCGGCTCGCGCATCAGCGAGGAGACCGCGAGGCTCTTCGCCGAGAACCGCTATCGGGAGTACCTCGAGCTACATGGGCTCTCGGTGCAGTTGGCGGAGGCGTTGGCCGAGTACTGGCACGCCCGGATGCGGGCGGAGCTGGGCTTCGGGCACGAAGACCAGCGCGACGACATCCAGGAGATGATTCACCGGCTCGGCTACCGCGGTGCGCGGTTCTCGCTCGGCTACGGCGCCTGCCCCAACCTGGAGGACCGGACCAAGATCGTGGAGCTGCTTCGCCCCGAGCGCATCGGGGTTCAGCTCTCGGAGGCGTTCCAGCTCACCCCGGAACAGTCGACCGACGCGATCGTGGTCCACCATCCCGAGGCGAAGTACTTCAACACCTAGAGCCGCGCACCTCGCCCTAACCTCACCGCCGTCGCTGCGGGCTGGTCTCTCCCCACCCGGTCGCGCTCGGGTGCGACCCGGGGGCTCGGCCTGTGCTGGGCTGCGGATCGGGACAAGAGAATGCGCAACGCATCACTGCGAATGCGCTTCGTGACCGGCGTGGAGGTGAGCGAGTGAATGTCGTTCCTCACAGTGCCGGTCGCGTCCACGCCATTGAGGCCCGTGAAATGGGGCGAGTTTGACGACGTTTATCCGGCGTCCGCCGCGGCTTTCGGGCAATTGTTGTGTGATCGGAATCGTCAGGAGGGCAGGGCCTCGTTCCGGTGTTGGCCACCGCCGACTATCGTGCGGGGCGGGCCTCACCCGGCCCACTCCGTTGACGACCGAGGTGGAACATGCGACCAAGCACCAGCCGTACGATCCAGGCGCTGGCAATGGGCGCCGCGGCGGCGCTCGTGCTCGCCGCCTGCGGGGGCGGGACCAGCGACCAGGGCGGTAGCGGTGGTGGCGACCAGCCCGACAAGAAAGCCCCCCTGGTCTTCGGGACGACCGAGGCGTTCGGCACGGTCGACCCCGCGGGCTCGTACGACATGCCCGGATGGCAGCTGCTCTACAACACCGCGCAGACGCTGCTGACGATTCCGCCGGGCGGTACCACGCCAGAGCCCGACGCCGCGGAGAAGTGCGAGTTCACCGATCCCACCACGTACACGTGCACGCTGAAGAAGGACTTGGTCTTCTCCGACGGCAGCCCGCTCACGAGCGCGGACGTGAAGTTCAGCTTCGACCGGATGCTGAAGATCGCCGACCCCAACGGCCCGTCCAGCATCTTCGCCGACCAGCTGGAGTCCACGGAGGCGCCTGACCCGCAGACCGTGGTCTTCCACCTGAAGTTCGCCGACGCGACGTGGCCGTACCGGCTGGCCACGGGCGCCGCCTCGATCGTGCCGGACGAGAAGTACCCGGCCGACAAGCTGCAGCCCATGGGCGACGACACGATCATCGGTTCCGGGCCGTACAAGATCACCAAGTACGACCCGTCCCAGCAGATCGTGCTGGAGCCCAACGAGAACTACAAGGGCGACAAGAAGCTCGCCAACGGCCAGGTGCTCATCCAGGTCTACAAGGACGAGGCGAGCTTGAAGACCGCCGTGGAAAGCGGTGACGTCCACGTGGCCTACCGGACCTTGACGCCGACTCTGCTCGCCGACCTGGAGAAGAACGGCGCGTCCAAGGGCGTTCGCGTCGTCAAGGGTGAGGGCACCGGTATCCAGTACCTCACGTTCAACACGAAGAACGGCCCCTTCGCCAAAAAGGAGGTCCGCCAGGCGGTCGCGCTCCTGCTGGACCGGCAGTCCATCGCCACGCAGGTCTACAACGACACGGTGAGCCCGCTCTACACCATGGTTCCCAAGGGCCTGCCCGGGCACGACGAGGTGTTCAAGACCGCCTACGGTGACAAGCCCGACCCGGCCAGGGCTCGGCAGCTCCTGCAGCAGGCGGGTGTGACGACGCCCGTCAGCGTCCAGCTCTGGTACAGCCCTGACCACTACGGCGAGGCGTCGGCCGACATGTTCGCCGAGATCAAGCGGCAGCTGGAGGCCGACGGCCTGTTCAAGGTCGAGCTGAAGTCGTCGAACTGGGAGCAGTACAAGCGCGACTACGCCGCCGGCGCCTACGACGCCTGGCAGCTGGGCTGGTACCCGGACTTCCCCGACACCGACAACTACCTCTCGCCGTTCTACGCCACCAACAACTTCATCGGCGACGGCTACGGGTACTCCAACCCGAGGATGGACGAGCTGCTGACGAAGGAGAAGTCCGAGACCGACCCCGCGCAGCGGCAGGCGGCCTTCGAGGAGATCCAGAAGATCGCCGCTGACGAGGCGCCGCTCATCCCGCTGTGGCAGGACAACATGATCGCGGCCGTCCGCGACGGGGTCACCGGAGTCGAGGAGACCTTCGACCCGCTCTACACCTTCCGCTTCTGGCTCGTCGACACGAGCAAGGCGAAGTAGCCGGGGCGGCCATCGGTCGAGAACGCGAGAGGGCTCCGTCGCCATGGCACCGCTAGGCGACGGAGCCCTTCTCCTGACAGGAAGGGTGACAGGGAGGTAGGTCCTGCGATGACGGCCCGAACAGGCTCGCTACGGCGTTACCTCGCCGTACGCCTGGCTCTGGTGGTCCCCAACGTTCTCGTCCTCCTGACGCTCGTGTTCCTCCTGCTGCGGGTGGCTCCCGGAGATCCCGTCTCGGCCGCCCTGGGCGGACGGTTGCCGCCGGAGGAACTGGCACGCCGGCGCGCGGCGGGTGGATACGACGACCCGATCCTCGTGCAGTACTGGAACTACCTCAGCCACGTGGTGCGGGGCGACCTCGGGACAGCCGTCAGCGACAACCGACCTGTCAGCGACATCCTGGCGGTCAACGGCGCGGCGACGTTGACCCTCGCGGTTGCCGCGTTGATCGTCGCGTTGACGATCGGGATCCCGCTCGGACTCATCGCGGCCAGGTACCGCAACACCTGGCTCGACGTCGTCATCCGCGTCTTCGGGGTCTTGACCTATGCCGCGCCTGTCTTCTTCGTCGGGATCATCGCGATCATCGTCTTCACCGGAGCCCTCGGTCTGCTACCACCTGGGCAACAGGCCAGTCCAATCGCGCAGGCCACGGTTCCGTCGGTGACGAATATCTTCCTGCTCGACGCGGCACTCGCCGGCAACTGGGACGCGTTCAACGACGGCCTGCTACACCTGGTCATGCCGGCGGTCACCCTCGGCCTACTGCTCACCGGTGTCTTCATCCGGCTCATCCGAGTCAACGTCGCCCAGACCTTGCGGGACGACTACGTGGAGGCGGCACGAGCGCGGGGCATCGCCGAGCGTCGGGTCGTTCTCCACCACGCGTTCCGCAACGCCCTGGCGCCGTTCGTCACCGTGCTCGGCATCCAGATGGCGATGCTGCTCGGCGGAGCGATCCTCACCGAGACGACCTTCAGCTGGCCGGGCATCGGGTCACAGCTCGTGCAGTACATCAACGCTCGTGACTACATCGCCGTCCAAGGCATCATGACGATCTTCGCGCTCGTCGTGGTCGCCATCAGTGTGCTCATCGACGTCGTCAACGCCCTCATCGACCCGAGGGTGAGGTACTGACATGGCCATCACACCGACGGTGGACGCGGGCACCCTCCACGGCCCGTCCGAACGCAGGTCCTTGCTGCGGCGCGTGGGGTACGTCGTCGCGACGCCCTACCGGCAGTCGGCCGGCATCGCTCGGTGGATGCTCGTCGCCGGCACCGCCGTCACGGCGTTCATCGCGCTGGTCGCCATCCTCGCGCCGGTCATCGCCCCCTACGACTTCAACCAGGTGACCGACGAGAACGGCACGAGGTTCCCCAAGCAGGCGCCGCCGTCCGCCGAGCACTGGTTCGGCACGAACGTCCAGACCTACGACGTCTTCTCCCGCGTGGTGTGGGGTGCTCGGACCGAGCTCAAGGTCGTCCTGCTCTCCTTGACCTTCACGATCGTCGTGGGTGTCGTCCTGGGGCTGATCTCCGGCTTCGTCGGTGGTTGGCTCGACCGAACGCTCGTGCTGGTCATGGACGCGTTGTTCGCGTTCCCCTACCTACTGCTCGCCATCGTGGTGGCGTTCCTGCTATCGGACAAGATCGGGGGAGGCATCGCCTCGGCGGCCGCCGCGATCACCGCGGTCTACATCCCGCAGTACTTCCGCGTCGTCCGGAACAGCACCGCCAGCGCCAAGCAAGCCACCTACGTGGAGGCCGCCCGCGCGCTCGGAGCCCCACCGGCCGTCCTTATGTCCCGCTACCTGTTCACCAACGTCATCCAGAGCGTGCCGGTGATCGCCACGCTGAATGCCGCGGACGCGGTGGGAACGCTGGCGGCCTTGGGGTTCCTCGGCTACGGCATCCAGCCGACGGAGGCCGCCGAGTGGGGTTACGACCTCAACCGCGCCGTCGACGACGCCACCTCGGGCATCTGGTGGACCGGGGTGTTTCCCGGCCTGGCGATCGTGCTGCTCGTGATGGCGCTGACTTTCATGGGCGAGGGTCTCAACGAGACGCTCAACCCCACGCTGCGGGTCCGTCGCCTGCTGCCAGTCGAGCTCCCGCCGCGGCAGCGCTCGTCGACCGAAGGAGGCTCGCGATGACGTCCTCGACGCTCGGAACCGATCCGCGCGACTCGCACGCCCTCGGTCCCGCGGACGAGCCGGTGCTGTCCGTACGCGACCTGCGAGTCTGGTACGGCAGCGAGCGGGGCGCCGTCCGAGCCGTCGACGGGGTCTCGTTCGACCTACGGCCCGGCCAGACGCTCGGGCTGGTGGGGGAGTCCGGTTGCGGCAAGTCGACGCTCGGCCGCGGCATCCTCGGCATCCTGCCTCCCGGGGCCAAAGCGGACGGCGAGATCCTCTTCCGCGGAAACGACCTCCTCAAGGCCGGGCCACGCCAGCTCGAGAAGCTGCGCGGACCCGAGCTCGGCATGATCTTCCAGGAGCCGTTGACTCGGCTGAACCCGCTCATGCGGATCTCCGAGCACTTCGAGGAGACCCTCCGCACGCATGAGCCCCAGCTGAGCAAGGACGAGGTTCGTCGCCGGTCCATCGACACCCTCCGCCGGATGGGCATCCCGCCGTCGCGGTACCACGCCTATCCCCACGAGTTCTCCGGTGGGATGCGGCAACGCATCATGATCGCGTTGGCGCTCGTGCTCCGACCGGCGTTCATCGTCGCCGACGAGCCGACCACGGCGCTCGACGTGCTCGTCGAGGCACAGATCATCCGGATCCTGGCCGACCTGCGTCGCAGCTTCAACACCTCGCTGCTGCTCATCACCCACAACCTCGGCATCGTCGCCGAGGCCTGCGACCGGGTCGCGGTGATGTACGCCGGGCACATCGTGGAGGAGGGGGACGCCCGCGAGGTCTTCTCTCGACCGCAGCACCCCTACACACGGGAGCTGCTGCGCTCGACGATCTCGCTGCGCACCACCGGCTTGCACTACATCCCCGGTGCGCCACCGGACCTCGTGGCGCCACCGTCCGGGTGCGCTTTCCATCCCCGCTGCCCGGACGCCATGCGGGTCTGCCGTCGACGGGACCCGCTGGACGTCACGACGTCGGCCGGTGGGCGGGTGGCGTGTTGGCTCCACGCGCCATCAGACCAGCTCAGCCGGGAGGACACCGAACCTCTGGTCCGGGAGGAGATCAGCAGTGCCGACGAAGCCTGAGCCTGCGTCGCGAACCGCGGTGGCTCCAGCGCCCTCCGGCGTCGAGATCACGCGACCCGCCGACATCCTCATGGACGTCCGTGACCTCCAGGTCCACTACGCGTTGCGCGGCAGCTCCTTCGGCCGACTGCTCGGCGCGGGTGGTGGGGTCGTCAAGGCCGTCGATGGCGTGACGTTCCAGCTGCGCCGTGGTGAGGTCCTCGGGCTCGTGGGAGAGTCCGGCAGCGGCAAGACCACGCTGGGCAGGGCGCTCCTCGGCCTCGTGCGTCCGACCGGCGGCCAGATCCGCTACGACGGACAGGACCTGGCCCGGATGTCGGAGCGCCGACTCCGGCCACTGCGCCGCAACTTGCAGATGGTGTTCCAGGACCCGGCGGCGGCACTCAACCCATCCATGGACATCGAGACCGCCGTCGGCGACCCGCTCCGGATCCACAAGCTCGCCCGGAGCGCGAGCGAACGCCGCGCCCGCGTCGCTGAGGCGCTGGAACGTGTCGGTCTCACGCCCGTCGAACGGTTCCTCAGCAAGTATCCGAGCGACCTGTCGGGTGGGCAGAAGCAACGCGCGGTCTTGGCTCGCGCCATCGTGATGGGACCCGAGTTGCTCGTGGCTGATGAACCGGTCTCCATGCTCGACATGAGTGTGCGGGCGAAGATTCTCGAGCTCATGCTCGACCTCAAGCGCGATCTCGACCTCACGTACGTCTACATCACGCACGACCTGGCGAGCGCGAAGTTCTTCTGCGACCGTGTCGCCATCATGTACCTCGGACGGATCGTCGAGATCGGGCCGACCGAGGAGATCTTCACCGCCCCGAAGCACCCCTATACCCAGGCGCTCCTGCGGGCGGTGCCCGATCCTGACCCCAATGCCACCGTGCCGCGCGACATTCCTCGGGGTGAGGTGCCCGACGCCGCGGCGCCGCCGCTCGGCTGCTCCTTCCACCCGCGCTGCCCCAAGGCGTTCGAACGGTGCGGGTGGGAGACCCGCGACCTGCGGGCAGTGTTGGAGCAGCACTGGCTGACCCTGGACGAGACGCGCTACGAGGCCGAGCGCAAGACGATCGGCAACCTCGACAGCCTCGACACACCCGGACACACGGCGCGTCTCACACCCGGCAGGGGGCGTCAGGCCGCGGACGTCGCCGCCCTCGTCGAGCGTCTCCGCCAGTCCAACCCCGACGAGCCGCTGTGGCGGGGTGTCCGGCGGGTCGAGACCGACGACGGTGGCGTGACCGTGGAGTTCCACCAGGGCGAGGACCCGCGCCTGCGGCCGGCGGACGGCGTCGACGTCGCCTGCCACCTGTACTGAGCGGGACGTCGTCATGAGTGTGGGCACCGCGACCACCTCGACGACACGTCGCTGGTCGACGGGCGCGCTGCTGGTCGGGGTGGTGGCGATGAACCTGTCGATGGTGCCCGCCACGACTGTCGCGGTCCTCGTGATCTCGGGCTGGGTCGGCGACGCGTGGGGCGGAATCCCCAGTGCCGCGGGGGTGGTCGGGACGGCACTCGGCGCGCTCAGCCTCTCGACCGTCATGCGCACCCGTGGCCGGCGCGCCGGGCTGGTGCTGGGTTACGCCGTGGCGGTCCTCGGCGCGATCGTCGCTGCTCTCGCCGTCATCGCGGGCACCATGTCCCTGCTCGTGGGTGCGTCCCTGCTCGTGGCGGCGATGGTCATGCTCGGGCTAGGTAATGCCAGCGCACAGCTCTCCCGGTACGCGGCGGCTGACATGTTCCCCGCTGAGCGCCGCGGGTTCGGGCTGAGCATCGTCGTGTGGGGTGGGACGGTCGGCGCGCTCGT
The DNA here is from genome assembly GCF_003386795.1 of Thermasporomyces composti. Lineage (NCBI taxonomy): Bacteria > Bacillati > Actinomycetota > Actinomycetes > Propionibacteriales > Nocardioidaceae > Thermasporomyces > Thermasporomyces composti. The sequence continues at coordinate 4,337,606 of NZ_QTUC01000001.1, forward strand.
GGGACCGAGCCTCATCGCGCCCGCTGCGACGCTCGCCGCGGGCGTGGGACTTCCTCGCGACACCGGCACCTTCGTGTTCGCCGTGGGGACCACGGTGGCCGCGACCGCGGTCGCGGCCACCCTGCCGCGCGCCCGCGCCGTGGGCGAGCCTGGTCGACTGTCCTGGCCTGTGCTTCGCGCCGCGCTGCGCACCTCGACCGTCGTGCTCGCGGTCACCGCTATGGTGACGGCCCAGCTCGTGATGGTGGCGGTCATGACGATGACCCCACTTCAGCTGCACACGCACGGACACGGTCTCGACGTGGTGGGCTGGGTGCTCAGCGCTCACATGGCGGGAATGTTCGCGCTCTCACCGGTGTCGGGCCGGCTGACCGACCGGTGGGGGGCGAGAGCCACGATCGCCGGGGGCGCCGTGGTACTCGTCGTCGCCAACGTCGTGGCGTTCACCGCGCCGACCTCCCACACCGTCGGTCTGCCCGTGGCCCTGTTCCTGCTCGGCTACGGCTGGAACCTCTGCTTCGTCGGTGGGAGCAGCCTGCTCAGCGGCGATCTGCCTGCACCACTGCGGCTCCAACTCCAGGGCGGGGTCGAGGCCGTGGTCTGGGGCTCGTCCGCCATCGGCAGCGTCGCTGCCGGTCCGATCTTCGCCGCGGCCGGCTATGCGAAGCTCGCGCTCCTGGCGGCCTTGCTCGCGGCTGTCCCCCTCGCGCTGCTTCCGACCGGCCGTCAGCACGAGGCAGTGCCCCTGTAACCGTCGGGTATGCGTGACGCTTTGGCAGGAGCGTGATTCGGAAGACTCAGGCCATGCCCGGGCGGACCAGCCCACTCTCGTAGGCGAACACCACGGCCTGGACCCGGTCGCGGAGACCGAGCTTGCCCAGCACATTGCCCACGTGGGTCTTGACCGTGGTCTCGGACAGGAACAGCTCCTGAGCGATCTCCGCGTTGGACAGGCCGCGCGCCATGAACTGCAGCACCTGCCGCTCACGCTCGGTCAGCCGCGACAGCTCCTCCCGCGCCTTGCCTCCCACGGACAGGTTCTGCGCGAACTGGTCGAGCAGTCGCCGCGTCACCGTCGGCGCGACGACGGCGTCACCCCGGGCGACGATGCGGATGGCACGCACGAGCTCCTCGGGTGGCACGTCCTTGAGCAGAAAGCCGGACGCACCGGCCCGCAACCCCTCGACAACGTACTCGTCGAGGTCGAACGTGGTGAGGATCAGCACCTTGATCCTGCTGGCCCGGGCAGCGCCGGTGATGGCACGAGTCGCCTCCACGCCGTCCTTGCGGGGCATCCGAATGTCCATGAGCACGACGTCCGGCTGGAGGGCTCGGGCCTCCTCGACGGCCTTCTCGCCGTCGCCGGCTTCGCCCACGACGACGATGTCGGGTTCTGCCTCCAGAATCATCCGGAAACCGGTCCGCAGGAGCGGCTGGTCGTCCACCAGGAGGACCCTGGTCGGCGTCTCGGGCGCTTGGTTGCTCACGTACGGGCCTCCTCCAGCGGAAGTCGTGCCTTGACCTCGAATCCTCCGACGCTACGCGGGCCTGTGTAGAGGGTGCCGCCGTTGAGCGTCACACGTTCGCGCATTCCGATGAGACCATGCCCGACCCGCTCGGGGTCGGCGGGTCGAGGTGTGCCACCCCGTTTGCGGCTGCCGTCGTCGGTGACACTGACCTCGACCGCGTCGGGCTCATAGCGCAGCACGACCGCCGCTCTGGTCGGCCCAGCGTGGCGAAGAGTGTTCGTCAACGACTCCTGCACCACTCGGTAGATCGCGAGGTCGATGCTCGAGGGGAGCTCGCGCGGCTCGCCGACGATGGTCAAGTCGACGTCCAGCCCCGCCTCGCGAGCTCGGTCGATCAGGGTGTCGAGTTCCTTCACGCCCGCCTGGGGCGGCAGCTCGGCTGACGGCGACTCCTCCGCATCGGCGTTCCGGAGGGCACCCACGATCCGACGCATCTCGACAAGTGCGGCCCGCCCGGTCTCCTCGACTGCTCGCATGGCCTCGACGCTGCGCTCGGGGGCGCGCTCGATCATTCGACGGGCAGCGGCCGCCTGGACGGTCATGACACTCACGTGGTGCGCGACAACGTCGTGGAGTTCGCGGGCCATGCGTGCCCGTTCCTCCGCCAGCGCGGCGCGCAGCTCGGCCGAGGCGGTGCGCTCCAAGCGCTCGGCTCGGTGCTCCAGTTCGGCGAGATACTCCCGACGCGCCCGAACGGTGCGGCCGATGAGCCAGATCCCGATGTAGACGAGCAGCTCCACACCCACCGTCCAGGCGTTCACTTGCAACCCGACGGCGGCCAGGACCTCTCTCTTGGCGAAGAGGTAGCCCACCACGCCGCTTGCCGTGGCGAGGGTGAGAAGCAGGCCCGGCACCATCGGGGCGTGCGCTCCGAGCGTGTAGAGCGCGAGCAGCGCCGCGAAGGAGCCGGAGAACATGCTGTAGTCGAGGAAACCGGCCGTCAGGTACGCCGCCGCGACGACCGCGGCGACGATCGCCGGGAAGCGGCGACGCACGACCAGGGGGGCGGCGGCAGCGACATTCACGAGGACCCCCAGCAGATCGGGGTCACGGAAGGTGATACCGCCGTAACTTCTCACGCTGAGGCTGAGGAGGTTGGCAACGGTCAGGGCAGCGGCGACAACACCGTCGAGTGCGGTGGGATGAGCCCTGACCCACCGCCGAACGTCCTGGGGAAGGCGCACGATCCGAGCGTAGGTCGGGCCCTGGCCGCCTCCCCTCATACGACCAGCGGAGAACGAAGCCGCAAGACTCCACCCTGAGCAGGAGTCCGCCACCATGGGCTGCTCGGCGGCAGGGACGAAAGCCGCTTACAAGTCCACCGCGGACGTGCGGGCCGACGGTGCCTCGGGAACGCTCGTCGCCTCGAGAGCTGCAGGGTCGCGGTCGGCCGGCAGCGGGGGAGGGGTACCGCCGAAGGCGGGGCAGCGCACCTTGTGATCGCACCAGTCGCACAGGGCGCTCGGGTTCGCCTTCCACACGCCGGTGGTGTGCGCCCGCTCGATCGCGGCCCACAGGGCGAGGAGTTTCCGCTCGGTGGCGCGCAAGTCGGCTTCGTCGGGGGAGTAGCGCAAGATGTCTCCGCTGCCGAGGTAGACCAACTGGAGCAGGCGCGGCACGACACCGCGCAGACGCCACAGGACGAGCGCGTAGAAGCGCATTTGGAACATCGCGCGCTGCTCGTAGCCGGGAGCGGGCGCCCGCCCGGTCTTGTAGTCGACCACGCGCAACCAGCCGTTCGGCGCCTCGTCGAGGCGGTCGATGTAGCCGCGCAGCATGAGGCCGGAGTCGAGGACGCACTCGACGTACAGCTCCCGCTCCGCTGGCTCGAGCCGGGTCGGATCCTCGAGGTCGAAGTACCGCTCGAGGAGCGGCTGAGCCTTCGCCAGGAACTCTTCCAGTCGCTCGGCCTGCGTCCTCGAAGCGTCCTCCTCTTCGCCGCAGAGGACGGCGACCAGATCCGGTTCGGTCTCCACCAGCGCCTGCCATTGGGGGCGCAGGAGGCTCACCGCGCGCTCGACCGTCCGCTCCGCGGCGGGCAGGTCGTACAGGCGTTCGAGAACCGCGTGAACGACCGTACCGCGTGCCGCCTCGGCCGTCGGCCGCTCGGGGATCTTGTCGACCACTCGGAAGCGGTACCGCAGGGGACAGGTCATGAAGTCGCTGGCTCGGGACGGCGACAGCACACCCACGACGTCGGTTCGCTCGTCCTCCCCGGCACCCGTCACCGACGTACCGCTCGACTGTGGTGCGATCATGGACGAAAGCCTAGGACAGGCCGTGGACATGGCTTCGAACCTGGACGAACCCCGCGAGGCGATAGCGTTGACCTACCCGCGCCTGTCCGCAACGGGATCGGACGGGCAGGACCCGCGCGGGAACACCGGCCGTCACCTGCTCGTACAAGAGTCGAGACGCGGTGCCGACGACAGTGGGCTGGGGCGATGGTTGTGTGCGAGTGATGGTCGTGTGCCAGTGCGTAGCGATCGGATATCGGACGCATCGGGAGAGGTCCACCCACCGCGGTCCGACGATGTGAAGCGGGGCCAGCCGTGAGACAGACGAACGACGACAAGGGACGCCAGCTCGCCGAGCAGCGACCCGGCTCGTTGAAGATCGCGCGGATTGCCGGGGTGCCGGTCTACGTCAACCTGTCCTGGATCCTGGTCGCCTTGCTCATCGCCTACATCTTCAAGCCAGTGATCGACTCGCAGGTCCCGGGGCTGGGCGTCTGGTCCTTCGTCGCCGCCTTCGGCTTCGCCGTCCTGCTGTACGCGTCCGTGCTCGTCCACGAGATCTCCCACGTCCTCGTCGCCCGCCGCTTCGGACTCCCAGTACGCGCGATCACCTTGCAGTTCCTCGGCGGCCTGTCCGAGATCGAGCGTGAGCCGCAGACACCGTGGCGCGAGTTCCTGGTCGCGGTGGTGGGGCCGCTCACCTCCTTGGCCATCAGCGCCGCAGCCGCTGGCGTCCTCGTCGGCGTCGGCGGCGGCCCCGCCCTGGTTGAGCTGTGCCTGATCCAGCTCGCGTGGACGAACCTGCTCGTCGGGCTGTTCAACCTGTTGCCAGGCCTTCCGCTCGATGGGGGACGGATCATCCGCGCAGGCATCTGGGCGGTGACTCGACGTCCCCACCTGGCCACCAAGGTGGCCGGCTGGGCCGGCCGTGCGGTCGCGATCCTGGTTCTCGCCCTGCCGTGGTTCCTGGCGTCCGGCACCGACGGCACCCCCAGCCTGCTCTACATCGTCTGGAGCCTGGTCTTGGCCATGTTCCTGTGGGCCGGTTCGACCCAGGCGCTCATGTCTGCGCGGATCCGAGGCAAGCTGCCGGGGATCAGTGCCCGCGCTCTCGCTCGGCGGGCGGTCCCCGTGCCGCCCGAGCTGCCCCTCGCCGAGGCGATTCGCCGGGCCCAGGAGGCACGGGCCGGCTCCCTCGTGGTGGTCGACCGCGAGGGACGACCCACCGGGGTGGTCAGCGAGGCAGCCGTCATCGCCACGCCCACCCACCGACGGCCGTGGATCTCCGTGGGGGACGTCGCACGCCGCGTCGAGCCAGGACTCGTGCTCGCCACGGACCTCAGCGGCGAGGACCTGATCCGAGCGATGGGAGCGCTGCCGGCGACGGAGTACCTCCTGGTCGACCCCGATGGGCAGGTCTACGGCGTGCTGTCGACTGCCGATGTCGACGGCGCGCTGGCCCGGGCCTGAGCCTTCTCTCCGGCGGTGGCTACGCTGCCCGCCATGCCGTCGAGCGACGTTCCGGACGACCGTCTCCCTGACATTCCCGACGACGGGGTGCCGCAGGACCTCCCCGACGACATCCGTCCGTTCCGGGCCGGCGAACAGGTGCGTCTGGAGGACCCCAAGGGGCGCCACCACCTGGTCACCCTCGAGCCCGGGCGGACCTTCCACACCCACCGGGGCGGGGTCGCCCTCGACGAGCTGATCGGCAAACCGGAGGGTGTGGTCGTCACCTCCAGCGGCGGCGTGCCGTACTTGGCGCTGCGCCCCCTGTGGTCCGATTACGTCCTCGCCATGCCGCGCGGAGCGACCATCGTCTACCCGAAGGACGCCGGTCAGATCCTGATCGCCGCCGACATCTTCCCGGGCGCGCACGTCATCGAGGCCGGCGCCGGCTCTGGGTCGCTCACGTGCGCCTTGCTGCGCGCCGTCGGACCCACCGGACGCGTCACCTCCTACGAGCGCCGGGACGACTTCGCGCTGATCGCCCGCCGTAATGTCGAACGATTCTTCGGGGAGTCCCCGTCCACCTGGCACCTCGTCGTCGGTGACGTCGCTGAGGCGCCGACCGAGCCGCGAGCTGACCGCATCGTGCTCGACCTGCTCGCCCCCTGGGACTGCCTGCCGTGGGCCGCGGCCACCCTCCGCCCCGGTGGAGTCTTGTGCTGCTACGTCGCGACGACCACCCAGCTGGGTCGGCTCGTGGAGACGGTGCGGGCCCATGGCGGCTTCACCGAGCCGATCTCCAGTGAGACGTTGGTGCGCACCTGGCACATCGAGGGGCTGTCGATTCGGCCCGACCACCGGATGGTGGGGCACACCGGCTTCCTCATGACGACGCGTCGGCTCGCGCCGGGAGTCACGGCGCCACGCCGCCGACGGCGCCCAGCACCAGGCGCCTACGGGGAGGACTACACCGGTCCGCGCCCCGACGCGCCCTCTCTCACGTCAGAGCCGTCACCGGCGCCCACCTCACCGGCCCCGCGTGCCTCGACGCCGGCCGAGAACGAGTCCTGCGGTCACGAGGCTGACCCGAAGCTGGCCGGCCGGCGGACTGACGACGCGGTAAGACCCGAGCAGACCGCACCCGAGAACGACTGACAGCAGACGTCGCGACGCGTCTCTTCCGCACTCGCGCCTCTTCCGTATTCCGTACTGTGGAAGGCTCGAGACTTCCCATCGAGACAATAACCACATTTCGCCACCGGATCGTGACGTTCTGCCTTGTGGGTATGACGTCGTGTCGCCTCGGAGATATAGGGTCTAAGGCGTCGGCGCAGTAGCTCGCGGCAACCGCGAACCGGCGTCGACCATGGGTGTCCATGGACCATGGACTGGGGAGGTGAGGGACGTGCCCGCACACGATGACCAGCGTGCGGCGCGCTCGCCGGACGAGCTCGCCAGCCAGATCACCTACCTCGAAGAAGAGGTTGCCGCACTTCGGCGCCGCCTTGCCGAGCAGCCGCGAGAGACCCGTCAGCTAGAGCAGCGGCTCGCTGAGACCCAGGCGATGCTCGCCAACGTCACGGCCCAGAACGAACGCCTCGCCGCGACTCTGCGCGAGGCGCGCGAGCAAATCGTCACGCTGAAGGAGGAGGTCGACCGGCTCGCTCAGCCCCCCGCGAGCTTCGGCGTCTTCATCTCCGCCAACGACGACGGAAGTGTCGACGTCTTCACCGGCGGTCGCAAGCTTCGGGTGAACGTCAGCCCGAGCGTCGACGTCAGCGAGCTGCGGCCGGGCCAGGAGGTCATGCTCAACGAGTCGTTCAACGTCGTCCGCGCGCTCGGCTACGAGCGGGTGGGTGAGGTGGTCATGCTCAAGGAGCTGCTCGACGACGGTGAACGAGCGCTGGTCATCGGCCACACCGACGACGAACGCATCGCCCGACTCGCTGAGCCGCTGCGCGACACCCCCATTCGGGCCGGTGATTCGCTGCTGTTCGAACCACGTTCGGGCTACGTCTACGAACGCATCCCCAAGACCGAGGTCGAAGAGCTCATCCTCGAAGAGGTTCCCGACGTTCGGTACGAGGACATCGGCGGCCTCCGCAACCAGATCGAGCAGATCCGGGACGCGATCGAGCTGCCGTACCTGCACGCCGACCTCTTCCGCGAGCACCGTCTCAAGGCTCCGAAAGGCGTCCTCCTCTACGGGCCCCCTGGCTGCGGAAAGACCCTCATCGCGAAGGCAGTCGCCAACTCGTTGGCGAAGCAAGTGGCGGCCCGCGACGCCAAGACCGAGGGGAAGAGCTACTTCCTCAACATCAAGGGTCCGGAGCTGCTCAACAAGTACGTCGGCGAGACCGAACGCCACATTCGTCTCGTCTTCCAGCGGGCGCGGGAGAAGGCCAGCGAAGGTACTCCCGTCATCGTCTTCTTCGACGAGATGGACTCGCTCTTCCGGACCCGAGGTTCGGGCGTGTCCTCCGATGTCGAGAACACCATCGTTCCCCAGCTGCTCTCCGAGATCGACGGCGTCGAAGGGCTGGAGAACGTCATCGTCATCGGCGCGTCCAACCGTGAGGACATGATCGACCCGGCCATCCTGCGGCCTGGACGACTCGACGTGAAGATCAAGATCGAGCGCCCGGACGCCGAGGCGGCGCGGGACATCTTCTCGAAGTACCTGACGCCTGACCTGCCCCTGCACCCCGACGATCTGGCGGAGTTCGGCGGCAACCGCGAGGCGTGCGTCCAGGCCATGATCCAGCGCGCCGTCGAGCGGATGTACGCCGAGCTCGACGAGAACCGCTTCCTCGAGGTCACCTACGCCAACGGCGACAAGGAAGTCCTCTACTTCAAGGACTTCAACTCCGGCGCGATGATCGAGAACATCGTCAACCGCGCCAAGAAGATGGCCATCAAGGACTACCTCGAGCAGGGGCAGAAGGGCTTGCGAGTGCACCACCTGCTCCAGGCCTGCGTCGACGAGTTCAAGGAGAACGAGGACCTGCCCAACACCACCAACCCCGACGATTGGGCTCGGATCTCGGGCAAGAAGGGCGAGCGGATCGTCTTCATCCGCACCCTGGTCCAGGGCAAGGAGGGCGCCGAGGCCGGCCGGTCCATCGACACGGTCGCCAACACCGGCCAGTACCTCTGAGGCTCCGGCAACGAACCGGCTCCCGTGGGGCGACGACGCTCGCGGCGTCGTCGCCCCACCTGTGTCATGGCTCGAGGCGATCGCGCCGCGAGACCACCCTTCCGCTCCCGTCCCCGGCGAGGTTCGCCGGTGGAGCAGAGAAGTCGGTGGCTGTCGCGTTCACACGTGGTGGCTGAGGCGCTGGGCCCGGGTTGCCCGACACACCTCATTCGTCCGGATGGCCGTCCGGAGCCGCTCGGCCCCTCGGCGACACGTGGTGGCTGACCCAACATCCCCCGGCTGTGGATGTGCCGGCCGATGCGCGATGTGTCCGGGTAGCCTCGAGTCATGAGCGTGCATCGGGTCATGGGGATCGAGACCGAGTACGGGATCTCCGTCGCTGGCCAGCCGACCGTGAACCCGATGCTTTCCTCATCCCAGGTGGTCAACGCCTACGCCGGCCAGGTCATGCGGACCCGGCGAGCCCGCTGGGACTTCGAGGAGGAGAACCCACTCCGCGACGCTCGAGGGTTCGACCTCGCCCGGGAGTTCGCCGACGAGAGCCAGCTCACGGACGAAGAGGTCGGGCTGGCCAACGCGATCCTGACCAACGGCGCCCGCCTGTACGTCGACCACGCTCACCCCGAGTACTCCTCCCCGGAGGTCACCAACCCCCGGGATCTCGTCCTCTGGGACAAGGCGGGTGAGCGGGTGATGCTCGAGGCGTCCCGCCGGACGGCCGAGCCGCCGTTGTCGACGCCGATCCTGCTGTACAAGAACAACACCGACAACAAGGGCGCGTCCTACGGCTGCCACGAGAACTACCTGATGTCCCGGGCCACGCCGTTCGCCGACATCGTGCGCAACCTGACGCCCTTCTTCGTCACCCGTCAGGTCTTCTGCGGCGCGGGTCGGGTCGGCATCGGTCAGGATGGCAGCCGCGCAGGCTTTCAAATCAGTCAGCGAGCCGACTTCTTCGAGGTCGAGGTCGGCCTGGAGACGACGCTCAAACGTCCCATCATCAACACCCGGGACGAGCCGCACGCCGACGCCGACAAGTACCGTCGGCTTCACGTCATCATCGGTGACGCGAACCTGTCCGAGATCGCGACCTACCTGAAGGCCGGGACCACCGCCTTGGTGCTGTCGATGATCGAGGACAACTTCCTCACTGTCGACCTGACGTTGGAGCATCCGGTCTCGTCGCTCCACGAGGTGTCGCACGACCCGAGCCTGAAGCATCTGCTCACGCTCAAGAACGGCCGGAAGCTCACCGCCGTCCAGGTCCAGATGGAGTACCTCGACAACGCCCGGAAGTACGTCGAGGATCGGATGGGCTCCGACGTCGATCCCATGACCCGCGACGTGTTGGACCGCTGGGAGTCGGTGCTGACCCGACTGGAGTCCGACCCAATGTCGCTCAGCCGGGAGCTGGACTGGGTGGCGAAGCTGTCGCTGCTCGAGCAGTACCGCGAACGCGACGGCCTGGACTGGAGTAGCCCGAAGCTCCAGCTGATCGACCTGCAGTACTCCGACCTGCGGCCGGAGCGCGGTCTCTACCGACGGTTCGTCCAGCGCGGTCGGATGGAGCGGCTCGTCACCGACGAGGAGATCGAGGCGGCCGTCCACAACCCACCGGAGGACACCAGGGCCTACTTCCGCGGTCGCTGCCTCGCCCAGTACGCCGAGCACGTCGCCGCCGCGTCGTGGGACTCAGTGATCTTCGACCTGCCCGGCCACGAGTCGCTGCAGCGGGTCCCGACGTTGGAGCCGCTGCGGGGCACTCGGGCGCACGTGGGGGAGCTGCTCGACCGCTGTCGCACCGCCGAGGAGCTCGTCCGCGCCATCACCGGCGGCTGAGCCGAGCTCGGCACGGCGCTGGGGCCCGCGCTGGCCGTGACGGCAGGCCCGGCGCCTCCCACGACCCTCCTGACATCGACCTCCGACCTCGCGAAGGCCGGACCGGCGGGGAAGAGCTCCGCGGATGAGTGGCCGGTGTTGATCGTGGGCACGCGGGTACCTGCCTGACGTCGGCGCGCGCTTGTAGGGTCAAAGAAGACCACCCGACCGTGACGGGACGGTCCAGGCGTGGAGCGGCTGGGAAGGTTGGTCGGTATGGCACACGAAGGTGGCGGGCAGCGGCACAGAACGCCCCGGAAGACCTCCGAGGAGGAGGAGCTCACCCAGGTCGAGCCCAGTGAGGCCGCGAAGGAGCGCAAGGAGAAGATCGACGAGGAGGTCGATTCGATTCTGGACGAGATCGACGAGGTTCTTGAGGAGAACGCCGAAGACTTCGTTCGGAGCTTCGTCCAGAAAGGTGGCCAGTAGGGCGGACCCGAGGGTCCGACACGTACGCGTCGCCGCCCGCCCCCGCGGGCGGCGACGCCGATATGGGCCGATCGCGTCGGACGTGAAGCCTTGTACCACCGAGGACGGCGCAGTCGGTATGTTCCACCGTGAACCGGCACCTCGCCGGCAAACACACCGTCTGGAAGGAGATGTGTGGGCACCGATCGAGCAGGCGCCGGGCGTCTTCCTGATGCCCTCTTGGCCCCAGGGACGTCGTCGTTCGTCGACTTCCTCGCGGCCTACGCCCCCGACCTACTCCCTGGGCGGCGGGCGCACGCTGGCGCCCCGTCGGCCGATGAGATCCCGCACGGCACCACCATCGTGGCGTCGTGTTTCGATGGCGGCGTCGTCATGGCTGGTGACCGTCGGGCCACCGCTGGCAACCTCATCGCCGTCCGCGACGTGGAGAAGGTCTTCCAGGCCGACGAGTACTCCGTGGTGGGCTACGCCGGCAGCGCGGGAATCGGCGCGGAGCTGATCCGGCTGTTCCAGGTCGAGCTGGAGCACTACGAGAAGCTCGAGGGCGTCACCTTGTCGATGGAGGGCAAGGCCAACCGGCTCGGCATGCTGCTGCGCACCAACCTCGGCCTTGCCATGCAGGGGCTGGCGGCCGTCCCGCTCTACGCCGGCTACGACCTGGAGCTCGGCAAGGGCCGGATCTTCTCCTACGACATCACCGGCGGCCGCTACGAGGAACAGCGGTTCCACGCCATCGGGTCGGGCTCCCTGTTCGCTCGTGGCGCGCTGAAGAAGCTCTACCGTGAGGAGGCCAGCCAGGAGGAGGCGGTGGCGGCGTGCCTGCAGGCGCTCTACGACGCCGCCGACGACGACTCCGCCACCGGCGGCCCCGACGTGATGCGGCGGATCTACCCGCTGGTGGCCGTCGTGACCGACGCGGGCTTCCAGCGCGTACCCGACGATGAGGTGGCCGCCCTCGTCGACCAGATGCTCGCGGGTCGCCGGCGCCGGCCTGACGGTCCGGTCGCCTCGCCGCTGCCAGAAGAGGAGGGTGGCGCGTCATGACGATGCCCTTCTACGTCTCGCCCGAGCAGCAGATGAAGGACCGGGCGGACTTCGCCCGGAAGAACATCGCCCGCGGCCGAGGTGTCGTCGTCCTGCAGTACGACAACGGCATTGTGCTGGTCGCGGAGAACCGCTCGCGCGCGCTGCACAAGATCAGCGAGATCTACGACCGGATCGCTTTCGCCGCGGTCGGGCGCTACAACGAGTTCGAGAACCTGCGCGTGGCTGGGCTGCGCAGCGCCGACATGCGTGGCTACGCCTACGACCGGCGCGACGTCACCGCCCGCGGTATCGCGAACTTCTATGCCCAGGTCCTGGGCACGATCTTCTCCTCGGTGGGGGAGAAGCCGTACGAGGTCGAGCTCTTCGTCGCCGAGGTCGGTGAGACCGCGGAGGACGACCAGATCTACCGCCTGACCTACGACGGCTCCGTGGCCGATGAGCACGGGTACGCGGTCATGGGCGGATCGGCGGACCAGATCAACGCCTACCTCGAGCAGCGCTACCAGCCGGGCCTACCGCTGACGGACGCGCTCCAGCTCGCCGTCGCCGCCCTCGGCCAGGACGGCGACGGTCCTCGCACGCTCGACGCCAGCCAGCTCGAGGTGGCGATCCTCGACCGGACTCGCACGCAGAAGCGCAAGTTCCGGCGTTTGGTGGGCCAGACCCTGGAGCGGTTGCTCGCCACCGGGTCCTCGGCTGAGGGCGGCTCCACGAACGGCGGCACGGCCTCGTCGTCCGGGTCCTCCAGGCCGGACACTGGTCCGTAGTCCCATCACAAGCCGGAATCGACTTTCGATGCTCCGCCCCCAAACCGTCACGACGGCATAGTGTGGTGACCATGGACCGCCGCATCTTTGGCCTCGAGAACGAATACGGCGTCACCTGCACTTTCCGTGGCCAGCGGCGCTTGTCACCCGATGAGGTAGCCCGCTACCTCTTCCGTCGGGTGGTCTCCTGGGGGCGGAGCAGCAACGTCTTCCTCCGCAACGGCGCTCGCCTCTACTTGGACGTGGGGAGCCACCCGGAATACGCCACTCCGGAGTGCGACTCCATCACCGACCTGGTGACCCACGACAAGGCGGGCGAGCGCATTCTCGAGGGCCTCCTCGTCGACGCCGAGCGGCGGCTTCGCGAAGAGGGCATCGCCGGAGATGTCTACCTGTTCAAGAACAACACGGACTCAGCCGGCAACTCCTACGGCTGCCACGAGAACTACTTGGTGAGCCGGCACGGGGAGTTCTCCCGCCTGGCCGACGTTCTCATCCCGTTCCTCGTGTCGCGCCAGATCATCTGCGGCGCCGGCAAGGTCCTCCAAACTCCTCGAGGCGCGGTCTACGCCGTGAGCCAGCGCGCCGAGCACATCTGGGAAGGCGTCTCGTCGGCCACCACCCGATCGCGGCCGATCATCAACACCAGGGACGAGCCGCATGCGGACGCCGAGCGCTACCGTCGGCTCCACGTGATCGTGGGTGACTCCAACATGGCCGAGCCCACGACACTGCTCAAGATCGGTGCCACCGACCTGGTGTTGCGCATGGTGGAGTCCGGGCTGGTGCTGCGTGACCTGACCCTGGAGAACCCGATTCGAGCCATCCGGGAGATCTCCCACGACATCACCGGCCGGCGCAAGGTGCGGCTGGCCAACGGTCGCGAGGCGAGCGCGCTGGAGATCCAGGAGGAGTACTTCACCAAGGCCCGCGACTTCGTCGAGCGCCGGGATCTCGCCACCCCGACCGTCACCCGGGTGTTGGACTTGTGGGAGCGAACCCTCAAGGCGGTCGACTCCGGCGACCTGTCTTTGGTGGAACGAGAGATCGACTGGGTGATCAAGTACCGGCTGCTGTCGCGCTACCGCGAGAAGCATGGTCTGTCGCTCAACAACCCTCGGCTGGCCCAGCTCGACCTCGCCTACCACGACATTCACCGGGACCGGGGTCTGTACTACCTCCTCGAGCGTCGTGGCGCGGTGACCAGGCTGACGAGCGACCTGGAGGTCTTCGAGGCCAAGTCGGTCCCACCGCAGACCACACGGGCCCGCCTGCGGGGCGAGTTCATCAAGCGTGCCCAGGAGCGCCGGCGGGATTTCACCGTCGACTGGGTCCACCTGAAGCTGAACGACCAGGCACAGCGCACTGTCTTGTGCAAGGACCCGTTCCGCAGCGTGGACGAACGGGTCGAAAAGCTCATCCAGAGCATGTGAGGCCGCCGGGCCCCTCGTCCTGGTCGCGTCGTCGGGCGTGTCCATCGGGACCTCGGACGGTCCGGCCGGGCGACACCCCTGGGGCATTCAGCGCCGTCTCAGCTTGGGGGTCTAGGGTCGTGGCTTGCCCTGCGTGGCGCTTGTCCACCTGTCCGTCGATCGCTGCGAGGTGCGCTCGTGCGTCGTCTGCTTGCCCTCCTCTTCAGCTCCCTCGTCCTCGTCGTGGCAGCTGGCTGCGGCTCCTCGTCCGATTCATCTGATTCGTCCGGTTCGCCCAAGCCGAAGACGGCGAGCCTCGACTCGGTGAAGGTCACCGGCGCACCAGACGAGAAGCCGAAGGTCGGCTTCCAGAAACCGTTCTCGGTGACCACGACGCAGTCCAAAGTGCTGCGGGACGGCGACGGTCCCACGCTCAAGGAGGGTCAGCAGATCGTCGTCGACTACGTCGGCATCAACGGGCGCGACCAGTCCGAGTTCGACTCCTCCTGGCAGCGCGGAGAACCGGCGGCGTTCAGCCTCAAGCGTGGCCAGCTCATCGACGGCTTCGTCACCGGCCTGGTCGGCAAGTCGGTGGGTGACCGCGTCCTCCTGGCCATCCCTCCCGAGGACGGCTACGGCGAGCAAGGAAACCCACAGGCCGGGATCGAGGGCACCGACACCCTGCTGTTCGTCATCGACGTCCGTGACGCCTACACGCCCCTGTCCAAGGCCGAGGGCGAGCAGGTGACGCCCCCGGAGGGCCTGCCCACCGTCGACGTGGACGAGAAGGGCATCCCGTCGTCGGTGAAGGTGCCGAAGACCGACGCACCCAAGGAACTCGTGGCCGCCCCGCTGATCCGTGGTGAGGGTGCGAAGGTGACGGCCGACTCGACGGTCACGCTCCACTACACCGCCGTCAACTGGCGTACCGGCAAGGAGTTCGACTCCACCTGGAAGCGCGGCGCCTTCATCACCCTGCCCTTGCGGCAGACGCCGGTGAAGGGTCTGAGCGAAGGACTGGTCGACCAGACCGTGGGCTCGCGTGTGCTGCTGGTCCTTCCACCCGACAAAGGGCTGGGCCAGGACATCCCCGAGGCGGACCTGAAGAAGACCGACACCCTGGTCTTCGTCGTCGACATCCTCCACGCCCGGCAAGCCGACGCCGGCTAGGACGCCGACGGAGGTCGTGCGACCAGGTGGCCGCCAGGGGGCCGAGCGAGCGGCTGGACGTCCGGCGGCCCTCACCGCCGCGTCGTCTCTCCGTCGCCGCCGGGACGGCCGAGGCGTCCCATGACGCGATGTCGCGGGCACGTCGCGTCGGACAGATTTTGTCGCCGACGACGCCAGCGGCTGCGCTACGGTCACCGAGGTGGTCGCTACCGTGGTCGGGGACCGACCAAGCCAGGAGGGGGGTGAGCCACGGTGACGCCCCGCAAGTCCGAGCGGCTCATGAACCTCGTCATCTGCTTGCTCGTGTCCCGACACTTCGTCCCCAAGGCCAAGCTCCGCCAGCTCGTGGAGGACTACCGCGAGCTGTCCACCGAGGCGTTCGAGAAGATGTTCGAACGCGACAAGGAGGAGCTGCGGGATCTCGGCATCCCCATCGAGGTCGGGCCGGTGTCGTCGAGCTTCGACGACGAGGTCGGTTACCGGATCCGGCGCAGCGAGTTCGAGCTGCCGCCGCTGCGGTTCACCGCCGAGGAGGCGGCCGTGCTCGGTCTGGCGGCCCGCGTCTGGCAGCACGCGAGCCTCGCCGAGGCAACGTCCCACGCCGTCCTCAAGCTCGCCGCTGACGGCGCCGACATCGACACCACCTCGCTGTCGGTCCTCGAACCCCGCCTCCCCGCCGGTGAGCCGGCGTTCGAGCCGCTGTGGCGCGCGGTGCGCACGAGAACCGTCGTCACGTTCCACTACCGTCGCCCAGGCGCCAGCGGTCCGCAGCCTCGCACCCTCGAGCCGTGGGGCATCCTCAACTGGCGGGGCCGCTGGTACGTCGTCGGCCACGATCGCGACCGTCAGGCGACTCGCATGTTCCGACTGTCGCGGATCGTTGGGCCGGCCCGGCTGATCGGCCGGCCCAACGCGTTCGTCGTTCCCGAGGGCGTGGACATCCGGGCCGAGGCAGCCCGACTCTCGCTGCCGGAGGAGCAGCGTCGTCTCGCCCGGATCCGCGTGCGGGCCGGGGCCTGCTACAGCCTGCGACGGC
Organism: Thermasporomyces composti; assembly: GCF_003386795.1. NCBI lineage: Bacteria > Bacillati > Actinomycetota > Actinomycetes > Propionibacteriales > Nocardioidaceae > Thermasporomyces > Thermasporomyces composti. Next base: position 4,353,717 of record NZ_QTUC01000001.1, read on the forward strand.
GAGCGCAGTCGGTGACCTCGGATGGACCCGACTGGGACATCGTCGAGGTGCCCTTCCACGACACCGTCGCCCTCGTCGAGGAGGTCGCCGGGTACGCCGCCGACGCCGTGGCGCTGGACCCGCCCGACGTCCGGGAGAGTGTCATCCAGCATCTGAAGGGCCTCCTGGTGGAGGCGGCACCGTGACCCCCCGTCAGTCCACCGGAGGAGCCAAAGCGCAAGTCCGTCGGCTCCTGGCGCTGCTGCCGTACCTGCTGGCCCACCCAGGTGCCCGGGTGGCCGACGTGGCGCGTGTCTTCGGAATCAGCGAGAAGCAGCTCGTCGCCGACCTCGGTGTGCTGTGGTTCTGTGGTCTGCCCGGCATGATGCCCGGCGACTACATCGAGGTCGACATGGACGCCGTGCACGGCGAAGGTGTCATCCACGTGTCCAACGCGGACTACCTCGCCCGCCCTCTCCGGCTGTCCGCCGACGAGGCGCTCGGGCTGCTCGTCGCGCTCCGCGTCCTCCGCGAGATGGGCCGCGAGAGTGAGCGGGAGCTGGTCGACCGCGTGATCGCTCGACTGGAGGAGGCGGTCGGTCACGGCGACAACGCCGTCGACAAGGTGGCGGTCCGCCTCGACAGCGTGGAGGACCCGGCGATCCGCACCGCCGTTCGCGACGCGCTCGACCAGAAACGTCGCCTTCACTTGCGCTACTGGGTTCCAGCCCGGGACGAGACCACCGAACGGGACGTCGACCCGATGCGCCTCGTCTTGGCCGACGGGTGGACCTACCTGGAGGGGTGGTGCCACAAGGCCAAGGACGTCCGGCTGTTCCGCCTCGACCGGATGGTCGAGGCCCGCGTACTCGACGAGCCGGCGAGCCCACCGCCGGACGCGCGACCTCGGGACCTGTCACATGGGGCATTCCAGCCATCGGCGGCCACCGCGATGGCGACACTGGAGCTGGATCCCTCGGCGGCGTGGGTCGCTGAGTACTACCCGTGCGAGGAGGTCACCGAGGCGGCCGATGGGTCGTTACGGGTCCGACTCCGAGTCGCGGATCCCCGTTGGCTTCGACGCCTCGCGCTGCGGCTGGGCGGCTCGGCCAGGATCGTCGAGCCGGCCGAGCTGGCGGACGCGGTCCGGGCGGACGCGGCCCGAGCGCTCGAGGCGTACGGGTCGGTGTGACAGGCGGAGCTGCCGCACCCACCTGGTCCAGCCTCGCCGGTCCTGGTGACCGTCGGACCCGCCAAGGTCACAAGTCGTCAGCGACCACCGAACGACGCTAGGGTTGCCGCGTGAGGTGGCTGCTCCTCTTCGGCGGGATCTTCCTTTTCGCCATCCTTTGGTTTGGCTATCTGGGGTGGTGGTTGTGGCAGAAGGTCACGGCACTCGCGGCCACCGCGGCCGAGCTTGAACGCGTGCTTGCCAGCGCCCCCTCCGCCCGCCAAGATGTCGGATCCAACGGCCATGCAGCCAAGCACCGCTTCGATGGTCGCGGGCCGCATCGCCGCCCGGCCGGGGCCGGTCAGCGCGGATGAGCCCTGGTCCGGGGCCGACGGGCGAGCCAGGGCGTACCATCAACCGAGAACCGTCGACGAGAGGCCGACAATGCCGAACCTTGGACCCACCGAGCTCATCATCATCGGAGTCGTTCTCGTACTGCTCTTCGGTGCGACCCGGCTGCCCCAGACCGCCAAGGGGCTCGGTCAGGCATTGAAGATCTTCAAGAAGGAGATTCGCGACGACGACGAGCCGAAGGCGACCGCGCCGGCCGTCGAGCCGCAGCCGATCAACCAGGCTGGTACGGCGACCAGCACACAGCAGACCCAAGCGCAGTCGGTCAACGACTCTCAGTAACCGCGGCGCCAGGCACGACCGCGCTGCGCCGTCTGCCGCTTTCCTCCGCTGAGGTGCACCGGGCCAACCTGGGGGTGTCGTGAGCCTTTCTCTCCCGCGCCTGCGCGTGGGTCGTAGCCGCAAGCCGCCACCCGACCCCGAGGGGCGGATGACGCTTGTCGAGCACCTTCGGGAGCTGCGGTCGCGTCTGATCAAGTCAGTCGTGGCCCTCCTGCTCGGCATGGTGGTGGCGTGGTACTTCCGCGAGGCCATCTTCGACCTGCTCTCGAAGCCCCTCGTGGCGGCCATGGAGCAGATCGCCGAGGAGAAGGGCGTCGACGCCAAGCTGAACTTCGGCGGTGCCGCCAGCCCGCTCATGATCATGCTCAAGATCTCGCTGGTGGCCGGCCTCGTGCTGTCGTGCCCGGTGTGGCTCTACCAGATCTGGGCGTTCATCGTCCCAGGGCTGCACCGGCACGAGCGCAAGTACACGTTGCTGTTCCTGGGTTCCTCGGCACCGCTGTTCGTCGGCGGCATCTTGCTCGGCTACTGGGTCCTGCCCAGAGGTCTGGAGGTCCTGCTCAGCTTCACCCCGCCCGGGAGCCTCTTCGAGAACATCCTCAACATCGAGGAGTTCCTCTCGTTCGTCCTGCGGGTGCTGGTCGTCTTCGGGGTGGCCTTCCTCATCCCGGTGTTCGTCGTGCTGCTCAACCTCGTCGGCGTCCTCACCGGTGAGCGAATCGGCAGGTGGCGGTCGCCGATCATCTTCTTCATCTTCGTGTTCGCGGCCGTCGCGACGCCGACCGTCGACCCGATCACGATGCTGCTGCTGGCCATCCCGATGTGCATGCTGTTCCTCGCCTCGGAGATCATCGCGAGGATGTTCGACCGGCGGCGTCGGGCCCGTCTCATCGCCCAGGGCATCGACATCGATGCCATTCAGAACGCCGGTAAGGTCGACGACTGACCGCCGGTGACCGCGACCGAAGCTGATCCCTCGCCGGTGCCGGGCGGTGGTGCTGTCCCCATCGACACCCGCCGGGCGCTACGCTCGCGGCGTGGCGCGTGAGATCGTCGTCCTCGTCAACCCGACGTCCGGGCGTGGACGTGGTGCCCGGTTGGCCGAACCTGTGACCGACCGGCTGCGTGAGGCTGGCCTCGACGCCCGGTGGGAGGCTGGTCGTGACGCGGCGGAGGCCGCGGACATGGCGCGGCGGGCCGTCGCCCGGGGCGTCGACGGCCTCGTCATCGTCGGCGGCGACGGAATGGTGCGGCTGGCCCTCGACGCGGTGGCGCAGACGTCGACACCACTGGGCGTGATTCCCGCGGGTACCGGGAACGACCTCGCCCGCGCGATCGGCATCCCCGTGCGGGACCCGCTCGCCGCCGCAGACATCGTCGTCGCCGGATTCACCCGCTCCCACGACCTGGGCCGCACCCCCGACGGGTGGTTCGCGACCGTGCTGTGCGCGGGATTCGACTCGCGAGTGGCCGAGCGTATGCAGACGATGACGTGGCCGCGCGGACGCATGCGCTACGACGTCGCCGTGCTCGCCGAGCTCGGCCGCTTCCGCACCCAGCACTTCGTCCTCGACCTGGACGGCGAGGAGGAGCACGCCAACGCGTTGCTCGTCGCGGTCGGCGTGACACGCTCCTACGGCGGAGGTCTGCGCATCTGCGAGGGCGCCGACCCGACCGACGGCATGCTCGACGTCACGGTCGTTGGCGCGATCCGCCGGCGGGAGCTCGTCTGGATGTTCCCCAAGCTCAGCAAGGGCACGCACGTCGGACATCCGGCGCTGACGACCTACCGCGCCAAGAAGGTCACCCTCTCGTCCGACGACGTGACCGCCTACGCCGACGGCGAGCCCGTGGCGCCGCTGCCGCTGACCGTCGAATGCGTGCCCGGAGCCCTCCAGGTCTTCGCCCCACCGCCGCCGGAGACGCGCTGACGCGCCTTCGGCTGCTCGACAACTTTGCTCCGCCAAACGGCCACGCACTGGGACGAATCAGGCGATGCGCGCGCAACCTCGCGACGGTGAGGGATGCCCACGCGAGCGCGGGGGAGCCAGGCCGTAGCCTGGGAGCCATGAGCTCACCCGCGGAGCGGTACGCCCGGTTCCGCGCCGACAACGGCACAAAGCTCCGGTCGTTTCGACAGCTCTACGCCTTCGACTTCGACCCGTTCCAGGTCAGGGCCTGTCAGGCGCTCGAAGCCGGCAAGGGGGTCCTGGTCGCCGCGCCGACGGGCTCCGGCAAGACCGTGGTGGGGGAGTTCGCCGTCCACCTGGCGCTCGAGGTCGGCGGCAAGTGCTTCTACACCACCCCCATCAAGGCGCTGTCGAACCAGAAGTACGTGGAGCTGGTCAACCGCTACGGCACGGACCAGGTGGGGCTGCTCACCGGCGACAACACGATCAACGGCGAGGCCCCGATCGTGGTCATGACCACCGAGGTGCTGCGCAACATGCTCTACGCCGGTTCCCCCACGTTGCTGGGGCTGGCGTACGTGGTCATGGACGAGGTCCACTACCTCGCCGACCCGTTTCGGGGCGCCACGTGGGAGGAGGTGATCATCCACCTCCCGGAGTCGGTGCAGGTCGTCTCCCTGTCGGCGACGGTCTCGAACGCCGAGGAGTTCGGTGAGTGGCTGGCCACCGTCCGCGGCGACACCGAAATCGTCGTCGAAGAGCGCCGTCCAGTGCCGCTGTACCAGCACGTGATGGTGGGCCGACGCCTGTACGACTTGTTCGCCGACACCGGCCACCCCGATGGACGGGCCAAGGTCAACCCGGAGCTGGAGCGCGTCGTGCGCGACCACTGGCGGTTCGCACGTCGCGACCAACGCGGGCCACGCCGCGGTCGCCAACCTCGCGGAAGCCGGATCGCCTACACCCCGACGCGCCCCCAGGTAGCGCGGAAGCTCGCGGCCGAGGGCCTCCTGCCGGCGATCATGTTCATCTTCAGCCGCCAGGGCTGCGACACCGCCGTCCTCCAGTGCCTCTACGAGGGGGTCCGCCTCACCACCCCCGCCGAGGCCGCCGAGATTCGCGACTTCGTCGAGGAGCGCTGCGCCGATCTGCCAGAGGAAGACCTCGACGTGCTCGGTTACGCCGAGTGGCTGGAAGGCCTCGAGCGCGGTGTCGCCGCGCACCACGCCGGCATGCTCCCCACGTTCAAAGAGGTCGTGGAGCACCTGTTCGCCCGAGGTCTGGTCAAGCTGGTCTTCGCGACCGAGACGCTCGCCCTCGGCATCAACATGCCGGCACGCTCGGTGGTCCTCGAGCGACTGGTCAAGTGGAACGGCCAGACGCATGCGCAGATCACGCCGGGGGAATACACCCAGCTCACGGGCCGCGCGGGCCGGCGAGGCATCGACGTCGAGGGGCACGGCGTGGTTCTGTGGCAGCCGGACCTGGATCCCACCGCGGTCGCCGGCCTGGCCTCCACCCGGACCTACCCGCTGCGGTCCAGCTTCCGACCCTCCTACAACATGGCAGTCAACCTGGTCCGGCAGTTCGGCCGAGACCGCGCCCGGGAGCTGCTGGAGTCCTCGTTCGCGCAGTTCCAGGCAGACCGCGCCGTCGTCGGTCTGGCTCGGCAGATCCGCCGCAACCAGGAGGCGCTCGACGGCTACCGGGAGGCGATGCGGTGCGACGCGGGCGACTTCCTGGAGTACGCCACCCTGCGCCGCCAGATCAAGGACCGCGAGAGCGACCTCGCCCGCCGCCGACGCGCCGACCGGCGCGCTGAGGTCGTGGGCTCGTTGGGCCGCCTGCGGCCCGGTGACGTGATCCAGGTGCCGGCGGGACGCCGGGCCGGCCTGGCGGTGGTGCTCGACGTGGGCCAGACCGCCCGCGGCGACGACCCGCGCCCGACCGTTCTCACCGCCGATCGGCGCGTGCGCCGACTGTCGCTGGTCGACTTTCCCTACCCGGTGCACCCGGTGCAGCGGCTGCGATTGCCGCGCTCGTTCAACCCGCGCAGCCCTCAGCACCGTCGAGACCTGGCGGCCACCCTGCGGGCCAGGGTGCCCGAGGAGCCTCGCGTCCGCAGACCGGCCGCTCCCTCGCCGGCCGCGGACGACGCAGAGCTGCACAGGCTGCGAGCCGCACTGCGGGCGCACCCGTGCCACAGCTGCCCCGACCGAGAGGAACACGCTCGGTGGGCGGAGCGCTACCTTCGGCTCCAGCGGGAGACGGAGGCGTTGCAGCGGCGGGTGGATCACCGTTCCAACACCATCGCTCGCCAGTTCGATCGGGTTTGTCAGGTTTTGGACGAGCTGGAGTACCTCGACGGCGATCGCACCACACCGGCCGGCGACCGTCTGGCGCGCATCTACAGCGAGCTCGACCTGGTCGCCGCCGAGTGCCTACGTCAGGGTGTGTGGGACGGCCTCGAGCCGGCCGAACTGGCGGCATGCCTGTCGGCCCTGGTATACGAATCCCGGACCCCCGACGACGTGGGTCCGCCGAAGCTGCCAGGTGGCCCGGCCAAGACGGCCCTCGGCGACCTGGTCCGCATCTGGGGCGACCTCGACGCGCTCGAGGATGACTTTCAGCTGGACTTCCTCCGCGAGCCGGATCTCGGTTTCGCGTGGGCGGCGTACCGGTGGGCGTCCGGTGCGTCCTTGACGGAAGTGCTGGAGGAGTCAGGACAGGCGGCCGGCGACTTCGTCCGGTGGGTCAAGCAGATCCTCGACCTGGCCGATCAGATCGCTGACGCGGCAGGCGAGGGCCCTGTGCGGCGGACCGCCCGCGTGGTGGCCGACGTGATGCGTCGTGGGGTCGTCGCGTACGCGTCGGTCGGCTCCGACGACTGACACGGACTGGAGCCGACCCGCCCCCGCAGGTGACGGGTTGTCCCACGCGCCCGCGGACTTTGGACCTGGGCCATCAGAGGCGGCTGACCAGCCGGTTATTGTGCAGCGGAAGCCTCCGCGAGCACGCGCAACAGGAAGGACGCACACGCCGCATGGCCGACAGCATGGCCACGATCGAGCGCATCTACGCCGACGTGCTCAGGCGTAACCCAGCGGAACACGAGTTCCACCAGGCGGTCCGGGAGGTGTTGGAGTCTCTCGTGCCGGTCTTGGACCGCCACCCTGAGTACGCCGAGATGAAGATGATTGAGCGGATCTGCGAACCAGAACGCCAGATCATCTTCCGGGTGCCGTGGACCGACGACCGTGGCGAGGTTCACATCAACCGCGGGTTCCGCGTGGAGTTCAACTCCGCCTTGGGCCCGTACAAGGGCGGCCTGCGTTTCCACCCGTCGGTCTACCTCGGCACGATCAAGTTCCTCGGTTTCGAGCAGGTCTTCAAGAACGCGCTCACCGGTATGCCCATCGGCGGTGCGAAGGGTGGCTCGGACTTCGACCCCAAGGGCAAGTCGGACGCGGAGATCATGCGGTTCTGCCAGTCGTTCATGACGGAGCTGTACCGCCACCTCGGTGAGCAGACCGACGTGCCGGCTGGAGACATCGGCGTCGGCACCCGTGAGCTCGGCTACCTGTTCGGCCAGTACAAGCGCATCACGAACCGGTACGAGTCCGGCGTCTTGACCGGAAAGGGCCTGAGCTGGGGTGGTGCCCGCGTCCGCAAGGAGGCGACCGGATACGGCGCGGCGTTCTTCGCCCAGGAGATGCTCGCGGCTCGCGGCACGTCGCTGGAGGGCAAGACCGTCGTCGTGTCCGGCGCGGGCAACGTCGCCATCTACGCCGCGGAGAAGTGCAGCCAGCTCGGCGCGCGGGTGATCGCCTGCTCCGACTCCAACGGCTACGTGGTCGACGAGCGCGGACTCAACCTCGAGGTGCTCAAGCAGGTCAAGGAGGTCGAACGGGGTCGGCTCACCGCCTACGCCGAGCGGGTGCCGCACGCGCGTCACGTCGCTGGCGGATCAGTGTGGGACGTGCCGTGTGATGTCGCCATCCCGTCCGCGACCCACAACGAGATCTCCCGCGACACGGCGATCTCGCTGGTGAAGAACGGCTGCATCGCCGTCTCCGAGGGGGCGAACATGCCCACCACCCCGGAGGGAATCAGGGTCTTCCTGGAGGCCGGCATCGCGTACGGTCCCGGCAAGGCCGCGAACGCCGGCGGCGTCGCGACATCCGCGCTGGAGATGCAGCAGAACGCCTCGCGCGACAGCTGGTCGTTCGAGTACACCGAGCGTCGGCTGGAGCAGATCATGCGGGACGTGCACGCCGCCTGCCACGAGGCGGCCGAGGAGTACGGCTCTCCCGGGAACCTCGTCCTGGGCGCGAACGTGACGGGCTTCGTGCGGGTCGCGGAGGCGATGCAGGCACTCGGCCTGATCTGATCAGCGCCCTTCGACAGTCTGGGTACACGTCGGTCTGGCACACCCTCGGTTCGCGTTTGGTCCGGCCGTCAGGTCGGGCCAGACGCGCCGGGGCCGGACGCCCCTGACTCACACGGCAGCGAGCGTGCTCACCAGTCGGGTGGCCGACCCGCCCAGACGCCACTGGTCAACGAGACGTTGCCACCTCTCCAGGTCAGCCGGCTCACGGGGGAGCGCCTGGTCGATGTCGGGAAGGTCCACGTCGGTCGCGACTCGCACCACGTCGCGGGCGGCTGCGAGATAGTCCGCGGCTTGTTGGATCTTGGCGCGCAGGCTGGGTGCCATTCCACTGGCGTCATCACCAGCCGCGGCGATGATGGCATCGATGTCGCCGTAGCGTCCCACCAGGGACGCGGCCGTCTTCTCGCCAACGCCGGGGACCCCTGGCAGGCCGTCGGAGGGATCCCCGCGCAACAGGGCGAAGTCGGCGTAGTGGCGGGCGGGGACCCCGTACTTGCGCTGCACCCACTCCTCGTCGACGACCTGCAGGTTCCCCACGCCCCGCGCGGTGTAGAGGACGCGGACGCCGCGTTCGTCGTCGACGACCTGGAACAGGTCTCGATCGCCGGTCACGACGTCGACCGGCATGTGGGCGCGGGCCGCCAACGTGCCGATCACGTCGTCGGCCTCGTAGCCGGGCGCGCCGACGACCGCGATGCCGAGCGCGTCGAGCGCCTGCCGGATCAGCGGGACCTGGACCTCCAGGGCGGGCGGTACCTCCTCGAGGTCCGGTCCCTCCGGCATTCGCAAGGCCACCCGGTGTGCCTTGTAGCTGGGCACCAGCCGCACCCGCCACGCCGGGCGCCAGTCGTCGTCCCAGCACGCGACCAGGTGGGTCGGCTTGTGGTCGCCGACCAGGCGAGTGAGGAAGTCGAGCAGTCCGCGCACGGCGTTGACCGGTGTCCCATCGGGCGCGCGAAGCGACTCGGGGACGCCATAGAACGCACGAAAGTAGAGCGACGCCGTGTCGAGGAGCAGTAGCTTGGGCACCTCGCCATCGTGGCACAGGCGGGGGACATCGCCTGGTCCACAGCGTGGCCGGACGACGGAGTCGAAGCGCACCCCCTACAGTGATCCGCGTGACATCCGCCGTACCGACCACCGACCTGCGTGCCCGCCTCGATCGCGCCCGCTCGGGCGCGGCGTCGTCCGGACTCGACGCGCTGCTGATCTCGCCCGGACCAGACCTGCGGTACCTCACCGGCTACGACGCCAAGCCGCTCGAACGCCTCACGTGCCTGATCGTGCCCGCCTCGGGCGAACCGACCCTCGTCGTGCCCGCGCTGGAGAAGCCAGCCGCCGAGGCCGCCGGCGTGGAGGCGCTCGACGTGGAGCTGGTGTCCTGGCAGGAGACCGACGACCCGTACGCGCTGGTGGCCAAGCTGCTGCCGGGCGACGTCCGCGCCGTGGGAGTCGACAACCGCATGTGGGCGGAGAAGGTGCTGGCGTTGCGCGCCGCCCTGCCCGGCGTCGAGCAGCGACTGGCCGGTGACGTGCTGCGCGAGCTTCGCATGCGCAAGTCGCCGGCGGAGGTCGCGGCCCTGCGGGAGGCGGCCGCGGCGATCGACCGGGTGCACGCCCGGATCGAGGAATGGCTACGGCCCGGTCGCACGGAGCGGGAGGTCGGCCGGGACATCTACGACGCGATCCTGGCCGAGGGGCACGTCCAGGTCGACTTCGTGATCGTCGGCTCCGGTCCCAACTCGGCGTCTCCCCACCACGAGCTCTCCGACCGGGTGATCGAGCCGGGCGACCCCGTCGTCGTGGACATCGGGGGCACCACCGCGGCCGGCTACTGCTCCGACGAGACCCGCACCTACGTCGCGGGAGGCGAGCCACCGGAGGAGCTGCTGCGCTACTACCAGGTGCTCGAGCGGGCCCAACAGGCCGCGCGCGCCCAGGTGCGGCCCGGCGTGACGGCCGAGTCGGTGGACGCCGCCGCTCGGGATGTCATCACCGCGGCCGGATACGGCCCCGCGTTCATCCACCGCACCGGTCACGGAATTGGCCTCGAAAGCCACGAACACCCCTACATCGTCGCGGGCAACACGCTCCGGCTCGAGCCTGGCATGACGTTCTCTGTCGAGCCCGGCATCTACCTCGAAGGCCGCCACGGCGCCCGGATCGAGGACATCGTGGTGGTGACCGAGGACGGCGGTGAGTCGCTCAACCACCGTCCGCGCGGGCTGCGAGTCGTCGGTGGCTGACCGGTCCGGCCTCGGCGCGGTACGGTGACCGGCGTGGAGCAGATCGACCGCCAGATCGTCCGGCTGCTCGCCCGTAATGGCCGGATGTCCTACACGGACCTGGGCAAGGAGACGGGTCTGTCGACGTCCGCCGTCCACCAGCGGGTCCGTCGCCTGGAGCAGCGCGGCATCATCAAGGGCTACACGGCGGTCCTCGACTACGAGGCACTGGGTCTGCCGTTGACGGCCTTTGTTTCCATCAAGCCGATCGACCCGAGCCAGCCCGACGACTCACCGGAGCTGCTGGTCGACATCCCCGAGATCGAGGCCTGCCACTCAGTCGCGGGCGACGAGAACTACATCCTCAAGGTTCGTGTCGCCAGCCCGAGCGCACTGGAGGAGCTGCTCGCGCGGATCCGCGCCAAAGCCAATGTCTCGACACGGACGATCGTCGTCTTGTCCACGCCGTACGAGCAACGTGCGCCCGCGATCTGAGGCGCGTCCCGGCACGGCGACTCCACGGCAAGCCCGGCCCGGGAGGCAGGCGTCGGCGCGAGCAGCCACCAAGATGTTCGTGCACGCGATCCCAGGCCTGGCACCCCAGGTGCGGCGGGAGCTCGCCAACCTCCCTGGCGTCCGGGTGAGTGACGTCGGCAACGACGGGCGGTCGGACGTCATCCTCTGCGAGGTGACGCCGGGGCGGGAGGCCGACCTGCTGCGCCTGCGCACGATCGAGGACGCCTTCGTCGAAGTCGGGCGGACCCTGCGGTCGGAAGGGGACCGGCCGACGTGGATCGCCCGACGTGTGGTGAGGCCAGCGCAGCTGACCGCAGGACTTGAGCTGTGGCGGGCCGGTGCTGGTCGGCAACGTGCTCGCACCGCACCGCTGACCTACCGAGTGGTCACCCGGGTCTTGCAGGAGCGGACCTGGCGGCGCACGCAGCTGCGGCACGCGGCCGAGCAGGTGGTCTCCAAGCTGAGGCCGAGGTGGCGGATCGCCGACCCGGCGGCTCTCGAGGTGTGGGTCCTGGAGTACACCCGTGGTCGTTTCGTCGCCGGTGTCCGGCTCACGACCGCGCGCACTCGACAGCATGGCGGCCGAGCGGTGGAGCGCCCCGGTGCCCTGCGGCCGACCGTGGCCGCCGCCATGGTGGCGCTGGGTGAGCCAGTCGACCGTCGCGCCCAACGGGTCCTGCTCGATCCGTGCTGTGGATCAGGCACCATCCTCGTTGAGGCGTGCGCCACGGGTTGGACGGTCGAGGGACGCGACATCGACCCCGCCGCTGTGGCGACAAGCCGTCACAACGCCTCTGGCGCGCGGGTGTTGCGAGGAGACGCTCGTTCGCTCGATCTTCCCGACGCGTCGGTCGACGCGTGCGTGTCCAACCTGCCCTTCGGCCGCCAGTACACCGTGCCTCGTGACACCCGCACGTGGCTTCGCCAGGTGCTGGGGGAGATGGCGCGGGTCACTCGCCCTGGCGGGCGGGTTGTGCTCCTGGTACCGGACATTCCACAGGACGTGGTCCCGGCCGAGCTACGACGACGCGACCGGCTGCGGTTGCGGCTGCTCGGCGTGACCACAGCGATCTGGGTCTTCCAACGACGATGACGAGTCCTCCGCAGGTGCCCACCGTCGCCCCCACGGTGGCCACGCCTGGGACGCTTCCCCTGTCCATCCGCACCCAGACAGTGGCGATCGGTGGGTGGCGAGTGGGCGCCGGGAGTCGGGCCATGACCTTCGGATCCCTCGTCGGATCCCTGTGGTGCGGCGTCGACGACGGTGGCCGCCCGTGGTAGGTCGGACGGGGGTAGGGTCCGGGTGCAACCACGACGCGCTGGTCACGACCCCACGGGCGGCTCACGTCGCTGGAACGGCGAGACTCTCCCTCCGACGAGCCGCTGCCACTCACGGACGCGTGGGATGCCCCGTGGGCGACGCCCGTTCCGGTCGGTGAGGCGGTGAGGTGGCCTTCGAACAGTGGACGAGGGACGGCCGGCTCTGGCACCCCACGTGGCGGGATCCGCGCCAGGACCTCGCTCCAGACTCGGTGAGTCGCAACCCTTTGCGTGAGAGGTGGTCACGACGTGAAGCTGGCGATACTCGGCGGCGGCGGATTCCGGGTCCCGCTCGTCTACCAGGCACTAATCCGCGACCAGGGCTCACTGCGGGTGGACGAGGTGTCCCTCTACGACATCTCGCCAACCCGGCTCGCCGTCGTGGAGGCGGTGTTGGTCCAGCTCGCGCGCGAGGCCGCAGGTGGGACAGGCGATGCGACGCCGCCGCGCGTCGACGCGACCACCGATCTCGACCGAGCCCTCGAGGGAGCTGACTTCGTGTTCTCGGCGATCCGGGTCGGGGGCCTCCGCGGACGTGTCCACGACGAGCGGGTGGCGCTCGACCTCGGTGTGCTCGGGCAGGAGACGACCGGTCCCGGCGGCATCGCCTACGGTCTGCGCACCATCCCGGTCATGCGCGCGATCGCGGAACGGGTCCGGGCGGTCGCGCCGCGCGCCTTCTTCATCAACTTCACCAACCCCGCGGGGATGATCACCGAGGCGCTTCAACCGATCCTCGGCGACCGGGTCCTCGGCATCTGCGACACGCCCGGCGGACTCGTCCGGCGAGCCACCGCAGCGCTCGGCCTGCACCCCGCGCGCACCCACGCGGACTACGTGGGTCTCAACCACCTGGGGTGGCTGCGTCGACTCGTCCAGGACGGACAGGACCACCTACCCGACCTGCTGGCCGACGAGCACACCCTGGCTCAGCTGGAGGAGGGTGTGATCTTCGGGCCGTCGTGGCTGAGGACTCTGGGCGCGATCCCGAACGAGTACTTGTACTACTACTACTTCAGCCGAGAGGCGGTACGCGCGATTCGAGAGCAGCCGTCCACCCGCGGTGAGTTCCTCCTGCGTCAGCAGGACGACTTCTACGCGGCCGTGGAACGCGAACCTGATCGCGCCCTGGACCTGTGGCGCCGCACGATGACCGAACGGCGCGCGTTGTACATGGCGGAGGCCAAGGGCAAGCGACTCGACGAGGTCGTCGACGCGGAGGCAGCCGAGGCCGCGGAAGACGACGAAGGATACGAGCGGGTGGCCCTCGCGGTCATGGCCGCGATCGCCCGGAACGAGCGCGCGACGATGATCCTCAACGTGCGCAACGGCGGCGCTGTCGCCGGCCTCGACGCCGATGCGGTGGTCGAGGTGCCGTCCCTCGTCGACGGCGCCGGTGCGCACCCACTCGCGACGTCCCCTCCCGACCCGCACCAGCTCGGCCTCATGCAGCAGGTGAAGGCGGTGGAGCGGCAGACCATCGAGGCGGCCACGACAGGGTCGGTTGACGCAGCGGTCCGAGCGTTCGCCCTGCATCCGCTGGTCGACTCGGTGAGCGTCGCCCGTGACCTGGTGCGGGGTTACATGGACGCGCATCCGCAGATCGCGCGCCTGTTCGGACGGGGGTGACGAGCTCGTCAGCGGACGTCGAGGGCGAGTTGCCGCCGTGACGCGTCACGCGACGCCGCCGCCTGACGGCGGCCGGCTTCCTCTAGGTTCCGGCTGGCGTGCTCGCGCCACCAGGCCTGACCTTCCGGCGGCAAGGTGTCGATGGGGTCGTAGTACTCGTAGGTGCGGTCCAGTGCGTCGTCCCCAGGGCGTTCGATGCCGGTCCGGTAGTTCTTCTTCCAGTAGCTGATGCCCAGCGTCGTGTCATAGTGCGCTACCTGGTGCACCCAGCGCTTGCCCACGTACGGCACGTCGCAGACGATGCGCGGTGTAGCGAAACCTGGGAGGTACCCCAGGATGTCGTGCTGGAGCTGCTGTGCCTGCCGCAGCGACACCCGCCAGTGCTCGCTGAACGGGATCATGTCGCACATGTAGAAGTAGTACGGCGTGATCGTCGCGCCGTCGAGGAGCGCGAAGCACAGGTCGAGGAGCTGCTGCGCGGAGTCGTTGACGCCACGCAGCAGGACGCCCTGGTTGCGCACGTCCCGGATTCCGGTCGCCAGCATCGCCTTGGCCGCCTTGGCCACCAAGGGCGTGACCGACTGGGCGGTGTTGACGTGGGTGTGGATCGCGATCATCACTCCGCGCTCATTGGCGATCCTGGCCAGCCGCTCCATCCCAGCCCGAACGTCGTCTTGCAACCAGTGCTGGGGGAGGCCCATGAGGGCCTTGCTGGCCAGGCGGATGTCGCGGATGTTCTCGATGTCGAGCAGGGCGCGCACGAACGCCTCGAGCCTGGGCCACGGCACGTTGGCGACGTCGCCACCGGAGACCACCACGTCCCGGACCTGGGGGTGGGAGCGCAGGTAGTCCAGCATCGCGTCCCAGCGGCTCTGCGGCTTCGAACCGAACCGGAGCTTGGTCACCTGCGGGGTGGAGTTGCCCACGAGGTCCATCCGGGTGCAGTGGCCGCAGTACTGCGGGCAGGTCGGCACCAGTTCGGCGAGGACCTTCGTGGGGTAACGGTGGGTGAGGCCCTCGGCAACCCACATCTCCTGCTCGTGCAGGGAGTCACGGGTGGCCAAGGGGTGGGACGGCCAGTCGGTGCGGCGGTCGGAGAAGACCGGCAGCATGTACTTGCGTACTGGGTCGGCGTAGAACGCCTCGGTCGACGGCACCCGGTCCGGGACCATCGTGTTGAGCATCTGCGGGGGCACCAGCATCGACATCGTCGCGCGCTCGGCCTGGTCCCGCTCGAGGTCGGCGTAGAAGCTGTCGTCGAGCAGGTCTCCCATCACCTCGCGCAGCTGCTTGATGTTCTTCACGCAGTGCGCCCGCTGCCACTGGACGGACTCCCACTCGTCCTTGGTCACATGGCGCCAACCCGGTAGTCGGGTCCAGTCCGGCTCCTCCAAGGGCCGGTACCTGTACTCGTACGGCTGGTCCTGGGGTTGAAGCGCCACGAGCACCTCCGCGTATACCACCCGATCAACGGATGTCGTACTGTCTGAACCGCAGACTACAGAAGAATCTGTAGTGAGAATGACTGTATCCCGCAGAATCTGCGAGGAGGCGTCTCGTGGCCGCGTCACCGCCGCTCCCTGGCTCGCCGCTCGGACTCCACCGGGTCATCAGTCCACGCGGCGTGCTTCCGCAAATGGCCGAGTGCCTCGACACTCGGCCCGACCTGTGGCCGGACGAGGTCCGCGTCAGGGTCGACCGGCTCAACCTGGACGCCGCGTCCTACCGCCAGCTGCGCACTGCCCATGACGGGGACGGCGAGGCGATCCGCCGCGCGGTGCTGGAGATCGTCCGCACTCGTGGCAAGATGCACAATCCGGTCACGGGATCCGGAGGCATGCTCGTCGGCACGGTGGAGGAGGTGGGACCAGCCTCACCGCTCGGCCTGGCGCCCGGCGACCGCATCGCCACCCTTGTCTCGCTCACGCTCACCCCCCTCGTCATCGAGGACGGGTTGGAGGCGTGGGACGGTGACGGCGAGCAAGTGCCGTGCCGGGGGTACGCGATCCTGTTTGGCCGATCCATCGCTGCGAAGCTCCCCGACGACCTGCCCACACCTCTCGCTCTCGCGGTCGCCGACGTGTGCGGCGCGCCGGCGCTCACGGCTCGGGTCGTGGGCCGCTACGCCTCGCCGACCGTGTGCGTGCTGGGGGCCGCCGGAAAATCCGGGTCGCTCGCCGTCGCCGCGGCCCGCCGCGCCGGCGCGGCCCGGGTCATCGGCGTCGTGCCGATCGAGGAGGAGGCGACCCTCCTGGAAGCCTCCCGCCTCGCTGACACGGTGGTCGTTGCCGACGCCTGCGACCCGGTCGGGGTTGCCGACGCGGTGGGCAAAGCTGGTGGTCCGGCCGACATCACCGTCGTCTGCGTCGACGTTCCCGGCTGTGAAGGCGGCGCCGTCCTCGCCACGGCCGACGGTGGGACGGTCGTCTTCTTCTCGATGGCGACGTCGTTCAGCGCGGCCGCTCTCGGCGCCGAAGGGGTCGCGGCCGACGTCACCATGCTGATCGGGAACGGCTACGTGCCCGGCCACGCGGAGTACGCGTTCGACCTGCTCCGCGCGGAGCCCGCCCTGCGAGCCTTGTTCGAGGCGAGACTCCGCCGATGACGTGCACCATGCCTGCTGCCACGACGCCTGCTGCCACGACGCCCGCCATCGCGATCACTCGTCGGGGACGCCACGACGACCACACGTGGGCTTTCGAACCGAGTTCAGGAAACCCGACGCGGTTCGCTCGCCCAGATTCTCCGCAGCGGAGCCAGTCCTTCCTCAACGTACTCCGCGATCGGTCGATCGCCTCCGTCGCGGAACCACGACTCCAGTGCCCCGAAGTACCCGAACGCGAGCGCGTTGGCCACGACCCTGGCCTGGGACGGGCTCAGTCCACCTTCGGTGGCCAGCAGGGGTGCGATCCGTTGCGCGGCGCGGTCGAGCGCAGCGCAGGCGGCCATCCGCACCGATGGCTCGGTGAAGAAGTAGCGCACTCGGCGCCATGGACTCGCGTTGCGCCCCGCGCGCTCGTCCGGAACCGCCTCGTACCGACGAACCGCTTGGAGGAGGCTGTCGACCGGATCCGCGGGATTCACCAACTCCCGGAGCGCCTCGGAGCCCATGGTGTCGAACTCATCGGCGACCAGGATTCCCTCCTTGGTGCCGAAGTAGCGATACACCGACGACGGCGAGACGCCGGCGGCCGCGGCGATCTCCTCGATCGTGACAGCGGTGAACCCGCGCTCGTCGAACAGGTCCAAGGCCCGCTCCTGGATCGCGTGCATCGCGGCGCGCCGCCACTGGTCACGTAGTCCGGCCATGAGGTGATCCTACAGAAGAACGGAGAGTGACTATCAGTTTGACTTTTCCTTTCAGCCTTCGGAGCGTAGAGTGACTCTCTCCGAGACAGTCACTGTCTGAACGGGACGGGCGTGCCAGGGTCGCGCGCCTGCGCGTGAGGACACCTCCGACGAGACAGGAGATCGACATGACGCCAGCGACGACGAACGCGCGGCGCACGGCACGCGAGTGGACGCTGTTCGTGGTGATGGGGATCGGGCTCGCCCTGACGGTCGCCGTGACCGTCTACCCGCTCGCCAATCGAGGCTTGCTCGCTGACCACGTTCGAGCCGGCTACCCGAGCTACCACGAAGGCGAGATCGCGACCGCCGTGACCTGGTACCTGGCCATTCTGGCGGTTCTCGGCGGTCTGGGCGTGCTGAGCTGGCTCGGCACCATCTGGGCGACGTGGGTCCGCAAGGGCTGGGCGCCGTGGCTCGCGACGGTGATCCTGGCGGTCGCGGTCTGCGTCGTCCTCGCCGGGCTCACCGTGAAGGACACGTCCGGCGACGTCGGACTCGCCCCGGCGGTCGGCTGGCTGCAGGTCCTGCCCTGCCTTGCCGGACTGTCGGCCGTCGTGCTGCTGTGGGGTGGTCGGCGGTGAGGCCTCCAGGCTTGCTGCGCCGGATCGCCGCCTCCGCGGCGCGCCGCGCGGGTGCGATCAAGCGCGCGATGTACCGAGGCGGGCGTCCCGGCCCGCTCATGCGGTTGTGGAACCGCGTGGACGCGTGGGCGTACTCGACTGGCCGGGTGTACCCCGACCACGCCGCCGTGTTGATGGTGCGCGGACGTCACACCGGCAAGGTCAGCGCTGTCCCCATCGCGATCGCCGACCTCGCGGGGGAGGAGTTCGTGGTGTCCATGCTGGGCCCGAACGCGCAATGGGTTCGCAACGTGGAGGCCGCCGGTGGCGGCGCAGTCCTGCGACGCCGCGGACGCGACATCCGCGTGCGGCTCGAGGTGGTCCCGGTCCCAGACCGCGCAACGGTCCTGCGCCGTTACGTCGCCATCGCGCCCGGGGCTCGCCCGCACCTGGGGCTCGCGCCCAGCGACCCACTCTCGCGCTTCCGCGAGATCGCCCACGCCCACCCGGTGTTCCGCATCAGGATGAGCGCATGACACGGCGAGTCGTCTACCGGCGCGGATTCATCCGGTCGCCTGACGTGCCGGACGCCACCGCCTTGTGCGTGGAGGGCGACACCGTCACCTGGCTCGGCCACGAGGATGAGCTGGACGGCTACCTCACCGGAGCGGACGAGGTCGTCGACCTTCGCGGTCGACTGGTGACGCCGGCGTTCGTCGACGCCCACGTCCACCTCTCCCAGACCGGCCTGCGCCTCGCCGGGCTCGACCTGTCCGACGCGCCCACCCGGGAGGCGGTGCTGGACGCGCTGTCGGCGCGCGCCCGCCAGGACCCGGCCGCGGTGATCCTCGGATTCGGCTGGGACGAGACCGGCTGGCCGGATCCGCGTCCGCCGACCCTGGCGGAGCTCGACCGGGCGGCGCCCCAGCGGCCGGTCTACCTCGCACGTGTCGACGTCCACTCCGCGCTGGTCTCGAGCGGACTCGTGGCGCGAGCACCCGAGCTCACCACGACGCCCGGCTGGGACGGCACGGGTCGGGTCGAGCGAGACGCC